>NZ_JBQFTX010000007.1:0-246270 GCF_056538905.1 Ruegeria sp. BE10
CCGCACGCCGTGCGACGCCATACGGGGCCAAGGCATTCGACATGTTGTCGGAACAATTCAGATGACCGGGAAACCCCCGCTCCTCATACCCGCGTGCGGTGCAAGCCAGACCGAAAGTGTCATGCCGCCCGCAGGTATCCTGTATGACATTCAACAGCGGACGCATCTCGCGATCAAAAAACTTGTCCAGCAACCCGGGCCCCGGGAATGCACGACGCACCATCGAGCGGGTGGCGGTCGAGTCGATCATCCATTCGTCACCACAATCCAACCCATCAGCGCGCAGCGCCATGAAATCTGAACACTGCTGGCCTTCGACGTCGATGATCTGAACAAATTCTCCTGCCTTCAGTTCATAGGCAACTGCCCTGCCCCGCGGTACGGTGAATTCATCCCGTGTATCACCCAGCAAAGGTGGCAGGTGCGGGTCTTGCGCAGCGGATGATTTGTGTTGAACCGTAACGCATCCGGCCCCTGCACCTTCGATCAACCCCGAACGCACAATGGGACGGATCACCCAGACCGTAACGGACGTGTCGGCGCGCAGAATCACCGGATCGGTCACTTGATCCAACCTGTGTCCGGGAACCGGTTCCCCCCCGCCCTGTGCAGCAATCCATCCTGAAAATTGGGCACTATCAAAGTCGCCCGCTGCGATCTGTCCGTTTGCAGTAAGCCCCAAGGTTGCCAACATTGGTTGCCCAACTTCGTCAAATGCCGTCAAATCCAGAAGTTGCGCCGGGCCAACCCCTTCTATCGACAGCAAATCCCCAGCGGACATTTTCAGTTGCAACGCCTCGCGCGGGGCCAGGATATGCGTACGCGCATCTGAGATTTTCGGAAAGCCCGGAAACCGCCGGCCAAGGCCGTTAAACCCCGTATTCGCGAACGTATGTAAGACTGATGATCCGTGCATGGTGCAGCCAGATAGCCAAAATGTAACTAGTTACAAAGGTTGCTGAAACTAGTTACATATGTCAACACTTTCTTATACGACCGCAGAAACGGACCCAGAAAACGGTGAAGCCAAGAAGCCTTGAACCCAAAAAACGCGCAAATCTCAGAGACGTCGCCAAAGCGGCGGGTGTATCGGTCGCAACGGTGTCTCGTGTTCTCAATGAACCAGGCGTGGTGAAGAAAGACACGCTTGAGAAAGTCCAGGCTGCCATTGACGCGTTGAAATTCGTACCCAGCGCCGCCGCACGGGCGATCAATTCCGGCCGCACCCGATTTGTCGGAGCTTTGGTGCCAACGCTCGACAATGCGATCTTTGCCCGGTTCCTTGCCGCGCTAGAGCGTGAGCTGTCCGAACACCAATTGTCCCTTGTCGTTGCGACAACGAACTCGGACCTCGAAATCGAAGCCGAGAAAGCGCAAAGCCTTGTTGATATCGGAGCCGAAGGTCTGATTATCACAGGTGCCACCCACAGCGACGCACTGCACGACTTGATTGATCGGACGATGCTGCCGACGATCATCACATCCTTTTATGACGCAACAAACCCTCTGCCGACCATCGGGTATGACAACGAGGCGGTGGCTCAGCTTGCCCTGCAGCATCTTGCCGACCTTGGGCATCGCCACATAGCTGTTGTACACGGTCCGGTGCATGATAATGACCGAACACGCGCACGTCTTTCCGGGCTGCACGACCTGCCCTGGGCCGGAGAGCTAACCTGCTACGAGACCGAGATCAGCCATCGCGGCGGCGCGGAAAGTGCCAAACACATCTGCGGACAGGCTCAAAAACCGGACGCCATTTTGTGCCTGTCAGATGTCGTTGCCTTGGGGGTTTTGTTCGGTCTTCAGGCCGAGGATGTCCGCGTGCCCGACGATATCTCTCTGGTTGGGGTCGACGATCTGCCCAGTTCTGCTGTCGCAGTGCCTGCCATCACCACAGTGCATTTGCCGGTGTCTCAAATGGGCGAGAAAGCCGCCGTTGCCCTCGCACGCTGGATTTCGGATCAGGAAAGACCCAGCGCCGAACGGCTTGACGGTAAGTTGATCGGACGGCGGTCAGCCATTCCGAACCCGTCCCGTTTGACGTCCTGAAAACCAAGTTCCCGTTTCATACAATTACGGCATGATCCTCATAACCGTTGGCACAATACGTGGAACCCCAGCTTCCTAAGGCGCTAGACGCTCGGCCCCAATGGTGCGCAAAAATAAGTCATTTTGAGCACCACATAGCTGGTCTTAGTATGCGGTCCTATCTCACCTTCCCGCTTTATGTTTCGCCGCGAAACTCACGCAGGTAATCGGCCAATCGTTCAACGATGTTCTGCGCGTCTTCGGCAGGGATATCCATTCCACGAATACGAAGGCGCAATTCGCCTGCGGACACTTCGGCCAGAATGTCGCTGCCTCCGGTCAACGCCACCGGAGCCAGGCGCTGAACCTGTTGCGGACGCCCTCCCCTCGCCTTGTCTTTCACAGGGGCAGGTGACGTCTTTAGGGCGGCTTCCAGCAACGCCCATTCCGATTTTTGGTCCAGCTCGCCCACCTCGGCCAAAGCCTGACGCAATTGGGGTTGTGCCCCCTCCCGCAATGCGGCCGCTAGTTTCAGCCCTGCTTTTTCGGACAGGGCGACCGGGTGCTGCAACAAGTCACCAAGTGCTTCGTGTACCACCGCAAAACTACGAACCTTGGATCGTTTTGCCTTGGACGCAGCAGCAAACAAAACGTCAACAGCGGCTTCGGTTGATGCAAATACCCCCTGTCCTGCGGCCAAAACCGCAATGCGTCCACGTTCATAAGGGCTGAGATTTGCCCTAAGTTCGTTTTCCTCGACCATTGAGACATAGGCGCCCTGCCCCGAACCAGCCTCTCGGACAAAGGCTGGGATTTCAGAAAACCCCGGATCAGTCTCGGCCAGGCGCCTGAAGGCATTCAATCGCCGGAAGCCAGAAATCAACCCATAACCTTCGCCGTCACGCGTGACCTCAATTGGTGTGCGCAACCCGTGAACGCGCAAGGACTCCAAAAGTTCCGCCATGGCTTCTTCATCTTCAACCATTCGGTCGCGACGAATGAAATCGGCATCAATCTGATCCAGCGACAGCATTTCCGCCACCAGTCCGGCATCCTGCGCATCGCGCCATCGAGCTGCGTCACCTTGATCCTGCGCCAGAGCAAGGCGATCGGTCACCGCTGCCATGCCGTTGAGCGTTGCAGCCTCAGCCGCGACCTGTGCAATCGGAGGCGTCGATGACTTAGTTTCAAACGGGCTGATCGACGGTTTCGCCGCGAAACCAGCCTCAAGCTGTTCCAATTCTGACGTGTCCGGAGCGGTCAGTCTTCTGCGTTTAGCCATCTGCGTTTCCTTCCATCTGAGCGTCGCGCCACCAGCAGCCGATCAAGACCTGCTTGAATTCGGCATAGGTCCGGTCGAATGTTTCCCGACCTCGTACATACGTATCGCGATTGAAGTCCCTGTAATCCGCTTCATAGATACCGTTGACCTGCTCACCCGCCTGACCAACCAGAGCGGTATAGTCCTGACGGTATGCATTCATGAAGTCCCCGAAATAGGCCTGAATCACATTTGCCATATCGGTTTGCTGGCTGGCATCAAACCGAGTGATTATGGCCCTGACCACGTCCCATTCAAACTTGAGCTCGGGTAAACCAGCCGCCCTTTGCGCCGCGTTCTCACCGTCCTCGATGCTGGCAAAAGTCGTGTAGAGCATGTCAAAGAACCGGCCTGTTGAATCAAATTCAAGAAACGAGGCCCCCAACGGCACAAGCAAAATATCAGCTGCAGCCAGCGCGTTGATCGTTAGGTACCCAAGTGCAGGAGGCGTATCGAGGAAAACAATGTCGTAATCGTTCAACACACCTTCATCCTGCAGAAAGTTGGTCAAACCATCCCAAAGCGGCCAACTGCGCAAACCCATGCGCCAAACGGGTATCTGAAACTCGGCCCAATACAGGTTCAACTGGGCGCCAATCAGGTCGATATTGGGCCAATGCGTTTTCTGAATAACATCGCGGGGCAGGGTATTGAGCGCTTCTTGCAGCGTTTCATCCAGGGGGATTTCAGGCTGCCCAGCCGCATTGCGGACCCGGTTTTCCTCTTGTACGGCACGCGCGTAATCTTTGGCTATAAGTGGAAAAACCGTTTGCCATTCATCTGCAACACTTCCACCTAGAATTGAGGTCATCGAGCCCTGGCTATCCAGATCTATAACCAATACTTTATATCCGTCCAGCGCAGCTGACATTGCCAGATGCGCAGCAGTTGATGTCTTACCAACGCCACCTTTGAAATTGGCCACAGCAACCACCTTTGCAGGAAGGCCATCTGGTCGGTACGGCAGATATTCCTTGGTGCTGACACCCTCGGCTGCAAAGTGTTGTCGGAGGGTCAGTACTTCCTCCAGCGAAAACCACTTGGAGCCAGCCTCGCCTTCACCCTGCGGCAATTCGGGATTGGCTTTGAGCACCCGTCGCAGATGCGCCGGTGCAACCGGGATCAGGTATTTGGTGATCTCCCAGATGGAAAATCTACGCAGTCTTTTTTCGCCGTCCGGAGCATACCCACGTCGCGCCAGGTCTTCGCGCCCTTTTGCGCAGAATGTAGCCGCTTTGGCGAATCGAGAAGTTCCGATAGGATCAGGCAACTTTTGCGCTGCTAGCTCTGGATCCAGATTCAAATAGGGCGGCAGAGGAGGTTGGTTAGATTTATTCACTGTCGATGCCTCGGGTAATGTTCGCCTTAGCGGCGTATATTGCCCAACATAGCGAACATTTTCTAATGACGCTATCCTCAGAGTGAGAGTTTTCCACAGAATAAGCCCCTCTGAGTTGGTTTCGCCACGAAACCAGTAAAATAGGCAACACCAGAGCCAACAAAAAGTTTATTTATTTTAGATGTTTTAGAATCTTTACGAGAAAAATAATGTTTAAAGCCAACAACTTAAATTCACTTCAGCACCTGTTTACGGTATGAAAGGGACCAGATTCCGGTATCAAAGGTACCCGTCTACAGGTTGCCGAGTGCCGAGTTTCAGGAAGAAGGGGGCCGATTCGCAGGACGCTGAAATTTCGACCAGATTAGACCCTAAATTTTCGTTTTTCGCCGGGTCGCAGTACATGTAAAACCCTCTAAATGGGCGACCCTCGATCCGGTTCTGTGGATAACTGCGAGGATTTTCAGGTCAGGTACCCAGATACAGGATTCCCTCTTTCCTGTATTTGGGTACCCAAATAGAATTGATCCATGGGTACTTTTTGTGCAAGAAATACCAAAACGAGCAGCCAGGCAGAATCATGCCGGATACACAATTGGATATGGATCAGCTCTCTGGTGCATTGCGCCGGGAGACGGTCAAGAAAAACGTCGCCGCGATTCACATCAGCGGCAAGCTTACGCTTTTGCAGCGTAAGCTCTCGAATGTCCTGTTGTTGAACGCGTATGACGCACTGACCTCAGCACAGACACATACTATCGACGCGCGGACGCTTGCGATGATGGTCGGCTATAATTCAAACGACTTCGATACGCTGCGGGCGAGTTTGCGAGCGCTGGCCGAGACCGTCGCGGAGTGGGATATGTTGGATGAGCAGGGCAGACAAGAGTGGGGCGTGTCCTCATTGCTCAGCTTCGCCAAGCTGAAGAACGGGGTCTGTGAATACGCCTACTCCCCGGCGCTGGCCCAAAAGCTCTATGATCCGAAAATCTATGCCCTGATCAATGTGCAGATCCAAAGGAACTTTAGCTCTGGGCATGGCCTGGCGCTGTATGAGAATTGTTATAGGTTCGTCAGAACCGGTTCTACGGGCTGGTGGGCGCTGGACGTGTTCCGCAAACTCATGGGGGTAGACGGCAGCGACTATTACGGCAGCTTCAAACACCTCAACGCCAAGATCATCAAACCCGCCGTGGCTGAGGTGAATAAAAGTTCGGACATACTGATAGAGCCACAGTTTCAAAAAAAGGGCCGCACGGTTACGGATATCCGGTTTCTGATCAAAGGTAATCCACAGAAGGCGATGTTCGAAATCGATGACAGCGATGGCGTCCGCAATCTGCAAGTTTACAAGACGCTCCGTAAGCAAGGGGTGTCCGACCGGTTGGCGCGACAGTGGATTGCGGAACATGGTGAAGACTATGTGCAACAAAAATTGGATTATGTAAGCGGGCAGGGGGATGTGAAATCAACGGTTGGATATTTGTCCGCCGCCTTGCGCGACGACTATCAACCGCCGGAAAACGATTCTCTGCCTGAACCCAGCCCCGAAGCCGTCGAGGCCGCGCGCATACGGGACGTCGAGAAGGCGCTAGAAGATCAGGCTTATGCAGCCCGAGTGGCTGAGCGTACCGAGCGGTCGCGAAAGCTGTCTATCGTTGAAGAACTGGTTTCGCGGCGAAACCCAACCCAGCGGGATGCGGACAAACGCTTGTTTGTGGCAGGGCTCGACAATGATCTGGACCGGGAACACTTCCGCGCCCATGGCTGGCGTTCTGGTCTGAACGCCAATGCCATCTTTGAATTTTGGGAAGAGCTTGAGCCGGACGCCTTCGCCTAGGCGTCAAAGGCAAAGGCTGTGAATGCCCGTTTTCATCAACGGTCCTTCATCGCAGATTTCAACGCATCCGCAAATGCGCTGTTATGCGCATTACTATCAGATTTTGCGCGTTGCGATCTTTTGGGTTTTGACAGGCCGGAGTTCTTTTTTGGTCCTCGACTGGCCCGATCTTCGCGAGCTGATGTTCCGCCATCCTTGCGCATGGTTAGGCCAATCCGCTTGCGGGGAACATCCACCTCGACCACGGTGACCTTGACGACCTGTCCGGTCTTGACCACCTCGTGCGGGTCTTTGACAAAGCGGTCGGCCAATTGGCTGACATGGACCAGCCCGTCCTGATGCACCCCGATATCCACAAAAGCGCCAAAGGCGGCGACATTTGTCACTGTGCCTTCCAACACCATGCCCGGTTTCAGGTCGGTGATGTCTTCGACACCGTCGGTGAACGAGGCGGTGACAAAACTGGGGCGGGGGTCTCGGCCAGGCTTTTCCAGCTCGGCAAAGATGTCGCGCACAGTCGGCAAGCCGAAGGTGTCGTCGACGAATTGTTCTGCGCGTAACCCCTTTAGCGCTCCGTCGTGACCCATGATCTGACGGATGTCGCGCCCGCAGGCCGAAACAACCCGGCGGGCCACGTCATAGGCCTCGGGGTGAACTGAAGAGGCGTCCAGAGGTTCCGACCCGTCGCGTATGCGCAAAAAGCCTGCACTTTGCTCATAAGCGCGCGGGCCAAGGCGGGCGACCTTCAGCAGCTCTTTACGTGATTGAAATGCGCCATTCATGTCGCGATGCATGACAATTGCTTCGGCCAAGCCTGGCCCCAACCCCGAGACATGAGAGAGCAGGGGGGCTGAGGCCGTGTTCAGATCAACCCCCACTGCGTTCACCACATCTTCGATCACCGATGCCAAAGATTGCGACAGCCTGTGCTGGTCCACGTCATGCTGGTATTGGCCGACCCCAATGGATTTAGGTTCGATCTTAACCAGTTCGGCCAGCGGGTCCTGCAGCCGACGAGCGATGGAAACCGCACCGCGTAACGACACGTCAAGATCCGGGAATTCGCGCGCCGCCAGTTCTGAGGCGGAATAGACCGATGCGCCAGCCTCGGACACAACAACCTTGGTCGGGGCCGAAACAGCTTTTGGCAGCAGTTTCAGCGTATCACCCACAAGCTTCTCGGTTTCCCGGCTGGCGGTGCCATTGCCGATGGCGATCAGTTCAATCTCGTGCGCAGCGATCAGGTTCAGAATGGTGGCCTGCGCGCCGCGTAGATCGTTCTTGGGTTGAAACGGATAAAGCGTATCGGTCGCGACCACTTTACCTGTGGCATCAACCACCGCAGCTTTGACGCCAGTTCGAATGCCGGGGTCCAGACCCAGGGTTGCCTTGGCACCCGCCGGTGCAGCAAATAGTAAGTCTTTAAGATTGCGCGAGAAAACATCAATTGCTTCATCCTGCGCTCGGCCGCGCAGATCCGCCATCAGCTCGACCATCATCGACAACGACAACTTAACCCGCCAAGTCCAACCCGCCACTTTACGTAGCCACAGATCTCCGGGACCGTCTCCACGTGTGTGAAGTTGCGCGGCGACAATCGCTTCGGCACGGGCGGCGCCGGTTTCGGGATCGGGCGCGATATCCAGTGTCACGATCCCCTCTTTCGAGGCCCGCAGCATCGCCAACGCACGATGCGACGGGGCTTTTGCCCAAGGCTCCGAATGGCTGAAATAGTCGCTGAACTTCGCGCCTTCCTGTTCCTTGCCTTCAATTACCTTTGAAGTCAGCAGGGCCTCGCGCTGCATGAAATTGCGCAGCTCACCCAGTAGGGCGGCGTTTTCGGTCAGCCGTTCGGTGATGATGTCACGCGCGCCGTTCAGCGCGTCCTTGACGGTTGCCACTGCTTCGGTGACATAGCCCTGCGCCAGAATTTCTGGGTCAGCCGACCGATCCGTCAGAATGGCATCCGCCAGCGGTTCCAACCCATTCTCGCGGGCAATCATCGCCTTGGTGCGGCGCTTGGGTTTGTAGGGCAGGTAAATGTCTTCCAGCTGCGCCTTGGTATCGGCCTGCGCGATGGATTTGACCAGATCGTCGGTCAGCTTGCCCTGATCTTTGATCGAGCCCAGGATCGTCTCGCGCCGCGCTTCCAGTTCGCGCAGATAGGTCAGGCGGTCAGACAGGGTGCGCAGTTGGGTGTCGTCCAGCCCACCCGTCACCTCTTTGCGGTAGCGGGCGACAAAAGGCACGGTGGCCCCTTCGTCCAGCAATTTCACCGCGGCCCCCACCTGTTCGGGGCGGGCATTGATTTCGGTGGCGATGGTGCGGGCGATGCGGTCCAAGGGGGCCTCCTGAATATGTCTGGAGGGACTTCTTAGCCAGCCACACCGCCAAGGGAAAGAGGCTTTAGCGTGCCTACGCCTGTTCGGCCAAAGCCTGCAGGTCGTCGTACAGGGTCTTGGCAACCTCAACATAGCCACGTTCGGTGTTGCGGGCCCGCGCGGCAAAGCGCCGTTGCGACGGCAGACGCGCGCCCTGATCGGTGATATCGGCGAACAATCGCTCGGCCCGCGCGTCATTCTCATCGACTCGACCGCCGCTGAATTGCGCAGGATCGAAGGCCAGCAGGATTTCCCCGTGATAAGGTGCGCCGCCGGCGCCATCGGCGAATTCCATGCTTTCCAGACTGGTCAGATCATCGATTAGCGGACCGGCCAGCAGTTCGATCATAATCGACAGGGCCGAGCCCTTGTAGCTGCCAAAGGTCAGCATCGCACCGTCCATCGCGGCCTGTGGATCGGTGGTCGGGTTGCCGTGTTTGTCGATGGCGACACCTTCGGGCAGGGGCTTGCCTGCGCGGTGGTATAGTTCGATCTCTCCCCGGGCAAAGGCGCTGGTGGCGAAATCGAAGGTAAACGGGTCTTTATTCTGGCGAGGCCAGCTGAAGGCCAGCGGGTTGGTGCCAAGGCTGCCGCGCGTGCCACCGGCGGGGGCGACCCAGGCGTGGCTTGGGCCCATCGCCATCGCCGCCAGACCGACCGCGGACAGACGCTCCACCTCGGGCCAGAGTGCCGAGAAATGGAAACACCGGTTGATCGCCATGGCGGCGATGCCGTGGGTGCGGGTTTTCTCGATCAAAACCGGCAGCGCTTTTTCGAACGCCAGCAGGGACATCCCGCCCTGCGCATCAACCCGAACGACTGCGTTTTCCGACGGTTCAAGGATTGGATCTACATGCCCATCGATCTGCCCCGCTTTTATCGTGTCAGCGCACATGAACAGGCGGAACAATCCATGTGACTGGCAATCGTCGATTTGACAGGTGGTTAGCGTATCGGCGATCGCTGCGGCATGGTCTGGCCCGAAACCAGATGTGGTCAAAATAGAAAGGCTGAGGTCTCGGATTTCGTCCAATGACAATTTGACCGTTTCGCTCATGCCCTGCTTCTCCCTCATCGTGGCTGAGACAAGGGATAGCGTGGCAGAGCGGGCAAAGGGAACCCGGTTTTCGCCGGGTTCGGGTTCAGCCCTGCGCTTCGGCCTGCAGATAGGCGATCAGGTTGGTGATATCTTCGTCTTTTTTCAGGCCGGGAAACTGCATCTTGTTACCGGGAATCGTTCTGCGCGGGTCAGAAAGGAACGCAGTCAGGGTGTCAGCGGTCCAGACAATGCCCGACTCTTGCAATTGGGCCGAATACCGGAACCCGTCCGCCTGACCGGCTGTAGCGCCGATAACACCGTGCAGTGACGGACCGACAGTGTGGCGGTCTTGCTCAAGCTTGTGGCAGGCGCTGCATTTGCGGAACACTTTCTTACCCGCCTTGATGTCTCCTTCCACTGCGGCGACGCCAACCGGGGCAGCAGGGGCAACCGCAGCCTGTTCGCCATCCAAGTTGAAGATCAGCCGGGCCGTCACCGGAACCGTGCGAGTGATACCGGGCAGGCTGGCCAACTCCATCAGTTTGTCGACCCCAGCATTGACGCCTGCGTCTTCGGCGCTGATGAACACCATGTCGTTGGTCGACACCATCACCGAGGACTCAGAAAGGCGGGCCACAAACATCTCGGCGTCGAAGGCCACATCCGTTCCAGCCAGGGACAACACGGCCTTGGTATCGACGGTGGTGGTTTCGCCAATACCCAGACTTGAGACTTCGGCCATGTCAAACGTGGCCGTCAGCGCCGCAGTACCTGCTTTGCGAAACACGTACTCGATCATCCGTTCGTTACGGATGTCGATATTGGTCTCGACCGAGAACAGGTCGATCTGAATCTCGGCCTTGCCGTCCGGGCTGACATGACCGCTGAGGTTGGTGAAGGAATTGACCTCGCCCACTGTGTCTTTCTTGATGGTCCCATAGGCCAGATGCGATCCTTCGGGGACAAGGGTCCAGCCGTCCGCCAGCGCCGGGGTTGCAACAATTGCCGACGCAATCGTGACTGCCTTCAACAGAAGTTTCATTTCTTTCCTCCTCGGGTTATGTCAGTCCTGACCCCGCGGGCCCGGTCCGTGGAAAGCAAACACACACAGGTCGCGATTTATTCGATGGGTGGTGAGATTAGTTCGGAACAGGCCGTGCGCGGCGCAATCCAGATGCATTCGAAACGCGTCTGGCGGTTTGGGCTGGCACTGTCCGGCGCATCCGACGTGGCCGACGATCTGCTACAATCCACATGTCTGCGCGCGTTGGAACGACACCACCAGGTCACGTCACATGACCGGCTGGATAGCTGGCTGATGACGATCTGCCGCTCGATCTGGTTGAATGAGGTGCGGGCGCGTTCGGTGCGCAAGGCGCAGGCGCTGTCCGTGACACCCGAAGCAGACTTAATTGCACCCGGAAACGATTCAGAAACGAATATTTTCGCCACTGAAGTGTTTACACAAGTGATGCAGCTGCCAGAGGCGCAGCGGGAGACGGTCGTACTTGTGTTCGTCGAGGGCTATAGCTACCGCGAAGCTGCTGCGTTGCTGGAGGTGCCGATAGGAACTATCATGAGCCGGTTGTCCAATGCCCGGCAGAAACTGAAAACTGTGATGCAGCATGAGGCGGCAGACACCGTTCGACGGAGTGGCAAATGAAGTTTTCCGATGAGACGCTGTTGGCGTATCTGGAAGGCAAACTGGATGAGGCTGAAGCCGCCGCGATCGAAAGCGCGGTTGAGGCCGATCCCGCATTGGAACAGCGCCTGATGGCGCTGGACCCGTTCGCACCTGTGGTGCAGGCGGTTTTCGAACGTGTGCCAGTGGAAACGCCCCAGGTTGATTTGCCACAGCCGGTGGTCCCGGTCGTGCGAGCCGGTGATGGGCTGCGTCTGCTTGCCGTTGCGGCTTCGGTCGCGATCATTGCCGCGTCGGCGACCTTTTGGGCGACGCGCCCCGAGCCGCTGGGCTGGGTTCAACAGGCAGCGATTTACCAGTCGCTCTATGTGCCAGAGACGATTGCGTCGCTGGACAGTTCCTCTCAGGCTTTAGACAAGCAGTTCGCGCAGGCTGAGGCACAGCTGGGTCGGTCGTTGAACCGCGAAGAGCTTGAAACCCTGCCGGGGATGGAGCTGAAACGCGCGCAGGTCCTGTCATTTAAGGGCAAGCCGTTGGTTCAGGTGGTGTTTGCCGATGCGGAAGGTCGGCCTTTTGCCTTTTGTGTCATCCGACAGGGTGAGGGCGCGCCGAACAAGGATGTGCAACAGGCCGTGCTGAGCGGTCTGGCCACAGCCAACTGGGCGCAGGACGGATATGGCTACATGCTGATCGGGAGTAACGATCAGACCGATCTGAGCGGTCAGCTGGATTTTCTTACTGAAAGTTTTGCGGGTTAAACGCGTAATGCGCAAAAACGCCTTGTGAAGCGAGGCAAATCCTCGAAATATAATGGGTATGAAGAAAAAGCCCGTCATGCCTGATCCGGATGAGGACGCCGATGCGGTTGGTCCTCCCAGTATCTATGACGTGGACCCGCCCGAAGATGACGATTTGTGGTTTCTGCCACCCGAAGATGAAGAGGCGGTCGAGGATTTTTTGCCCCCGGGCCCGAAAATGGATCGCCGTTTGCTGTTCGATCCGCGCGATTGGCGTGCGGCTCAGGCCGAGCTGTCTTTTGAACTGGCCGACCTAGCGGCAATTTTCGGTGCTTTGGATGAGAGGTTGCGGGCCGGACCGGATGGATGGACGCATCGGCTGGCGCTGATGGATGTATCCGATCTGGGCTGGTGGACCGGGGACCGGATCAGTGTTGACCGGCTGGCGTTGTGGACCGGTCTGCGGATCGGTGCAACCGGTGATGACGTTCAGGCTTTGTTTCGGGCCGGTTGGGCGGTACGGCGTTTAACTTCCGGACCGGGCCCGTCTTCGGATGGATGGGAAATTGGCCTGACCGCCTTTTTGGATCGCATGGCGCAAGGTATCGAAGACATCCCCGAGGCAGTGGCCGATCTGGCCGAAGTGATGCGCAATGCCGAAGGCTTGCATCCGGTGACACAGGCGGCCATGGGGTTCCATGCCTGGCGCGCGCTGTCTCAGGGGATCGGGCAGGATACCGAAGCCGCAATTATCGCGGCCCGCCACGCGGCAACGATGGGGCGGGGCGGGGCGACGTTCATGCCTTTGGCGCTGTCCGGTCCCGGGGCGCTGCGCGGGGTTGGCGAGGTAGACGAAAAGCTTTCGGCCTGGATCAGAGGGGCAGGGCAGGCAACCTTAGCCGCGCTGATGCATCTTGATCGGGTCAGCGCTTGGGAACACCGCGCGCGCGAGGCAACCAGCGGGCTGAGCGGGCGGACACCGCCTTTGTTGATCGACGTTCTGACTGCCTGGCCCATGGTTTCGGCCCCACTGGCCGAGGAACTGACAAAAGCGTCACGTGCAGCGGTACAGCGCAATATCGACCGGTTCACCCGGCGCGGCCTGATCCGCGAGGTGACAGGGCAGGGGCGTTACCGGGTCTGGACCGCCGCATTGTGATCCAGCAGCCATTCGCGAAAGGCACGCGCGGGTGGCCGCAGGGCTGCGCGGGATGGATAGACCAGATGGTAGGTTTCGTGACCTGCCACTTGAATGTCGGGCAGGCAGGGGACAAGGCCCGACATTTCCATGATCCGATCTGATGCGGGCGCGCGGGCCAGTGCGATGCCACCGCCGCTGGCCGCTATCTCGGCCGCTATCAGGGAGTTATCCGCAAAGAAAAACCGCGCCTGACCTGTCGGCAGACGTAAGGTCTCGAACAGATGCAGCCAACTGGCGCGGTGAGTCGAAACCTCGATCAAAGGGAAACGGAACAGATCTTGGGGGTGGTGAATCTGATTGGCGATATCTGGCCGGGCTACGGGATAAAGGCGTTCATGCAACAACACATCACTATCCGCGCCATAGAGCGTCGGATTGCCGAACACGATCTGCAAATCGGTGAACTGGTTGGCGAAATCTGAAACCAGATTGCCGGTGGTCAAGGACAGGCTGATCTGCGGATGCGACGCGTGAAAGTCCGGCAGCCCACCGGCCAGAATGCCGTGCGCATAAAGCAGAATGGATTGCACAAACAACCGCTGTTCCCGCGTTTCACCGAACAGCCCCGTGGTGGCGGTTTCCAACATCAGCAGCGATTGTTGAACCGACGGCAGATAAGCCCGCCCCGCCTCGGTCAGGGTTACGGCATGGGCGTGGCGGTGAAACAGCGGCGTGCCCAATCGCGTTTCCAGCGCTTTCACCTGCTGGCTGACGGCTGCAGCTGACATGTTCAACTGCGTGGCCGCGCGGGCAAAGCTTTCGGTGCGGGCGGCGGCCTCGAACACGCGCAGCCAGTTGAGGGACGGGATACGGGACGACATGAGAACAGGCTAAGCTGAACTTAGTCTAGCGGGCAAGAGGTTGCACGCTGACCTTGTGGCGTTCCGGCCTATCCTGCGTGAACCAGCATTCAAGAGGTGCCTCATGCCGCAATCATCTAATTCACCCCACGCCTTGACGGTGAACCAGTCCAAGAAATACTGGGAAGACGGATTTCTGTTCCCTCTGACGGTTTTTTCTCCCGATGAGATTGCCGAAATCCGCGCGGAATTCGAACAACTCGAGACCGACTGGCTATCTGCAGATCTGCCTTTGCCATTGAACACCTACAAGCGTGTAAACGCACATCTGGTCATACCTTTGGCCGCGAGGGTGGCACAGGACCCGCGGGTATTGGATGTGGTCGAAGGCGTATTGGGGCCGGATATCATGGTCTGGTCCGCCGAGTTTTTCGTCAAAGAGGCCCATACCGAACACACGGTGGGCATGCATCAGGATCTGACCTATTGGGGCATGGGTGAGACACCGGATCAAGTGACCGCCTGGATCGCGCTGTCCCCGGCCACGGTCGAAAGCGGTTGTATGGATTTCGTACAGGGCAGTCATAAAAACCCAATCCTGCCGCATAACGACACCTATTCCGACACCAACCTGTTGTCGCGCGGGCAGGAAGTCGCCGTTGATGTCGCAGACGAAGACAAAACCCATATCGAACTTGCCCCTGGGCAAATGTCGCTGCATCACGGGCTGACTATTCATGGCTCGGGTCCGAACCGATCCGGTGATCGCAGAATTGGTCTGGCGATCCGCTATCTCAACCCTAACGCCCGGCAACTGGTTGCGGACCGAGACTATGCCATGTTGGTGCGCGGTCAGGACGAACGGTCAAACTTTGTTCATGTCGCCCCCCCGAGCGCGGCGTTCTCTGAACAATCGCTGGCTCTGTACGAACAAGTACGCCGGGATCAGAGCAAAGCGCTGGCGGATGGTGCTAAAAGCGATGTGCCGCTCTACGGGACGTCCTGACGTTAAATAGTGACGTATACGCAGGCTGGCGGTTAATAGCCGCCAGTATTTTCAGTGATTTAATGCGTTGGGTTGCATTCCGCGAGTTCTTGCTGTTTCTGAGGTGGAAAAGATGCACACAGTATTTCGTGGGAAAATAAGATGACGAAAAAGGCGTTGATTACAGGTATTACCGGGCAGGATGGGTCCTATCTGGCCGAATTCCTGCTGGAAAAAGGGTATGAAGTTCATGGGATTAAGCGCCGGGCGTCGTCCTTTAACACGCAGCGGATCGACCACATTTATCAAGATCCTCATGACCCCAACCCCAAATTGCACCTGCATTACGGCGATCTGAGCGACACGTCGAACCTGACGAGAATCATTCAGGAGGTGCAGCCGGACGAAGTTTACAACCTGGGTGCGCAGTCGCATGTGGCGGTCAGCTTTGAATCTCCGGAATACACGGCAGATGTAGACGCCATCGGAACCCTGCGCCTGCTGGAAGCGATCCGTTTTCTGGGGCTGGAGAAAAAAACGCGTTTCTATCAGGCGTCCACGTCCGAGCTGTATGGTCTGGTCCAGGAAACGCCGCAACGTGAGACGACCCCGTTCCACCCCCGTTCGCCATATGCGGTGGCCAAGCTGTATTCTTATTGGATCACCGTCAACTATCGCGAAGCCTATGGTATGTATGCCTGCAACGGGATCCTGTTTAACCACGAAAGCCCGCGCCGTGGCGAAACCTTTGTGACCCGCAAGATCACCCGCGGTCTGGCCAATATCGCGCAAGGTCTCGAAGATTGCCTTTACATGGGCAATATCGACAGCCTGCGGGATTGGGGCCACGCGAAAGACTACGTGCGGATGCAGTGGTTGATGCTACAGCAGGACAATCCCGAAGATTTCGTAATTGCTACCGGCGTGCAATATTCGGTCCGCCAATTCATCGAATGGTCCGCTGCCGAGTTGGGTATCACGTTGGAATTCTCGGGCGACGGCGTGGATGAAATCGCAACCGTCACGTCGATTGAAGGGGAAAACGCGCCGGCCTTGAAACCTGGCGACGTGATCATGCGCATCGACCCGCAATATTTCCGCCCGGCCGAGGTGGAAACACTGCTGGGCGATCCGTCGAATGCGAAAACCAAGCTGGGCTGGGAGCCCGAACTGACTGTGCAGGAAATGTGCGCCGAAATGGTTGTCGAAGACCTGAAAACCGCGAAACGCCATGCGCTGTTGAAAGAGCATGGTTACGAACTGCCGGTAAGTCTGGAAAACGGCTGAGGAACACGACATGCGCAAGATTTACGTAGCAGGTCACCGCGGCATGGTAGGTGGCGCAATTCTGCGCCGTTTGCAGGATCGTCAGGCAGCCGGTGAAGCGCTTGAGTTAATCACGCGTACACATTCCGAAGTAGATCTGACCGATCAGGTTGCCGTGCGCGACTTTATGCAGGCTGAACGCCCGGATGTCGTGATCCTTGCCGCTGCCAAGGTTGGCGGAATCCACGCCAACAACACCTACCCGGCGGATTTTATCTACGACAACCTGATGATCGAATGTAACGTGATCCATCAGGCCTTTGCCGCTGGGGTGAAACATCTTCTGCAATTGGGCAGTTCGTGCATCTATCCGCGTGCCGTGCCACAGCCGATGCGCGAGGATGCTTTGCTGACCGGAGTGCTGGAACCCACAAACGAGCCTTACGCCGTTGCCAAGATCGCCGGGATCAAACTTTGTGAGAGCTATAATCGGCAGCACGGTGTCGATTACCGCTCGGTCATGCCGACGAACCTGTATGGGCCGGGTGACAATTTCCACCCCGAAAACAGCCATGTCCTGCCCGCCCTGATCCGCCGGTTTCATGAGGCGCAGCGCGATGGTCTGGACGAAGTGGTGATCTGGGGTACCGGCAAACCCCGCCGCGAATTCCTGCATGTAGACGATATGGCCGAGGCATCGCTGTTCGTGCTCGACCTGCCGCGCGATGTCTATGAGGCGAACACCCAACCGATGCTGAGCCACATCAACGTGGGCTGTGGCGAGGATATTTCGATCGCGGAACTGGCGGCGTTGGTGGCCAAAACAACCGGCTACACTGGGCGGATAACTCAGGATGTAAGCAAACCGGACGGCACCATGCGCAAGCTGATGGATGTGTCCCGTCTGGCCGACATGGGCTGGCGCGCGCGCGTTGGGCTGGAAGACGGCATTCGCGAAACCTATGCCTGGTTCCTGGATCAGGCAGCGGCGGAGTTGCGGGCTAAGTAACTGCCCAGGTCGGGACCCGGGCAGTTCGTTCCGTCAGAACCAGCGGCCAATGGCAATGGCCGTTGGTGTCAGCGCCGTCGCATCGCTATTGGCGGCCAAAATCTTGAAACCTACCTGCGTTTCGGTCGGGGCTTCAAAGCCGATGAACCGATTGCTGGCCCCTCCGCTGCCACTGACCGAAATGGTTGAACCGGTTGCAAAAGTCATCGGGAAATTCCAAACCGCCACGTCGCCTGCGAAAAGCGCGCCATCAGCATTTATACAGCCCGTTGCGGGCAGGGTGACGGTGCAAATCTGCGTTCCATCCGCAAAACGCACGTAGTCGCCATTGGGGGTTGAGCCCCGCTCGATCACAGCTCCGTCTGGTACACCGCCATTTTCGGAAACGGACCCTAACAGGTTGCCAGGACCATAACCGTAGTCAGCCCGCATCAGGCGCCCGGGTGTCGTGTCATCAGGGCTGGCTTGAATTGCTGCGCCATCTACAATGCCGGTCGTGGGGTCAAAGCTTAGTGCGTCGGTCCAGGTGCTGCCGTTGGGTGAAACCTTGATTGCAAAGCTGGTATTGCCCGACAAACCCATTTCGGCATGGCCGGTCCAGTTGGATTGAAACAGCACTGACGCGGTGTCGCCCGCGCTGGCCTTGTTGATCTTCAACTGATGCCCGCCGCCCTCATGGCTGAGCAATGTAGCCGGAGATCTTACCGACAGGCGGTTCGTGCTGTCGTAGCTTGTGGCGAGACCCACTCCGTCCAAATTCTGCGTCGCGACCGGAGGATCGATCCAGGCCCCACCGTCCCAGACTTTCATTTGACCGGTGCTTTCATCCCATGCGCGCCAGCCTGTGCCGGGCGCGGCGAAATACCAGGCGTTGTCCAGCCAAGTAGCCAACATTCCGGCCTGACCCGTCCAATCCCCTGTTGGTGCGTTGCCCAATGCGTGAACTTCGCCCTGGTCTGGAACGGCAGGTGGAGTCGACGCGTTCGTCGAGGCCAGGCTCAGCTGGGTAACAACATCCAGCTGTCGCAGCGCCTCGTTATGGGTGACGTGTTTCTGGGCCTGTGAGGGTTGCAGAAATGGAAGGTTCAATCGGGGTGAATTTTGTGGCACGGGCGTCCTCCTGTGGCTGTCGGTCCGACAATTGCATTGCGCGCCACATTGCCTTTTGGTGGATGAACCCCGTCTGACCGTGCCGGACGCCCGAAAAACCAATTGCTAACTTTTCAGAAGCATCAAAAAAGCCGGGGTGCTGAGCGCCCCGGCTTGTGGAAATGCCGTGCCGAGGAAAACCCCGGTCGATGTGTCGTCAGAAGTTGTTACTGAGCAGCCTGATCCGTCGCCACAACGTCACGCAGATACTGGCTCAGATCCTCGCGCAAGTCCTGGCGGGCCAGCGCAAAGGCTACCGTGGCCTGCAGGAACCCTGATTTTGAGCCGCAGTCGAACCGCTGTCCGTTGAATTTGTACCCAAAGACCGGCACACCATTGCCAATATCTTCGGCGATCGCGTCGGTCAGTTGAATCTCACCACCGCTGCCTCTTTTCAATTGGTTCAGATTGTACAATACCGACGGCCCCAACACGTAGCGGCCGATAACGGCCAGATTCGAGGGCGCATCCTCGGGCTTGGGTTTTTCGACCATGCCGCGGGCGCGTACGACCGTTCCGATATTTTCACCTACGTCCAACACACCGTAAGCGCTGGTCTTGTCTTCGGGAACCTCCATGGCTGCCACCATGTTGCCACCAGTTTCTTCATAGGCTTCGATCATTTGTTGCAGGCAAGGCTTGTCGGCGGCAATCACGTCGTCGGGCAACATTACCGCGAAAGGCTCGTCGCCGATCAGGCGACGGGCGCACCAAACCGCGTGACCCAGACCCAACGCTTTGTGCTGACGGATATAGGCAATCGCGCCACTTTCCATATTGGTGGCGTTCAGCGTTTCCAGCAGGTCTTCCTTGCCTTTGGCTTTCAGCTCCTGCTCAAGCACCAAGTTGTGGTCGAAATAGTCTTCTAGTGCAGACTTGCCGCGAGAGGTCACGAAAATGAATTCAGTGATGCCGGCGGCACGCGCTTCGTCGATGGCGTATTGTACCAACGGGCGGTCGACCAACGTCATGATCTCTTTCGGGACCGACTTTGTCGCGGGCAGGAACCGCGTACCAAGCCCTGCGACGGGGAAGATCGCCTTTGTGACCTTACGTGTCATTTGACCTCTCAAGTTACTAAAACAATGTCTGACTGTTAGCGTACTACGCGGGTCTCTTAGGCGCTGTGGTCCGAACAATCAACGCTCTGTAACAACCAACGTATCATTTGCAAAGGATGGTGCCACCCGGTGCGGTAGAAGTCAAAACGATCGGGATTTACCCTGCGCGACATTGCGGATTTCTGCCCTTATCTGCAGCAGAAACGGATATCTGCGTGCCATAGATCCGCCTTGCCGACAGTTGCCGTAGTCACTGGGTCCAATGCAAACCCCGAAGCCGGGTGAACGGCTTCGGGGCAGCAGGGTCAGGCCCCGTTCATGATGATTTCCAGCGGGTCGTGTTCGGCCACGAAATGATCCGGCGTCACCTCGCTCAGCTGCGGCACATAATCGGTCTGTCCTGCGGCCAACCGGCTGGGAAGAAACCGCAATGCGGCTTTGGGGTCCATGGGTGAGGGCAGTTCACCAGGCAGCTTCAACCGCTGTCGGCTGCGTTCCACATCCGGGTCCGGGATCGGCACCGCCGAGATCAGGGATTTTGTGTAAGGGTGGATTGGATCAGAACAGATCACCTCTCCATCCCCCAGCTCGACTATTCGGCCAAGATACAGAACCATGATCCGGTTTGAGACCGCACGTACCACAGACAGGTCGTGGCTGATGAAGATCATCGACAGGCCAAACTCCTGTTGCAGTTCACGCAACAATTCCACGATTTGCGCTTGAATGGACACATCCAGTGCCGAAACCGCCTCATCACAGATGATCAACTTGGGTTTATTGATCATCGCCCGTGCAATGCCGACCCGCTGGTTTTGCCCGCCGGATAGCTCATGCGGATAACGGTTGATCATGTTGGCCTTCAGACCAACCCGCTCCATCATGTCGGCGACCATTTCCTTGCGTTCCCGATCCGTCAGATCGGGGCGGTAGGTCTTGAGCGGTTCCGCGATAGACGCCGAGATCGTCATCCGCGGGTCGAGGCTGGCCAGCGGGTCCTGAAACACGATCTGCAAGTCTTTGCGGTATTTGTTCAGCTCGGCCCGTTTTAACCCGACAATGGGATGGCCCAGCCAGCTGACATTGCCACCGCTAGGCTCGATCAGTTGAAGAACCGCCCTTGCTAGAGTGGATTTTCCACAGCCAGATTCGCCTACAACACCCAGTGTTTCACCTTTGCGGATGTCAAAACTGACGCCATCGACCGCCTTCAATGGCACCTTGCGTCCAAATATGCCACCCGGCACGTGGATCGGGAAATGGACCTTGACGTCATCAACTTTCAACAGCGGGTCTTCGACCTTGTCCAAAGCCTTCGGCGCATCGCCAGCATCGATCCGCGGCATCGCCTCTAGCAGAGTGCGGGTGTATTCGTGCTGCGGTGCGCGGAAGATTTCGCGCGTGTCTCCGGCCTCGACAAACTGACCCAGACGCATGACCTGAATGCGATCGCACATCCGCGCAACAACGCCCATGTCATGGGTGATCAGGGCAATCGCCGTGCCTTCGTCCTTTTGAAGGCGCACCATCAGGTCGAGAATGTCGGCCTGCACGGTGACGTCCAGCGCCGTGGTCGGTTCATCCGCGATCAGCAGCTTGGGATTGCACAGCATCGACATTGCAATCATCACGCGCTGACGCATACCGCCCGACAATTCGTGCGGGTATTGATCCAGCCGCCGTTTTGCCTCGGGGATGCGGACGCGATCCAGCCATTCCAGACAGCGAGCCCGAGCTGCGGACCCTTGCAGCCCTTCATGTACCTGCAGAACCTCTCGCATTTGCTGACCGATCCGCAGATGCGGTGTCAGCGCGGTCAGTGGGTCCTGAAAGATCATGCCGACATCATCGCCACGGATCTTGTTCAGCTTGTTGATAGGCAGGTTCAGGATTTCCTTGCCGTTAAGAGTAGCAGACCCCATGGCCCGCCCGGCAGGCGGTAACAATCCCATCGCGGCCATGAAGGTCTGGCTTTTGCCTGACCCGCTTTCACCCACGATGCCAAGGCATTCGCCCGGATTGATGTCGAAACTGATGCCTTTGACGGCCTCGACCACGCCATCGGGCGTATTGAACTGGACGCTCAGGTCCTTAACAGAGAACAGGCTCATATCAGCGATCCTTCGGGTCCAGAGCGTCACGCAAACCATCGCCGATGAAGAACATCGAGATGATGATGGCGACATAGATTGTCAGCGGGTACATCAACTGCCACAGCGTCCCGTAAGCCATCGTTCCTGCGCCTTCGGCAATCAAACGACCCAAGGACGTGTAGGGTTCCGAAATGCCCAATCCAAGGAACGAGATGAAGCTTTCCATCAGGATCATTTCCGGCACCAACAATGACGCATAGACGATTACCACACCCAAAAGGTTTGGCAGGATATGGCGATACATGATGGTGAACTCGCTGACACCAGCTGCACGGGCGGCCTCGATGAACTCGCGGTTTTTCAGGGTCAGGGTTTGCCCTCGAACGATCCGCGCCATGGTTAGCCAGCCCACCGCGCCAAGTGCGATGAACAACATGAAGAACGACCGCCCCGCCACGACCAGCAGCAAGATGACGATCAATGTGGCCGGGATCGCCAGCAGGATGTCGACAAACCGCATCATGACACCGTCGGTGCGCCCGCCGATATATCCGGCGGCGATACCGTAGCAGGTTCCGACAATCAGTGCGGTTGCCGCCCCGATAAGCCCGACCAGCAGCGATGTTGTAGTGGCCTGAATGACGCGGCTGTAAAGGTCGCGTCCCAGATCGTCGACGCCGAAATAGTGCCCGGTTTCGATTGAGGGCATGCCCATGCCAGCCACGTCCCCCATAACGTTCCAGTCAATCTCCTCGTTGCTCCAGACGGCGAAATATGGGCCAAAGATTGTGAACAGGACGATCATGGTCAGAATGAAGACGCTGGCCATTGCGGCTTTGTTTCGAACAAAACGCATCCGTGCGTCTTGCCACAGCGAACGTCCCTGAATAACCGTGTAGTCGGTTACGTCTCCGGCCAGCTGAGCGGCTTTTTGTGATTTTCCAAGCATTGCCAGCCCCTCAGTACCGGATTTTCGGATCGAACCAGGCATAGGCCAGGTCGGTCAGCAAGTTCACGACAACGGTCAGCGCGCCATAAAGGATCGTGACGCCCAACAGCACGGCATAGTCCCGCGACAGGGCCGAGCCGACATAGGCCTGACCTAATCCACCGGTCGAGAAATAGATGTCGACAAAGACAGAACCGGTCAGCACGTAGACAAAGACCGGCCCAAGATAGGACACAACAGGCAGAAGGGTCGGCTTCAACGCATGGCGCCAGATCACGGTTCTGGTCGGCAGGCCCTTGGCGCGCGCGGTGCGTATGAAGTTCGAGTTCAGAACCTCAAGCATGGACGACCGCGTGATCCGCGCAATCGACCCCATGTACGAGGTCGCCAACGCAATGACCGGCATGATCAGATATTGCCACTGACCACCATTCCAACCACCGCCGGGCAGCAGCCCCAGCCACAGGGTGAAAGTCAGGATTAGGATCGGGCCCATGATGAAGTTCGGTAGCGCCTGCGCAGCAATGCCCAGACCCACGGCGAAGTAGTCGATCCAGCTGTTGTGCTTGATTGCGGCGGCGATCCCCAGGCCCACACCAACGGTGGTAGCAACCAGGAACGACAGCGACCCATAGGTCAGCGAGATTGGAAAACCCTGTGCGATGATGTCGTTCACATCGCGGTCCTTGAACTTGAAGGACGGGCCGAAATCGAAATGCACGACGATGTTATAGAGGTAATCCCACAACTGTTTCCACAGCGGTTGATCCAGCCCATAGCGGGCCTCGATATTGGCCAGAACCGCCGGTGGCAGAGGCCGTTCCGAGGTAAAGGGCCCACCGGGCGCGAAGTGCATAAGAAAGAAACAGGCGACGATCAGCAACAGGATCGTCGGTATGGCGACCAGCAGTCGCCGTAGACTATAGGCAAGCATTTCATGCCCCCATGTTTATTGGCCCTGCCCCGGTTGCATCCGGGACAGGGCGAGGTTCAAAGACGATTACTCGGCGCGTTTGTAGAGGTTCTTCGAGTACCAGTTTTGCTCGACATTGTTGATCGGCCAGTTCCCGACGTCGGTGTCCATCATGTAGACGCCGGCATAGTGGTAAATCGGGATCACAGGCGTTTCCTGCGCGATGATACGCTCAACCTCTGTGTACAGAGGTGCAGGATCGTCCGAGGTTTTGGCTTCGGCCAGTAGCTCGTCAACGCGGGCGTTGTTGTACTTGCCGTCGTTGTAGCCCGATTGCGATTGCAGCAGGTCCAGGAAAGTGGAGGCCTCGTTATAGTCGCCACACCATGCGCCGCGGGCCAGATCGAAGTTCTGGTTGCCGCGCTCTTCCAGGAAGACTTTCCATTCCATGTTGGCCAGCTCGACATTCACGCCCAGTTTCTGTTTCCACATCTGGCTCAGCGCCACGGCGACTTTCTTGTGATCTTCGTTGGTGTTGTAGACCATCTCAAAGCTCAGCGGATTGTCGGGGCCGTAACCGGCACCGGCCAGCAGTTCTTTAGCCAGTTCATCCCGCTCGGGCTGAGTCATCGAGGCCATCTCGACCTCGGGGACCGTGAATCCAGCGGTCGCTTCGGGAGCGAAAGTGTAAGCCTGCGGCTGGCCGCCAGCCATGACTTTTTCGGTGATGATCTCGCGATCAACGGCCAGTGACAGTGCCTGGCGGACATTAGGGTCCTTGAACGCTTCGGGACCGTCTTCCGTCAGGTTGAATGTGTAATAGTAGTTACACAGGCGCGGGAAGCTGATGGCCTGATCCGGGTGTTCCTGGCTCATGCGGGGAAACTGCCCTGCGGGAACTTCGGTGCGGTCCAGTTCGCCAGCCAGATAGCGGGTCAAAGCGACGTTTTCGTCGTTGATGACCAGCGTCACGACTTTGTCCAAGATCGTGTTTTCATTATCCCAATACATCTCGTTACGTTCACGGACCGAGCGTTCCTGCGGCAGGTGTTCGGTCCAGATATAGGCACCGTTCGAGACGATGTTTTCGGGCCGGGTCCAGGCGTCACCATGTTCCTCGATCACTTTCTGCGGGGCCGGGAAGGTTGTGGAGTGCGTGGTCATCTGCGGGAAATAGGGCAGGGGCGCGCTCAGAGTGACTTCCAGAGTGTGATCGTCGAGGGCTTTGACGCCCAACTCGTCAATAGGCTTGTTCCCGGCAATAATTTCTGCAGCATTCTCGATCGACATCAGCTCCATGAACCAGGCGTAGGGCGAGGACAGGGCGGGATCGACAGCGCGTTTCCAGGCATAAACAAAATCACCTGCTGTCACCGGGTCGCCATTCGACCACTTGGCGTTGTCGCGCAGGGTAAAGGTATAAACGTCTTTGGTGTCGTTGGTGGTATAGCCGGTGGCGACGCCCGGAACCAGATTGCCGTCTTCGTCCTGGTTCATCAGACCTTCAAACAGGTCGCGGGTAATCTCAGCGCCATAGGTATCCTCAACAACCTGCGGATCGACCGAGCTGTGCTCATCGCCAAGGCGGTAGATAAAGGTCTGGTCATCCGCCAGCGCCTCGCCGGTTGTGGGATGGGTGCCCGCAGCAAGGGCGGCACCGGTGATCATGGTCGAGGTCAACAGCCCCGCCAGAGATGTACGCATATACTTGTTCATGTTTTTCTACTCCCGTTTTTAGGGGTCCGGCACGCGCATCCTTTCAGGATGGGTACAGGCCACCTTGTTTGTCCGACCCTGAACAAGACCGGGACGGGTTCGAATTTTGCTTTTTCAGAGCGCAAGGAACACCGCGTCGCAGTCTTTCGGTTTGCAGTCGGGAACGTGTTTGCGAAAGTCGCCTTTCACTGCCGGTGAAGGTGGCATTATTTCAAATCGGGATAAAGATGGTGCCCACAATTTAAGCAACTACAGGTGGATCGTGAACGAAATGGACGTAGGTTGGGAAATTTAATAATGAAACTTCATCGTTTCTTGACATTTTTGTGAAGGTCGCCCCGCAAACTTGACGCCAAGGAAGCTCGAATCACATCAAATTTGCAGCGAATCGCTACTGCGCCAGAGCGGATTTCATGCTGGTTTCTGGGAAGCAGGTCGGGCTGCGTCCAGTCACTTGTTGCCAGCGCCCAATCGAGCGGCGAGTCTTGAACCCTGGCAATCCATCCGCACCACCGACATCATGGCCCTGGTTTTCCAACGCCCGTTGCATGGCTGCGATATCTGACCGGTACAAGGTATCAACCTTGCCCCAGCGGGCTTTGAAGTCCCCAACGCCATACTGAATGCGGTCTCCGACATGGCCCACGAACAGAGCGTAGAGATCGCTTTTGTTGTAATCCTTGAGAACGTAGAAATTCGGCGTGACGATAAAGGCGGGTCCCTTGCGTCCAGCTGGCATCATCAGAAACCCCTCACCCGGCAGTTCGTGTGGTGGAAATGGCTTGCCAGATACGCGGGTGATCCCCATGGCAGCCCAGTCCTGAATAGGTCGACCCTGATCCGGTCCTTCCAGCGCACAGGTTATCTGGGTTGGAACCGTGACCTCGAACCCCCAGTCGCGTCCGGTGACCCAGCCATGTTGCGACAGGAAATGCCCGATGGAGGCGATTGTATCTTCGGCCGAGCCCCAGATGTCGGATCGCCCGTCGCCATTTCCATCCGCGGCAAAGGTCAGGAAGTTCGAAGGCATGAATTGCGGTTGACCCAACGCGCCCGCCCAGCTGCTTTTCAACGTGCCCGTTGGGGCGTGGCCGGCCTCGGCAATTTGCAGCGCGGCGATCAACTCGTCGGTGAAATACGCGGCCCGGGTGCTCATGAACCCTTTTGTCCCCAACACCTGAAAGGCATCGTGGCGGATGGGTACTTGGCCATACCCGCTTTCCCGGCCCCAAATGGCCAGGATGATCCGTCCGGGAACCCCGGTTTCCGCCTCGACCCGCGCCAGGGTCTTGGCGTGACGCCGGGCCATCTGCCGCCCTTTGGCAGTTGCACCCTTAACGGAACCGGCATTGAAGTATCGGCCAGGTGATCCAAATTCAGCCTGTTTTTGCTGTTTGGGTGTCTGAGCAGAACTGCCCGGCGGCACCAGATCGGGCAACTTCCAGTTGAGCGTTACCCCATCAAAGGCCCGCTGCATGGTTGCGCGCGAAACACCTTGGGCCTTGGCACGCGGCCAGACTGTATCTTGCAGCCATGCTTGAAACTGGCGTTCCACCGTCGCGCGATCCTGTGCGTTTGCACTTGTCGTAAGGCACCAAAGGCCGAGGGCGAGAATAATCCAACGCATCACCAAAATGTCTCACCCGGCTGCGATGCCAAGTCAACCGCATCATCGAAGGCGATTTGCACGATCCTAATGCTGTGGTTGTTCAGGCAGGGTGTGAAACAATCGACGGTTTTGGAAAAAACCTTGAGAAAATCTGTGACTCTGTCGATAGTTGGCCGAAACGAAGGCTTAAGAGGACGATCAGGCGTGGCCTTACTCAAACCTTCAGCAATGGCACTGATGATCGCGGTTGTTGTGACCTCGGCACAGATGGCGTGGGCAAGCAACAGCTTCATGGACCCGCAAGGCCCTATTGCGGCGGTTCAGAAAACCCACCTGCTGCGGGCGACTGTTCTGATCATGATCGCCGTGTTGCCGGTTTTGGTATTGGTGCCGCTGATCGCCTTGCGGTACCGGCGGCGCAAGGGCAGCGCGGCAGAGTACCGGCCCAAATGGGATTTCTCGGGCAAGCTGGAATTTGCCATGTGGGGCGTGCCGGTCGTGATCGTGGCGCTGCTTTCGTTTTACCTGTGGAAAGCCACCCACCGGCTGGACCCTTACGCCGCTCCGTTCGGTGAAACACCCGCGCTGAACGTGCAGGTTGTTGGCCTCGATTGGAAATGGCTGTTCATTTACCCCGATCTTGGTATCGCCACCGTTGGAGAGTTCGGCATTCCTGTCAAACAGCAAGTGGCGATGACGCTGACGACGGATACGGTGATGCAATCCTTTATGATCCCCGCTCTGGCGGGGCAGATCTACGCGATGCCGGGGATGACGACTCAGCTGCATCTGGTCGCCGATACGCCTGAGACGATGCAGGGCGAAAACACGCAGTATAATGGGCGGGGTTTTACCAAGCAGAAGTTTCTGACTCAGGCGATGCAGCCCGAAGACTTTAATGCCTGGGTTGAAAGTGTTCGCACCCATGGGATCCCTCTGACCGAAGACACGTACAGAACGCTGGCCATGCGCACGGATCGGGATGAGGTACAGGCAGTGTTGGGGACCTCACTGATGCCACTCAATGCGCTTTATTTTACGCTGGAGGACGGTGATCTGTTCCAGTCCATTTTGCACCGCTATCACGGTGGGCAACCGTTGCCACGCGATCAACAACCGGGAACCGCTGAATACGGGCAAGAGGGCGTGCAATGACCGAAACAGGATTCTTTGGCCGTCTGAACTGGGATGCCTTCCCGATCACGGGTCTGATCCAAAACCCTAACGCAAATGAAATCGTGGCCAACGCGGCGGCGGCCGTGGTGATCGTAGGCGTCATTGTCGTGGTCGGATCACTGACATGGTTCCGCCTGTGGGGGCCTTTGTGGCGCGACTGGCTAACCAGCGCAGATCACAAGAAAATCGGCATTATGTACATCGTCTTTGCCATCGTCATGCTGGCGCGCGGCGTGCTTGAAGGCGTTGTCATGCGCGCCCAACAAGCAGCCGGGCCGGGCGATGGTTTCCTTGAGGCCGAACACTTTGCCGAGTTGTTCAGCACCCATGGCACGATCATGGTGTTCTTTGTCGCCGTGCCCTTTGTCTTCGGGCTCGCGAATTACCTGATCCCGCTGATGATCGGTGCGCGGGATGTGGCCTTTCCGGTAATGAACCAGATCAGTCTGGGCCTGACCGTCTCGGCGGGCATGATGTTGATGGTGTCGCTGGTGGTTGGCAATTTCTCAACCGGGGGGTGGACGGCTTATCCGCCTTATACCGGGGCCGCCTTTAACCCCGGCGTGGGGCCGGATTACTGGATATGGGCCATTGTTGTCTCAGGCATCGGTACCACGCTGACGGGGATCAACTTTGCAGTCACGATCTATAAGCTGCGGGCGCCGGGGATGAAGTTCATGCGGCTGCCAATGTATTGCTGGACAATCATCAGCAGCTCGATCCTGATCATCTTTGCCATGCCGCCGCTCGGCGTGGCCGCACTGATGCTGGCGGCGGATCGGTATCTGGATTTCCATTTTTTCACCAACGACCTTGGCGGCAACATGATGAACTATGCCAACCTGTTCTGGCTGTTCGGCCACCCCGAGGTCTATCTGCTGGTTCTGCCCGCTTATGGTATCTATTCCGAGGTTTTCGCCACATTCTCGGCCAAACGGCTTTACGGGTACAACTCGCTAGTGATTGCCACAATGTGCATCGCGGTGCTGTCCTTTACCGTCTGGCTGCACCATTTCTTTACTATGGGCCAAAGCGCTCTAATCAATGCTGTGTTCGGCATCGCCACCATGCTGATCGCCATTCCAACCGGGGTGAAGGTCTATGACTGGATGGCGACTCTGTATCGTGGCCGTATCAGGTTTTCGGTGCCGATGCTGTACGGCCTGTCCTTTCTGATGTTGTTTGTGATTGGTGGCTTGTCGGGTGTGATCCTTGCCAATCCGACGGTCGATTATCAGGTGCATAACACTCTGTTCCTTGTGGCGCATTTCCACAATGTTCTGTTGCCGGGCGTGCTGTTCGGCCTGCTGGCCGGATACAATTACTGGTTCCCCAAAGCTTTTGGGTTCCGGCTGAACGAGCGTTGGGGGCGCATCACAGTGGTATTGTGGACGGTTGGGTTCATGCTGACTTTCCTGCCGCTTTATTTCGTTGGCCTCATGGGGATGCCGCGCCGGTCGTTCAGTTGGGAAGACCCCAGTTTCCACCCCTATATGATCATCGCCGTCATCGGCGCGCTGGTGATCTTGTCGGCGCTGTTGGCGGTGGTTATGCAATTGTGGGTCAGTATCCGCGACCGGGAAAACACCCGCGTGCCAGTCGGCGATCCGTGGGATGCGCGCACGCTGGAATGGTCGATCCCGTCGCCGCCGCCGCCCTACAATTTTGCCGTCATCCCGCAGGTGACGGATCGGGATAACTTTGCCGCCGCAAAGGAACGGGGTGAGGCCTATCCGACACCTGATGAGTACGAAGATATCTCGATGCCGCGCAACACTGGGATCGGGTTCATCCTGTGTGTACTCAGCGGAGTCTGGATGTTCGCATTGGTCTGGTGGATCTGGTGGCTGGCCGCACTGGTAACAGCGTTGATGTTGCTGTCCTTCATCCTGTGGACCTTCAGGCTGGACACCGAAGAGGTCATCCCCGCCGAGGAGGTTCGCAAACAACACGAAGCCTGGCTTGATTTGGTGCGCAGCTCTGCACCGGTGGATCGCGATCATGAAATCGCTCCGGAAAATCGCGGCCTTGCCCGCCCTGACCTGGAGGCAGTGACATGAAACGCGCACCGACGCACAGCTATCCGGGGCTGAACCTCGGCCGGCGGCATGCAAGCGCGGACCAGGCCGCCGAGGTTGTCACTTTTGGATTCTGGGTCTTTCTGATGAGCGATCTGGTCTATTTCGGCCTGATGTTCGCCATTTACATCACCATGATCGATGCACAGGCTGGCGGGCCCGGTCCGCACGAGCTGTTCGATCTGAGAAGCATCTTTGCCCAGACGATAATCCTTTTGACCAGCAGCCTTACCGTGGGGCTGGCAATGCTGGCGCTGAAATACAACCTGCCCAGATGGCGGATCGTGTTCTGGTTCTGCGTGACGCTGGTATTGGGTCTCAGCTTTCTGGTGCTGGAAATCCGCGATTTCGTGGCGATGACCGAAAAAGGCGGTGTCCCTCAACGCAGCGGGTTTCTATCGGCCTTCTACGGTCTGGTGCCTCTGCATGGGTTGCACGTGGCTGCTGGGTGCTTGTGGTTGATCGTGTTGGGCATTCAGCTGCGCCTGTTTGGCTTGACTGATCTGCTGATGTCGCGCGTGGTGCGGTTGGCATTGTTTTGGCACTTCCTCGACCTGATCTGGATCGGGATTATCACCATCGTTTATTTCGGAGGGCTGACCTATGGATAAGCGCAGCGAGATGCACCGGCGCGAGCGTCGGCGCTACATAATTGGCTATGGTGGCTCGCTTTTGCTGACAGGGGCGGTGTTCGCGATAGCCTATAAATACGGTATCGAGACCAAAGGGGTTTACCTTTCAATCGCGTTATTGGGGTTGGCGCAACTGATCGTGCAACTGGTTTATTTCTTGCATATTGATCGCCGCCGCAGCAGCCGGGAAGACCTGGATTTGATCCTTTTCTCCACGCTGGTGCTATTGATCATCATCCTTGGGACTGTCTGGATTATGGGCAATTTGGCGGTGCGAATGCACACCTATCCGATGTAGCCAATTGTTTGAGGCCTGACCCATGAAAGCCCTTGCCGTTGCAGCCATGCTTATTGCTATCGGTGCAGGACTGTTCCTGTTTTGGCGTCATGAAGAGCGTTACCCTTCAACGAATGACGCGTATGTTGGTGCGAATATCATCAGCGTGGCAGCACAAGTTACCGGGCAAGTGGCAGAGGTTCCGATCACGGAAAATCAACCCATCAAGGCAGGGGATCTGCTGTTCGCCATTGACGAAACGCAATTCAAGGCATCCGTCGATCAAGCACGGGCCGATCTGGACAGCGCCATACAACAGGTTCATACCATTTCCACCCAGATTTCGGCAGCTGAAGCGGCTGTAAATTCCGCTCAGTCGGCCTTTGACACGGCCAAAAGTAATTTTGAACGCAACAAGGCGTTATACTCGGACGGGGACGTGGCGCAGGTCACGCTGGATCAGGCGACGACGGAATTCGCGCAGGCCTCGGCCCGGTTGACCGCCAGCCAGGCTGCGCTGTTGGCTTTGCAAAGCAGTGTGGCCGCAAAGCAGGACAACGTCCTTTCTGCACGCGCGCAGCTTGAGATTGCAAAAGCGGATTTGGATTGGACCAAGGTCTATGCAGCGGCGGATGGTTGGATTGCTAACCTGACCTTGCGGCCAGGTTCAGCGGTGGCCGCCAATGCGCCGCAGTTTTCGATTGTCGAGTCTTCGGACTGGTGGGTGGATGCGAATTTCAAGGAAACCGCTCTGCCGCGCATTCGTCCGGGCCAACCGGTTACGGTTCAGATCGACATGCTGCCGGGTGTGACGCTGACGGGCAAGGTCGCCTCGATTGGGCGCGGCTCGGGGGATACTTTCTCGCTTTTGCCGTCCGAGAATGCCAGCGGCAATTGGGTCAAGGTCACCCGCCGCTTTGCGGTGCGCGTAGAACTTGATCCGACCGATGTGCCCCTGCGCGTGGGTGGCAGCAGCAAAGTGACTGTGGACACGACCATCGATCAGGCAGAAAAATGACGGGATCGGCGGCCAGCCGCGTCAATCCGGTGATTGTGATCGCCGTTGTTCTCAGCGCTATACTTGAGGTGTTGGACAGCACCATTGTCAATGTGGCACTACCGCATATTCAGGCCGCTTTCGGGGCCACGACCGATCAAGCAACGTGGATATTGACCAGCTATATCGTCTCGGCTGTCGTGGTCATGCCGCTGACTGGGTTTGTTGCCCGCCGGGTCGGACGGCGGCAGCTGATCCTGACCTCCATCACGGGCTTTACCGCTATGTCCGTCATGTGCGGCCTCTCGTGGAGCCTTGAGACCATCGTCTTCTTCCGGCTGGCGCAGGGCATGTTCGGTGCGTTCCTAATCCCGTTGTCGCAATCCATCCTGTTTGATGCCTATCCCCGCGAAAAACGCGGGCAGGCGATGGCTGTTTTTGGTCTGGGTGTCGTGGTTGCCCCCGTCTTGGGGCCGACAGTCGGGGCCATCCTGACCGAGTATTTCTCGTGGCGGATGGTGTTTTTCGTAAACCTGCCGGTGGCGGCCATGGCCCTGCTGTTGCTGGCCGGAGAGCTGCCGGATGATGAAACCGAAGAGGTCAAGATCGACTGGATCGGTCTGGCCTTGCTGGCCATCGGCATTGGTTGCTTGCAATACATACTGGATCAGGGGGAAACCAAGGATTGGTTGACCTCTCGTGTGATACAGGTGGCGCTGATCGCGTCGGTCCTGGGCGCGTTGGGGTTTGTTGTTCATGCACTGAGCTCGAAGCGCCCCGTCGTTGATCTACGCCTTTTCGCGGACCGGAATTTTGCCCTGTGCAATCTGGTCATCGCAGGGTTTGCGATCTCGCTGTTCGGAGGCATCGCGATCCTGCCAACTTTTGTGCAGAACCTGCTGGACTATCCGGTCATCGCCTCAGGCCATTTGTTCATTCCGCGGGGTATTACGGCGGGTCTGTCCATGGTGGTGACTGGCGCTGTACTGGTGCATCGTTTTGATCCGCGTATTCTGGCCGGGCTGGGCATGGCGTTGACGGCGGTAAGCAACTTCATGATGGGCGCGCTAAATATGAATGCGGGGTTTTGGGAGCTGGCCTGGCCAGGTGCCGTCAGCGGTCTGGGTATGGGGTTGGTCTTTGTGCCCATGTCGATTCTGGCGTTCGAGAGTATTTCGAAAACCCGGCAGGACGAAGCGTCTGGATTGTTCAACGTGACCCGTCAGTTGGGGTCGTCGGTTGGAATTTCACTTGTTGGGACATGGGTGGTGCGCGGGTTGCAGACGAATACCGCTGTGCTTGGCCAGAATGTGACCCCCTACAACCCGGCTGCGCAGGCTTATCTACAACCGCTTGGCCTGACGCCCGACAGTGCGCAAGGCGCTGCCATACTGGGGCAAGCGATCAGCCAGCAGGCTGAACTGATTTCATATCTGACCGTTTTCAATAACCTGGGTTTGCTGGCCCTGGCGACGATTCCTTTGCTGTTTTTCTGCCGCGCTCCTAAGCCAGGCACACAGTCTGCTGTTCCCGCGCATTAGTGTGTCAGGAACAATCCCAGCAACAAGGCAAGCCAACACAAGATCAGGCTAAGTAGAATATTCCCCGCCGCCAGCGCAATCGTGCGTTGCCGCCGCAACTCCAGCGATTGATAGGCAAAGCTTGAGAAAGTGGTGAACCCGCCGCAGAACCCGAAGACCAGCCGTTTTTCTTCTTCGCCCAAGTCGACTGGCCCACCCAGGAAACCGATCCACAGACCAAGAAGCAGGCTGCCCAGAACATTTACAATCAGTGTTGCAAACGGCAGGTCGTGGCGAACCCGTAGAGAGACCCAATGGCGCAGCACTGCGCCCAGACCGCCGCCCAGGCCGAACATGGCGTGCAGATACAGCTCGGTCATTTTGCTGACCTCTGCCCTTGGAACCGCCGTCCGATAGTCTCGCCCAAAATAGCAGCAGCAAGGCCAACCGCGATTTCCAGACCAGCAGCTGAAATAGCGCCCCAAAGATGCGTTGCCGCCATACGCTCCAGCTCAGCCACAAATGAGGAAAACGTAGACAGACCACCGCAAAACCCGACCGCACCCAGATGCAATACATGCGCATGCACGCGATGCCGCACTGCATAAAGCCAACCGAGTATGAAACAGGCCACAATATTGATCCCAAACGTGGCCGTCAGAATCGGAGCGCCGGGGATCTGGGCCGAGAGCGCCTCGCGCAGCAACGACCCCGCAGCGCCCCCTACGAAAACGGCAGCGAACATGATGGCCGTGGTCCGGACGGCGGGTCGGGTCTGTGTCACGGCCTGGATTCCTGCCCAATTTCACCTTTGTTTTGGCATACCTATTGGGGCAAGGGGGATCAACAGTGGCTCTGTATTCTGCCTGTTTCGTAATCTAACCTGATCGCGTGATGTTTGGTTCAAACGCTTGCAATCAAAAGCCGAATTGATCCACGCTTGCCATTAGCCGGTTTGGCAACACCTTGGGAGAGCGCAAAATGATTGTACGTCAACTCTATTACTTCCTCAGCTACGTGTGTTTGCCGCTGACTGTGTTGTGGGGGCTGTACTGGCCACCGGCGCATTGGTTACTGGTCCTGCTGATCCCCTACGCAGTGGTTGGCCTGTATGACATGCTGACCACAAAGCATAACGTTTTGAACAATTATCCGGTTCTGGGGCATTTCCGGTACATGCTGGAATTCGTCAGCCCGGAAATCCGCCAATACTTTGTTGAGACCAACGAAAGCGGGCGCCCCTATAACCGTATCATCCGCAGCCTGGTCTATTCCCGCGCCAAGGGGCAGATGGATACACAGGCCTTTGGCACACAATTCGACATCATGACCGTAGGGTATCACCGGGCCAACCATTCACTTGCACCCAAAGAGGTGGCCGAAAGTGAGGAACGGGTCATGCTGGGCGGACCCCAGTGTACCAAACCCTATGATGCCTCGCGTCTGAACGTATCCGCCATGAGTTTCGGCGCACTCAGCGCCAATGCGATCCGGGCGTTAAATGGCGGTGCCAAAGATGGCGGGTTTGCGCATAACACGGGTGAGGGTGGGTTGTCTCCGCACCATCTGGCCGAGGGCGGTGATATCATCTGGCAGATCGGTACGGGCTATTTTGGATGCCGTACGCTCGAAGGTACGTTCGATAAGGATAAATTCGCTGAAAAAGCCCAAAAAGATGTGGTCAAGGCGATTGAAATCAAACTGTCGCAGGGCGCGAAACCATCCCATGGCGGGGTTCTGCCTGCGGCCAAGGTGGATAAGGAAATCGCCGAAATCCGCCACGTACCCGAGCATCAGGACGTCATATCTCCTCCCATCCATTCGGCCTTTGAAGGCCCGACGGGTTTGATGCATTTCGTTCAGCACCTGCGTGAATTGTCAGGCGGAAAACCCGTCGGTTTCAAGCTGTGCATTGGACGTCCTTCCGAGTTTATGGCGATCTGCAAGGCGATGTTAGAAACTGGAATTTTGCCCGACTTTATTACCATTGACGGTGCCGAGGGGGGCACCGGGGCGGCTCCGGTTGAATTCACCAACCGCCTCGGCGTGCCCCTGAACGAGGCGTTGATCTTTGTTAACAACTGCCTGCGTGGCGCTGGTTTGCGCGACAAGATGCGGATCATCTGCTCGGGCAAGGTGGCCACGGGCTATGACATGGTCGAGAAATTTGCGCTTGGGGCTGATATGTGCAACGCGGCGCGGGCGATGATGTTTGCGGTCGGCTGCATACAGGCGTTGCATTGCAATACGAACCGCTGCCCTTCGGGTGTCGCCACACAAGACCCGGTCCGGGGACGGGCAGTGAACGTGCCGCAAAAACGCGTTCGGGTGCAGCGCTTTCATGACGCCACGCTGGAAAGCTTTCGAGAGCTTTTGGGAGCTATGGGTAAAGAAAAAGTCTCTGACCTGCATCCAAGCGATATCCGCTGTCGTAACGCGGATGAACACGAGCGATCCTATGCCGAAATGTACACTTTTATTGATGAAGGCGCCTTGCTGACCGATACGCCCCCCGAAGCCTTTGCTGCGGATTGGAAAATGGCATCGGCAAGTCATTTTTAATTTTTCTCGACCCGCCGCCAAGGATTGACCTTTCTGGTCCGTCTTACTCATCGTGATGCGTATGACAACTTCGGATGAGGATCTGGCCAAAGCTGCCGCGAAGGGGGACGCGGATGCGTTCGCTGCCCTTCTTGCGCGCCATTACGACCGAATATTTCGTTTGGCTTTTCGGTTGAGTGGGCGCGGTGATCAGGCCGAAGATTTGACACAGGATATCTGCGCTGCCTTACCAACCAAGATTGTTGGGTTTCGGGCGCAGGCCAAATTCACCACTTGGCTGTATCGTGTTGTCGTCAACGCCGCCGAAGACGCGCGCCGTCGGCAAGCCAGTCACAGCCGAGCTGCGGTCGGGTGGGGCGATGTCGAGCAAATGCGCCGGGCCGAAGCGGCGGAGACCGCCGAAGCCGTCGACTGGCTACAACGGGCCATGCGCGCGTTACCGCAAGAATTGCAGGACACCTTGGCCCTGACGCTTGAGGATGAAATGACTCATGCCCAGGCGGCACAGGTGCTGGGCGTGTCTGAGGGCACAGTGTCTTGGCGCATGTCGGATATCCGCAAACGCCTGCGCGCCCTGCGGCAAGAGGAGCTGGCTCAATGACAGACGATTTTGAAGATTTCAAAACTTTGATGAACGCCGCCACCCCAGCGCCGGATGCGAAACGCCGGGCGGAAAATTTGAATCAGGCGCAGAAAAGTTTCGCCCACGCCCAAGGATTGCAATCTGGCGCGCGTCCGACTGTCAAGCGAGGCCCAATAGCCCGCCTGACAGAAGGAGCGAAGTCCATGTTGAATGTCTTGACGCATCGCGGCGCATTGACCGCGACAACCGCAATTGCTGCTGCGGCCTTGGTGGCGATTCTACCGCAGACGCGGGATTATGTTCTGGAGCCGAATTCGAGAATCGAGAGTCGATCCACGACGTCGCAGGCTCCCCATTCGGTTACTGAGCTCGAAGCGGATTCTTTAGAGGAAACAGCTGCAGCTCCGCTGGAAAAGCCGGTTGTAGATGTCCCTGTGGTGGTCTCACGGACAGCGAAACGGCAGGAAGGGTTTACTGCCGAAAGCGATGGTTCAGTTTTGTTTGAGATTGCACCTAATACCGCTGAGCCATTTCTTGGAGGTAGAGTACTAGGTGCCATCGGTGATAATCAAAACACCGAGGCCTTCTCCAACACTGCCACCAACCCTCTAAAGGTGACAGCCGAAGATCCCGTTTCGACTTTCTCGATTGATGTCGACACGGCCTCGTATTCGATTGTCCGGTCGTCGCTGATGCGTGGTCAGTTGCCGCCGAAAGATGCGGTGCGGGTTGAAGAGATGGTGAATTACTTCCCCTACAGCTATCCCGCGCCCGATAGTGATGTGCCGTTCCGGCCTTCGATTTCGGTGACTCCAACACCCTGGAACGAAGGCACGCAGCTGGTCCATATAGGCATTCAGGGTGCGCTTCCGCAGATCGAAGATCGCCCACCGCTGAACCTGGTGTTTCTGATCGACACGTCGGGTTCGATGCAAAATACCGACAAACTGCCGCTGCTGAAACAATCTTTCCGCCTGATGCTATCGGAATTGCGGCCCGAAGATCAGGTGTCAATCGTCACTTACGCGGGCAGCGCCGGGCAAGTGTTGGAGCCGACGGCGGCGTCGGAACGGTCCAAAATCCTGACCGCGCTGGACCAGTTGGAGGCCGGGGGTTCGACCGCCGGGCAGGCCGGGTTGCAGCAGGCCTATCAGGTGGCGGAAAGCATGGTTGAGGATGGCGAGGTCACCCGCGTTATCCTGGCCACGGATGGTGATTTCAATGTTGGCCTGTCGGACCCGGACGCTTTGAAAGATTTCATAGCCCAAAAACGCGACAGCGGCACGTTTCTAAGCGTTCTGGGCTTTGGTCGGGGAAATCTGGACGATGCGACCATGCAGGCGCTGGCGCAGAATGGGAACGGGCAGGCGGCCTATATCGATACATTAAGCGAGGCACGCAAGGTTTTGGTCGATCAGCTGACCGGCGTGCTGTTTTCGATTGCCAATGACGTCAAAATACAGGTTGAATTCAACCCGACGCAGATCGTCGAATACCGTCTGATCGGGTATGAAACCCGTGCTTTGAAGCGCGAAGATTTCGCGAACGATAAGGTGGACGCGGGCGATATCGGGGCTGGTCATACGGTGACTGCGATTTACGAAGTGACACCTGTGGGGTCGGACGCCATCCGAAATGGTCCCTTGCGCTATGCGGAACAAGCGGTGTCCGAGGGATCGGACGAAATAGGGTTTTTCAAACTGCGTTACAAATCCCCTGGTGTTGCAGAAAGCCAATTGATCCAGTATCCAATCCTGCCGGGGCAGGGGGCCGTAACTGAAGATGTGGAATTCTCATACGCCATTGCAGGCTTTGGCCAGTTGTTGCGCGGCGGAGAATATTTGGGCTCGTGGTCCTATGCGGAAGCGATTGCGCTTGCAAATGAGGCAAAGGGTGAGGACCCGTTCGGGTATCGTGCCGAAGCCATCACATTGATGCGTTTGGCCCAGACATTGTCTCAATGAAACCGGTATGCGGGCGCTGAAACCTAAGAGCGCCCGTTTACCTACCCTAAAATCGATCAGAATTATTCGCGGCGTGGGTGTTGATCTTGCGCACACTCCATTCCACCGCATCCCGCATGGTCTTGCCCAACGCATCATCGAACGCTCGGACCAGATCAGGAGTTTTATCGCTGGCGGCGACCACATATTCCCGGAAGGAATCTGACGCGATGATCTTGTCTTCGAACTCGTCGATGATTTTGATGTTCATTCGAACTTCGACCCGTACAGTTGACGATCCGTCGTCTTCGGCAATCACAAGGCCCTGAAATTCCCGCAAGTCCGGAACGATGACATAGTCCGCGCGCAACCCAACGGTCGAACGACCAACGGCAGCCACCTTGCCGCTGTTTTCATAGCTTTCCACCAGCAGCGCCTGAACGATCAGCGGCGCGCGGTCCACCCAACGCGCCCGAGGCAGATACTGGACCTGCAACGGTGTGGGCTGAATAGCAATCTGATCGGTGTTGACGGCTGCGGTGGCCGTTGGTTCCTGCACCACGACCTGTTTTTGAATGCGCGGCAACGAAGACGAAAACGTGCTTTTTGGTGTCAACAAGTACAAATCATTAGGCTTTGATGCCTGCCTGAGCGTTCCCAGCCCCGCGCATCCCCCCAGCGACACCAGGGCGAGAACCACAAGTAAATGCCTAATCATTGGCGAAACTCCGATGCTTGGGTTCCAAGAAGGAAACGCGCGGGATCACGTTCGACCTTATCCACCAGACGATCTAGGCTGATGACCAGTCGTTGCGATTCTTCGATAAAGCGGGTGAACTGCGGCAGACCGACCCGCAAGAAATCGGACAGCTGACGGCGGTTGTCCTGGACGATACCGTCGATGGTGCCCAGCAGTTCCGAGGCTGATTTCGATGCGCTCAGGATATCGGCGGATATGTCGTCTATACGTTGGGTGACGTTCTTCACAGTCGCGGATACCTCATTTGCGGCTGTACGGATGTCGTTCATTACAGTGCCGACGTCTTCGGTTATGACTTTGTTGGCCGAGTCAAAGGCACGTTCTGCCGAGGTCAGCGTGCCTTTTGCCGTGTCCATCGCACCCGTGATTGACCCCAGCGTTTTATTTGCATTCAAGAATGTCTCGGTGATAGTCGCCAGCGAGACTTCGGCCTCGCTCGTCAGACCGTTCAGGTTCTCGGCCAGGTTTGTGGCGCGTTCGATGAAGGGACGAATATCTTCCTGAATTATGCGATCCGCTGTTTCGATTGTGACCTTGGCGCTGTCGAGAGTTGCGGTTGCCGATTCCGATGCGGTTTTCACGCTTTTCAGCGTATCCGTGCCGGTTGTCAGGGTCGTTTCGGCGGTGTCGGCCAACTGATCCAGTCGATCTGTGAAATCGCCAAGCTTTTTGGCGGCGCCCCCAAGGTCCGTCGACAGGTTTTCGAAATCCGAAAGTGTCTTTTCCAACTTGCCTGAAGCGGAAGACAGATTGTCGAGAATGTCGCTGACGTATTTGCGGTTCTTGTCATCGACTACGGCATTGAGGTTTTCCAGCAGGGTAACGGCCTCGTCCAGCACCTTCGGGGCGCCCTCAAACAACGATTGAATGGCGCTGCGCTTGCTTTTAATCACACTGTCTTGTGGCAGTTTTGTGCCGCTGGCGGACCCGCCGGTCAGTTCCACGTAACTAACGCCCGTGACACCCAGTGATTGCAACTGCGCAATTGTGTCTTCGGTTACGGGGATGTCTGCGTCGACCTCAAGCCTGACCCGTACCTTGGACGGGTCGTCCTCGTCCAGATTCAGCGAAATAACCTGACCGACCGGCAGACCATTGTAGCTGACGCCGCCTGCCGCAGACAGGCCAGATACGTTGTCGAACAGTACATCATAATAGGCGTATTGCCGCGACACCTCGAATTTCGCCAACCATAGGAAAAAGCCGAATGCGCCAAGGATACCCGCAAGGGTGAAGGCGCCGATCAGGATATAATTCGCTCGGGTTTCCATGGCCTCTACCTGTCCTGCCCCTTCTTTTGCGCCGCGCGCGCCCGGGGGCCGGTGAAGTATTCCTGCACCCAAGGATGGTCGACTTTGGTCATTTCTTCAATCCGTCCTTCAACCAGAACGCGTTTTTCGGCCAGCACTGCGACACGATCGCAAATGGCATAGAGGCTATCGAGATCATGCGTAACCATAAACACGGTCAGCCCCAGCGCGTGTTGCAACTCGCCGATCAACTCGTCATAAGCCGCCGCCCCGATCGGGTCCAACCCCGCAGTGGGTTCGTCCAGAAACACGATCTCGGGGTCCAGTGCCAGTGCGCGGGCCAAGGCTGCGCGTTTGCGCATACCCCCGGACAGTTCTGACGGAAACTTGCCGCAGCTCAGTTGTGGCAGACCTACAAGGCTGATCTTCAGGCTGCCAAGGGCACACATCAGCTTTTCACTTAACCCGGTGTGTTCGCGCAGCGGGGCCATGACGTTCTGCAAAACTGTCAGAGACGAAAACAGCGCGCCATCCTGAAAGGCCACGCCCCAATGCCGTTCGATGCGGCGACGTTCCTGTTCGGGCCCGTTCAGGACGTCGACACCCAATACTTCGATGCTGCCTGCGGCGGGTCTGTTCAACCCAACAATCGTGCGCAACAGCACCGACTTGCCGGTGCCCGATCCGCCAACGATGCCCAATACTTCACCGCGCCAGACGTCCAGGTTAAGGTTCTGATGCACCACCTGCGTTCCAAACTGGTTGGTCAGATTGCGCACGCGGATCACTGCCTCGCGCTGAGCGCCGGTTTCCGAGGTCTTTTCAAGCACGCTCCCGTCCATGTCAGACCTCCAACACCGAGAAGAAGATCGAAAACAGCGCGTCCAGTGCAATTACCATAAAGATCGACTGCACAACGGAGGCTGTTGTTCTTTGGCCGACGCTCTGGGCCGATCCCTTCACCTGCATTGCCTGCCAACAGGCGATAACGCCGATGACCACGGCAAAAAACGGGGCTTTGATCATGCCGATGGCAAAATGCCAGATGCCGGTGCTTTCCTTCAGCCGCGTCACGAACATGCCGGGGCTGATGCCAAGATCAATCCAGCTCATCAAACCCCCACCGATCAGGGCGGCCATATCCGCAATGAAACCCAGGATCGGCAACATGATCAACAAAGCGACGACGCGCGGGATCACCAGCACTTCGATCGGGTCAAGGCCCAGCGTGCGCATGGCGTCGATCTCTTCCTGCACTTTCATCGATCCGATTGACGCGGTGAAAGCCGACCCGGACCGGCCCGCAACAATAATGGCTGTCAGCAGGATGCCCAGCTCGCGCAGTACCGAGATCGAGATCAGTTCGACCACGAAAATCTCGGCTCCGAATTGTTTCAGCTGAGTGGCCCCCTGAAAGGCCAGCACAACGCCGATCAAAAACCCCATCAGGGCAACAATCGGGATGGCCCTAAAACCCGTTTCCTCCATCTGGGATACCAGCGCTGCCTGTCGCAGCCGCCATGGCATAATTATGGTGCGGGCTAACCGATGCAGAGTCAGGCCCAGAAAGCCCAGCATCGAAAGGGTGTCTTCCCAGGCCCCCGCCGTGCGTTGACCAACGCTGGCGACCCAATCAACAAAACTGCGGTGTTCCGCTTCGATGCCGGAATCGTCAGGTATGTTCTTGGCTACAGTGTCCAACAGGGCGGACTGAGCCGGGCTTAACCCTTCGAACCGAACCTCGGCGCCTACGGCCCTGTTTCGCCGGGCCAAATCGGCAACCAGCCATGCGCCACCGGTATCCAGCGCCTCAACCTGAGACAGATCAAACGTGACGTTGCCACCCTGGGGTTGAGTTGAGGCGAAAGCCTGTTCTACTGACGCCAGAGATTTGGTGAGCATTTCACCCGAAATACGCAGGCAGACGCCGTCGGCGTCATGTTCCGAATGTATCATGGGCTGCGTCATGGTCGTATGTGATGTGAAACCACGTTGTGCTGCAACGGATTTTTACGCTGTGACCAGATTTGCCGCCATACCATAGTAGGGGTGTGACAATTTGGGTCCGCCTGACGCTAGCCATGTGCGCCATCCCCTTAAATGACTGTTTTTTTGTACGTGATACGAAAAAAAGCGTGCTCAAATATCAGAGCGATGAACGGCTTGCCGCGACCACGGAACCAAGTCACAGTCTGCAGCGGAAACGCCTCGTTGGAATCAAGGTAAGTGTCATGAAGCACGCGGGAAATGTCCTGTTCATCATTATTGATCAGTTGCGGGCAGATTGCCTGAACGGTGCCCTTGCGGATCACGTCGATCTACCGAACATGCGGGCTTTCATGGATGAGGCCGTGACATTTGACCGCCACTTTTCGGTCACCAATCCTTGCGGGCCTTCGCGGGCCTCGATCCTGACTGGGCAGTATGCGATGAATCACCGCTCGGTCCGCAATGGCACACCGCTGCGGCACGACACACCCAATATCGCGACCGAGATGCGTAAGGCCGGTTACCTGCCCATGCTGTTCGGCTATACCGATACCTCGGCCGATCCGCGTGTGCATGACGCAGGTGACCCAGTTCTGAAATCCTATGAGAACCCGATGGCCGGGTTTGATGAAATCGTCGAGATGCGGTTGGAGGAATCCTACCCGTGGCGATCCCACCTGATGCAGAAAGGATACCGCTTTGAAGATTACTGGGACGTTCACAAACCGGTGTCACCGACCGGAGATGCACCGCGCCTGAATGATCCGGCCCTGTACCGGGCCGAAGACAGCGACACGGCCTTTTTGACCGACACATTCCTGAACAGTCTTGCCCCGCTCAAGGGCCAGAACTGGTTTGCCCATTTGACCTATATCCGACCACACCCACCGCTGGTTGCCCCCGCGCCGTACAATGACATGTACGATCCTGCGTCATTGCCACTGCCTGCGGGTTGCTCTGAAGCAGCTGAGGAACGGGCGATGCATCCCTTCTTTGGCCCGACGATGGACAAGCAGACGGCGGCGGATTTCGTATTGGGTTTCGATCACGTTGACCCCACGGTTGAGAATATCCAGACGCTGCGCTCGGTCTATCTGGGGCTGGCAACCGAAGTGGATCATCATGTCGGTCGTGTTATCCAGTACCTGAAAGACAGCGGGCAATACGACGATACGCTGCTGGTGATCACCGCCGATCACGGCGAGATGCTGGGTGATCGGCACAGCTGGGGCAAGATGACAGTCTATGACGCGGCCTATCATACGCCGCTGATGATCCGGTTGCCGGGTAATGAATCTCAGGCGGGCAAGGTAGTGTCTGCGCCAACCGAGTCGGTCGATATAACCCCGACGATCCTCGAATGGGTTGGTCAGACGGTTCCGAATGCGATGGATGGCCGGTCCTTGTTGCCGCTTATGCGTGGCAAAGTACCTGAGGATTGGCGCGGCTATTCTTTTAGCGAGCTTGATTTCTCGGAACCCGAAAACCCTACGTTGTGGCAACAGCAATTGGGCACGGGCAACAGCGACTCGTGTTTGGGCATTCTGCGCGACGACCGGTTCACTTTGGTCGAATTTGCTGCTGATTTGCCGCCGTTGCTTTTCGATCACGACGGCAAGGGCGAGCTGGAGGATGTTGCAAGCAACCCTGATCATGCGGTGGACCTGGCGCGTTTGGGACGGCAAATGTTGCGGCATCGGATGCGAAACATGGACCATACGCTGTCGCTGCATTCCATCACGCCGGATGGGGCAAAGTCCAAACCGCGGTACTGATCCAATCTGTCCTATACACCTGTGACGAAACCGGTGCTACGCATGGTTCGCGGAGAGGGCGAATTTGGACATAACTGAACAACAGATAAAGTCGATGACCAGTGCGGGTCTGAACCTGATCGGTCAGGCCCTGTCGATCTACGACAGCCAATTGCGGCTTGTGGTCAGCAACCACCGTTTTCAGGATATGTTCGATCTACCGGACGAACTTGTGCAGCCCGGAGCGCTGTTCGCCGACACGATCCGCTATCTGGTTGCGCACGGTGAATATGGTGAAGTTACTGATGTCGAAGATGCCGTCGCACAGCGGGTTCAACAGGCGCTGGCGTTCGAGCCTCATTACATGGAACGTGTGCGCGCCAACGGCTGCGTGATTTCGGTCGAAGGTGCGCCTTTGCCCACAGGCGGTTGGGTATCCGTCTACACCGATATCACCAACACCAAACAGGCCGAGGCCCTGCTGCGTGCCCGGTCCGAGGAACTGTCGGATCAATTGCTGGACCGCGCCGAGGAGCTTTTGGCAGCCAACCGGAAACTCGCGGCGACCAACTCTGCGCTGGAAGAGGCCAAACGTCAGCTGACCGAGATCGAAGCCCGCACACGCATGACGACCGAGATGATGCCGGCCCATATTGCCCATCTGAATCCGGACGGGCGGTATGATTACTCCAACCGACGGCTCAGCTCGGTCATGCCGAGCCGACCTTCTGAAATTCTGGATATGCACATATCTGACGCGTTGGGTGCTGCGGCCTTTACCCGTGTGGAACCTTACCTGCTCAAAGCCTATGGCGGTGAAACGTCGGTGTTCGAGTTCACAGAGGATCAGGATTCCCGCCGCATTCGCGTGTCGTTTTCACCAGATGGTGAGGGAGGCGTCTATGTGATGTCTGTCGATATTACCGAGGAAACGCAGGCGCGTGTGGCCCTGCAACAGACACGTCGCCGGGCCATGGCGGCGCAGATGACCAGTGGGTTGGCGCATGATTTCTCGAACCTGTTGACCATCATTCTGGGTATGCAGTCCCGGTTGGAAAAGATGGATTTGTCCGAAGCTGCGCGAGAGCTTGTGGCCGCGACCCAGCAAACCGCGCTGAGGGGCGGGCAATTGCTGAACCGCATCGCGGATATGACCGGCAACCGAACCTTTCAACCAAAAGCAACCGACATGCGCGGCTTGTTGGAAGACTTACGCATCCTCGCCTCGCCATCCCTGCCGCGCGGCGTCGGCCTGTCGGTAGTCAACACTCTGCCGGATGAGGCGCTGATGCTGGACCCGGGCATGGTGCAGGACGCGTTGTTGAACCTTGTTCTGAACGCGCGCGATGCCTGTGGTGGATTTGGTCAGGTGACGATCAGCGCGCATAAGATCGGAGAGATCTGGATTGAGATTGCGGTCACCGATACCGGACCGGGTTTTTCCGAGGAAGGTTTGGAGAAAGCCCTGAACCCTTTCTTTACGACCAAGGGCAGCAAAGGATCGGGGCTGGGTCTGCCGATGGTCTATGATACTGTAAAACTGGCAGGCGGAGACCTGAACCTGCGCAACACGCCTTCGGGCGCAGCGGTGGCCATGCGTTTGCCCTATCGTCCAGCCCCGCCGGTGCAGGATGGGCTGGTCCTGCTTGTCGAAGACAATGATGATCTGCGCGGGCAGTTCCGCGATATGCTGGTCGATCTTGGATGTTCCGTGATCGAGGCAACTTCGGTCGATGAAGCCCTGGCTTTAACGGCGGATATTGACGATATCGCGCTGGTACTGTCAGACATCCGACTGGAAGGGCAGGGGACGGGTCTTGACCTGTTGGCGCAGTTGAAGCCAGGCTTGGCGTGTATTTTGATGACCTCGTTGCCCTATTCTGACCCGCTTCACCGGCAGGCGCTGACACTGGCGCCGGTCCTGAGCAAACCGTTTACGCGGGCACAGCTGTCCGCCCTGATCCGAACCGAGGGCACCTGATGACTCAACCGCTGGTCACCATTGTCGATGATGAACCCGAAATCCGACGTGTTCTGACCGACGCGCTGGAAGAGGCCGGATTCCGCACCCAAAGTTTTGCCCGGGCGCGGGAATTCGAGGCTGCGCTGAAACGTGTGACGCCGGATGTGTGCCTGGTTGATCTGTCCCTACCCGATACGGACGGGTTGGCGTTGGTGCATCGGCTGGCACTGGAACAGGGGGCAGCGGTGATCATCATCTCAGGTCGGGCGCAGGTGCAAGATCGTGTGACCGGGCTAGAGCTTGGGGCGGATGATTACATTACCAAGCCGTTCGACCCGGCCGAGGTTGTGGCCCGCATTCGGGCCAGATTGCGGTCCCCTCGCCAGCAGACCTCGCAGTCGGATGTGGCGATGTTCAATGGTTGGACTGCGTATTTTGACCGCTATGTCCTGATCGATGCCAGTGGCGCAGAGACACCGTTCAGCCATGCGGAGGGGGAAGTTCTGCGATTGTTTTTGGACAGCCCGAAACGCCTGATCAGCCGATCTCAGATGCAAGAGGCACTGGGCGGTGCGGCTGGCGACAGCTTTGACCGGGCAATGGATGTGCGCATCTCTCGGTTGCGCACCAAGCTGGGTGAAGATCCGAAAAACCCGCGCCTGATAAAGACCATCTATGGCGCAGGTTACATTTTTCTGGGGGACGTCGAGTGGCGGTAAAGCGCCTATCAATAGCTGGAAGGCGGTCTTATACTAGAGCTCATGTTGTGAATAATTTAGCAAAACCACTTCGTTACACAAAAAATAGGACAAAATCCTAAACCTGATGTCAGCTGGAACACATCGCTTTTATTATCTGCGCACGGGCTATGGATTCTCGGCGCAGTCGCGCATAACTAACACCATCCTGTCCGGGGGTTGCCGGTGCAATGCGGGTTAAGACCATGACGCTGCCGGGTATCGGAACAGCTAAGGGTTTTGGAGAGTAGAATGATCAAAAAAACCTTGGCCAAATGGCAATCCGGTCATATCGGCCGTTTGCTGGGCGAAAGCCTGCGCAGCCAGGGCTGGTTGTATGGGATCGCGATGATGGCCATGGTTGTGGTTGCTGCAACCACTGCCGGTACCGCGTGGATGATGGAAAACATCGTCAACACCATGACCGAGCCTGAGATGCGCTCGCAGGTCTTTCTGGTTGCCGGGGCTGTAATTGCGCTGTTTTTCGGCAAGGCGGCTGCATCTTACGTACAGGCAGTGTTTTTGGCGCGGGCTGGGAACCGCATCATTGCCGTTCAACAAGAACGTCTTTATGCCAAGCTGATCAAGCGCGGTGTGGGCTTTTTCTCCAGAAACGAATCCTCGGGCCTTTTGATGCGCGTGACGCAGGGGGCTCAGGCGGCCAGACGGCTGGTCAACGTCGTTGTCACCAGCTTTGTGCGAGACTTACTGACATTGATCGGTCTGGTTTTCGTAATGGTCTATCAGCAGCCTTTATTGTCCGTGCTGTTCTTTGTTGTGGGCCCGGTTGCATTGGTGAGTGTTCGTTTCCTGCTCAAGCGCGTTCGCTCGATCATGCAGTCCGAGATGGCGGCCCTGTCCGAGATCATCAAGGTTCTTCAGGAAACCTCCGGGGGTATTACGATCATCAAGGTCTTTGCTCTCGAAGATCATATGGTCGGACGGATGAATGGGGCGATCAGATCGGTTGAAAAACGGGCGAACTCGATTTCGAAACTGCAATCGGTCGCCAGCCCGCTGATGGAGTTTCTGGCGGGCCTTGCCATAGCCGGGGTTCTGGTGATCAGCACCATAGGTATCGCAGGAAGCGGCCCAACCACCGCAGGTCAGCTGATGTCGTTCATCACGGCGCTGTTGATGGCATACGAGCCGGCAAAACGTTTGTCGAAGATGCGCGTTGTCATTGAAACGGCGCTGGTTCCGATCGGCCTGATGTTTGATTTGCTGGACGAAGAAGAGCCCATGCGGGAAAGCCCCGATGCCAAACCGCTGGAATCTGGACCGGGTGAAATTCGGCTAAGGGATCTCAGTTTTGGGTACAAGGGAAACCCCAATGTCATTTCGGATATGAACGTGACATTTGAGGCTGGAAAGACAACGGCTCTTGTTGGTCAGTCCGGGGGCGGAAAATCTACTATCTTTGGCCTGATCATGCGTTTTTATGATCCTGATAGCGGAACGGTTGAAATAGACGGGCAGGATCTACAGGGGGCAAGCTTTGCCTCGTTGCGCCAAAAGATCTCGTATGTTGGTCAGGAAACGTTCCTGTTTTCCGCTTCGATTTTGGAGAACCTCAGATTTGCGCGTCCCGAGGCCACCGACGAAGAGGTGACCGAAGCCGCGCGGGCCGCCCATGCACATGAATTTATCAGCAAGATGCAATTCGGCTATGACACGCAAGTGGGTGAGAACGGCGCGTTTTTGTCTGGCGGGCAAAAACAGAGGTTGGCCATTGCACGAGCAATTCTGCGAAAGTCTGAAATCTTGTTGCTGGACGAAGCCACCAGTGCCCTTGATGCAGAATCTGAAACCCTTGTGAAAACCGCGCTGGACAAGCTGACCGAGAATGTCACAACGATTGTAATCGCCCACAGGCTGTCTACCGTGTTGGAAGCGGACAAGATCATTGTCATTCAGGACGGTGAGGTTATTGAGGAAGGCAACTTGGAAACTCTGGTTGGGAACGATGGGGTGTTCCGGAAATTATTTGACAAGCAGTTCAAACAACCGGTGTCCTGACTGCCGCCCATTCTGTAGGATCTGGTCAGTAACGTGGACCTATAACCGGGCTTAGCCCGTTTTGACCTATTCGCGCAGTGCCCTGTCTTTGACTTTGACCACAGGTTGCAGAAGGTATTCCAGCACCGTCTTTTTGCCCGACAGAATGTCAACCTCGGCAATCATGCCGGGGATGATTTCAACGGCCAGACCATTGGCATCCAGCATCGAGTTGCTGGTCTCAATTTCTACGACAAAAACTTCTTCGTCATTACGTTCGGACCGCGTGATCGTGTCTGCACCGATGCGCGTGATTTGACCGTTCAAAGCCCCATAACGGGCAAAGTCATAGGCTGTGATCTTGACCTTGACCGGCTGCCCTGAGTGAAGAAAGGCAATGTCTTCTGGCCGCACATAGGCTTCGACAAGCAAGGTGTCGTTCAAGGGCACAATTTCAATCAATTCCTCTCCACTGCGGGCCAATCCCCCGATTGTGCTGCGATGCACCCGGTTCACGATACCCCGAACCGGCGATCGTACCAGTGCTCTATCGGCCCGGTTACGCAGTGCTGGCAGAATGGGCTGCAACGCCGCAAGCTCTGTGGTCGCCAGCGCCAGATCAGTCAGCGCGGCGCTGCGAAACCGGCTGCGCGTTGCGCGGATGCGGTCGTCTATTTCGTCTAGACCAGTTTTCAGCCTGTTGGTCGCGGCCACGGCCCGCGTTCTGCGGCCTTCCCATTCGGCCTCACCACGGCGGAGCGTTAAAAGCGTTGTGGTTGGCTCCATTTTCTTTTCCACCAATGGCTGCATCATCGCGCGTTCTTCGGCCAGCAACTTAAGCGTCTGATCTGCTGTCACACGATCCACCAGCCCTTCCTCGTATTCCTGTTGGCGTTGCTGGCGCTGCCTTTCAAGAATTGCGATTTCAGCACGCAATTCGGATTGGCGCCCCTGATACAGCGCGGTTTCCGAATGCACGACCTCGGGGGACCCTTTGATCAGGTTCGGCGAAAACCTCAGTTCGGTCCCGTCAATTTCTGCCTGCAAACGTTGGGTGCGCGCCATCAGCCCGAATGCACGCTGTTGTTCCTGGTTTAGCTGACTGTCGATCTGGGTGGTTTCGAACTCCATCAGCAGCGTTCCTTTTTCAACCACTTGCCCTTCCCGAATTTTCAGGGATTGCAATACGCCGGGTTCAGTGGCTTCGATCACCTGAATGTCAGCCGAAGGCACGATCCGACCGTCAACGCGCGTCACGTCGTCCAATACGGTGAGATGCGCCCACAGTCCAAGCACGATGAGACAGGACGTAATCACCAACAAAAGCAGAGATCCACGTAGAGGTGAGCGTCCACGTATTTCACGCGCGAGTGTGGCCAGATCAGGATGCCGCGACATTCAGGTGCCTCCGTGTTTTGCGGACGTGTTGGGCCAGCAAGCTTTTCGGGCCGTCTGCGCCCACGCGCCCGCCTTCGATCACAATGACCCGATCCACCAGCTCCAGAAGGCTGGTGCGATGCGTGACGATGACCATCGTTGTGTCCTGCGTTGCCTGTTTCAGGCGACGGATCACTTCGGCCTCGGTTTTTACATCCATCGCGCTGGTCGGTTCATCCAGCAACAGGACCGGAGGTCGTCCGACCAGTGCCCTGGCCAAAGCAATGGCTTGCCGCTGACCGCCGGACAAACCTTCGCCCCGTTCCGCCAGTTTCAGGTCGTATCCATTGGGGGTATGAGCAATAAAATCTTCGACCCCGGCCACCTTCCCAGCATGGATCAAGTCCTGATCGCGTGGCCTGACGGTGCCGCTGTTTATGTTCTCGCGTACCGTGCCAGAAAACAGCCAGATATCCTGTAGGATCGAGCCAACGTTTCGACGCAGATCACCAGGGTCGATCTGCCGGATATCTGCCCCGTCCAGCAGAACCGACCCCGAGCGCGGCTGGTAAAGTCCAAGCAACAGCCGGGCCACTGTACTTTTACCCGAGCCGATTGGCCCCAAAATCGCGACCTTCTCACCCGGTTCAATTGAAAATGACACGCCGGCCAAAGTGTCCTCGGTCTGATCGGGATAGGCGAAGTGAACATCCTTGAAGCAGATCCGGCCTTCGAAGCCGTTTCGGCTTACCCAATTGCGTCCTTGTGGCCTTTCGCTTTCGGCCTGCATCAAGGCATCCAAACTGCGGTAAGCGCTTCGGGCCTGGTTGACGCGGGTCAAGGTTTGGGCAAGCTGTCCCAACGGGGCCAAAGCGCGCCCCGTTAGCATGACCGAGGCAACCAACGCCCCCATGCTGGCCTGACCGTCGGTGATCAGAAACACGCCATAGAAGACGATCAATACCTGTGCAGCCTGTTGGGTGAAACCGGTCAGATTCAGGGCAAACTGCGTCACCGTTCGGCTTCGCGCGCCGTGTGACGATTGTCGTTCTATCGCATTTTCCCAACGGGTTCGCATTTGCCTGGCCGCTGCGGTGGTTTTGATGGTCTCAAGCCCTGAAACCGTTTCCACCAGAACGGATTGCTTGGATTGCCCGTCTGAAAAGCTTTTCTCTGCCAGGCGTGCCAACACTGGTTGAACGGCAATTCCCGCAAGCAACACAATTGGAACCGCGAGGGCCGGGATAAGCGCCAGCGGTCCACCCACCAGATGGATGACAAAGATGAACAGCGCGATAAACGGCAGATCAACCAGCGCAACCAGCGTGGCCGAAGTAAAGAACTCGCGTAGAGTTTCGAACTCACGAACTGTGCTGGCCATGGCGCCAGTCGAGCCTGTACGCGATTTCATTCGGATGTTCAGAACCTGGTCAAACACACGACGCCCCATCAGCATGTCGGCCTTTTGCCCGGCGCGATCAATGAACCCGGCGCGCAACAGCTTTAGGATGAAATCGAAGCCTAGTGCGAGGCCGACGCCAGCGGTCAGCGCAATCAGGGATTCAGTCGCTTCGTTGGGTAGAACGCGGTCATAAACCACCATGATGAAGATCGACGTTGAAAGGCCAAGCAGATTGGCGAGCGCTGCCGCCAGAATAACCTGTGTGTAAGACCATCGGTTTGCGGCCATTGCCGACCAGAACCAGTGCCCGGAGTATGAGGAATCGCTGTTTGATACTTCGTCGCGATAATTGCGGCGAAACAGAATGGCATATCCGGTGTAAATGTGCCTCAACTTATCTTCTGACACTTCACCGATACCAGCCCCAAGCTCAGGGTCGAAAATCAAAAGATGCCCATCGGGCGAACGACCGTGGTAAACAACAGCTTTATTGTCTTGCAACAGCAAAAGCGCTGGTGCCAGTTTGGTGTCGAAATCCCGCAGCTTTCGTTTGCCGTATCCGGCCTGCAAACCAGCCCTTTGTGCCACTTCGATAGCGTCACGGAGGGTAAGTTCCCCGGTCGTTCCTGATTGCGCGGCATACAAAGTGGCGCTTGTCATCGGCCGATCCAGTTGAGCCGCGACGTGCAACAGGCATTTTTCCAAAGGCGTAAGCTCGGGGTCTCGTGAAATTGGCAGCAGTTGTGTCATAGACTCTCACCCCACTTGGCCGATGAAATCCCCAGAAGGTCCAGAATGTCACCAGTGAGGCTGAGCGCGGCATAGTTGGTCAGGAAAAAATTCTGCTCAGCCAGGATCAATCTTTCCTGAGCGTTCACATAATCTCGTTGCGCGTCCAGGATTTCGATCAGACTGCGCCGTCCTATTGTGAATTGCTCGCGTGCTGCTGAGACACTGTCGGCGTTGGCCTGCACTGCAATGCGGGCGGCCTGCAGCCGCGCTGCGCCAGCTTGCTGATCCGAGCGAACAAATTCTAACTCTCGCCGTATGTCTCGGATTACGGATTCTCGTATGAATTCAGCCTCTTTGACGTGTGCCTCTGCCGCCGCAATTGCAGCGCGGCGCTGTCCTGTGCTGTCGATCTCGTAATTGAATGACAGGTCGACGCCGAAATTCGCGTCATTGCTATCATCCCGATCAGCAAAGGCTGCAACCTGAACGCCAGGCTGGCGCCGGGATTGAGCAGCAGCCTGCTCGGCCTTTGCGGATAGCAGCGCTGCATCCGCCCGCCGAACCTGTGGGCTGTCCATCACGATCTGAGCATCAGTTCTCGACAGTTTTGGGGCCGCAACCGGAGGGGGCAATACTCCGGGGGCAGAGCCGAAAAATTCGCGAAACTGAGCATCCGCACGATCTAGTCTGGCCTCAGCATCCGCCAATCTTGTCTGCGCGTCAGCCATGCGAGAGCGGGCCGCCAGAACATCCGCATTTGAACCTACACCCTGCGCGGTTCGCTCGGCTATTTGGCGAAGCATTTCTTCGTGAGCCGACACGTTCTGTTCCGATATGCCCAGGATTTTCCGCCTGTCAATAACCACAACATAGGCCTCGATTGCCGAAAGCGCGATTGCCGCTGCGGTTTGCAACTGGTCGCCCCGGCTTTGAAGCACGCGGGCTTTTGCGGCAGCCAGGTCATTCGAGGCCGCGCCGCCATCATAGACTAGCTGCGAAATTCGCAAATAGGGGGTAACGTCAGCAATATTCGCTTCAATGCGCTCGGATCGTGCGTTTACGCCGATGGACACTTGCGGCAAGAACGCCCCTTTGGCGGCGTCCTCATTGGCAGCAGCGACTTCAAGTCGAGTTGCGCTCTGCGCCAAGTCGGGGTTGGATTCGACAGCGACCCGAACCTTTTGACCAAATGCACTTTGCGCAAGCCGCGGTGAAGGAGCGTTCGCGCCCGCGCCCACTGAGCCGCGGGAAAGCGACATTTCAACCCCCGTCAGATCGGGTGCGGGCGTGCAAGCCGAAGACAACGTGGCGAGACAGATTAAAGCTACAAATTTTACTCTGCGATCATGTATTGGCATAGGTGTTTCACACCCCATTGGTTCCAAGAAAGTCGTCATTCTGAGCGTTGGCCATGGCATAGAGGAAACCCGAAATATCTGAATTTTCCGTGTATTTTTCTTGCGGGTTTTGCTGTGCAAGCTGTTGATGAGCCCGGGATAACCACCCGCAATGTGACAGTGAAATCTGATGCGCGTGGATTAAGAAAAGAGCACCCGAATCGACCAGTTTCAGCTTTTCAACCTGCGACAAAGTCTTGAGCCGCTGGACTGACACCCCAAACTTGTCGGGCGGCAGCGGTATCCCATCATGTGACGCAATTGGTTCGAACAACCTAAGACTATTGATGATCTGACACAGGGCCAGGGTTGCCTCACAGGCCGCAGCGCGGGCTTGAAGAAAGATTTTCACCTCACGCAAGGCAGGTGAAACGGCTCCGGTATTGTCAAAAAATGCTTCGTCCTTTGGGTCTTCGCTTAGCAACCCAGAGGATTCATCCACATTTAATTGAAACAGAGGTGCCTGATCTGCCTTTTTGCGACCGGTGGGTGCGGCCTGAAAAGGATAGCAACGTAAAGCTGAGGGCACATAGGCGGCAAGCCACCGGCCCGCCTGCGATACAAATGGGGTAGGCCTATCTTTGAGAACGGACAATATACCGGTTGGCTCATAACCTCTGGCTGTTTTCTTGAACAAAATGGGAAAAGTGGCGGCCGCTTGTTGAGCTTCTTGAAAGACAATTGCGCATTCAGCGCGATTGGCCGCGAATTGGTAAGACATGAAACGTGTCCAGTAACGCCGCCCATGCCGGGAAAAGGTGACTGGAACCAGGCCATTCTGCGCCATTTTTACCCCGTGATTTGGGTGACTGCCGCCAGAAACGGCGGCAGCCGAATTTCTGATCAGGCTGTGGCCCCGGTGGGGTCGGTGTGCAGGATGTTGTCCGCACTCAGACCGCTTAGGTCATCCAATCCGGAGAATTGCGCCACGGTTTCAACCGTTGCAGAGTTCGGGGCGGTATAGTCGACTTTGACCAGCACACTGTCGGTCCCATCCGTCGCCATCACGTAAATCTCGTCGCCAGCTTGAATTCCAGTCAGGCTTTCAACGGCAGTTTCGATCGTGTTCTCAGACAGGTCGCCCAGTACCGTAGTCAGACCGACGACCCCGGTGTCTGCGCCGATCGCGTCACCGACGGCCAGTGTCTCGACATCGGTGCCATCTCCGCGAAGTGTTCCGAAGCTTAGGCCACTGAACATAACGGCATCGGACACTTCGGCTGCGGTGCCAATCGTAAAGCCTGTCACTGTATCGACACCGTTTGCAGCTGGATCAGCTTCGAAGATGATGACGTCGCGCCCAGCGTCCGAAACGTCAATCGCATCATCACCGTCTTGACCGCGGATAAAATTATCCAAACCAGAGGCTACCAAGGTGTCGTCACCGCTAGTGCCAATCTGGTAGACGCTTGGACCGCCATCCGGGGTCGTGATAGTCAACTCGATGGGCTGATTTGGGTCAACAACGGTCATCTCGAATGTAACCAGAGGCTGGTTCAGATCCGTGAAGGTGGTTGCTGCACCGGCAAAGCGGATCACGTTCCCTCCGATCGGGTTGGACACGAAGAAATCGAATGCCCCGTTGCCCACATCCGACCCAGTGTCGAAGGTTACGACGGATGGGTCAAAGCCCAGCTCTGCCGTCATGGCAAGACCGCTTGAGATATCCCGATCCGCACCTGCGTAGATCTCGAATGTCACGGTGTTTCCACTGATTCCGGCCTGTGTGATGACATAGGCGGCTGGTTCATGGGCCGTATTGTCATCGTTTGCGGTCAGGGGGTCCGGACCGCCGGTAACAGTTGCGTCGGCGGCGAAATCAAGGTCGTCACCTGCGTTAATCCCCGAGAAATCCGAGGCAGGAACAGCTAGAGACCAGCTTCCATCTGCGGCGACCGTCGCAGAACCGACGGGGCTGCCATTCAGGGTGACGTCCACCGCCTGACCTGCACTTAATCCGGCAGATGTGCCCGATACGGTTACACCTGACGCCTGCGCGTCGGCAAACGACACAGCGCCGTTTGAACCGACAGGGTTCATGGTCAATACCGGCCGGAGGTCAGTGGTCAATGTGATGGTCGCCGAAGTGGCCGGGTTTCCGGCCTGATCGGTTACGCTGGCTGAAATCGGATAGCCCGTACTGTCTGCAAGGCCTGCCAAATCAGCGGAAGGGACGGTTGCGGTCCAGGAACCACCCGACGCGGTGCCGGTATATGTTTGGCCATTCAGGCTGACGGAAACGGTTTGCCCATCCTCGGCACTGGTCGTGCCCGAGATCATGAGGTCGCTGCCTTGCTCGGTCACGTCCAATTCGGTTCCAACCGGCAAGGGGTCGAGAGTCACTGTCGGAACAGTGAAATCAGTGGCAAAGCTTGTGGTGTCCTGCGCGCTGTTGCCTGCCGCGTCGGTTACCGAAGCATCGACATCATATGATACGCCATCCTGCAATGCGCTAAGATCTGCAGCCGAGGCTGTATAGCTCCAACTGCCGCTATTGACCGTAGCGGTGCCCGTGACATCCACGGTTCCGTCGGGTCGGGCGATTTCGACCGTGACAACCGTGCCGTCTGCGGCGTCAGAGGTACCGCTGACAGTCAGGTCTGTGCCTTGTTCCACGGCATTCATGACGGCGCCATCCGACAGGCCTGTGACGCTGATCGAAGGGGCGGTAAAGTCTGTATCAAAGCTGTTGCTGGCCTGGATCGCCGGATTTCCCGCCGCGTCGGACACGTCTGCCGTGACCGGAATGGTGACACCGTCAGACAAGGCGGCAAGATCCGCCGCAGGAACAGTGACAGACCATGCGCCACCCGAGGCCACCCCGGTATAGGTTTGACCGTTCATCGAAACCGTCACGAGCTGACCATCTTCGGCCGTGGTCGAACCGGTGATGGTCAAGTCTGTTCCCTGCTCGGTCGCGTTCAAAACAGCACCATCCGAAAAGCTGTCAATTGACAGGGTCGGGGCGGTGGCATCTTTGGCAAGTGGTACACTGGCTTGTGGTGCTGCCAGCCCATTGGTATCGGAAACATCGGCAGTCACCGCAAAGCTTCCTCCGTCAGCCAGGGATGCCAAGTCAGCGGCCGGCACTGTCACGCTCCAACTCCCGCCCGAGACCGTGTCTGTATAAGTTTGGCCGTTCAAGGTAACGGTGACCTGCTGGCCGTCTTCAACATTGGCCGTCGATCCCGAGATTGTCAGATCGGACCCAACCTCGACCGCGTTGAGAAGCCCGCCAACGGATAGCGGAGAAACGGAGATAGACGGGCCCGTCAAATCAACAGGAACAGAAGCCGAAGCCGGGACCGAAATGTTGCCGGCGGCATCGCTGACCGTGACATTGACGGTTGCCGGAACACCCGTCGATAGCCCGGTCAGATCGGCGCTTGGAACTGTTACGCTCCATGCGCCACCCGTGGCCGTGGTTGAATATGTTTGACCGTCAAATGTGACGGAAACCGTCTGACCGTCGACGGCTGTGGTTGACCCTGTCAGGGTCAGGTCGGCGCTGACATCGATCAATTCGATAGACCCGCCGGCAACAGGGTCCAGAGTAATCGTCGGAGCGGTAAAGTCTGTATCAAAGCTGGCATCGGCTTGTGTTGCCGAGTTGCCTGCCTGATCGTTGACATCTGCGGTGACCGCAATCGTGGCACCGTCCGGCAGGGTCGCCAGATTGGCGGCAGGGACCGATACGCTCCATTGTCCGCCAGCAACAGTACCGGTGAAGGGTTGTCCGTTGATCGTGACGACTACGGTTTGCCCGTCCTGGGCGTTCGTTGTCCCGACTACGTTGAGATCGGTGGTCTGTTCCGAGGCATTCATCACCGCCCCGTCCGAAAACCCTGTAATGGTCAGGGTCGGTGGGATGGTATCCACGGCAAATGTCACTGTTTCTGCTGACAATTCCGTGCCCTCGGCGTCGAGATTGCGGACCGTTACGGTTTGCACGCCCTGTGGCAAGGTTGCGGCCTCGGCAGGAGTCAGTGAAAGGCTCCAGCTTCCGTCATCTTCGGGGGTTACGGTTTTTGTGAGCGATCCGATCGTCACTTCAACAGTTTCAGTACCCTCTGGTGCAGTCAGTCCAGTGCGTGCCGTGCTTAGCATATCGCCCTGCGAACCTGCCAAGTTGAGAACCGGATAGCTGGGTGTCGGTGCAGGCGCTGGTGCGGGTGACGGCGCGGTATCGTCGTCTCCGCCACCGCCGCCGCCACCCCCGGCAGCCGCTGCAGCACCCGCCAAACCAAGACCACCCAGCGCTGCGGTTGCGCCGCTAAGACCTCCTGCCGCTGCGGCGCCTCCGGCCTCTGCCAGGCTGAACTGGGCAATTTCGGACACGGCGTCTTCGGCGATCATGATTGCACCACTATCCAGCACCTGTACGTTTTCGGCGGCGACAACCATCTTGCGACCATCGGCCAATTTCAAAAGAACGTCGCCATTGTCCAACAGCTTGACGGATCTTACGCCAGGAATCGTTTCCGCGAATTGGAACGCATAAAGCTCTTCGATTGTGGCCTGCGCCAGGGCGGGCAGCGCGAGGATCGTTGACCCGAGCCCGCCAACAATGCCACGTCCGGCCCAACGGCGCATCTTGCCGTCAATCCACTGGCGGATGTGTCGCTTGCGTTCGGTATCAGGCTGAGCATCGGCCGGGTTGATCTTGGATTCAGGTTCTTTGGTCATCTTGCCCTCACATGTGGTTTCCGCATCCGCTCGAAGGATCCAGGATTTGTTCATCTGTCTTTCTCTTCGGTGACTCATGCGGTCGGACCAGAAAAAATTGAGTTAAACTGAAGCCGAACTCCTCGTTTTCTCCACATTCCAGCTTTGGTTTCGGACTGGGCATCGGATCATCCTGTAATCGGTGCCAGGTGTGGCGTGGGGTGATTGGATATGATGCTTCAGTTCGAAGGAGTGGTTGCAACGGGGAGCGCAGCGCTCGATTCAGGTATCGGCCATACGGCTTTAAAAACGCTTAATGACGTCACTTACCTGTACAGCGTGACCGGTCCGGGCGGCGGTATCGCGGTTTGGAAGCTGGTCGAAGGTGCGCTGCCGCAATTGCAAGACACCGAATATTTCAGTGGAACGATCACGTTTCAGGTTGGCGATATCGGTATGCCTGTAACGCTGGCCGGAGACGATCAGCTTGTTCTGGATGTAAGTACGGCGACTGGATTGATCGGGTATGACCTGAACCCAGATGGAACCGTAGGCCCGCTTCAGGAAACGGGGACACTGACCGGCGGCGGAGATATCTCGGCCCTAGTGCAGTTCGGCGATATCCTGACCATCGCGCACGAAACGACAGGGCAGATTGCAACCTATACCGTGAACGGGGACGGCACATTGAGCCTGTCGGCGTCGATCGCGGGGCAGGCTGATTCGATGCAAGTTATTCAAGCCGGGGCGGATCATTTCGTGATTGCAGCCGACGCGACCACCGGCACGATCAGCACCTACAATGTCGATCAAAACACCGGTGTGCTGACAGTGGTCGACAACAGCGACGCGCTAGCGACTTTAGGGATTGCTTCACCGACGGCGGTCGAAGTGGTGCAAGCCTATGGCCAATCCTGGGTCGTTGTGGCGGGGGCAGGCAGCAACTCGCTGAGCGTTATGGAGTTAGCGGGTGACGGGCGATTGATCCCCACGGATCATGTTTTGGATTCCTTGCATACACGGTTCGAAACGGTTCAGGATTTAGCCGTGATCGAGTCTGACGGGCATGTGTTTGTTGTTGCTGGCGGCGGCGATGATGGCGTTTCCCTTTTCACGCTGACACCAGGCGGGCAATTGGTGCATCAGGACAGCTTTGCCGACACTATTCATAGCGGGTTGCAGAATGTCGAAACATTGAGTGTTGCCCATGTCGGGGACGAGCTTCAGATTCTTGTCGGCGCGCAACAGGATGAAGGCTTGACGCAACTCAGCGTTTCGATTGCGGATTTGGGCATCGTGCGCGATGGCTTTGGTACGGTGACGGGAACTGCGCGGAATGACATGCTCAGCGGCAGTATCCTCGAAACAACCCTGATGGGTGGCGCAGGTGACGACATTCTGATCGCAGGTATCGGCGCAACAACCATGCATGGGGGTGCCGGCGCGGATATCTTTGTTATGCAATACGGCAGTGACCCCACAACAATTAACGGTTTTCAGGCCGGAACCGACCGGTTGGATTTATTCGACTATCCGCTGCTACGCACGCCGGGGCAACTGATGTTCACAGCCACGGCGCAGGGGGCGCAGATCAAATTTCTAGATGAGGTCATCGTGATCAACTCTTCAACCGGAGGGCCCCTGACCAGCGCTGAAGTGTTTGGCGCGGGCTTTGGCGGGCCGGATCATATCCCTGTCGATTTTGGCGATTTTGGTGGGTTAGATCCTGGCAGCTCGGATGGGGTGCAGGGCACTGTGACTGTCGCCTCCGAAGCCGCGAATCCTGGCCTGTCGGACGCTGAGATTCGATTTACACCGGATGGCGGCGGAACCATCAGCGTCAGGGCGGATGACGAGGGGCGGTTCGATCTGGATTTGCCGTCAGGCACATTCGAGGGGGAGTTGGAAATCATCAAAACCTATTCAACGGCCAGCTATGAGATCACGGCGCTGGATGCGTTGCAGGTCTTGCGCATGTCGGTCGGATTGGACCCGACCTGGGGTCCGGCCACGCCCGAGAACCTGATTGCGGCAGATATTACACGGGACGGAATGGTCAATGCGTTAGATGCGCTGGCTATTTTGCAAATTGCCGTAGGTCTGCCCACCGCGCATGAAGCGGAATGGGTTTTTCTTGATGATGACACAGACCTGTCCGGGATTACCGAGAACAATGTCAGTTATGAGACTGGTGTGGATGTCACTGTGTTCGACAATATGATTAGCACCGATATGACCTCGATCCTTCTGGGTAACCTCGAACCGGTCTGAAGCCGCAACCTGTTATTCTCGGAAAGCCCGGTTGAAGTAGTCGGCCATGGGTTTGACCATATAGGACAAAGGGGTTCTTTCGTCGGTCTTGATCATGGTCTCCACCGGCATGCCCGGCAAAAGGGCTTGCCCGTTCAGCCGTTCGATCTGATTGTCTTCGGGCGCGACTTCGGCGCGGTAGAATGTCTGACCAGTTGCATCATCAGTGAACGTATCCGCCGAGATGGTGATGACACGTCCGTCAATCTCGGGCGTCTCACGTTGATTAAATGCGGGGAACCGTAACGCCACTGGTTGCCCAATATGCAATTGATCTACGTGGATGGCATCAACGCGCGCTGCCACCAGCAAGGGCGTGTCTTGGGGTACAACATACATCATCGGCTCGGCGGGTTGGATCACCGATTGCAGGGCGAAAACCTGACTGCCATAGACCGTACCCGCAACGGGTGCGCGAATGTCCAACCTCGACAGCCGTTCTTCCAGAGAAAGACGTCGCTCAGCCAATTCAGCGATCTGCGTCTGAACGTCCCGCAGTTCGGTAATAGCCTCTTCCCGCCGCGTGGCCGTCAATTCGACAATCTCAATCTCGGTTGCTGAAATCTGACCTTTCAGGCGAGCCACAGCAGCTTCGAGCCTACCAATCTCACCCGTCAGGCTGGCCTCTTCCCGCTGCAAGGCGGACACGCGGCTGGCCTGAGTCAAACCGCGTTGTAACAGGTCTTGTTGGTCCTTCAGCTCGTTTTGAATCAGTTCCACCTGGCGACGCAAGGACACTAGCTGTGCCTCGGTTCCTTCGATTTCACTGTCGATCTGAACCCGCTGTTTGCCCAATTGTTGGGTCTGTTGGTCCAGTGTTTCCAGACGGGCCTCGAACAATCGTTGCTGACCGGCAATCAGTTCAGCGTCGATATCGTCCTGCTTTTGAATTTCTTTGAGTAGAGCTGCCATGGCTACGGCGTCCTCACCGTCGCGTTCGGCCACCAATCGGGCTCTACGTGCCAACAACTCAAACAGCTGAGATTCGACGATCGTTTTCTCCGAAGATAAAAACGTATCGTCCAAACGTACCAGCATGTCCCCGTTAGCGACTTCGTCACCGTCGCGCACGAAAATCTCGCCCACAACACCACCATCAGGATGTTCCACTACCTGTCGGCTACTTTGAACCTCGATTGTTCCTTGCGATATGATCGCCCCGGCCAGCCGGGTCTGCACGGACCAGATGCCAAGCCCGCCAACCAAAATCAGCAAAGCCACAAAACCGACCAAGGCTGGTATCGTGATGTGCCACACCGGGCGCGTGTCTTTACCCGTCTTATCCTGCATCTTTTTTCACCTGACTGAGGCCGCGTTTGATGGCGCCAGCGTTTTGTACCATTGCACCCAGCACCTCATCCCGAGTGCCGGATTTCACAACTTGCCCGTTTTCGACAACGGCCAGATCGTCACATTCCGAAATTGCCTGAGGGCGGTGGGTCATGATGATGGTTGATTTTCCGGCCTCTTTCAGACCTCGAACAGCGGCGTTCAGCGCCTCGGTCCCATCGGCATCCAGGGCCGAGTTCGGCTCATCCAGAATCAACAGAACCGGGTTGCCGTAAAGGGCGCGGGCCAGTGCGATACGTTGCTTTTGCCCGCCCGACAATTGGCTGTCATTGCCTTCCAGAAATGTGTCATAACCTTTGCTCAATGACAGGATCAGATCATGCGCGTTGGCCATTTTTGCTGCGGCTACAACCGCGTCAGGGTCGGGATTTTCCGACATGCGGGCAATGTTTTCAGCCACGGATCCGTTGAACAGAGTAACTTCCTGCGGCAGGTAACCAATATGCTGGCCCAGATCGTCGGGATCATATTGATCCAGTGTCGCACCACCCAACCGTATTTCCCCGGCGGCAGGTTGCCACAGGCCCAACAGGGCTTTGGCCAGCGTCGATTTCCCCGAGCCGCTTTTACCGATGACGCCAAGCGCTTTACCTGGTTCTAGCCGCAAAGCGACATTGCGCAGCGTCGGCTTGTCCGCACCCGGAGGAATGACAGTTAGGCTTTTTGCGGTCAGCCGGGCCTCGGGCACAGGCAGTTTGGTACGAGGTTTTTCAGGTGGGGTCGCATCCAGAAACCGGTTAAGCGAACTCCAGGCCGTGCGGGCCCGTTCAACCATACCCCATTGGCCAACCGCCTGCTCAACGGGTGCCAACGCCCGCCCCAACAAGATAGACCCGGCAATCATCGCCCCTGGCGTTAGTTCGTTGCGCAGCACCAGCCAAGCGCCAAGCGCCAGCATGGCCGATTGCAAAAACAACCGCAGTGATTTGGTTAGCGAGGTAAAGCTGCCTGTCCAGTCACTGGCGGCTATGGTCTGACGCAGGGCATTGGTGCGCTGCCGCTGCCAGCGTTGGGTTATGTCCTCTTGCATGCCTTGCGATCGCACCACTTCGGCCGCTTGTCTTGCGTGTTCGGAAAACGCGTTGGCCTGGGCCGACGCCCTTTGTGCTGAAGCCACCTTGCTGTGGGTTAGCCACTGGTTCAACAAGGCGATCAGGATAAGCAAACTCCCGCCCGCCACGGCCAACCAGCCTAGCAACGGGTGAAACAAGAAGATTGCTGCCAGAAATACTGGTGTCCACGGAATATCCATCACCGCCAAAAGAACGGGCGAGGCACACAGGTTCTGAATCGACTCAAGATCGCGCAATGCCGTGGCCGGAGCGGACCGTGCTTGTGGAAAAAGTGATCGGCGCAGGGTGGCGTCGAACACACGTTCATCCAGTTCAGACTGGAACCGGGCACCAAATCTAGCCACGATTCTGCCGCGGGCAAAATCCAGCATCGCCATAAGGCCATATAGCAGGGCTACCAGCAAAAACAGTGCTGTCAGCGTTTCCACAGCGCGCGAGCCCAGGACCCGATCGTAAACCTGCAGCATGAACAAAGGCCCGGTCAGCATCAGAAGGTTAACGAAGATGCTGAACAGAAACGCCAGGGCCAGGAAGGTAATGCCCCGATTGCGCACATTTCGCAACTCATGGCGAGGCGGCAGTGTCATGCGGTTTTCAATATTCACGTACAGGGCCTTTGGTAACTGATTCTCTGCCGGACCAGAGTGGTGGCGATGGGCCGCATCTTAAACTATGGCACAACGGAGAAAATGCGAGAATTGGTGGATCGGCGAAAAGCTACTTGCAGTCAAGGCAAAGGAACGCTGGTGGGCGCGCATACGCTCATGCCGATACCATACTGGGTTCAGTTGCCGCGCCGCTAAAGGACCGAGCTACTTGAGACCCCGCGGCAATCGGACCGTCAAGATACCGCCGCGCATTTCGTATATCGGACGACCCTTTGTCGCCAATGTCCGGTTCCTGAGGTTGCTCTAATTGGTGGGTTCAAGCGTCTCACTCTGCTGTGCCAATTCGTTGACGACGTCGAACAAGGCCTTTTCGAACAGCGGCAGAGTTTTTGACCCTGTTTCGGAAACCGGATAGAGCAGCCCAAAGGTCATCCACCGCTCTGGGGCCACGGGAACAAGCTTAAGGTTTGCGGACGCGACCTGAGCGGCCACCAATTCATCCGCGATCGTGACACCCGCGCCCTCTGCCACCAGCGCGCAAGCCAGCTGCGAGGCGGCGACTTCGCAGGTTTGTCTGGGCGTCACACCGGCGGAACGAAAGAAGTCGTCCAGTTGGTCCCGCAACAGCAGACCATGCATCAGACGTATAACGGGTTCCCCGGCAAGATCGTCCGCCGTCAAATGACTTCGGGATGAAAGCGGATGGCCTGCGGGCAAAACCGCCTGCGCTTTTACTCGGAAGAGGGGTTTGGAGACGATGCCGGGATGATCGACGGGCAACGCCCCAATTCCAATATCGTATTCCCGCCCGGCCAGCCATTTTCCCGCCTCGCGTCTTGCCCGGACATCCAGGTTTACATTGGTGCTGGGGTTCTCTTGCATGAACAGTGCCACCGCAGGCGCGGACAGGGATTGTGCAATCCGGGGCATCGTCACAATGCGGAGCGTTTCAGTGCGCCCCGCTTTGATCTCGGCTGCGATGCGCGGAACTTCGTCAAGATTGTCCAGAATCCTGCCGGCCTCTTTGTAAAAGGCCAACCCTTCCGGCGTCGGCGTCAGGTTGCGGCCACTGCGATCAAAAAGCGTCAATTTCAGTTCGGCCTCAAGCCCGGTGATCAAACGGCTGACAGCAGGTTGGCTGAGATGGAGGATCTCAGAGGCGGCGACAAGGGATCCTTCGGACAAAGTAGCGCGAAACGCGCGTAGGGCTTTGATATTCATCCTTCTACTCTTTCATAATTTGCAAGAGTAGATAACACCTTTGCATTTTTTACAATTGAAGAAATCGCGTAATTTGATCCCAAGTGAAATTGGGAGGTTACTCATGAAACGCAGAACTCTTCTTGGTGTTGCCATCGCGGCAGTTACCGTCAGCGCCACAGCTACAGTAAGCTTTGCCGCGGATTGGCCGAAACGCCCGATCAACCTTGTTGTCCCCTACAAGGCGGGTGGCGGCACAGATGCTTATGCGCGCGCTATCTCGGCCGCTGCCGAAGGTATTCTGGACGTGCCTGTGGTAGTTGTGAATAAACCCGGTTCGGGTGGTTTGAACGGTGCCAATGCAGTCGTTGGCGCGCGTCCTGACGGGTACACTATGATGATGACGTCGGGGGGGTCGTTCCTGCTGTCGACCATGACCCGCGATACTGAGATCGACGCGCTGGAAAGCTTTGACTTCGTGGCACAGGTTGGCCAGTTGCAGACCTCATTGATGGTTCCGGTCAACAGCCCCTTCCAATCCGTTCAGGACGTGATCGATGCCGCCAAGGCCAACCCCGGCCAATTGCGGTGGGCTCATTCGGGCCGCGGTGGTTTCCATCACGTTGGCGGCATGGGTTTTTTGGCCAATAACGGTATCGAAGCTCAGGATGTGCCGTTCAAAGGGGGCGGGCCGACCCGTGCCGCGCTGATCGGTGAACAGGCTGATTTCGGCTTCCTTGGAGTTCAGCAACTGGCAGGTTTTGAAGAACAACTGCGCGCGCTGGCGGTCAACAGTCAGGAGCGTGACGGCATTATGAATGAGGTGCCCGCTTTTGGGGAGCTGGGTATTCCATTTGCTGCAGTATCCTCGCCAGTAATCGTGTTTGCTCCGAAAGGGACGCCTGCAGAGGTGGTCGCCGCGATGGAGGCCGCGCTCGAACAGATCGCTGCCAAGCCGGAATTCGCCGAACTTCTCGCCTCACGCGGGACCGGCCCGGTCTATCAGAGCGGTGCGGAGGCCAAGGCGGCGCTTTCGGCGATGAAAGAAGACGCCACCCCCTTGGTTGAAAGCCTGACCAACTAAAGCTCCTGGGGCCGGCGGATCATCCCCCGGCCCAATTCTAACGACGGAAAATAGAGAGGATCGTCATGCGTGCCTATGCAGAAGGTCTGGTGCTTGCCCTCATTTCGATTTTTGCCATCTGGGGCGCCTGGCAGGTGCCTGCGGCATCTCCCGGGGATACATGGGCCGGGATTGTGCCGTTCTCTGCCGCAGTTGCCCTGCTGTTTCTCTCGGGCCTTATGCTGGCGGGTGCAGCACGTCAGACGACGGGTGGAGCGAGCCACGCACAAGATAATGGCGCGGCCTTGCAGATCATTGGCTTGTTCATCATTGCTCTGATCTATCAACAATCCTTCCGCTGGTTCGGTCACTTACTGCCAACGGCCATTGTCGCACCACTTGTCCTTTACTTTTTCGGTGTGCGCAGCCGGATCGGGCTGGCCGTGTCTGTCATCCTTTGCCCGCTGATCTTCCATCTCATCTTTTTTGTCCTGCTCGGCGTCTACCCTCCCTATGGCGAGGTTTTCGATCTGCTGAGCTGGATTCAGGGGTAATCCACTATGGAAATCTTTCCCGCACTTCTTTCGGTTATCACAGACCCCACGCTGCTGTTTGCAATTGTCCTTGCTGCGGTTGTTGGCATGATCGTGGGTGCCACGCCCGGCCTCACGGCATCGGCTGCGATTGCCATGCTGTTGCCCATTACCTTTTACATGTCGCCGATTTTTGCGCTCGCCTTTCTTTATGTGATCGGAAAATCCGGCCGCTATGGCGGGTCGATTGCGGCGATCCTGTTCAATACGCCCGGTACTGCGGCCAGCGCGGCGACCCAGATTGACGGCTATCCGCTGGCACGCGCCGGCAAGGCGGGCAAAGCGATGAAGGTGGCGACAATCTCATCGATCATCGGGGATTTGATGGGTGACATTCTATTGGTCATTGGCGTCGGTTTCATTGCGGCCATTGCACTGAAACTGGGCCCGCCGGAAACCTTCGCCATCTATTTTGCAGCCTTTGTGGTGATTGGATCGGTCATCGGAAACTCCATCGTCAAAGGTTTGGCGTCGGCGCTGATGGGCATCCTGATTGCAATGGTCGGACTGGATCCGATTTCAAGCGAAGAACGCTATACGTTCGGCTCATTCGAGCTGTCCAACGGCATCGGTCTTGTGCCGCTGATGATCGGCGTATTCGTTCTGGGTGAGGTCTTTGCACAGCTTGAAACCCGGCGCAAAGCCACGGGTGACACCAAAGAGAACGAAAGCACGGCGGACGGAAACACTCTGACATGGGAAGAGTACAAACCCTGCCTGCCGCACGCCTTCCGAGGCGGGTTCATCGGTGCGGGCATCGGTGTTCTGCCTGGACTGGGTTCAGCCATTGCCGCGTTCATCTCATATGGTGAAGGCAAGCGCCGCGCCAATAACCCGGAAATGTGGGGCAAGGGCGCGCTGGAAGGCGTGGCCGCGCCCGAGGCCGCCAATAACGCGGTTTCCGGCCCATCAATGGCACCTCTGTTGACGCTTGGTATTCCGGGTTCAACCATCGGTGCAATCCTGCTGGGTGTTTTCCTGATCCACGGCATTCAGGTTGGCCCGACCCTGTTCCTTACGGATAAGGAACTGGTCTATAAACTGTTCGCCTGTGGAATGCTTGGCATTCTTGCCTACGGTCTGATCGGCTATTTCGGGGCTACGCAGGTTGCGCGGTTGATCCTGAAGATACCTACCAATGTTCTTTATCCGCTGATCTTTCTGACCTCGTTTGTGGCTGCCTATTCCACACGTGGGTCGATGTTTGATGTGACCGTCATGACAGTTGCAGGTTTCGCCGGTTGGCTGATGCGCAAATTTGATTTCAATGTTGCCGCATTCGTCATCTCTTTTGTGTTGGCCAAAGGCGCGGAAGAAACCTTTCGCCAGTCGTTGCTGATGTCCGAAGGTGGGGCGTTGGTCTTTGTGGAACGCCCCATCGCGCTTGCGTTCCTGCTGGTCGGGCTTGCGGCGATGGCATTCCGAATTCGCGGTATCGTCAAGGAACGCCGGATCGCACAAGGAGGGCTTGGAGATGCTTGATTATGGTATCTACCGGGATTGTTTTTCCAGCGCCGACATGCGGTCCATCTGGTCGGAACATACAGTCATCTCGGCCTGGTTGCGCGTGGAGCAGGTGCTAGCCGAGCATCAGGCAATGGCCAACGTGATCCCAGATGAGGCGGCGAAGGCAATAAATTCCCTGTCAATCTGCGATCTTAACAAGCCCGATCTGCAAAAGGAAATGATGTTTGTCGGTCGCCCGATTGTCGGATTGGTCAAACAGATGCGCACCCTCCTTCCGGAATACGCCGCCTATGTGCATTTCCGTGCTACCACGCAGGACATTATGGATACTGCGATGGCTTTGCAGATGAGGCTGGGGCTAGAGTTTGTTCAAGACGCTCTGGATGGCGTTATCGCGGCCATTGATCATCATATTTCTTCTCATCCCGACACAATGATGATGGGTCGCACAAACGGGCAATTCGCAGTGCCGATTCAGCTGGCCACAAAGTTATTGGTTTGGCGATCGGAACTTGAACGCCGTTCACAGGCGCTGAAAGATGCGTCAGGACGTGGGTTGAATGTCCAGATTGGTGGACCTGTTGGCGATTTGCGTGGCTATGAAAGCGGGACCGGTCAGCGCATCAAACAAGGTATCGCCGCATCTCTTGGACTGAATGTGGTCGAGCCTCATTGGCAGAATGCGCGGGACGGGGTGGCTGACATCATCACTGCCCTAGGTGCGCTGTGCGGGACGCTTTGTAAAATTGCACATAACGTCAATCAGTTGTCGTCGTCTGACATCGGAGAATTTCTTGAGGTTCAGGAACCTGGTCAAGGCGCGTCTTCCGCAATGGCCCACAAACGAAACCAACGTGCATCGGAATTCGGCGAAGCCGTAGCCCGCCTTGGGCGCCAACGCGCCGAGCAAATAGGCGAACTGACCCTGCATGAACACGAACGATCCGGTGGCGTTTGGATTGCTGAATGGGTGACGGTGCCCGAGACGTTTCTTCTGACCTCGGGCGCATTGCAGTGGTTGGAACGGATGTTAAAAAACTTGGTTTTTGATACGGACGCGATGAGCAGATCGCTCTCGGCCAAACTTACTGCCGAACAGCAAACGCATCATTAGTAGAGACGCGGTTGCACCGTTTAGATCTGTTAGTCTGTTAGATGATATTGGTCGGAGTGAGAGGATTCGAACCTCCGACCCCTGCCTCCCGAAGACAGTGCTCTACCAGGCTGAGCTACACTCCGACCGTGGCGGGTGATCTATACCCGAGGAATCGGATGTGCAAGGGGATTATGGGACCAAATGCAGGATTTCGTGCCCAGCAGAAACTGTCCTTTGCGCCACCGCTGCATTAGCAATTAGGGTAGGGGATCCGTGCGGTACAGCCGGATTTTCGTGCCACCGTGATCGACGACTGGCCCGGCAGGGAGCAAAGGCAAGCGCGTGGCCCGGGCTAGTGATTGATTGCTGGTCACGATACCCACCCGCCAGCCGCTGAACCGCGACATCAGAACCTTGCCCAGGCTGCCGTACAGAGAGCGCAGGCGTTTCTCGTCCCCGATTCTTGCACCATAGGGCGGGTTGACGATGACCAGACCCGTGGAGCCCGGTGGCGGCTTGATGTCACTGACCGACCGGCACTGAAACCGGGTGTGTGCGGCAACCCCAGCTCGATCGGCATTGGTGGCGGCGGCCTCGGCGGCCCCGGCATTCCGGTCCGAGCCGTAAAAGACAGTGTCCAAGTTTACCGGCGGTCCGTCTTTGCGCAGTTCGGCCCAAGCGCGCGAATCGAATCCGTGCAGGTCTTCGAAGGCAAAACAGCGGGATCGGCCTGGATTCAGCCCGGCTGCGATCTCGGCCGCTTCGATAACGAAAGTACCCGAACCGCACATCGGGTCCAGAACAGCCTCAGCCCCGTCGAAACCACATTCGCGCAAAAACATAGCAGCCATGGTTTCGCGCATCGGGGCCTTGGCCACCGCCGGTTTGTGGCCACGCTTGTGCAAGGGCTCGCCAGAGGTATCGACCGAGAAGGTGCAAATGTCTTTTTCGATGCGAAGCAACACGCGCAGCCCGGCGTCGGACGAAATCGGCGCACCCAGCGTTTCGGAGATCGCCCGCTCGACCCTTTGGCGGGCGGCCCCGGCATGATAGATGCGGGATTTCCGGCTTGTAGCCTCAACCTTGACCGGGATGTCGGCATGCAGAAATTCGGACCAGGGGAACTTGCGCGCCCGCTTGTCGAGCTGCGCCAAATGTACTGCCGGAAACTTGCCCATCCGGACCAGTACTTTGTTGGCACCGCGCAGACACAGGTTTGCTCGCCAAACCTCGGGCCAACCGCCATGGCAGCTTATCCCGCCGGGTACAATTTTGGCATCTGCGAATCCCTTTTCGACGGCTTCGGCCTGCAAAGGCGCCTCAAGCCCGGGGGTGGCCACCAGAAAAATCTCAAATTCGCGCGTCTGTTCCATTGGGCGTGCTTACACTGGAAGGGCACTGGGCGCGACCAGCAATTTTTGGGCGCTAAAATGGAAACATTTCAAAGGAAAGTGAAAATCATTGTGTGATTTTGGCGGCAACGGGTTTGCTTTTAGCATCATCCCCGCGTAAAGGAGCCCAAATCGGAGTTACGCCCGCGGAATTTGGACGCATTTCGACGCTTTTGCGACGACTGTTAAAAAATCCTGCGTTATTGTCCGACACTGTTAAAGTGTTGGTCTAACCGGCGCAGATAAAGAGGCTTGGAAGACAGTAGCAACATGCAAACTTTCAAACTGAAAAAAGGGTTGGAGCTGCCGGTGCAAGGCGCGCCGGATCAAACCATCCAGCCGGGACCTGAATTTAAAACCGTTGGGGTATTGGGCGGGGATTACCTAGGCCTGAAACCGCGCATGCTGGTGCAGGAAGGTGACGCGGTTCGGCGCGGTACGCCGTTGTTCTGCCACAAGGATGCGCCCGAGGCGATGATGGTCGCCCCGCTGAGTGGTAAGATCGTGGCAATCAATCGCGGTGCGCGCCGTGTATTGCAGAGCGTCGTGATCGAGGTTTCGGACCCGAACGATACAGGGATTGATTTCTCGGGTGTGGGCAATGCGGACAGTGCCGAAGGCGTGACGGAAAAGCTGTGCGCGGCCGGTCTTTGGACCGCCTTCCGTACCCGGCCCTATTCGAAATTGCCGATGCCGGGTACCACTCCGGCCGCGATTTTCGTCACCGCCATGGACAGTGAACCGTTGGCGGCAGACGCGGCCGTAATCATTGCCGATGCCGGTGAGGCCTTTGCAGCCGGGTTGGCCGCAATCACCAAGCTGACCGAAGGCAAGACCTATCTGTGCCACAAGGAAGGCGACGCCATTCCGGGCGCGGAAGTGCCGGGGGTCGAAGCTGCGGCTTTCTCGGGCCCGCATCCCGCCGGATTGGCCGGGACGCATATTCATTTCCTTGAGCCCCTAGCGGGGGACAAGCAGGTCTGGACCATCGGTTATCAGGACGTGATCGCCATTGGTCGCTTGATGCAGTCCGGTCATCTGGATCCGAACATCGTGATCGCACTCAGCGGCCCGGCCGCGCGTCAGCCGCGTCTGATCCGCACCGTCATGGGTGCTTCGACCGACGATTTGACCAACGACGAGATCGACGTGGATGGCACTCCGCGCATCATTTCGGGGTCGATCCTGTCAGGTACGCAGGCTGAAGGACCAACCGCGTATCTGGGACGTTTCGCGCGTCAGATCAGCATCATCCGCGAAGATCACGACCAGATTCCAATGGGCTGGATTCGTCCGATGCCGTCGAAATACTCAGTTCAACCGGTGCTGGGCTCGGCGTTTTCTCACAAGCTTTATAAGTTCACCAGCAACCTGAACGGCGGTCGCCGCGCGATGGTGCCGACGGGTGTGTTTGAGCGGCTGATGCCGCAGGATTATCTGCCAACACAACTGCTGCGCGCGCTGCTGGTGATGGATACTGACAGCGCCCAGGCGTTGGGTGCGATGGAGTTGGACGAAGAGGATCTGGGCCTTGTCGGCTTTGCCTGTCCCGCGAAATATGAATACGGGCTGGCGCTGCGCGACTGCCTGACCAAGATTGAAAAGGAGGGCTGATCCAAATGGGTTTGCGCAGCTTCTTCGATCGGATCGAGCCGAACTTTACCAAAGGCGGCAAGTACGAGAAGTATTTCCCCATCTACGAGATGGTAGAAAGCTTTATCTACACTCCGAAAACCGTTACCACCGTCGCACCGCACGCGCGGTCCTACATAGATATGAAGCGGATCATGACTTATGTCGTGATCGCGACGATCCCCTGTATCCTGTGGGGGATGTGGAATACCGGCTATCAAGCCAACAGTGCAATTGCAGCCCTTGGCCCGGATGCGGCAACTGGCTGGCGTATCGCCATCCTACAGGCATTTGGCATCTCGCTGGACCCGTCCAGCATCTTCGCCAACGTGATGCACGGATTGATGTATTTCCTGCCGATCTACATTGTCACACTGGTTGCGGGCGGTATTTTCGAGGTGATCTTCGCCACCGTGCGTGGGCACGAGGTCAATGAAGGTTTCCTCGTAACCTCAATGCTTTACACGCTGATCATGCCCGCATCCGCCCCGCTGTGGCAGGTGGCATTGGGCATCATCTTTGGTGTGGTCATCGGCAAAGAGGTGTTTGGCGGTACCGGTAAGAATTTTCTTAACCCTGCGCTGGTCGGGCGTGCCTTCCTGTATTTCGCCTATCCGGCGAATATGTCGGGTGACACGGTCTGGACCCCGGTTGACGGTTTTTCAGGTGCAACTGCGCTGTCGGTTTCAGCATCCGAAGGCTATCAGGCGCTGGCAGCCGAAGGACTGACCTGGTGGAATGCCTTCATGGGCTTCATGCAGGGCAGCTTTGGCGAAACTTCCACACTGGCCTGTCTGATTGGCCTGGGTTTCCTGTTGGTGACACGTATTGCGAACTTCCGCCTGATCGTTGGCTGTCTGGGGGGCATGATCGTCTTTTCCCTGCTGCTGAACCTGATCGGTTCGGACACTAACCCGATGTTTGCAATGCCGTGGTACTGGCACCTGGTCGTTGGTGGCTATGCCTTTGGTCTGGCCTTCATGGTCACCGAACCGGTTTCGGCCAGCCACACCAATCTGGGCCGCTACATCTATGGCGCGCTGATCGGTGTCATGGTTGTGATGATCCGTGTGATTAACCCGGCTTTCCCCGAAGGCATGATGCTGGCCATTCTGTTCGGCAACGTCTTTGCACCGCTGATCGACTATTTCGTCGTTCAGGCCAACATCAAACGGAGGGCGCGTCGCCATGTCTGATACGCAATCCCCAGACAATAACGAGGCACCCAAGGGGGCGATTGCCAAGTTCCTGGCAGCCTCGCCGGATTCGGTCGGCAAGACGATTTTTATCGCCGTCGCTGTCTGCCTTGTCGCCTCGATGGTCGTGTCCTCGGCTGCTGTAAGTCTGCGCCCCGTGCAAGAAGCGAACAAGCTGAAGGACAAGCAGATCAACGTCCTGCAGGTCGCGGGTGTTTATGAACCCGGCGTCGACGTGACTGAAGCCTTCGCCGCGTTTGAGCCGCATGTTGTGGAACTGTCCACCGGCGAATTCGTCGATGACCAGTTTGATCCGGCCACTTTCGATGACATCGCTGCCGCAAGCGACCCCGAATTGAGCGTTGTGCTGGACGACGACCCTGCCGGGATCGGCCGCAAGGCCAAGTATCGCGTGATCTACCTGCTGCGTGATGATGCGGGCGATCTGGACAAGGTGATCCTGCCGCTGCACGGCTATGGTCTGTGGTCCACGCTCTATGGCTTTATCGCGCTGGAAAACAACGGCAACGATATCTACGGCCTGCAATTCTATCAGCATGGTGAAACGCCGGGCCTTGGGGCCGAGGTGGACAACCCCCGCTGGAAAGCGTTGTGGAGCGGCAAGAAACTGCGTGATGACGCGGGTGATCTGCAGATTACCGTTGCGAAATCGCAACCGGCAGCTGGCCCCGACTTTTACGTCGACGCGCTGGCCGGTGCCACGCTGACTTCGGTTGGTGTCGATAACCTGGTGAAATTCTGGATGGGTGATGCGGGCTTCGCTCCGTTCCTGGCCAAACTGCAAGCAGGAGAGATTTGATGTCCCAGACCAAGAAAGAAATGCTGGTCGACCCGCTTGTCGACAACAACCCGATCACCCTGCAGGTGCTTGGCATCTGTTCGGCTTTGGCGGTGACCTCGTCACTGCAGGTGTCGTTCGTGATGGCACTGGCGGTGACCTTCGTGACATCGTTCTCGTCCTTCTTTATCTCGTGCCTGCGCAACCAGATCCCCAGCTCGATCCGGATCATCGTGCAGATGGTGATCATCGCCTCGCTGGTGATCTTGGTGGATCAGGTTCTCAAGGCCTATGCCTTTGAGATTTCGAAAACCCTGTCGGTGTTTGTCGGTCTGATCATCACCAACTGTATCGTGATGGGCCGCGCCGAGGCGTTTGCGATGAAGAACCCTCCGGTCGCATCGTTCATCGATGGATTGGGCAACGGGATGGGCTATGGCCTGATCCTGCTGCTGGTCGGTTTCTTCCGCGAATTGTTCGGGGCGGGGTCGCTGTTTGGCGTGACCATTCTGCAAACCGTCAACAATGGTGGCTGGTATGTGCCCAACGGCATGCTGCTGCTGCCGCCATCGGCGTTCTTCATCATCGGTCTGATCATCTGGGCCTTCCGCACGTGGAAGCCGAGCCAGGTTGAAGAACGTGAATACAAAATTCAGCAGGTAGAGGCCCACTAATGGAAGGTCTGATTTCATTGGCCGTAAAGGCCATCTTTGTCGAAAACCTTGCGCTAAGCTTCTTTCTGGGGATGTGTACCTTCATCGCCGTTTCCAAGAAGATTTCGACCGCGCTGGGTCTGGGCATTTCGGTGATGCTGGTTCAGGCGATCACCGTGCCTACCAACAACCTGCTGCTGACTTATCTGCTGAAACCGGGCGCGCTGGCCTGGGCCGGGTTCCCGGATGTGGACCTGACCTTTCTTGGCCTTATCTCGTATATCGGTGTGATCGCGGCGATGGTGCAGATCCTAGAGATGATCTTGGATAAGTATTTTCCGCCGCTCTACAACGCGCTGGGGATCTTCCTGCCGCTGATCACGGTGAACTGCGCAATTCTGGGTGGTTCGCTGTTCATGGTGGAACGCGACTATAACTTTGCCGAAGCCGCGACCTATGGTCTGTCTTCGGGCTTTGGCTGGGCGCTGGCGATCACCGCGATGGCAGGGGTTCGGGAAAAGCTGAAGTATTCGGATATTCCTGACGGCCTGCAGGGTCTGGGGATCACCTTCATCACCGCAGGACTGATGGCGCTGGCCTTTATGTCCTTCTCGGGCGTGAAACTTTAAGGAGGGACGAATGGAAACTTTTAGCCTTGGCGTCATCCTCTTTACCCTGATCGTTATCGCGCTGGTAACGATCATTCTGGCGGCACGCTCCAGACTTGTATCCACCGGTGATGTGAACATCACTATCAATGGCGAAAAAACCATCTCGGTGCCCGCAGGCGGCAAGTTGCTGCAAACGCTGGCGGCTGAGAAGCTCTTTGTCCCATCAGCCTGCGGCGGTGGCGGCACTTGCGCGCAATGCCGGGTCAAGGTGCATTCGGGCGGCGGGTCGATCCTGCCGACCGAAGAAAGTCACATCACCAAGCGTGAGGCTGCATGCGGCGATCGTTTGTCCTGTCAGGTTGCGGTCAAACAGGACATGGATATCGAAGTCCCCGAAGAGGTCTTTGGCGTCAAGAAATGGGAATGCACCGTCCGCTCGAATGAGAACGTGGCGACCTTCATCAAGGCGCTGACGCTGGACCTGCCCGAGGGTGAGGATGTAAATTTCCGGGCCGGTGGTTACATCCAGATCGAAGCCCCCGCGCACCAGTTGAAATACACTGATTTCGACGTCGAAGAGGAATACCGCGAGGATTGGGATCGCTTCAATCTGTGGCAGTACGAATCTGTGGTAAATGAACCGATCGAACGCGCTTACTCGATGGCCAACTATCCGGATGAGAAAGGCATGATCATGCTGAACGTCCGGGTTGCTTCACCGCCTCCGGGTTCCGAAGGTATTCCGGCGGGTCAGATGTCGTCGTACATCTTCAATCTGAAACCAGGCGACAAAGTCACCATTTCGGGTCCGTTCGGCGAATTCTTCGCCCGCGACACGCAAAAAGAGATGGTCTTCATCGGTGGTGGTGCCGGTATGGCGCCGATGCGCAGCCATATCTTTGACCAGCTCAAACGTCTTGAAAACCGAGACCGCAAGATCAGCTTCTGGTATGGTGCGCGATCCAAGAAAGAGATGTTCTTTGTCGAGGATTTCGACACGCTGGCCAAGGAATTTGACAATTTCGAATGGCACGTGGCCCTGTCCGATGCGCAGCCCGAGGATGACTGGAAAGGCTATACCGGCTTCATCCACAATGTGCTGTTCGAGGAATACCTCAAAAACCACCCCGCGCCCGAAGATTGTGAGTTCTACATGTGTGGCCCGCCAATCATGAACCAGTCGGTCATCAACATGCTGCTGGATCTGGGTGTGGACCGCGAAGACATTATGCTCGACGATTTCGGCGGGTAGGAAACGAAAAACCGGCGCATTCAGCGCCGGTTTTTTTTAAGCCGCAAGGTTGCTGGCTTTCTAGATCAAAGCCATTAGCCGACGATCATCTGCTTCATGCGAAGCGCCTCGTATTCCAGCTCTTTGAGACGGAAATGCACAACGTCTCCAATGGTGATCACGCCGCACAGGTTGCCATCGCGAAGCACTGGCATGTGGCGGAACCGACCGTCGGTCATGGTTTTAAGAACATCATCCAGCAGATCGTCCGGCGAACAAGTCTTGACCTCGCGCGTCATCAGATCCTCGACCGCTTGAGGCAACGTCTGGCCGGGCGTATCCGCCATGCGCCGTACAATGTCGCGCTCGGACAGGATGCCTTGCAATGTGCCGTTCTGGTCGGTTACCAGCACAGCCCCAATCCGCTTTTCTTTCAGCGTATTGACCACCGAATGGATCGTATCGTTCGGGCGGACCGAAAACACCGCATCCCCTTTACCATCCATCAGCTTGGCCACAGTTGTCTGCGCATGCGACAAGTTCGATTCAGTCGATTGGCTGTACGTGGTCTTGTCAGCCTTGTCGCCACGTTTGGGGGCTTGGTAAGAGGTCGGGGCCATGGGCAATCTCCTTCGTGGTTCTTGCAAAGTCTTTCCCTTTTACCTTAGCGCAGCTAAACGACCTGTATAGGGTGCAATTGCGCTGATCGGCAGAAACCCCCATCAAAAAAAGGACGCTTAAGCCTTTGAACGATCTGTATCTTACCCCGCCGGTGGCTGCCTTGATTTTCTTTGTGGTGGTCGTGTGCGGCCATAATTTCCGCAAGACGTGGAAACAGCAGCCGCCGGGATGGCAGAAACGGGCCTGGCTGTTTGGTGTGCCGGCAGGAATTGGCCTTTTGGTACTGGGCTTTTTGCCGCTGAAACTGTGAAGTCGGTTTGACTCTGGCGGGGGTGGCTGGCATATGCCGGACACTGATTTTCCAGGAGATCGCCCCATGCGTCTTGTGCCAGTTTTGGCCTTCGTCACTTTGCTGTCCGGCTGTCTGTTCGACAAAGAGCCAGAGGTGGTTCGCCTATCGGGCGAAACGATGGGAACAACCTTCAACATCACAGCAATTGGCCAGGACCTGGACGAAAACGCGCTGGCTGTGGCGGTCGAAGAAACTCTTGCAGACGTTAACGCCAAGATGTCCAACTGGGACCCAAATTCCGAGGTCTCGACCTTTTCCGCCGCGACAAGCACCGAACCGGTGCAGGTTTCCGCAGAATTCGCACAGGTGATGGCTGCCGCGAATGATGTGCATGAAAAAACCGGCGGCACCTTTGATGTCACCCTTGGACCTTTGATCGAACTGTGGGGCTTTGGGCCCCGCAAACCGGAAGACCCGGTGCCTGCGGATGTCGAAATTCTGAAAGCACTCAACGGTGTCGGGCAGGGGCGTTTGCTAACTCTGGATGCCGAGGCGGGAACGCTGACCAAATCCGAACCCGGTGTTGGGATCAACCTGTCCGCTATTGCCAAGGGTTATGGTATCGACGCGGTGGCCAAGACCCTGCGCGACGCCGGGATTGAAGATTATCTGGTCGAGATCGGTGGCGATCTGGTCACCATGGGGCAGAACGACAAGGGCGAGGCCTGGCGCATCGGTATCGAAAAGCCACAAGCGGGAGCGCAGACCTATCAGCTGATTGTGTCGGTCAGCGATCTGGGCATGGCCAGCTCGGGCGATTACAAGAATTTCTTTGAACAAGACGGTGTGCGGTATTCGCATATCATCGATCCAACAACCGGGCGCCCGATCACGCATCGGACAACATCGGTGACTGTTCTGGCTGAAAACGCTATGATGGCGGATGCATGGGCAACCGCAATGCTTGCGCTGGGGCAGGAAAAGGGCCTTGAGCTGGCCGAAGAACATAAACTTGCTGTGTATTTCATCTCGCGGGATGTGACGGGTGGCGAAGATGCCTATATCACGGTACACAGCACCGCGTTCAAAGACGCGCTTGAGACCAACTGACTGGTAGGTACCACAATGAGCACCTTTATTCTGGCCTTTATTCTGCTTGCCCTTGTGATGGTAGGTATGTCGTTGGGTGTTATGCTGATGGGCAAAACCATCAAAGGCAGTTGTGGTGGCCTGAACGCGATCTCCGGCGCGGACAAATGTGTGGTCTGCCACAAAGACATTGATCCTGACAGCCCGCTGCGTGATCAGTTGCAGTGCAAACGCGCCAAGAAGATGCTGGAACAGATGGAGCGGCAGGCCGAGGCATAAATTACGCTTCGCTGCGGGCCGGGAATTGGCTAACTAAGTCCCTGACTATCGGGGAGGTGCCGCGTTGGCCAAAGCCAAAAACATTCTGTTCATCATGTTCGACCAGCTGCGCTGGGATTATCTGAGTTGCTACGGCCATCCGCATCTGCACACTCCGAACATTGATCGTTTGGCCGCGCGGGGTGTGCGGTTTGACCGGGCTTTTATCCAGTCCCCCATTTGCGGTAGTTCACGCATGTCGACCTATACCGGGCGCTATGTGCATTCGCATGGTGCGTCCTGGAATGGCATCCCGTTGAAAGTGGGCGAGATGACGATGGGCGATCATCTTCGCAAGGCCGGGATGGGGTGCTGGCTGGTCGGCAAAACCCATATGCGTGCGGATGCCGAAGGCATGGCACGGCTGGGGCTGGAACCCGACAGCCTGATCGGTGCCCGCGTGGCAGAATGCGGCTTTGACGTGTTTGAACGCGATGATGGGATGCGTCCCGAGGGGCCGGACGGGTTTTACGATCCGGACGGGGCCAGGGAATACAATAAATACCTCAGCGCCAAGGGATATGAGAGCGACAACCCCTGGCACGACTTTGCCAACTCGGGGCTGGATGCGGATGGCAACGTCCTGTCGGGCTGGTTCCTGAAGAATTCCCCCGAACCCGCCAATATAGCCGAAGAAGACAGCGAAACCCCGTATCTGACGGGTCGCGGAATAGACTTTATGCAATCGCAGGACGGTCCATGGTGTTGTCACCTGAGCTTCATCAAGCCGCATTGGCCTTATATCGTGCCCGAGCCCTATGCCTCGATGTATGGTCCCGAACATGTGCTGCCTGTGGTGCGATCCGAGGTCGAGCGCCAAAAAGCCCACCCAGTGCTGCGGGCCTTTATGGACACGAAGATCGGCCAGACATTCTCGCGCCAGGATGTGCGCGAGGCGGTGATCCCCGCCTATATGGGCCTGATCAAACAGGCCGATGACCAGATGGGCCGCCTGTTCGACTGGATGGAGAAAACCGGCCAGATGGACGATACGATGATCGTGTTGACCTCGGACCATGGGGATTTTCTGGGCGATCACTGGATGGGGGAGAAGACCTTCTTCCACGATGCCTCGACCAAAGTGCCCCTGATCATCTACGACCCGTCAGCCGAGGCCGACGCCACGCGCGGTACTGTCAGTGATGCGCTGGTCGAATCCATCGACCTTGCCCCGACTTTTGTGGAGGTTGCGGGGGGCGATGCGCCTTTGCACATCCTCGAAGGGCATTCCTTGCTGCCGATCCTATACGGGCAGCAGGAAGAGACCGCGCGCGAAGTGGTGATCTGTGAATATGACTATTCGGCCTCACCGATTGCCGATACGCTGAACGCCTCGGTCCGGGATGCGGTGATGTTCATGGTTGCCGACAAAAAGTGGAAGCTGATCCATTGTGAAGGTGGCCATCGGCCAATCCTGTTTGATCTGGAAAACGACCCGGACGAGTTGATCGATCTTGGTGAAAGCGCGGATCATGCCGAAATTATCGACCGTATGTACGATTACCTTTTCGCGTGGACGCGCCGCGCCTCGCAACGGACCACGCGCTCGGAACAACAACTGATCGATATGCGGACCAAAAGCCGCGGCAGGGGTGTTGTTGTCGGGGTCTATGACGAAAACGATGCCCCGCTGGATCTGACCGTCAAGTACCGGGGGCGCAAGGCTCGGCCATTCACCGAATATTTCGGCAATGAAAAACCGCCCCGGCATTAAATCTGCCCACCACAGGTCAAAAGGCGGTTCACCCGCCGATGGTCAGGCGGTAAAAGATCGACCAAGAGCAGAAACCCGGAGAGCTATAATGACCGCCCCCAAACCCGTTGTCCTGTGCATTCTCGATGGGTGGGGCCTGTCCGAGGACACCAAAGCCAACGCGCCGTATCTGGCCAATACCCCTACGTTCGACGCAATCATGGCCAACGGGCCGCATGCCACTTTGATAACGCACGGGCCCGATGTTGGCCTGCCCAGCGGTCAGATGGGCAATTCCGAGGTCGGCCATACCAATATTGGCGCGGGCCGCATCGTGGCCATGGATCTGGGTCAGATTGATCTGGCGATCGAAGATGGCTCATTCTTCGACAACAACGCCCTGCAGGCCTTCATCGCCAAGGTGAAGGCCGCGAGTGGTACAGCGCATCTGATGGGGCTGGTTTCGGATGGCGGGGTGCATGGGCATCTGAACCACATCATCGCAGCGGCCAAAGCCATCACCGATGCGGGCGTTCCTGTCGCGCTGCACGCGATCACGGATGGGCGCGATGTGGCCCCGAAATCGGCTTTCACTTACATTGCCGAGCTTGAGGACCGACTGCCCGAAGGTGCGCGCGTTGTGACTGTCAGCGGGCGATATTTCGCGATGGACCGCGACAACCGCTGGGAACGCGTCAGTGAGGCCTTTCAGGCGATGATCAAGGGGCAGGGGCGGACTGCGGCCACAGCCCACGGTGCGGTTGACCACGCCTATAACCAGTCGGAAACCGACGAGTTCATTGTGCCGACGGTTCTACAAGGCTATGACGGCGTAAGTGATGGCGATGGTGTTTTCTGCCTCAACTTCCGCGCTGATCGGGCGCGCGAGATTCTACGCGCGATTGGCGAGCCGGATTTTGCTGATTTCGACACCGGTCCGCGCCCGCACCTGTCTGCGCTATTGGGGATGGTGGAATACTCGGACGGTCACAATGCCTATATGACAACCGTGTTCCCAAAGCGCGATATCGTGAACACGCTGGGCGAATGGGTCGCCAAACAGGGGCTGCGTCAGTTCCGCCTGGCCGAGACCGAGAAATACCCGCATGTTACGTTTTTCCTCAACGGTGGAAAAGAAACGCCCGAAATGGGTGAAGATCGTTATATGCCGAAGTCACCAAAAGTGGCGACATATGATTTGCAGCCCGAAATGTCCTCGGCCGAGGTTACCGCCAAGTTTGTCGAGGCGATTGAGGCCGGGTACGACTTGATCGTCACCAATTATGCCAACCCCGATATGGTGGGTCACACCGGTGATCTTCAAGCCGCAATCAAAGCCTGCGAGGCGGTGGACCAGGGCCTGGCACAGGTGGTTGCCGCGCTGAAAAAGGCAGGCGGTGCGATGATCATCACTGCCGACCACGGTAATTGTGAAATGATGGTGGATCCCGAAACCGGCGGACCGCACACCGCGCATACCTTGAATCCCGTTCCCGTGGCGCTGGTGGGTGGGCCGGAAGGTTCCACGTTGCGCAATGGGCGTCTGTCCGATCTGGCACCGACCCTGTTGCAGTTGATGGGCCTTGAACAGCCACCCGAAATGACCGGCAAGAGTCTGTTGTTATGACCTTGCGCGCGCTTCTTTGGGCAGTGCTGTTTGCGACGCCGGTCCACGCCCAGACCGACCCGTCCACAGCGGCGCTGAATGCGGCGCAAATGCTGGAAGATGCATCCGTCGCTTTGACCGAGGCCGACAGCGCCCGTGACCGCGTGCGTGCCCTGACCGAAACCATTCAGGCCTATGAGGCCGGTCTGACCGCCATGCGCGAGGGTCTGCGCCGCGCCGCCACGCGCGAGGCACAGTTGACCACTGAATTGCGCAGCCGCGAGGATGAAATTGCGCAGTTGCTGGGCGTGTTGCAAACCATCGAAACAACCGCGCCACCGGTTCTGATGCTGCACCCCTCTGGCCCGTTGGGATCGGCCCGCGCAGGTATGATGCTGTCCGAGGTCACGCCAGGTTTGAACGCTCGCGCGCAAGAACTGGCCCACGACCTGCAAGAGGTCCAGACCCTGCGGCAGCTACAACAAAGCGCCGCTGATACACTGACCGAAGGTCTGACCGGCGTGCAGACCGCGCGTACGAAACTCAGTACCGCCATAGCAGATCGGACCGATTTGCCAGTGCGTTTTGTCGAAGATCCGGTTCGAACGGCGATCCTGATCTCGTCCACAGAAACGCTGGAAGGGTTTGCCAGCGGACTGTCGGAAATCTCAGAAGGGGAGATTGCTGAAACCAACGCGGATATTTCACAGCGCAAGGGTGAAGTTGCCTTGCCCGCTCAGGGTGTTGTGCTGCACCGCGCTGGTGACACGGATGCAGCAGGGGTCAAGCGCCCGGGTGTGGTGGTGGGCACACGTCCACGCGCGATTGTGACATCGCCGACTGCGGCTACGATACGTTATCGCGGGCCGCTGCTGGATTTGGGGAATCTGGTCATCCTAGAGCCTCAACCCGGTCTTTTATTCGTATTTTCGGGGCTGCAAGAGGTCTACGGCAACCCCGGTCAGGTGATTCCCGAGGGCACTCCGGTCGGCTTGATGCCTGGTGAAACGCCCGAAATCGGCGCTATTTTGTCAACAAGCAGTGATGGCACTGGAACTGACCGGTCAGAAACGCTCTATATAGAGGTAAGACAGGATAACAGCCCCGTGGACCCGGAATCGTGGTTTCGGACCAGCAAGGATGGATAAATACATATGAAGAAATTTGTGATGGCCGGTTTGGCCGGAACCGTGGCAGGCATACTCGCAACTACTCAGATCGCAGGACCCCTGCTGGCACAAGAGGCCGAAAACAAGGCCAGCGTCTATGAGCAGCTTGATCTGTTCGGGGACATTTTCGAACGCATCCGTGCGCAATATGTTGAAGAGGTAGAGCCCGAGGAGCTGATCGAAGCAGCGATTGATGGAATGCTGACATCGCTGGACCCGCATTCCAGCTATCTGTCGCCTGACGATGCTGAACAGATGCGCGTGCAGACACGCGGCGAATTTGGCGGTCTGGGTATCGAAGTCACGCAGGAAGAGGGCTTTGTGAAAGTTGTCTCTCCGATCGATGACACCCCGGCGGATGCGGCTGGGATCGAGGCTGGGGACTTCATCACCCATGTCGATGGCGAAAGCATTCTGGGCCTGACGCTGGACAAGGCGGTGGATCTTATGCGCGGACCTGTGGGTTCGGAAATCGTGATTACGGTCGTGCGCGAAGGGGAACAGGAACCCTTTGACGTCACGATCATTCGCGACACGATCAAGCTGACCGCTGTGCGTGCCCGCACCGAAGGCACCAGCGTCGTGCTGCGAGTGACCACCTTTAACGACCAGACCTTCCCCAACCTGCAGGAAGGGCTGAACGAACAGATCGAAGAGGCTGGTGGCATCGAAAAGGTCAATGGCTTTGTTCTGGACCTGCGCAACAACCCGGGCGGTCTGCTGACGCAGGCGATCAAGGTTTCCGATGCCTTCCTGAACGAGGGTGAGATCGTGTCTACCCGTGGCCGCGACCCGGGCGAGGGCGAGCGGTTCAACGCATCCCCAGGCGATCTGGCCGAAGGCAAGCCGATTGTGGTTCTGATCAATGGGGGTTCGGCCTCGGCGTCCGAGATTGTTGCCGGTGCCTTGCAGGATCACCGCCGCGCCATCGTGGTCGGCACCAAAAGCTTTGGCAAAGGTTCTGTTCAGACGGTCATGCCGCTGCGTGGCGACGGGGCCATGCGCCTGACTACGTCGCGGTATTACACACCGTCGGGTCGTTCGATCCAGGCGCTTGGCGTCAGCCCCGACATCATTGTCGAGCAACCGCGCCCGGTGCCGGATTCGGAAGAGGAAGATTCGAACCGTCCCGCCCGGTCCGAAGCCGACCTGCGCGGCAGCCTGAACAATGACAGCCTCAGCGAAGATGAGATTCGTCAGATCGAGGAAGACCGCGCCCGGGCCGAAGCCACAGCTGAGCTTCGGGAAGAGGATTACCAAATGGCCTATGCCATCGATATCCTCAAAGGTTTGTCGGCCTTCAACCCGAACGGGCCGTCGCAGTAAACCAACGGGGCCGCCAATCAGGCGGCCCTTTTTCTTTGGTGGATCAGCTTTCCACTTTGTGCAGCTTTTCCTCATCCAGCAACATCGCCAATAAGACGCCGACAGATACTGACACAGTGGCGAAAATGAACGCCATGTTCATGCCAGTGTCAAACGCTGCGGTGATGGCGGTTTTGACCTTTTCGGCCTCGGCCGTGCCCAGTTTGTCCATGATCGCGCGTGCAGAGGTTGTGGTCAGCGTCCCGCCGTTGATGGCCCGCTGATCGGATTCCGACATATCAATCCCGGCGGTCGCCAGACGTTCACCCAGGCTGCGCAGACTGGCCAGATACATGATCGCGGTCGCGCAGGCCACCGAGATGGCACCATAGACGAGGTGTGTCATGAAACTCAGCCCACCGACCAACCCGGCCCGTTCCGGTTTCACCGCGCAAACCGCAGCGGTGCCTGATGGGCCAACCGTCAGCGTGGCCCCCAACCCAATCATCGCCATACCGGGCAGAATCTGAAAATAGCCCAACCCTGCGGGCAACACGACAACACTGGCCGCACCGATAGTGGCGCACAGGTAACCCCAGAACAAAAGCCGTTTGGGACCGAAATCGTTGTACAGTTTGCCCGACAAGATGGACCCCACGGCAAGCAGAACAGTAAGCGGGGCCAACCCGAATGCAGATTGCAACGTCGACCAGCCCAATACCTTTTGCATGTATTGGGGGAAATACATCAACCCTACGAACGCTGCTGAGACATTGAACATGTTCAGGCCCAGCGTGATGCGAAACTCTCTGTTTGCCATCATCTGGGGCAGCAATAGGGGTTCTTTCACTCGTTTTTCCACTTGTGGGAACAAGACGAACAGAACAGCGCAGACGAAGAACAACATCAGCAACGGCGATGAGGTCCAGCCCCAATCTGCACCCACGTCCAACCCATAAAGCAACAGCAGGACAGCCAAAGACAGTACGCCCATACCTGCGACATCGATGTGTTCGCCTTTTTTGTGCTGGGTTTCGCGCTCCATCAACACTAAGGCGGTGACCATCGAAATGGTCGCAAACACCACGTTTGCAAGGAAAAATAGCCGCCAATCCCCAAGGTTCACGACCGTACCGCTGATCAGCGGGCCGATGACGTTACCGCATGTGACGCCTGCCAGAATAAGCCCCATGATCATGGCGCGATGTTCAGGGCGCGAGACTTTGGTGGCGCCGTAGGCCAGCGTGCAGGGCCAGACACATCCCGCGCCGATCCCCTGTAATGCGCGTGAGACAATCAGAAAATCCAGGCTAGGCGATACAAAACACATGACTGAGGAAAACAGAAAGATCGACAGGCCGATCAGCATCAACTTGCGGTGCCCGTACATGTCGCCAAGCCGCCCCCCGGCAACCATCGTCATGGCAAAGAACAGGGCATAGATGTTCAAAACCCATTGGGTGCTGGTGATATCGGCGTCGAAACTGTTTTCGATAGCCGGAACCAGGATCAACGCGCCGGTAAAGTCGATGCCGATCCCGAACCCCGTCACCATCAGCGCGATGAGTTTAATGATGCTGCTGCGATCCATGAGCTTGCCCAAGTTGCTGCGGGTCGCTCAAGGATGCACGGGATTCTGATGAAAAGATAGGGACTTGGCCCTATACGGGCTATTCGCCCACGCTCTGCGCCCGCCGAAATGCCCGTTTCAGCATATCCAGTTCCGCGCGCAGCAGCTCGACCTCAGCGCGAAGATCATCCGCTGCCGGGGCGCCTGCGATAATGGTAAAATCGCCAAGTTTTTCGGACGTGCCTGCGTCCACGATGACAAAGCAATGCACGCCATCGGACAGTGCCTTCACGGGTACAGGGACAGTCAGTGCCCATCCGTCATCTGCTGGTGTCACGCGCACGTCTTCCAAAGGTTCGCCCAAGTACAGAACCTCAACCGCCACCTCGGCTTGCAGGTGACCCTGCCAGAGGCCGTTCTCGAACCGGATGGGTGTCAATGTCGGTTGCGTCATGGCCGAACCTCTTACAAATCGGCGCGATGGTGGCGGCAGAAGGTCAGATCGCGCAGGGAAACGCGATTCATCTGCGGGTTTTCAAAGATCAGGTCCAGCCAGATCTTCTCGATCCGCGACTCATTCAAGGGCAAATGTGCCAGATCGAAATCGACTGAGCAGGAGCTTGCAGACAGGTCCAGCTTGCGCAGAACCTGTTCAGCGTTGGGTCCGTGCTGGATGTTGAGACGGGCGAATATCTCAAGCGGCTGCTCGGCCTCGATCAGGGTATCCACACGCATGAGATGCTGTTTGGTCAGGCCCTGAGCAGCCTCGTAGGGCAATTCCACAGACAGGGACAGGAAAGAACCGGAAAACCCGAACACTTCAACTGTCATCCCATATGCGGCCAGATCCTTGTCGCGGGAATTCCGGGTCTGCCGCATTGCTATTTCGGCCAGGGAACAGTCGTGGAACAAGGTCACCTGCCGGTCCATCTGCGCCTTTCGTGCGGCCGAGGCCACACCCGGACGCGCCAATGGCCCGCGCCACAGATCCGGTCGCCAGCACCAATCGGTGCCAAGGGGTTTTGGGAATTGGGTCGACCCAATTCGAGGTCGGGCCAGACGGCTGTCGGCCTCATGAATCAGCAACTGCAGATGCGTGCGCAGCTTGCGCGCATCATCACGCTGTTGCCGTAGTTGCGGTTCAGGCGCAGCAGACGCACCACGCAGGGCCTGACGCCAGCGTTCGACGGCGCGGCGTTGAATATAGCGATCCAGAAGTCTGCCCATGGCCCCATCATTCAAAGTGTGACCCTGTTTAGTCAAAGACAACGCAGGGTTTAAAGGAGAATAAACGATACTGGGGGGCAAATCTCGCGAATTTGTGACTAATGGGGCGGATGGGCAATCGATTTGAAACCTGTTAGCCCAGCCATTCTTGCAATCGTAAAGGTCAGTGCGTACCGTCTGATACCTGATTGCAGTGGATCATCCGAAAACGCATCCAATAGATTTGAGGCAAGGCCGGGGCATGGAACCCACTCTATTCGCTTTCATATGGAAACATTCGAAGAAACAACAGCTTGTGCTGCTGTTTCTGACGGTTCTGTCATTCCCGTTCCTCTATGCCTCGCTGGAGTTGCCCAAGCAGATCATCAACGGGGCCATTGGCGCGCCCAGTGATACGGTGACTTTCCTGGGCTTCTCGGTAACGCAGGTGCAGTATCTGTTGATCCTGTGTTTCGCCTTTTTGGCAACCGTGATTGCCAGCGGGTTGATGAAAATGCGCATCAACACGATGAAGGGCATCCTTGCTGAACGCATGTTGCGCCGTTTGCGGTTCACTTTGATCCATCGCACGATGCGGTTTCCGAAATCCTATTTCGCCACCACCAGCCAGGGTGAGCTGGTGTCGATGATCACTTCTGAGGCCGAACCGATGGGTGGCCTGATGGGCGACGCGATCGCGCAGCCGGTGTTCCAGTTCGGGCAGATGATGACCATCGTCACCTTCCTGTTCATGCAGAGCGTCTGGTTCGGTCTTGCCAGTGTGGCTCTGATCCCTCTGCAGGCCTGGCTGATTCCAAAGTTGCAACGCCAGATCAACCTGCTGAACAAGGAACGTATTCAAGAGGTCCGCAACCTCAGTTCAGAAATTGGCGAAAGTGCGGCTGGGATCAGCGATCTGCGCACCAATGGCGGCTGGCGGTATCGGCAGGCGCAGTTCAGTCATCGTTTGGGGCTTTTGTTCGAGATCCGGTTCAAGATCTACAACAAGAAGTTCTTCATGAAGTTCCTCAACAACCTGATTACGCAGATGACGCCGTTTCTGTTCTATTCGGTAGGCGGCTATCTGGCGATCACGGGTGAGGTGACAGTCGGGGCGCTGGTTGCTGCACTTGGGGCCTATAAGGATCTGAGCGGCCCGTGGAAGGACCTGCTGACCTACTACAATCAGGTACAGGACATGTCCCTGCGGTGGGAGGTCGTGACCGAACGCTTTGCGCCTTCAAACATGATCCCTGAAAATCTGTTCGTGGGTGAGCCTGAGACTATTCCGCATCTGACGGGCGATATCGAGTTGCGAAACGTCACCGTGCGCGATGATGACGGCAAGACCATTCTGGAAGATATCGACCTGACCATACCCAAGGGTGCGCGGGTCGCCATCCAATCGACCCATGCCGCGGAACGAAATGCGCTGGCGCAGGTCCTGACCCGCGAAGTCCTGCCGGTGCAGGGCGACGTGATCATGGCGGGCCACAATCTGAAAGACCTGCATCAGGTCGTGATTGCGGCCCGGATCGGCTATGCCTATTCGCGGCCCTATCTGTTCGACGGCACGCTGGGCGACAATCTGTTGATGCCCCTGCGTCCGCATCCTCAGCATGAGGCCGATGCCGCCGTGGCGCCGACTCGCTGGCAAATCGAAGCTGCCCGCGCCGGAAACCCGACGGATTCGCTGACGGATGAATGGATTGATCCGGGGCTTGCCGGGCTGGATGATGTTGATGACATTCGCGCCTGGTGGTTCCAACTGGTCGAAGCGATGGGTACTGACGAACTTATGCTGCGCCGTACCCTGCGCACACAATTTGATCCCATTTTGCATCCCGATCTGGCGCAGGACGTGGTCAACCTGCGGGGGACGATTGCGGAAAAGCTGCAGGAAAAAGGGCTGGACCAACACGTTTACCGGTTCGACCCGGATCGTTTTAACCCGGCTGTTCCTTTGGGGGGTAACCTGCTCTATGCGACCCCGTCTCGGGATATCACGCCCGAGTCTATGGCGGATGATCGGCGGTTCAAGAACATGCTTGGGATGCATGATCTTGCCGATGACGCCATGTCCATGGCCAGCGCCGTGATGGAAACATTGGATCAGGCCTTTGGCCGCGACGGCACCGATCACCCGCTGTTCCTGCGTCTGGGGATGTCCAAGGACATGTATCACCGTCTGCTCGACATCAAGGATCGGCGTAAGTCGAGAGGAGACAACGGAATTTCCGAGGATGAGCGCGCGTTGCTGCTGACGCTGCCGTTCCTGCTGACGGCTGAGCAGATCGGCCCGGATTTTCCCGAGGAATACAAGGACAAGATTCTGTCAATCCGCAAGGATCAGGCCGAACGGCTTCGTGGGGCGCTGGATGGTATGTTCGTGCCGCTGTCGCCCGACAGCTACATCCCGCGCCTGACGGTGATGGAGAATGCGATTTATGGCCGGGTGTCCCTGATGGCCGGTGCCCATGCCGATGAGATCGAAGATGTCGTTGCTCAGGCCGTAAACGAGGCGGGCCTGCGCCGTCGGGCCGCGTCGACCTTGTACGATCTGCCGACCGGGTTGGGCGGAAACAACCTGCCAACCGTGTTTCAAGAGCGCGCGGCGTTTTCCCGCGCGGGGATCAAACGTCCCGATATCCTGATCCTCGACAAGGCATTGGCCAGCCACGATTCCCAAAGCCGTCTGCGTACACGTCTGCGGCTGCGTGAATTGTTGCCCGACTCGATCATGATCTTCATGGAGGATCATTTTGCTCACCCTGAGGCCTATGACTTGTTCATCGAGATCAAGGATGGTCGGATTGACGGTGTCTCGCGCACCCAAACCCACCACGAAGACGGGGCCTCGGCTGATCTGAGTCGTAAGCTGCAGATCATATCCTCGACCGAGCTGTTTTCGGGGCTGGATGCGCGCAATCAGCGGCTGCTGGCCTTTTCGGCACAATGGTACGAGGCTGCGTCGGGGCAGATGATCTTTTCCCGTGGGCAGGCACCCGACGCGGCGTATCTGTGCATCAAGGGGCAGGCCAATCTGGACTGGACCGATGAAAGCGGTGGCACGCGCACTATATCAATCATTGAACCCGGTCGGTTGATCGGCGATCTGTCAATTATCACCGGCGATGTCCGTCAATTGGATCTGACAGCGGCCACAGATTGTACGTTCCTGCGCATCGGAGCAGAGGAATTGCGCGCTGTGATCGAAAGCGATGCGTCGGTCGCGGTTCAGTTGCTGCAAACCGTTGCCGGGTATCTGACCACGTTGTCCACAAGGATCAACACCATCCAACACGCATCTGAGGTGTTCCCTGAAATCCCACAATCCATCGAAGGTGAAAGCTCTGGCAACAATGCCTGACCCTCACGCATATGCCGCCCATGAGGGGCTTGTGGGCGACGCACGCGCCCGGCCCGAACTGTGGCGCCTCGCGGCGGGTCTGGGTATTGTCCTTGTTCTCTATGTGACGTTGAACGCAGTGTTGTTTGCCTTTGTCGGGCAATTGCTTCAACCAGATCAGGCGCAAGGTCTTTTGCAAGGAACCTCAACGTCGGCCGCGCTGATTCTGCTGTTGAGTTTCGGTTTCCTGACGCTGGGCGTGGCTATCGCCGCCCGTCAAATGCAGCACCGGTCTCTGGCCGCCATCCTTGGCCCGCGCCGCCTGTTATTGCAACAATTCTGGATGGTCCTGCGTGCCTTGGTGATTCTGGGCCTGATCATGGCGGCCCTGCCACCCTATGGTATGGGTGAGACGCTGACGCAAAACCTGGCCCTGTCCACATGGTTGCTTTTGCTGCCAGTGTCGGTGATTGCGGTCCTGATTCAGACCAGCGCCGAAGAAGTGCTGTTTCGCGGCTATATCCAGCAATGCTTGGCGGCTAGATTCCGATCTCCGGCGATCTGGATGGGAGTACCTTCGGTACTGTTCGCAGCAGGGCATTATGCGCCCGGTGTCACCGGCGAGAATGCCCTTCTGGTGGCCATTTGGGCGTGTATTTTCGGCCTGCTGGCGGCGGATTTGACCGCAAGGTCGGGAACATTAGGACCTGCTATTGCATTGCATTTTCTGAACAATGCGGTCGCGCTTCTGTTCATTTCGCTGCCTGAAACGTTAAGCGGGTTGGCATTGTATCTGCTGCCTTACGACATGTCCGAAACCGGCTCGTTACGGCAATGGCTGTTCGTTGATTTTGCGGTAATGACTGTCAGCTGGTTAACTGCACGTCTTGCGCTCAGGCGTTGATTGCATTTCTTTCCGTTGCGTCTTATTTGACGTCAATGCCGCAAAACAAGGTTCCGACATGAACTGGATCACAAACTACGTCCGTCCCCGGATCAATTCGATCTTCTCGCGCCGGGAAGTGCCCGAAAACCTTTGGCACAAGTGCGATGAATGCGGCACGATGCTGTTCCACCGCGAGCTGGCGGAAAACCAGAATGTATGCACCCAATGTGATCACCACATGGCGATCACCCCGCGGGACCGTTTCGCACACCTGTTTGACGGTGGTATTTTCACCGAGGTCGAAGTTCCCGCACCAACAGCTGACCCGCTGCAATTCCGGGACCAGAAGAAATACCCGGATCGCATGAAAGCAGCTCAGAAAAAGACCGGCGAATCTGAGGCAATGCTGGTTGCTCGGGGCGAAATCGGGCGCACCCCGATTGTGGCTGCCGCACAGGACTTCTCGTTCATGGGTGGATCGATGGGCATGTATGTCGGCAACGCCATCATCGCCGCCGCACAAGAGGCGGTAAAATTGAAGCGCCCCTTGATTCTGTTCTCAGCCGCAGGTGGCGCACGGATGCAAGAAGGTATCCTCAGCCTGATGCAGATGCCGCGTACAACCGTGGCCGTTGAGATGCTGAAAGAGGCGAACCTGCCCTATATTGTCGTGCTGACGCATCCCACTACCGGTGGCGTGACCGCATCTTACGCGATGCTGGGCGATGTACATATTTCGGAACCCAATGCGCTGATCTGTTTTGCAGGGCCGCGCGTGATTGAACAGACCATCCGTGAAAAACTGCCCGAAGGGTTCCAGCGCGCGGAATACCTGCTGGATCATGGCATGTTGGACCGTGTGACCAAGCGGACCGAGATGCGAGAGGAACTGATCACCATTACCCGGATGCTGATGAACCAGCCGCCAGCAGTCAAAGGCGATCTTCCCGCGCCCCAGCCCGAAGAGGCCAAGGCCGAAACCCCAGCCGAGGAAACGGTCGAAGAATGACCAGCCCGACATCTGACGTCATCCTCGACCGGATGATGGCGCTGCATCCCAAGATCATTGACCTGACCTTGGATCGTGTCTGGCGTTTGCTGGCAGCTTTGGACAATCCGCAGGTCAAGCTGCCACCGGTGATCCATATCGCCGGAACCAATGGCAAGGGCTCGACCCAGGCGATGATCCGTGCCGGGTTGGAGGGCGCGGGGCTGTCAGTCCACGCCTATACCTCGCCCCACCTCGCGCGGTTTCACGAACGCATCCGATTGGCCGGAGAGCTGATTTCGGAACCCGCTTTGACCGCCGTTCTGGATGAATGCTACGCCGCCAATGATGGCGAAAACATCACTTATTTTGAGATCACGACCTGCGCGGCCCTGCTGACTTTTGCACGGACGCAGGCAGATTACACGCTGCTTGAGGTCGGCTTGGGTGGCCGTCTGGATGCCACGAATGTCATACACGAACCGGCCGTAACGGTGATCACGCCAGTTTCGATCGACCACGAACAGTTTCTGGGAGATACGCTGGGCAAGATCGCAGCCGAAAAGGCGGGCATCATAAAACCTAGTGTGCCCTGTATCGTCGGCCCGCAACAGGACGAGGCGCTAGAGGTCATCGAATACACCGCCGCACGCCTGGGAGCGCCGCTGCTGGTCCACGGTCAGCACTGGCATGTGCATGAGGAAAACGGGCGCCTGATCTATCAGGACGAAACCGGGTTGCGTGACCTGCCATTGCCCAACCTGCTGGGTGCGCATCAGATGCAGAACGCAGGTGCTGCGCTGGCCGTTCTACGGTACCTTGATCTGGGCGACGACGCCTACGAGGCCGCAGTGACCCGTGCCGAATGGCCCGCCCGTATGCAGCGCCTGAAAACCGGTCCCTTGGTCGAGGCTGCGCCACAAGCTGAGCTGTGGCTGGATGGTGGTCACAATACCGCCGCCGGAGTAGCACTGGCGGATGTTTTGACCAAACTGCCAGAGCGCCCGACGCATATGATCTGCGGAATGCTCAACACCAAAGACGTGACGGGTTACCTCGCACCGCTCGCGAAACAGGTCCAAAGCCTGACCGCAGTATCGATCCCCGGCGAGGCCGCAACGCTGAGTGCCGAAGACACGGCCGCTGCCGCGGCTAAAGTCACCCTAACCGCCACAACCGCCGACAGTGTTGCCGACGCTCTGAAAGCAATTGTCGGGGAAAACCCACAAGCCCGCGTTCTGATCTGCGGCTCGCTGTATCTGGCGGGAAACATCTTGCGCGAAAACGGCTAAATTCTCTGCCCGCAGGGGCTTCATCGGGCCAATAATACCTCGAGGGAGCCACGCAAAGCGCGGCGGGGGCTGAGCCCCCTATTTCCCCCAGTCCTGATCCTGCATTTCCCGCAGTCGCGAGGCAGTGCGTTCAAACTCGAACGTCCCTTCGCCTTCGACATACAACATCTCGGGCTCAGCCGCGGCGGAACAGATCAACCGAACCTTGGCCTCGTACAAGGCGTCAATCAATGTGACGAACCGTTTGGCTTCGTTGAAGTTGTTGCGCGACAAGCGCGGGATGTCCTCTAGCACCAGAACCTTCAACTCATCTGCAATTGCTAGGTAATCCGCCGGGCCTAACATGCGACCACACAGATCGTAGAACGTGGCCCGGGCAACTCCGTTCCGAAAGGCCGGCAGCTCGACCGACCGGCCTTTGACCTGCAAGACTAGCGGTTCCGCCGCACCGCCCGACAAATCGGTCCAGACGTCACGAATGTTCTGCCGTGCCTCGGGTCCGATTGGGGTGAAGTATACCGGTGCGCCCTCCAGCCGGTTTTGGCGGTAATCTGTGGGAGATACCAGCTCCCACACCTGAAGCTGTTCCTTGATGCGGGCGATGAAAGGCAGGAACAACTGCCTATTCAGCCCGTCCTTGTACAAATCGTCAGGGTGCCGGTTTGACGTGGTCACAACCACAACGCCGCCTTCATAAAGCAGGTCGAACAGACGCCCGACGATCATGGCATCGGTGATATCGATAATCTGCATCTCGTCAAAAGCAAGCAGCCTGACCGAATTCACGACCTCTTTCGCCACCGGAGCCAAGGCATCCTCGACCCCATCCTGACGGGCTTTGTGCATGCCGGCATGAATTTCCTGCATGAACGCATGAAAATGCACTCGACGCGCAGGAATATCCTCCAGCGCATCGACAAACATATCCATCAACATGGATTTCCCGCGCCCCACGCCACCCCAAAGATACAACCCCTCGGGCGGGGGCGGAGCCTTGCGGAACAACCCGCGTTTAACCGGGGCGGACAGCGCCGCGCGGATGCGTTCGAAATGGGGTAGGACGGCCTCTTGCGCATCGTCCCGGGTCAGGCTGCCCTCGGCAATGCGGGCGTTGTAAATCGAAATCAGATCCGTCATGGATTCGAGCCATAGCGCCCGCGTTGAGCCTTGAAAAGCGGCCATTTCCCACGACCCATCAAATTTCCTTATCCGTGACCGCAAATCTGCTGATTTGACCGACTGCTCAAATCCACTACCGTCCGTCGAACCGATACCCCCGAGGTCCCTATGTCGCATTCTACGCGCCTGCTGAATCCGATCCTGATCGTAGGATGTATTATCATCACGGTCAGCTTTGCCGTGCGGGCGTCGTTCGGAGTGTTCCAGATTCCAATTGCCACTGAGTTTGGGTGGCTACGCACCGATTTCTCGCTGGCCATCGCGATCCAGAACCTGGCCTGGGGGATTGGACAGCCGATCTTTGCTGCAATGGCTGAAAAGATTGGCGACCGAAAAGCCATCATTCTTGGCGCGTTGACCTATGCGGCTGGTATGGTTCTGTCGGCTTGGTCTGTAACGCCGTTTGGTCATCAAATGTATGCGTGGCTGGTTGGATTTGGCATCGCGGGCACGGGTTTTGGTGTCGTACTGGCGGTGGTCGGGCGTGCGTCGTCCGACAAGAACCGCTCGATGTCTTTGGCCATTGTCACGGCGGCGGGCAGTTTCGGACAGGTGATTGGCGCACCGACGGCAGAATGGTTGCTCAGCTTCCTGCCCTGGCAACAGGTGTTTCTTGTCTTTGCAGCTGCGATTCTAGCCCTTGGGCTGACGCTGCCTTTCATGCGCGCATCACAACCGGTCAGCAAGGCCGAACTGGAAGAGAGCATGAGCCAGATTCTGAGCCGTGCGTTCCGTGACCCCTCTTATGCGATGATCTTTCTGGGGTTCTTCAGCTGCGGCTATCAACTGGCGTTCATCACCGCCCATTTCCCAGCCTTCGTGACCGAGATGTGCGGCCCGATCCAACCCGGTGGTGTGCTGCATTCGCTGGGCATCACCACCACCTCGGCCCTGGGGGCTGTGGCAATCTCGCTGGTGGGGCTGGCGAATATTGGTGGCACCTTACTGGCCGGTTGGGCCGGTAATCACTTCCCCAAGAAATACCTGCTGGCTTCGATCTATACCGCCCGCACATTGGCGGCTGCGGTCTTTATCCTCATGCCGATTACACCAATGTCGGTCATCGTATTTTCGATTGTCATGGGCTCGCTCTGGCTGGCGACTGTGCCTCTGACCTCGGGTCTTGTCGCGCATCTGTACGGGCTGCGCTATATGGGTACTCTTTACGGTTTCATCTTCCTCAGCCACCAGATTGGCGGTTTCCTGGGCGTCTGGCTGGGCGGGCACATGTATGACGTCTATGGCGATTACACGATGGTCTGGTGGATTGGCGTAGCCGTTGGCGCCTTCAGCGCTATAGTTCACCTGCCCATCCGTGAAAATCGACCGGTTGCAGTGGCGGCCTGATCCGGGCCACTGCGGATTTGTCAGCGTAGTTCCGCTTCGGTGTTTCCGCCATCGACGGTTACGACATGACCCGTGGTCCGTTCCATTTTGGCCAGTGCCGCAAAGGCGCAGGCGACATGGACGGCTTCGACCTCGCGCCGCAGCAGGTTGCCTTCCATATAGGTATCGGTCGTAACCCCGCGCGCCTTGGCGCGTTCATTGATGAAATCATCCGTCAGCAACCCGGACCGGATGCGGTCGGCATTGACGCCATTTACCCGCACCCCGAACTCAGCGAGTTCCAGTGTCAGTTGCCGCAGCAGGAACAGAGTGGCCGCCTTGGGCGTGCCGTAGGCGCCCATGTTCCGGCCTGGATTGATCGCTTGTTTTGAGATGTTGAACAGAATTTGCCCGCCGCGACCCTGCGCCTGCATCACGCGGGCCGCGCTGAGGGCAAAAGATTTGTGCGCAAAGAAGTTTAACTCAAACGCGGCGCGGAACGCTTGATCGCTCAGCTCCAATAGCGCGCCGCCGGTGGCAGACCCTGCATTGCTGACAAGGATATCGAGGCCTCCGAACCGCTGAACGGCAGCCTGAACCGCAGCATTGGCCGCACCCTCCTGCGTGATGTCGCAGGCATGGGTGGCATGCCACCGTCCCAGCGATTTGCCTGCCTCGGCCAGAGCGGTTTCGTCCCGGTCCACTAGCAGAACATTTGACCCTTCACGGGCGAACGCCTTCGCCGTTGCCAGTCCGATTGCCCCTGCTCCTCCCGTGACCACGACCACCTTGCCCTGAAAGGCAGGGCGCTTACCCTTACCGAGTTTGGCCTGTTCTAGTGACCAGTATTCGCAGTCGAACTGGTCTTTCTCGTCCAGCGGGTAGTATCCACCTGCATCCTCTCCAACAGCACGGACCCGCAGGTTTTGTTCGGCCAGATCAGCGGCGATGGAGGCCGCCTTGGCATTCACACCCATTCCGACCACGCCGATCCCTTCGACCCAGGCATGTTTCGGGTCGGTCGATAGGATTTTCTTGGGCTCATCAGTCTGCGCCGCCTGACGTTCAAAATAGGCGCGGTAGGATTCGGCGAATGCCTTGACCTTTTCCTTCAGTCGCGCAGGCCCACCCGACAGATCATGCGTGCGCAGCACCAGCGGAACCCCCTTGGTGCGCAAGACATGGTCGGGCGAAGCCATACCGCGCGCCGCCAAGGCCTCAATATCCGTCCGGTTAAAAAACGCCATCACGTCAGATCCGTTGCGCAGGTCAAACACCGGCATTGGATCGTCGCGCCCGGCTGAGACATCGGCAATGGCTCCGCGCAGGGCGGGCAGCACATCCAGATTATCCGCAGGATCGCGCACACCCAGGGGCGTTAACTCTTTCATACTAAAATAGGCGGCGACCTCGTTGGTATGCGCTACGATCCGGTCATAGCTTTCCCGCGCATTCTCTCCGAAAGTGAAATGCCCGTGCTGCAGCAGCAGCAACCCCTCGACCTCAGGGTTTTCCTCAAATACCTCAGCGGCTTTTTTTGCCAGCCCGAAGCCCGGCATGATGTAAGGGACTATGCCCAAACGATCACCAAAAATCTCGCGGCAAACCTCGGCAGCGTTGGGCAGGTTTGCCAGAACCAGAAACGGTGTAGCATGCGTATGATCGACGTATTTATGCGGCAGAAACGCGTGCAGCAGCGTTTCGACCGACGGATTGGGTGAACCTGAATCCAGCAAGTTGGCGCGCTGCACGTTCACCATGTCGAAATCAGACAAACGATCCAGTGCGCGCAGCTTCATCAGTGGATCAAGCCAAACGCCGGGAAGCCCCGGTGGCTCAATCGTGTCCAGATCCCAGCCCGAGCCCTTTACGTGAAGGACACGCTGCATGTGACCAAACAGATCGGGGCGTTCCAATTTGACCGAGGTGTTTCCGCCCCCATGCATCAGCAGGTCGGGGTTTTGACCGATCAGACGCGACGTGTAGATACGCTCGCCCAGCTCCTGATCCGCAGGGTCCGCACCCGCGTTCTGACGCCATTTCTCGGCCTCATCCGCCTTGTACCAGTTTTCAATCATCGCTTTTCCCAGCCCATTTCTTCAACGCCTCTACAAGCGGTGGCCGCACCTTCCGGAATGCCTGAAAACAATTTGTTAACCGGCGCGCTCGGGAAACAGCTCCGCAAGCCCCTCGGCGGATGCATCGCAGATGCCGCGTTCGGTGATCAGACCCGTCACAAGCCGGTTGGGGGTGACATCAAATGCCGGGTTGCCGCCCTCGGTTCCGTTTGGTGTGATCCGGACATCTTCAACGGCCCCGAGATCGTCCACGCCCATGATGTGAGTCACTTCGCGCTGATCGCGCTCTTCAATCGGAATCTCCGCCACGCCGTCCAGCACGGTCCAGTCGACGGTGGGCGAGGGCAGGGCGACATAGAATGGTACACCGTTGTCATTGGCCGCCAGTGCCTTGAGATAGGTCCCGATCTTGTTACAGACGTCCCCTTGTGCTGTTGTGCGATCGGTTCCGGTGATTACCGCATCGACCAGCCCGTGCTGCATCAAATGCCCGCCTGCATTGTCGACGATATAGCGATGGGGAATACCGTGCTCGCCCAGCTCCCACGAGGTCAGCGCGCCCTGATTGCGGGGCCGGGTTTCATCGACCCAGACCTGAACTGGAATGCCGGCCTCATGTGCGTGGTACATGGGGCTGGTGGCGGTGCCCCAATCTACTGTGGCCAGCCATCCGGCGTTGCAATGGGTCAAAAGACGCACCGGCTCGCCTTTAGGCTTGCGAGCGGCAATCTCCTTGATCAGGTCCAGCCCGTGCCTTCCGATTGACGCGTTGATTTCGACATCCTCATCCGCAATCTCCTGCGCCAGCGCCCAGGCGTAGCCCGCACGGTCGCTGAGGGCCAAAGGCATCAACGCGTCCCGGCACCGGTCCAGCGCCCAACGAAGGTTGATCGCCGTGGGCCGCGTGGCATACAGAATCTCGTAAGCGGCGTCAAATGAGGCATCAGAAGCGTCGCGCGACATCTGCTCGGCAATCCCGAAAGCGGCGGTCGCGCCAATCAGCGGCGCGCCACGAACCCACATCTCGCGGATCGCCGCGGCAAATTCGTCCAACGATTTGATCGTGACAACCCGAAACTCATGCGGCAACCACCGCTGATCGATGATCCGAACCTCTCTGGCCGCTTTGTCCCACCAAATCGACCGGTAATGATCGCCGTTCACCTTCATTATGCCGTCTCCCGTTTCAAATGCGCGCTCCAGTTTGGGCTTGAGTGTCCGGGTTGTGGTCGTAATGCGCAAGTGAAAGCTGCCGCCAAATCAGGGATGTGACGTTTTGGCCTTTCCCGCTCGACAGATGGATAGGCTACCGGCGAAGCGCGGCCCTGATCTCGCGTTCCAGCGCGTCCAGAAACCGGGATCGGTCGGCTTTCCCAAAAGGTTTACCGCCACCACCGGCACCCAGCGGGTTGGCGGCGCGCAGATCGGCCATCAGATCGCGCATCGCCAGTTGCTGACCTATATTGGCAGCCGTGAATGCCTCACCATTGGGGCGCAACACCCGCGCGCCGGCCTCGACGCATTTTGCAGCCAGAGGGATGTCCGACGTCACCACCACATCCCCTGATCCACAACGCTCGGCGATCCACTTGTCCGCCTCGTCCGCACCTTCCGCAACGATGACGACCTGCACCAATGGATTGGCCGATGACCGCAACCCACCATTCGAGACCAACGCCATCGGCACCTTGTGGCGTGTCGCCACCCGCTCGGCTTCGGCCTTCACAGGACAGGCATCGCCATCGACATACAGGGTGGTCACGCCTTCTTTGCCTGTTTCTTGGCGGGTTCTGCGGGTTTCTTGCGCACCTTGAACTCTTCGGGGATCGGCATCCGGTTGAACGCGTCCAGACCGGCGATCTTGTAGGCTTCGGCCAAGGTCGGGTAGTTGAACGTGTTCTGCACGAAGTAGTCCACCGTGCCTTTCAGGTTCAGCACCGCCTGCGCGATATGGATTAACTCAGTCGCCCCTTCGCCAACGATCTGCACGCCCAGCACCCGGCGGGTTTTCAGCGAGAACAGCATTTTCAGCATGCCATGCTCCAACCCCATGATATGCCCGCGTGAGGTTTCGCGGAACCGCGCCACACCAACCTCATATGGGATGCCGCGTTCCTCCAATTCTTCCTCGGACATACCGCAGGTGGAAATCTCGGGCACCGAATAGATGCCATAGGGATACCAAGGGCTTTCTGGCAGGGTGGGGGTGTCCAACGCATGACAGGCCGCCACACGGCCCTGTTGCAACGAGGTTGAGGCCAACGACGGGTGCCCGATCACATCGCCGGTGGCATAGATATGCGGCACAGTGGTCTGATAGGTTTTGCGGTCCACCTTGATGCGGTTGCGATGGTCCGTCTCCAAACCAACTGAGTTCAAATTCAGCGCTGAGGTCGCACCCATGCGCCCGGCCGCAAACAGCAGCATTTCAGCACGGACATGGCGGCCATTATCCAGTGTGACTTCGACATGATCCCCTGTGTCCTCGATCTTTTCCACGGCAGAGCCCAGCCGCAGATCGACGCCGTTTTCGCGAATTTGATGGGTGAAATCGTGGATCAACCGCTTGTCGATGAAATCAAGGAAGGTTTCGCGCGGCTCGATCAGGGTCACGCGCACATCCAGTGCCGAGAACATCGTGGCATATTCAACGCCGATTACCCCCGCGCCGATCACGACAAGCGAGCGCGGAATCTCGGCCATTTCCAGAAAGTCATCGCCGTCGACCACGGTTTTGCCGTTAAAGGGCACGTAATCCGGGCGGTAGGTTTTGGTCCCTGTAGCGATCAGGAACTTGGCTGCCGTCAGGCGTGTGGTTTCACCGGCATCAGTGGCGACCTCTATCTCATGCGGGCCGACGAACTTGGCCAGACCGTTCAGGGTTTCCACGTGGTTGCGGTTGAACTGATGTTCCAGCACGTCAACCTCGTGATCCAGCGTCATGTGCAGACGTGCCTTGAGGTCTTCGGCGCGGATTTGATCCTTGACCCGGTAAGATCGGCCATAAAAACTGCGCTCGCGCCAGCCGGACAGGTTTAGCACCGTTTCGCGCAAGGTTTTCGAGGGGATTGTGCCGGTATGAACCGACACGCCGCCAAATCGGTCTTTGCGGTCAATCACCAGCACACGACGTTTCAGTTTGCCCGCCTGGATTGCCGCGGAACGCCCTGATGGCCCTGACCCGATGATGATCAGGTCATAGTCAAATTTGCTCATCCGTCAGTCCCCGTACATCGCTTCGGCGTGGAAGGTGATGTGGTCTTCCATGAAGGTCGATACAAAGAAATACGAGTGATCATAGCCCGGCTGTAAACGATAGGTTGCCTGCTGGCGTCGTTCCGCGATGGCTGTCGCCAGCGCCTCGGGGCGTAGAAGGTCGATGAACTGATCACTGGCACCTGTGTCGATCAGGATTGGACCGTCAAAGCCAACCTCTTTCATCATCAGCGAGGCATCGTGCTTGGCCCAAGTGGCTTCGTCATTACCCAGATAGGCGCTCAGCTGTTTGCGCCCCCAATCCGCGCCGGTCGGGTTCGAAATCGGCGCGAAGGCCGAAACCGACCGAAACCGACCTGGCAAGTTCATCGCCAGGGTCAGCGCCCCGTGGCCACCCATTGAATGACCAGTGATCGCTTGACGATCCATGTCGATGGCGAAGTTTTCTGCCAGCAGGTTCGGCAGTTCCTCGGCCACGTAGTTCCACATGTTAAAATGCGGTGCCCATGGGGTTTGTGTTGCATTCACATAGAACCCGGCGCCCTGGCCCAGATCATAGTCATCGTGATCGGCCACGCTTTCACCCCGTGGAGAGGTGTCGGGGAACACGACGGCAATGCCTTGTTCGGCTGCCCAGGCCTGCGCACCGGCCTTGGTCATGGCGTTTTCGTGTGTGCAGGTCAGGCCAGACAAATACCACAGGACGGGAACCGGGCCGTCCTTTGCTTCGGCAGGTAGAAACAGACCAAAGGTCATGTCGCATTGGCAGGCTGGCGACGCATGGCGGTAGACGCCCTGCACGCCACCGAAACAGGCGTTTTCCGAAAGGGTTTCCATCTGGCAGAGTCCTTAAATTTAGATCGCGTTATGGCTAACGATCCAAGGACGCCGCGTAAAGGCCGCACGACTTCGGCGCGCGTTTTTTTGAATGCTTTGGCTCAGAGCGTCCCAACCCAGGCGATGACCACCGGCACGGTCAGGATACTGACCGCAGTCGACAGCAGGATCGCTGCTGAGGCCCGGTGCGGGGCCACACGGTAGTGGGCTGCCAGCATGTAAACATTTCCGGCCACCGGTAGCGCCGCTGCCGCAATTGCGACCGTGGCGGAAAAGGCATCGACGGGCATCAACCACAGCAGCACCACGGCCACACAAGCCGGGTGAATGACCAACTTGCAAAAACTCAGCCATGCCGCAACCTGAATGCGTTCGGCGGACTTGGACGCCAAAGAGGCCCCAATTGCAAACAAAGCCCCCGGTGTGGCCGCCCCGCCCAGAATGGTCAGAAAATCATTGAGTGCCGCCGGAACCGGCATTTCCAAAGCCGACCACAGAAGCCCTGCGGAAATCGAAACGATCATTGGGTTCTTCAACAATCCCAACCCAATCAGGCGCAACGTTGCCGGGGTCAGCCGTCCGTCGCGCCCCGCGTTGATCAAAATCACGATCAAGGACGAAAACACCACCAGATCAACGGTCAGAACCAGCATGACCGGCCCAATGGCGGCCTCGGACAACAACAGCGCCAGCATCGGTAGTCCCAGAAAGCCGACATTTCCGATGGCGGCACATTGGGCCTCGACCGCCGCGGTAGGAATATCAAGCCTGCGAACCCAGGCCACTCCAGTTGCCAGACCATACACGGCGAGAGTTCCCAGCAGATAGCCCGCCATCAGCCGACCGTTGAAAATGTCGGCAAAGGGCAGGGTGGCGGCAAAGCGAAACAGCATCGCCGACAGTGCGAAATAGAACACGAACTTTGTCAGATAGGCTGTCGCGTCTTCGGTGAAAAAGCGGCTGCGCCCGGCCCAGTATCCCAGGCCGATGATTGCAAAAAACGGAAGCGTGCGCAGAAATATTTCGACCATGCCCAAAGTGTTAGCATCGTTTGACCGCGCAGCAAGCCTTGAACGACAACGACCGGAAGCCGCGGGTTTGCGGGGCAAAACATTCAGAATTCACATTCCGTTACGCAACGGGACAACGCGAATCGTTGTATCTGTACTGATCGGTTTATAGTTTGAGGGGAACACTAACCCTAGGAGAGCTCATGACTCAGACAGCCGCCATCCTTCGCACGGGCCGCAAATTCGATCAGGTTTTGCGCGGAGCCCGAGAAGTTTTCATGGCGGATGGGTTCGAAGGTGCCAGCGTCGATGACATCGCGCGGGCGGCGGGCGTGTCCAAGGCGACGCTCTACAGCTATTTCCCTGACAAGCGTCTGCTGTTCATGGAAGTCGCCCAGACCGAATGCAAGCGTATGGCTGAAAGAGTCATTTCGATGATCGACGACTCCAAACCTGCGCGCGAAGTGTTGACGATCACGGCGACGCAGCTAACCGCATTTCTAGTGTCCGATTTCGCGCAGCAGGTATTTCGTATCTGCGTGGCCGAGCGGGATCGGTTCCCTGAATTGGGCCAAGCGTTTTACGAATCCGGACCTCAGAATGGCCAGCGTCATATGGTCGAATATTTGGAAAAGGCCGTTCAAAAAGGCGAATTGGTAATCGAAGATGTTCAGATTGCAGCCGAACAGTTCTCAGAACTGTGCAAGGTTCGCTTCTGGACCAAAGCCGCGTTGGGCATCCAGACCAATTTCAAACAATCCGAGATTGATGAGATCGCGTTGCACGCAGTGGACATGTTCATGGCGCGTTACGGCGTCTGACACTTAAGCACGCATTGATACTGGTTGGATCGGGACAACGATCTCAGAAATGCCTGCGCCCAAATCGCGGGCGCAGGCAGCCGTAATCACTCGATAAAGGTCTTGGCCAACCGATCGCTGATGGGTTGCGACAGGTAGCTTATGACGGCGCGTTCGCCGGTCTTGACGAACAAATCTGCGGGCATGCCGGGCACCAGTTCCAATGCGGCCACGTCTCGCGGTTGTTCGGCATTCAGCTTTACCCGCGCCTTGTAATAGGCTTCGCCGGTGCGTTCATCCTCAAGCGCATCGGCTGAGATGTCGAAGATATGCCCCACAGCTTCGGGCACGTCCGCTTGCGCAAAGGCCGACAGGCGGATGCGCGTGGATTGACCGATCCGCAGCTTATCAATGTCGCCGGTCTTGACTCGTGCCTCGACGATCAGGGCTTGATCGGCTGGGACGATATCCATGATCGGCGCACCCGGGCGGATCACCCCGCCATTGGTTGACACTTCCAAATTCACAACGCGTCCGCTGGTCGGGGCCAGAACCTGTGTTCGCTTCAGGCGTGCCAGCGTGCCCGCGAATTGCGGTCGAACCAGATCAAGCTGGGCCTCAACAACAGCCAGCTCCCCGGCGAGGACCTCATCGCGTAGTTTTTGCTGGCTGAGCAGGGACAGCTCCAACTCTTGCACTTGATCTTCGGCCTGGGCGATCTGGGTGCGCAATGATGCGTCAACGCCAGCCAGCCGTTCCAACTCGATCTGCCGTGCGCTGACCCGCGTGACGGCGACCAGCCCCTTATTCAACAGCGTCTCTAAGTTGGACAACTCAACCCGCGTGATCTTGATCTGGTTCCGGGCCGCGCGGCGCTGTTCATCCAGACCCGTGACCTGGTTGCGTAGGCCCGCGATACGTTGCGCGTTGATCTGCGCTTCGGTCCGGCGGGCACGGGCTTCGGCGTCAAATAGTTGTTTCTGGGTCAGGTAAGGCGACACCCAATGCAGGCGGTCCATTCCTTCGCGGAATCCCGCCAGGGCGGTGGTTTCTTCAAATTGGCTCTGCCCGCTCATTTGCGCCAGCAGGCGCGCGCGGCGAACCGACAGCTCACCCAACTGGCTACCCTGAACGCTAAGATCCACGTTAATCTCGGTGCTGTCGAGCTGAACCAGAGGCTGCCCTGCCTGCACAAATTGGCCGTCTGTGACCAGGATCGACTGAATTATGCCGCCGTCCAGATGTTCGACCGTTTTGCGTTGGCCCTCTACCACAAAGGATGCGGGTGCAACCACGGCACCATCGAGTTTCGAGGCAAAGGCCCAATAGGCGCTACCACCGACGAATACCGCCAGGGTGAACAGGCCGAACAGGACATAGCGGGCGATGCCAGGGGAACTGTCCGAAATCTCTTTCAGCTGTGCGTCGTGAAATCCCACGGCAGTTCGAGGGGCTGAGTATTTGACCAGGTCAGTCATTGGGCCGCTCCTGTGATCTGAGTTTCATCCACCCGGCTGGGTGCCGGTTGTGTTGGTTTGTCCAGAACGTTGCGGCGTTTGACTTTCAGAACGTCCTGCTTGTCGCCGAACTGGGTTTGATTGCCATTGCGCAACACCATCACCTTGTTCGCCGCCTGCAGCGTGGCTGGGCGATGCGTCATGACAATGGCAATCCCGCCGCGTTCCTGCACAGCCAGCAAAGCATCGCGCAGGGCCTGTTCGCCCTCGGCGTCCAGATCCGAGTTGGGTTCATCCAAAACCAGAACAAACGGATCACCGTATAGCGCACGTGCCAGAGCCAGCCTCTGACGCTGACCGCCGGACAGGAAAAAACCGCGGCCAAGCCTGGTTTCGTACCCGTCGGGCAAACCGCTGACCAGTTCGTGAACCCCTGCTTCGCGCGCGGCACGCAGGACCTCGGCATCGTCGATCGCGGTGGAGAACCGGGCAATGTTTTCGCGGATTGTGCCATCGAACAGCTCGACATCCTGTGGCAGGTATCCGATCTGTTTGCCCAAGTCTTCGGGATTCCATTTCGACATCGGGCTGCCGTCCAGCAGAACCTCGCCCCGTTGCGGATGCCAGATGCCCGCAAGCATCTTGCCCAGCGTGGTCTTGCCCGAACCGCTCTGGCCAATCACTGCCAGAACGTCCCCGGCCGTGAGGCTGAAATCAATCGCCCGGATGGTGGCATTGAGCGCAAGTGGAGGGCCTGCCTGAGCGATGCGGACGTCCATCGATTTGAACGCACGCGGCAAGTTCAGGTTTGGAGGCGCCTCGGCAAAATCTTCGGTCAATTGTTTGATTTTGCTATAGGATCCGCGTGCAGCCAGAAAAGTGCGCCACTGCCCGATCAACTGATCAATCGGAGCAAGCGCGCGGGCCAGAACAATCGTGGCGGCAATCATGACGCCTGCGGTGGACTCGCCGATCACGGCCAGTGCCGCACCCATCCCCAGAACCGCTGATTGCAGGCCCATACGTATGGTCTTGGACAATACGGAAAAGCTGGCCACTCGATCAGCGGCGCGGGTTTTGTGTTGATGCGCGTCAGTTTGCAGCGCGGTCCAGCGGCGTACCAGATCGGATTTCATACCCAGCGCATGGACCAGTTCGGCATTCCTGTCGCTGATCTTGAACAGCGCATCCGACCGCCCTCGTGCCTGCGCGGCCTGCTGCATCGGGCCTCGGGATCGGGCGTTGTTGATCAGCGCCATCAATGTCAAGGTCAGCGCTCCGGCCAGACCCAACAGACCCAGAAACGGGTGCAGCACATAAAGAACCATCAGATAGATGGGTATCCACGGAGCATCGAAAAAGGCGGTCAGGGTGGTGCCGGAAATGAATTCGCGGAACCCGTTCACATCCTCGACCAGGTTTTCGCCTGCCTCAGCTTCTCCTTGAACCCGGCGGCGCATGGCGGCACTCAGGACGGGCGCGCCGACGCTGAGTTCGAACCGGGCGGCCAGGCGGCCCAGAATGCGCATCCGCATCAGGTCGAGGCACGCAATGACGATGAATACCCCCGCCAGCAGCACGGACAAGGCGATCAATGTGTCTATGTTCTGGCTGGTCAAAACCCGGTCATAGACCTGCAGCATGTATAGCGGCCCGGCCAGCATCAAGAGGTTCAGGAACAGGCTGAAGATCGCAACCGCAACAAAGCCTTTGCGCAGCGATCCCCAGGCGGTTTTGACGGGATTGGAATTCTGGAACATCGGATAGCCCTTTCCGGTTTGGCAAGCGGGGCGGCCACAAGACCGCCCCGTTGTGGATCGCTTAGGCGACGAAGTCGTCTTCGGTTAGGTCTGCGCTGTTGATCCCAGCCAGACGGACCGAGCCTTCGTTGCCAAAGGTGATCAGGGTGTCATTGCCATCCTGCGCAACATTCACCGCGCCGCCGAAATCGGGTCCGAGGTCGCCGAACTGCAGCTGATCGCGACCGATCTCAAAGTCCTGGATCACGTCATTGCCGAAGTCTTCACCGAACGAGAACGTGTCTCGTCCCAGCCCGCCGATGAGGATGTCATCACCGCCTTCACCCGAGATCAGGTCTCCGCCCGCGCCGCCATTCAGCACGTTGGACAGATCGCTGCCGACGATCACATCGCCATCATCGGACCCGATGACGTTTTCAATGGACTGCAGCACGTCGGTCTCGAACTGGTTTTCGACAACGTCCTGACCGATGACACCGGTGCCCCCGGTCGCATTCACATCCAGCGTTGCACCTGCGTCGACCAGAGTGTCCTGCACCACCGGGCCGTTCACGCCCGCCGGAGCATTGTGCAGATGGATCGCCGAAACAGCGCCGGGGATTGGGGTGCCCAGCTCTGCTTCGCTGATGCCAACAACGCTCAGCTCGCTGGAATAGGTGACCTCACCAGTGTTCAGGTTCTGCGTGATGACAACGGTGGCCTCACCGGTCGCTTCGCTGTTTGACAGCGGCCCTGGCTCTTGCGCCGCGTCCAAACCGCCACTCAGGCTAACGGTGCGGATACCGTTTTCGGTCACGTCGCTGTCGACCGATAGCTGCCCGCGGATTTCACCCGCCGGGAACTGGTTGGTGTGGATGTTGTAGTAGAGGTTGCCTTGAACCGCCTGCTCAACAAAACCGGCACCATCGGCAATGTTGGACCCGAACTGATCCGGTGCCGCGATAACCGCATCGGTGACCGAGATGTTGAACCCGGTATCGCGGGTGGCGGTGCCATTGCCGTTGGCGTCCAGACGAACCTCGACCGCGACGTCCAGATCCGAGAAGTCGGCCGTGTCGATGCCGTCTCCACCGTCGATGAAGTCATTGCCCAGACCACCGGTCAGAACATTGTCGGCATCGCCGGCAATCAGAACGTCATCACCTGCGCCGCCGTCGATGTCACCATTGGTAGTGCCCAGATCGACAAAGATATCGTCGCCATCGCTCAGCAGAACGTCACCGTTGATCACGCCTTCGTCGTCGTTAACGATGGTGACGGTGCCTGCGTCCGAGGCGTCGATTGCGTTGACCGTGCCGCGGATTTCGCCCTCGTTCAGGACGGCACCAACAAGGTTCAGACCGCCATCAACGCGCAAGCCCGCCGCAGCGTCCGAGTCCTCGGATCCCGCGATCAGACCTTCGTTGACGACAACTCCGGCAAAGGACGCGTCATCCTGGCTGGTGAACAGGCGCAAGCCATCGCCCACCTGGTTGCCCTCCGCGGCGTCTCCGCGGCCTTGCAGCGTGCCTTCGTTGACGACAGCGGCCGAGACCACATCCCCAGAAACATCGCCGGTTTGCAACGAGACGGCTGAGCCGTTATTGCCTTCGCCCGCGTCAACCAGACCGGTGTTGGTAAAGGTATAGTTGTCGGCGGTACCATCGGCATAAACCGTACCGTTGCGCTGGTTGCCGGTGCCCAGAATGTCACCTTCGTTGATGACCTCGAGCCCTTCTCCGTCAATATTCAGCGCGCGGCTGTCCGAGGTGACAATACCCCGGTTGACGAAGGACCCGCCCGAATGATCGCCTGTGCCAAAGTAGACACCGTTCTGACCACCCGCAAAGACGCCGGTTTCCTCGTTGACCAGTTGGCCTTGGAAATTGACGTTGTTTACAGCGCGGAACGCGCCGACAGTGCCATTTGCACCTTCGGACGAGACCGAACCTGTGTTGGTGATCGTTCCGGTGAACAGAGCAGGGCCAAAGCCGCCGCCTTCCAGCCGGGCGCCTTCCAGACGGATGCCATCTCCGGCGGTGCCCAGACCAGCGCCTGCATTGCCGCGACCGGCGACGGAGCCTGCGTTGGTCACTTCGACCTCACCATTGCCTTCGGCAGACAGGGAAAGTGAAACGCCAGCGCCTTGGTTGCCTTCGCCTGCATCGATTGAGCCGGTTGCCAGATTGTTGATCGAGAAATCAGACGCGGTGTCGTCGGCGTAGATCGTGCCGTTGCGCTGATCGCCAGAGCCCAGAATGTCACCGCCATTGACCAGATCAACGCCGGAGCCGTCGATATTAACCGCGCGGCTGCCTGATTGGATGGTGCCAAGGTTCAGCACATCCAGATCATGTTCGCCTTCACCGATATAGAGACCGTTGCGAGGCCCTTCGATCACACCGGTCGAGGTGTTCAGAATCTCACCTTCGGCATTTGCGCCATTGGCAATGCGAATACCGGCGGCGGTGCCCTGATTGCTTTCGGTCGAAATCAGACCGCTATTGATGATCTCGGTTTCAAGAATGGCACCTTCGGCACCATCATCGATGCGGATGCCGTCTCCGGCCAGACCTGTATTTGCCGCCGCCTGACCGCGGCCTTGAATGGTCGCGCCAAAGCCGTTGAACACGTCGGTCTCCACGCGGTCTCCGACCTCATCACCGACTTGCAGCGAAATACCGGCGCCCTGATTGCCGTCACCGGCATCAATCGTGGCGCCTGAGAAGTTCGAGATCGAAACATCCTCGGCGGTGCTGTTGGTATAAATCGTGCCGTTGCGCTGATCGCCGGTGCCGATGATGTCGCCAAAGTTGCGCACATCAATGCCCTGACCCTGAATATCAACCGCACGACTGTCCGAACTGATCACGCCGCCGCGGAAATTATCCAGGCTGCCAGAGCTGTCAGGCCCGGCAAACTGCACTCCGTTAAATTCCCCGGCTATCTCTCCGAAGTTTCGGACTGCGGCGCTGCCGGTCACCTGAACGCCGGTGGCCAGAACTTCGGGACCGTTATTTGCTTCGATCCGGCCCGAGGCAAAGTTGAAGATGTCGACATCTTCACCCTGCGCCTGCACAGCGGCCACGGCGTTGTTGGTGACTATCTCACCAAAGTTCAGCAGGCGCGAGAAATCATTGGCCAGCACAAAGGCCGGAGTGTCATCGACAACCGTGCTTTGGAAAAAGTTGTTCAAAAGGGTTTGGCCATCGCGGCTGGTCTCTTGTGCCAATGTGGACGTGGTTAAAAGACGTGCGCGTAAGCTTTCCATAAGTTGGGACAGCATGGGGGACTCCATCATGGGTTTGCGTAATGCGGTCCGCCCGCTGGTCTGGGCATTCCACGTAGCAAAGGGGTAGTCACCTCCACGGCGCAGCTAAAATTCATCCTTCGAATTGGCGGTATAACCAATGCAAATAGTCACGGATGGCGTGATATCTGGCCACCGTTCCTCGTTCCTTTTCAATTGGTTACGTGGCATGTCTCCGCAGTGCCCTTCTATTCAATGGCGCGGATTGACGGTTTTGTCAGTGATTGTGATGCCGATTTTCTGCAGCGGCGCGCCGGTTGGCGTATGTAAAGGGCATCTCCAGCGGGATCGGAAACGGATCACGGGCTCAAAACTATGAACTTCAGAGACCTGGAATATGTGCTCGCCATTGCCAGACACGGCCAGTTCAGTCAGGCGGCTGTGGCCTGCAATGTCTCGCAGCCCGCTTTGTCTAATCAGGTAAAGAAGCTGGAACAGGAATTGGGAACGGATCTGTTCCTGCGCCTGAATAGCGAAGTGCGCCCCACTGCTTGTGGCAATCGCGTGATCGCCATTGCCGAGCGCATCCTGAAAGACGCCCAGAACATCCGAGATACCGCGACTCAGTTTCGCAACCCCGAGGCAGTGCCTTTCAATATCGGTATGACCCCGACACTGGCCCCCTATCTGACGCAGTACTTTTCCGAGCTGTTCAGCGCGCTTTTTCCCAACATGCGTGTCACCATGGTCGAAGATCTGCCACAGAACATGTTGCAAATGGTTGAAGATCACACGCTTGACGTCGCCCTGGTGGCAAAGGTCAACAACAGCGAAGCGCTGGATTTCACTTCGATCTGGTCTGAACCCCTGTTTCTGGCCGTACGCGAGGGCCACCCACTGTGCATGTTGCCAACCATCGCGCCAGAAGATGTGCCGGTGCATGACTTTATTCGGCTTCCCCATAGTTTTGGTTATGAACTGGAAGACCGGTTGCCTGAATCAGACCCCTCGAACCGGGCCAGCAAGCGGTTTGATCTAAGTGCGCTTCGGTTCGAGACGATCTGCCGCCATATCTGCCACTCGGATGATTGCACCATCGTCTCGGCATTGGCGGCGGAACAGTTCAAACGGGACAAGTGGCCTTTGTGCTTTGTCCCATTCGAAGGCCCCGGCAATCTGCGAAACTTGGGCGCGGCAACGCGTCCGGGCTGTCCCCGCCGACCGCTTTTGGACCGTATCGGTGCCTATATTAATGAACGGCCACCTGTCGGGGTTACGCCCACTTTTTCGCACTGAGCGCCAACTGATCTCTTGTATCTTGACCTGCGATGGCGGCCGGCACGCTGTCACGTAGCAAGACATGGGCCGTTAGGTCATGGTGATTATCCTCTTGCCCGAACGACCCAAAAGGCCGAACGTGTGGGGGTATCCGCCTTGTTAACGGGTTGCTCAAATTAGCGTGTGCAAGTCAGTTGACAATGGATTTTGTATTTTGGATACATTGGGCAGAGATATCGCGATGACACGAGTCGTCTAGGAATGCTCTGACCACAAAGAGCAACGCGAATGTCTGAATAAATTCATTTCTGGGAGACCCACATGAAACTGAAATTGATGGCCGCAACTGCTGCGATCGCCTTGTCGGCTGCCGCGGCACAGGCAAACACTCTGGTGTATTGCTCTGAAGGATCGCCCGAAGGGTTCGATCCGGCCCTGTTCACCGCCGGGACGACTTTTGATGCGTCTTCGCACCCGATCTACAACCGCCTGCTGGAATTCGAAACCGGAACGACCAACGTCATTCCCGGTCTGGCCGAAAGCGTCGAAGCCAGCGATGACGGTCTGGAGTACACGTTCAAGCTGCGTCAGGGCGTCAAGTTCCATTCCAACGACGAATTCACCCCGACCCGTGACTTTAACGCCGATGACGTGATCTTCTCGTTCATGCGTCAGAAGGACGAAGGTCACCCGTTCAATCAGGTGTCCGGCGGCACCTGGGAATACTTCCAGGGTATGGGCATGCCAGATCTGGTCGAGTCCATCGAAAAGGTCGATGACTATACGGTCAAATTCACTCTGACCAAGCCCGAAGCGCCGTTTGTGGCCAACATGGCGATGGATTTCGCCTCGATCCTGTCGGCTGAATATGCCGATGCGATGATGGCGGCAGGTACACCTGAAAAGCTGAACACTGCGCCCATCGGCACTGGTCCGTTCTCGTTCGTGGCCTATCAGAAAGACGCCGTGATCCGCTATGCGCAGAATGCCGACTACTGGAAAGACCCGGCAGACGTGGAAAACCTGATCTTTGCGATCACTCCAGATGCTTCGGTGCGTTATCAAAAGCTGAAGGCCGGCGAATGCCACATCATGCCTTATCCGAACCCGGCTGACATTCAGGCGATGAAGGATGACGGCGACATCAACATGATGGAGCAGGAAGGCCTAAACGTCGGTTATCTGGCGTATAACACCACTATGGAGCCGTTCGACAATCCGAACGTCCGTAAGGCGTTGAACATGGCGATCGACAAGAACGCCATTATCGACGTTGTGTTCCAGGGCTCGGGCCAGGTGGCCAAGAACCCGATCCCGCCGACCATGTGGGGCTATAACGACGCCATCACCGACGATGCCTATGACCCCGAAGCGGCCAAGGCGATGCTGGAAGCCGAAGGTGTTTCCGATCTGTCGATGAAGATCTGGGCGATGCCGGTACAGCGTCCGTACAACCCGAACGCACGCCGCATGGCGGAGTTGATCCAGGCGGATTTTGCTAAGGTCGGTGTGGATGTTGAGATCGTGTCCTATGAATGGGGCGAGTATCTGTCGCGCTCGAAAGAACTGAACCGCGATGGCGCTGTTCTGCTGGGTTGGACCGGTGACAACGGCGATCCAGACAACTTCCTGGCCGTGCTTCTGGGCTGTGACGGTCGCGAAGCATCGAACCGGGCACAATGGTGCCACGAACCGTTCGAAGATCTGATCCTGAAAGCCAAGCAAACCACCGATCAGGCTGAACGCACCAAGCTGTATGAGGATGCTCAGGTCGTCTTCAAAGAGCAGGCGCCATGGGCCACCATCGCACACTCGGTCGTTTACATGCCGATGAGCAATAAGGTGCAGGGCTACAAGGTGCATCCGCTGGGTGGCCACATCTTCTATGGCGTGAGCGTCGAATAAATCACCACTCACTGACCGGAGCCGCCCAATTGGCGGCTCCGGTTTTCTATTTCTGGAGGTCGGCGCGAATGCCGGATTTGTCCGAGTACCGTCAACTGGCAAAGGACATGTCAGTAGACGCCGTGGCGCTGGTGCCTGGCCCGAATTTCACACGCGCTTTGGGAAAACCCTTCATGAGCCACGAACGGCCTTTCGTGGTTGTGATCCCAGCCGAAGGTGCCCCGGCCGCGATTGTGCCAAATCTTGAGCTGGGGTCTTGGGCGCTGGTCGGGTTCGACAGCGCTGTCTTTGATTGGCGCGATCAAGCAGGCTATGACGAAGCCTTTGCCGCGCTGGCCGCGCATATGCCACTGTCGTCACTGGCGGTCGAAGGTCAGGTGATGCGGGTTTTCGTTTCAAAGGCGCTGACCCGCGCGATGCCGGATCTGCGCATTGTAGACGGCGAGCGTGAGATTTCCGGTCTGCGTATCATCAAGACCGATGAGGACATCGCGGCGCTACAGGCGGCAATTGATATCTCGGAGCGAGCGCTGGCGCGCGTCATCGAAGATGTGCGTATCGGTCAGACCGAGGTTCAGATCGAACAGGCCCTGATCCAGGCGTTGTTTGCCGAAGGCGCCGCCTCGCTGGCTTTTGCGCCGATTGTCGCCGCGGGCGATAACTCGGCTCAACCGCATGGCAAGGCGCGGGCGGATTACAGGATCAAACCCGGCGACGCGCTGTTGTTCGATTTCGGTGCCCGCAAACACGGTTTTGCCGCCGATATTACCCGGACCTTTTTCGTCAAAGAGGTCTCGGACGAGGGCAGGGCGGTCTACGATACAGTCCTGCGCGCCAATCTCGCCGGTTTCGAGGCCTGCCGCCCCGGCGTGACCGCGCACGATATCGACGACGCGGTCATCAGCGTGCTTGAGGCCTCGCCTTTTGCCGACCGCATCCGCACCAAGACCGGACATGGTCTGGGCCGGGACGTCCACGAGGCACCGTATATCATGCGCGGGAATGACCAGAAAATCTTGCCCGGAATGGTTTGGACCAACGAACCGGGCCTTTATGATCTGGACAATTTCGGCGTTCGCATAGAAGATGACGTGCTTGTTACACGGGATGGCTGCCGGTCGCTGACCCGCTTTCCCAAAGATCTCACAATCATAGGTCGCTGATGTTTGGCTACTTACTCACACGCCTTGGCATGTTCGTTCCGACATTTCTGGGCGTGACGCTGATTTCCTTCATGTTCATCCGGGTCCTGCCCGGTGATCCCATCATCGTCATGGCTGGCGAACGCGGCATGACCGAGGAACGCTATCAGGAGATGGTCGAGAAGCTGGGCTTCGACAAACCGGTCCTGCAACAATACTGGGATTACCTTGTCGGCGTCCTGCATGGCGATCTGGGCGAGAGCTTTGTCACCAAAAAGCCGGTCTGGGATGAGTTCTTCGCCTTGTTCCCTGCCACGCTGGAGCTGTCGCTTTGTGCAATGATCTTTGCGGTGGCACTGGGATTGCCTGCCGGCGTGATCGCGGCGGTGAACCGGGGCAAGTTCTTCGATCGGGCGCTGATGTCGTCAGCCCTGGTCGGGTATTCGATGCCGATCTTCTGGTGGGCGCTGCTGCTGATCATCGTGTTCTCGGGCAATCTGGGCTGGACGCCAGTCTCGGGTCGGATTGACCTGCTGTATTATTTCCCCAGTGTCACCGGTTTCATGCTGATCGACAGTCTGTTGTCAGGCCAGGCGGGGGCGTTTGGTTCGGCCGTCCGGCACCTGATCCTGCCGACGATCGTGCTGGGCACCATCCCGCTGGCGGTCATTGCACGTCAGACACGCTCGGCCATGCTTGAGGTTTTGGGCGAGGATTACATCCGCACTGCCCGCGCCAAGGGTCTGGCGCCGACACGGATCAACGGGCTGCATGCTCTGCGCAATGCGTTGATCCCGGTGATTACCGTGATCGGCCTGTCGGTCGGTACCTTGCTTGCCGGGGCGATCCTGACCGAGACGATCTTTAGCTGGCCGGGTATCGGCAAGTGGATGGTCGACAGCATTTTCCGCCGTGACTATCCGGTGGTGCAGGGTGGCCTGTTGATGATCGCGGTGATTGTGATGCTGGTGAACCTGCTGGTCGATGTCCTCTACGGCATCATCAACCCCAAAATCCGGAGGCGGTGATGGCTGAACTATCCGCAAACCCACCCAAAACCGAAGACCGCCCCAGCGCATTGCGCGAGTTCTGGTATTACTTCAGCGAAAACCGCGGCGCGGTCATGGGGCTTTGGGTTTTTGCCGCGTTTGTCTTGTGCGCCGCATTCGCTCCGCTGCTGGCGCCATACGATCCGACGGAACAGTTCCGCAATCACATCCTGCAGCCCCCGGCGTGGCAAGAGGGTGGCAGCTGGGCCTTTCCGCTGGGCACTGACCCACTGGGCCGGGATATGCTGTCGCGCCTGATCATGGGATCCCGCTATTCCTTCTTTGTCGGCATCGTTGTGGTCTGTGTGGCCGTGACAGGCGGTGTGATCATTGGTCTGTTGTCCGGCTTTGCACCCAAATGGGTTGATACGATGATCATGCGGGTGATGGATATCATTCTGTCCTTCCCGTCGCTACTGCTGGCATTGGTTCTGGTCGCCATACTCGGGCCCTCGCTGACCAACGCCATGATCGCCATCGCCATCGTTTTTCAGCCGCACTACGTGCGTCTGACCCGTGCCTCGGTCTTGTCTGAACGTCAGAAGGATTATGTCACCTCGGCCCGCGTGGCCGGTGCCAGCAAAGCGCGGCTGATGTTTAAGACCGTGCTGCCCAATTGCCTGGCCCCGATCATCGTGCAGGCGGCGCTGTCCTTCTCGACCGCCATTCTGGACGCCGCAGCCCTTGGCTTCCTGGGCATGGGCGCACAGCCGCCCACGCCGGAATGGGGCACCATGCTGGCCGAAGCGCGAGAGTTCATTCTGCGTGCATGGTGGGTTGTGACATTCCCCGGCCTGGCCATCCTGGTCACCGTGCTGGCCATCAACCTGATGGGCGACGGTCTGCGCGACGCGCTGGACCCGAAACTAAAGCGGAGCTGACGACATGAGCCTGTTGGACATCCGAAACCTCACCGTCGAATTCGCCACCGCTTCGGGGAAATTCCGCGCCGTGGATGGCGTCGATCTGTCCGTCGACAAGGGTGAGCTTATGGCCATCGTCGGCGAAAGCGGCTCGGGTAAATCCGTGTCGATGCTGGCGTTGATGGGCCTGCTGCCATGGACGGCTACGATCACCGCCGATCAACTGAGTTTTGAAGGCATCGACCTCACCAAAATTTCGGCTCGTGACCGCCGTAAGATCATCGGCAAAGACATCGCCATGATCTTTCAAGAGCCGATGTCGTCACTGAACCCCTGTTTCACAGTCGGCTTCCAGATCAAGGAAGCCTTGCGGATTCACCTCGGCCTGAATCGCAGGGATCGCCACCAGCGCGCCATCGAGCTGTTTGATCAGGTCGGTATCCCGGCCCCCGAAAGCCGCCTGAACACCTTTCCGCACCAGATGTCGGGCGGGATGAACCAGCGCGTCATGATTGCCATGGCCATTGCCTGCAATCCCAAGCTGCTGATCGCAGATGAGCCGACAACAGCGCTGGACGTGACCATTCAGGCGCAAATTTTGGACCTGTTGGTTCGGCTGCGGGACGAACAAGGGATGGGGCTGGTACTGATCACGCACGATATGGGTGTGGTCGCTGAAACCGCTGAACGGGTTCAGGTGCAATATGCCGGTCAAAAGGTCGAGGAGCAGCCAGTCAAGGACTTGTTCCGCACCCCGCGCCACCCCTATACGGCTGCCTTGCTGAGCGCGTTGCCAGAACGGGCGACCTCGAAACTGTTGCCGACTATTCCTGGTGTCGTGCCCGGTCAGTTCGACCGGCCCAAAGGCTGCCTGTTCAGTCCCAGATGCCAATATGCGGACGACCTCTGCCGATCTCTGCCGCCAACCCCGCACAGCGCGGATTTCGGTAAGGCCCGTTGCCATTATGTTGAAAAGATAACCGCCGGAGAACTGGCATGACCGCCCCCATCGTTCAGGCCAGCGCATTGGCCAGATTCTATTCTGTCAAAGGCGGATTGCTGTCGAAACCGGCAACGGTCAAGGCGCTGTCAGGTGTGGATTTTGACCTGCAACCCGGCAAAACACTGGCGATTGTCGGAGAATCCGGCTGCGGAAAATCCACGCTGGCGCGCGTGGTAACGATGATCGAAGAACCGACCTCGGGCAGCCTGACCATTGATGGGGTCGACATTACCCCGTCGAAATGGGCGCAAATGCGCGAGACGGTGCAGATCGTGTTTCAAGACCCCTATGGTTCGCTCAACCCGCGTCAGCGGATCGGGCAGATCCTGCAGGAACCGCTGATCATCAACCGCCCCGACATGTCTGCCGCCGACCGCGAGGCCCGAGCGCGTGAGATGATTGACCTTGTCGGCCTGCGCCCCGAGCACTACGACCGCTATCCGCACATGTTCTCAGGCGGTCAGCGCCAGCGCATCGCCATTGCCCGCGCGCTGATGCTGAACCCCAAAGTACTTGTGTTGGACGAACCGGTCTCGGCGCTGGATGTGTCGATCCAATCGCAGATTCTGAACCTGCTGGTCGAGTTGCAGGAGCGTTTGAACCTTGCCTATCTGTTCATCTCGCACGACCTGTCGGTGGTAAAACACTTCGCAGATGATGTGATCGTCATGTATTTGGGCCGCGCGGTTGAAAAAGCCCCGAAAGAGTTGCTGTTCGCCGCGCCCCGTCATCCCTATTCGAAGGCTCTGTTGTCTACTACACCCCGCGCTGACCCTGAAGCCCGGAAAGAGCGGATCAAGCTGGAAGGTGAATTGCCGTCCCCAATGAATATCCCCAAGGGCTGTGCCTTTGCGCAGCGGTGCTGGCTGGCTACCGAAGAATGCCGCGCCGCGCCGCCCGAGCTGAGCGGAGACAGGCATCAGGTCGCTTGCCTGCACCCTTTGGACTAAACCCACTTATTCGGTTTTACGCGTCGCTGTAATCATGGCTAGCAATTGTTCCTTGGTGCGCTGGATATGCCGGGTCAGCAGGTCACAGGCATCATCGACCCGACCCGCACGGGCCAGCGACAATAGCTCGCGGTGGTCTTTCTTGGCGGGTTCGCGTTGCTCCATGACACTTAGATGCATGCGAACATAGCGGTCGGACTGCACGTTTACCCGCTGAAGGATTTCGTTGCTCAGCCCGCGACCGGCAGCGGCGTAAAGCGCCATGTGATATTCATTGTTCAAGCTGCCCCAGCGGCCCACATCATATGCATCATAGGACTTTTCCATCGCGTCCAGAATCCGATCGCATTCGTTGAAATCGGCGTCAGTCATCTGCTGAATGGCGCGTTTGAAAAGATCCACCTCAAGCAAGACCCGCAGGTCGAAAATCTCTCCGATTTCGGACAGGGAATGCGATGTGACCGCAGCACCTCGGTTGTTGGTTAGCTGCACGAGGCCCTCGGCATCCAGCCGTTTCAGCGCCTCGCGGATCGGCATGCGCGAGACGTCGTAATCCTCAGCCAGTGCCTCTTGACGAATGGTTTCACCTTCGGCGATTTCACCGCTCAGAATCCGCTCGCGCAGGTCGTTGGTGATGACGTCGGGCAGGCTTTGTCGGGGGATCGCACGCGTTCTGGGCATTCACTTCGTCTCGGGTACTGGAAACTTGTATCCAAAATACAAAATGCCTGAACAATTTCCAAGCCTTTTGCAATAAGGATAACAATTAGCTGTCGCACAGATTCTGACGGACCATGAGCAGGGATTTCTTTGGTACGAAAATGGCGTTCTGAGGGTACGAAACGATATACAGGATAATTGACGTATTTATCTATGAAACAACAACGGCGCATAAGAAAAATGGACGGGATCATGAATACATCCGACATTCGCAACGAGGGCATGCGCATCGGGGGGCAGATCGTTTTTACCGAGGCTACGGTTCCCGTTCACTACCCCTATACCAATGAGGTTATTGGCACGGTGCCAGCAGGCACCGCCGAACACGCACGCAAGGCTTTTGAGGTCGCTGCAAGTTATACCCCCAAGCTTACCCGGTACGAACGCAGCCAGATTCTGCAGCGCGCAGGTGAATTGATCGTTGAAAAACGCGACGATCTTGCGAAGTGGCTGACGCTGGAACTTGGCATCTGCCACCAGCATGCGATTTACGAAACCAAGCGGGCGCAGGATGTATTTCAGTTCGCCGCAGCCGAAGCGCTGAAGGATGATGGTGAGGTGTTCTCGTGCGATCTGACCTATAATGGCAAGCAGCGGAAGATTTTCACTAAACGCGAACCGGTCAAAGCCATCAGCGCGATCACGCCCTTCAACCACCCCCTGAACATGGTCAGCCACAAGGTTGCCCCGTCGATTGCCACCAACAATTGCATGGTCTGCAAACCGACCGAATTGACCCCGCTGACAGCGCTGACACTGGCTGACATCCTGTACGAGGCAGGGTTGCCGCCCGAAATGTTCCAGGTGGTCACTGGCTGGTCACAGGACATTGGTGATGAGATGGTCACCAATGAAAACATCGACATCATCACCTTCACGGGTGGGGTGCCGGTGGGCAAAATGATTGCCAAAAAAGCGGGGTTTAAACGGCAAGCGCTAGAGTTGGGCGGCAACGATCCCCTGATCGTCTTGAACGATCTGAGCGAGGCCGATCTGGACCGGGCCGCAGCCATCGCCGTGGCCGGGGCCACTGGCAATTCCGGGCAGCGTTGCACGGCGATTAAACGTATTCTCGTACAGGACAGCGTGGCGGATAGATTTGTGCCGTTGGTTCTGGAAAAAGCCAAGGCCATTCGCTTTGGCGATCCGCAGGACCCTGAAACGCAACTGGGCTGCGTGATCCATTCCGAGGCTGCGGAACTGTTCGAAAAACGGGTTTACATGGCTGAAGGCGAGGGCGCGTTGATTCTCTACCATCCCGGTCGTCAGGGCGCGCTTTTGCCGCCGATTGTCGTCGACAAGGTTCCCCACACCAGCGAGCTGGTGATGGAGGAAACCTTCGGTCCCATCATACCCATCGTCCGCGTGCCGGATGATGACACCAAGGTCATGGAAATCTCAAACGGAACTGCGTTTGGCCTGTCCTCGGGCGTCTGCACCAACGATCTGAACCGCGCGATTGCCTATATCAATGGTCTGCATGTCGGAACCTGCAATATCTGGGAACAGCCCGGGTACCGGATCGAAATGTCGCCTTTTGGGGGCATCAAGGACAGCGGCAACGGGGTCAAAGAAGGGGTCATCGAGGCGATGAAATTCTTCACCAACGTCAAGACCTATTCCTTGCCCTGGCCAGAGTAAGGGTGTTCAGCCCTGCACTACGTCCTGTCGCTGCACGCCCAGCCCTTGGATGCCCAATTCCATCTTGTCACCGGGTTTCAGATAGATCTGAGGGGTCCGTCCCATACCCACACCCGGTGGTGTTCCGGTTGAAATCACATCCCCCGGCTGCAGTGACATGAACTGCGACAGGTGCGAAATGACTGTGGCCACACTGAAATGCATCGTATTGGTGGAACCATCCTGATAGCGATGCCCGTTCACCTCAAGATACATCTGCAGGTTCTGTGGATCGGCGATCTCGTCCCGGGTGACCAGCCAGGGTCCGATCGGGCCGAACGTGTCGGCCGATTTACCTTTGACCCACTGGCCCGAGCGGTGGAGTTGAAAATCCCGCTCGGACAGATCGTTGATCACACAATATCCGGCTACGTGGTCAAGCGCCTCGGCCTCGGAAATATATTTGGTGTGCTTACCGACGACGACGCCCAGTTCAACCTCCCAATCGGTCTTGACCGAACCGCGCGGGATTTCGACAGTGTCATTCGGACCTACGATGGCAGAGGTCGCCTTGAAGAAAACCACCGGCTCGTCGGGCAGGTCCAGACCGCTTTCGGCTGCGTGATCGGCATAGTTCAGGCCGATGCAGACGAATTTGCCAACATTCCCGACACACGCCCCAATCCGCGGATCACCGTCGACGACAGGCAATGTTCCAAGGTCGAGCCCACGCAGCCGCGCCATGCTTTCATCGCCAAGCATCGCGCCAGTTACATCGTCAACAATTCCCGACAGATCGCGGATTTTACCGGCTTCATCCAAAATACCGGGCTTTTCCGCGCCAACCGGCCCATAGCGTAACAGCTTCATATCCTGTTCCCTTTCAACTCAGTTGGTCCAGCCGACGACGACGGCAATAGGCTGTTCGATGTGACCAAATCACCACCGCCTTGGGCGTGCAATAGACAAACCGGTGCGGGGCATACTTTAGGGTCGTGCGACCAAAGGCATGTTGATCTTCGACACGCCGGGTTCTGATCTTCGCAACCATAGGTATATAATCGCCGGGCCGCTTTTTTCTCATTTCGTATTTGCTGCCTATGTATGTTAGGCTCTGGGGTGTATATTTTCTGATATTAGTTAAAGGTAGTTGGTCCATTGTCAGACAAGTCCGACAGCGTATTCAAACTGCGCCCACTTGAAAAAGCAGATCTGGAGGTAATCACACCCTGGTTTCAGGATATCGAGGACCTCGGCCGATTTGATCGTACATCGCGGATTCCGTTCAACCTTGCGCAAACCGAAGACGTCTGGCGCGATGCATTCAGCGCGTCAGGCAGCAACGGAAAGTGCTGGTTCGTTGTCGTCTCCAATAGCGGACAAGTGGTGGGGATTGTTGGGCTCGAGGCGATTTCCCCGGTAAACCGGGACGCGGTCATCGCCATGTTTGTCGAAAAATCGGTTCGGCGTTTGGGCCTTGCCATCAGAGCGACGGCACTGGTGGCGGATTTTGCATTCCGTCAACTGGGTTTGAACAGGCTGACCTCATATTACAGGCAGGATAATCATATCAGCCGCGACCTTGTGGAAAGGCTGGGATGTCAGGTCGAAGGTACCATGCGGCAAGCCTGGTATGCAGACGGAACGTTTCATGACATGATTGTTGTTGGACTTCTCCGTCAGGATTGGATGAATACTCGTCCGACCCTGGCAAAAAGCATTAGCTCAGAAACGGTTGTGACTTTCGGAGAGAACGGGTGCCCAAGCTGGTCTTGGCCACCACAGGTTGATAAGTGTGACTAACGGGGTGTGCAATTGCTCTGCAAGCGCAGAGGCACATTTTGCTATAAGGTGACCATAGGGTTCGAACGCAGCCCCTAATACGAGTTATGAATGTGAACACCAAGAGTCCAAACTCTTCCATAACGCAGAAGCTGGGTGCAGTCTTGTTTGCCGATGTCGTCGGGTATTCCCGCCTGATGAGTGAGAACGAGCTGGACACATATAACGCATTGAAATCATTGATTTATCACCTTGAAGAGACCTGCGCCCGTTTTCAGGGCCGGGTGGTCGAGGTGCGCGGCGATGGTATTCTGGCTTTGTTCGAAACTGCCACCAGTGCCGTGGAGTTCGGCGTCGAACTGCACCGCATTGCCAGCCAGCACAATCAGGATCGCGCCGAAAATCAACGAATCAACTTTCGCGCGGGCGTCCATCTGGGCGAAATCCTGATCGACGATCGCGGCATTCATGGCGACAATGTGAATATCGCGGCGCGTCTTCAGGAAATTGCTGAACCAGAAAGGGTTTACGTCAGTTCCGCCGTTTATGATCAGGTCTGTAACCGGCTGCGCTATGGGTATGAATTTCTCGGTCCGCAACACCTGAAGAACATCCTTGCGCCTGTCTCGACCTATTGTGTCCGCAGCGAAGTCGCTGGCGCCACAATGGCCGGAACGATGCGACCGGATATGCCCGGGAATATTCTGGAACGTCCCGATACGCCCTCGGTGGCGGTTCTGCCCTTCAGCAGCAATGGCGGTGACGAATCCGACAGCTGGATTGCCGAAGGGCTGACCGACGACATCATCATGAACCTGTCCAAGTTTCGCAATCTGTTCGTAATCGCGCGGAACTCGTCCTTTTTCTTCAAGACGCAGGGGATGCCACCGAAAGAGGCCGCGCAAAAGCTCAACGTGCGGTATATCGCGCGGGGCAGCGTGCGTCGCTCGGCCAGCCGCATTCGGATCACGGCGGAACTGATCGATGCCTCAACCGAACGCACCATCTGGGGTGAGCGGTTTGATCGTAATATCGACGATATTTTCGACATTCTGGATGAGGTGACCGAGTGCATCGTGGCCGCAACCGCGGTGATGATCGAGTCGCATGAAAAGCAGCGGATGATTCAGTCGGTCCCATCCGACCTCGAGGCTTATGGCTCTGTTTTGCAGGGCCAGTATCACATCTTCAAATACACCAGGAATGACAACCGGAAGGCGCAAAACTTCTATCAGAGTGCGCTTGACCGGGATGGGGGTTATGCACGCGCTGCGGCTGCCCTGTCACGAACGCTGAATATCGACTGGCGCTATTCCTGGTCCGACGATCCTACGCAAGCCCTGGATCAGGCGTTAATCTTCGCACAGCGTGCTATTGAATTGGACCCCACTGATGCGCGTGGATTTGGTGAATTGGGGTATGTCCACCTATACCGCAAGGAACATGACGCGGCCCTACAGTCGTATAGGCGGGCGTTGGCATTGAATCCCAACGACGCCGATATGCATTCAGACTATGCCGACGCGCTGGCTCACTACGGTGACAACGAAACGGCAATCACTCATCTGCAGCAGGCGATGCGGTTGAATCCATACTTCCCGGACCAATACTTATGGCATCTGGGTGGGGCATATTTCAATCTCAGGCAGTATCAAGACGCCATCGACGCCGTAAACAAGATGAACAACCCTACAGAAGGGCAACGTTTGCTGGCAGCAAGCTATGCACAACTTGGTGAAACCGACATCGCGTGTCAGATCGCGGATAAGCACCGTGTCGCGCATCCTAATTTTTCACTGGCACGTTGGGAAACCGTGCAGCCGGACAAGCTGGAAGAAGACACGCACCATTTTGTTGAAGGCTTGAAAAAGGCAGGGTTCTAAATAAAGACAGGCCCTGTTTTGCAAGGGCCTGCCGTGTTCTTTCCCGATACTGTAAAACTGCGTCAGTCTTCTGAGCCTCGTGCGCGCGCACCGCTGACCCTGGCTCCGCTCACACGGGCACCGCTGACGCGCGCCCCACTGACACGAGCTCCGCTGACACGCGCGCCACTTACGCGGGCTCCGCCGACGGCCGGGCTGTCGAAGCCGAAATAGATGTCCAGCAGAACCTGTTCAAACTGACCAGTCATTACATCCATCCGGACGGTGTAATCGGCCTTGTCATAGTCCCACACCTTGATGTCGTTGGCGATCTGATAATCAGCTGAAGCAACGCCAGAGAGGGTTGGGTCACTCGGGGCTCTGGACGCAAGGTTACCGGGTTTGTTACCTTCAGTTGGGCTTTCACCCTTTCCGTGCACCAGGAAAATAGTGGGCTCCGGCAACTCATAATAGGTGCCCTCGTAAGAGAACCCATAGATACGCGCCAATCTGGCGTCATCGCCATATTGATCTTTGAGCTGCTGATTGGCTCCAAGTTTTTCTGAAAGTTCCTTACGGAATACAAACTCTTGCTTATTGAAGCCAGTCGGCGTGGGCAAAGTCTGTTCCCAATAGCTGTCTGCGTATTTATCCCCATCGGTGACCTTAACAAGAGCGCCCTCTTTCACCCGTGTCTGACTCTCTAGAGTATAGTTAGGGCTCGTTACTTTAACCGTGTAGATACCGTTCTTTTTGGGGCGATTTCCGGTAATCAGAACCTTGTCGTTATTTGCAACTTCTTCACCGTCGATAGTGTCATCCGCGACGGACAAAGTCTTGTTCACTTTGACCTTTTTCTTCGCAACAAGCTTTACGGTTTTAGCCGGCGTCACATTCTTCGAAGCTGCGACCTTCAGATCATTCAACAAACGGCCAAACAACAACACTTCTGAAAAACTGAGCAAAGATTCGGACATCTCATTTTCTCCCAACTATGGGATCGACGGAGTCTGAACCCTCATCTCCCCCCTTAAATTGAACTCGAACAAATAATTCGAGCAAATACATTCCAATAATCACCCCAAGATTGAATGCCATAAAACCATTTAAAAATAAAGGATTTTAGACGTTATCCCGGCATCTGCGTGCGAACCGAATGCGAATGGCTGTCTCCCTCAGGGTCCGGCACGCGAGGACCGGCCGTTGTCAGGCCGATATCACGCATGCGGAAATTACCCTCGATGATGCGGCGAAAGGCGCCGCCAGTAATCTCTTGATCCACGGCCAGCAAAGCCTTTTCGACACCGAAATAGCTTAGCATATCCGCGTCCAGTCGCTCCCACGCGTCAGCCAGATAGGTGCCCAGATAATCGCGCGCCTCAATCAGGGCGATGCGGAACCCTTCGGGGTTTTGGGCGTATCGTTTGTCAAAAATTCCCTGCATCACCCGGCTGTACTCGGGTGTGCCTTCCAGTTGATCTGACAGGTTTTCCTCTTCGGCTGAGATCAGGCCGTGTACCAGCAACCTCTCATGGTAAATATCGACAAAGACATCAAACATCGCGCCGGTCAGGGGTTCCGACAGGGCATGCTCGCTGGACCAACCGGCAGCGAATTCCGACAAAGAGCGGTCATTGGCGGCGATCCGGATTTGTGCGTTGTCCGACAGTTCTGCAAATCGGCTGAGACGGTTGAAGGTATAGAGATTACCCCGGGTGTTTTCGAGTAACGTGTCCACCACCGAACCGAAATGCAGTGACGCCAACAAGGCCACCAGATCGGCGGCAGATTCATGAAACCCGTAATACTCGCCCGAAGCATCTCCATCCGACGGCATCCCGATCACGCTATAGATAATGGCATGGCCGATTTCATGCGCGACCACGTCGAAATTCAGGCTGTAGGGACGGTATTCATCTCCGTGTTCATGGGTGCCGCCAGTTTCCAGAAAACCCCAACCTATATGCGCATTGTCGAGGCTGGGCAGAAGTGACAGTTCCAGACGGTCGAAGTCGCGGGCAAAGTGCCATGGGATCGGACGGTCGAAATACCCCTGCCAAACATCCATAGTGAAATGGGCCGAACCATACAGATGCGCAGCCTCAAAGGCCGGGTCGGTTGGGTCGATATGGATGAAATTTCCGAACTCATCCGGCATTGCCGGCGGATGGATATATCCGTCCCATGGTGGCAGGTACATGCCCGGACCGTTCGGCCCCGGTATAATGGCACCGTAAGGCGTGGTTTTTCCCACCGGGTTCACCGTGTACATGCGCGGCCCAGACGGTCCCGGGCCAACACTACCCTGAGGGGCAGAGATTTCGACCAGTTCCAGCGGGGCGCCAGGCTCAAGAAAGGGCGACTGTGGGTACAGCAGGAATCGGGTGCCGGGTTCTTCGTCTTCGATCTGTTCGGGGTAGTTCACAAAAATGCCCTCCCGTGTTGTGCCCGGTCAATTCCGGTGACCTGCTATTCGGCGGCTCCGGTGTCGGCACTTTTATGGCAGTATAAAAACTCGGCTTCTATCAGGTCATAAAACGCGTCGCGCCCGGCCAGACCAAGCGCCACTGCGTAGGAGTCAAGATCATCAGGCACCTCTTGGTCAAGACGAGATTCAAAATACCACATTAGCACCCGCAAACGATCCACTCCGGATGAGCCCGCCGGAATGGCGTTCTGTCCCTTGCTGGCGGCCCGATCACGCAACAGGGTGTATTGACCCGTGCGACGCAATTCTGACAGCAGTTGTGTGTCCAAATAGCTCGCGCGGGATGCAACGGTGGCGTCGATCCGCGCAGCGTCTGCCAGCATAGCCTCATAGCTTTCAGGGTTCAGATCGTTCGCCTCAATCCACGCCATCAGGTCAGACCGCCGTGACAAGCCTGTTGCCGCCCTATGATCGTCCATCTTCCGGACCAGATCAGCGCGTGTAGGGGTACGATCCCGTCTAGAGGCATCTTCGCGCGAAAGCAGCGCCAACGCGGCGCGATCTTTCAATTGCGCGTATAAGTCAGGGTTCAGACGCAATTCGTCGACAATGGCGCGATCAGCTTTCGGCTCACCGCCATCTACCCTTGCGCATAAGGCTTTCCACATCAGGGTTGGTTCGGTACGTGTCACCTCGGTCGCGGGCAAAGGTGTACCATTCAAGTGGTCCGACATGCGGGTCAGCATGGCGTATGCGTCAACCGCCTTGGCGTCGACCCGACCCGTCGGCAGCCAATCCGCGAAACCGTCCACTCCTGGCAAGTCCTGCACGGCAGAGATAATATCCGCCCAAATTCGCTGGCGATAGTGCATGACCTTGGCGAGATGTAGCATCTCAGACGCCGTGTCCGTAGGCAGGACACCCTCAGCCTGCGCTTGCTCCACAGTTGCGCGGATCGACACCATCGGCTCGCTGAGAGGTTGGAACCCCAGTTCGGCCGGGCTGTGTAGCACGGCAACCTCATCGTCATCCTGCAGGACATCGGTGTAATAGTCCTGAAAGATCTGACCAACCCCGATCATTCCGAAATCAGCCAGCTCGGCCGCGCGCAACGCGCCCATGCTGGCGCTGCCAAAGACCGGAATACCCAGTTCGATCGCCCATAGGATTTCCTTGTGCCATACCGATGGAACCCCTTCGAAAAATCCGTCTATGATCCCGATTGCGGTCGGTTTTTCGCGCGCGACACGATATACGTCGCCTTGTCGAACGGGTGGCAGAATGGTCGCATCCAGATGTTCGGCCACTGCGTCAGACGTCAGGGTAGGTCCCACAAAAACAACTGCCGTCATGCCAAACCATCCACTATGCGCTGTGCCCGGGGGCCGGGCACATAATCTGGATCGTCATGCGGAGCCTCCAGCCCGGGGATCACAGCCCGGATCACGGCGATATCAATTTCAGGCCGCGACAGATCAACCGTCACCACCTGTGAAATGCCCTCGGCGGCAAGCCGTTGCAGCAGCAATTCCAGGTCTTCGTCAAAGGACCCGGTCACATGAGACGGACAATCGTCAAATCTTTGATCCGCTGCGACACTATCAATTAGGTCATGCACATAGCGCCCCCGATCCATCTTGGCCTGATCGGTGAATTCCTCTGGATCCAGATCATCCCGCGCGCCAGAGATATAGGTAAGTCGCGTCTGTGCCGCCTCGGTCAGGGCCCGCAGCAAGGCAATCGCACGGTCTGGGTGGCAACCATCACCAATACCGATATGGCCGGGCTGTCCGCCGCCTTCGCAAATCACACAGCGGAAACTGGCAATACCTATATCTGAAGTCGTGTTCCACAACCCGATCTCAAGCCCGGCGGTGGCAATCATTTCGATGGCCTGACGACAGCGCGGGTCATCCACAGTGTCTGGATCAAGGCGGGGGGCGCTCGCACGGTGATGCCACAATGTTGTGGCGTCCCGTTCGATCAACTCGCAGATGGCGTGACAGCTGGCCTCGGCCACATTGTTTCCCGACGCCAGACCATTGGTCGTGCGAGGAAAGGCAGCCTGACCGCCAACCGGCGCGGTGGTATAGTCGGTATCGACCATCTCAAGCGGGACCCAGCATGCGTTGTCCGTGCCCAGATCACGACCCAAAACCCACAGCATGTTGGCATGCGGGTCGAAATGCCTGCCGGTCACGCGCGGCAGTTCCGCCACTTCAACAACGGTCGCGTTCTGGACCAATTCGGCATACCTGGCCAGACGCTGAGGCAAATGCACCCGTTCAGCATGCCAGGATTCAATCGCCTCCATGACGCCTGATGCTTCGGCTGCGCGCAGTGACAACCCTTTGCCCAGTGACACAGCAACCGACCGGGAATTGGGTCGGGCGACCATCACAGTGGGCAATCCGATCCTGTCCAGACCGGTCAGGTTTGCGATCCGGGTGATGCCCATGCCTTTTAGAAATGGTTTGACGATTTGCAAGGTGTGCTCGGGGTCGCGCAGCCGATGCGTGTCCAGCACATATTGCTTCTGCGATCCATCGGGCATGCTACGAGCCTTGCTTGAAAATTGCCTCAACGTGAAATTAACTGCGCCGGGCCAGCCTGTTACGGGGCAGGATGATAGATCATACCCTGTCGGTCAACCGCTGCGGCCCTCGGACGTGCTGTGATCTGGGGCTAAGTTTTGCATGGGCCAGGTCATCTCTGCAATCGGATCGAACTTCGGTAGCCAGTTCCGCGATTTGTATTAAAGGGCAGATTCCGGGCGTGCGGTGTCCTTAGCGGATCATCTCGGCCGCTTCTATTCCTTTAAGGAAGGCGGTTGCGTAATGGAAAGAGTTGAAGTCTGGCCGTTGGTATGTTCGCCGAAGCCATTGAGCATCTTGTTAACAGCTTTGATTCCGGCGGATTTGGATACAGGTTCATCGATCCAAATCTATTGTGGATAGCCAATAGCTTCCAACATCCGGGGAATTAGCTTTGCCGCTGCCGAATTGCTTCGGCGTTGAGAAGGCATGGAATCCAACTTGTAGTTTGAAATGCTTGTTCCTTGCCAGTTCTTTCGATCGAATCGAGTGTTTAATAAAGGGGCTGGCGGTCAATAATTTACCATAACGCCGATTACGCGAAATTGTGTTGCAACCGGAATACTACTAACCGCTGCTGGTGAAACTTTTGCAGTTTTCCGCGCAATGTTCGGTACAAGTCTTTATATCTAAAGTGCGTTGTCCAGTTTCACGCCCAGACGTGCTTGAATCTGTTGGCTGAACCCCTGCGTGATGCGATCGGCGATCATTGCGATGATGGCCATGCCTATCCCGGCAGTCATCCCGACCCCAAAATCGCCATCTCCGAGGCCGATATAAATCTGCTGGCCCAGATCGTCAGTGCCCACCAGGGCGGTAATCACCAACATTGAAATCCCGAACATGATTGTCTGGTTTAGGCCCAGCATGATTGATGGCACCGCAAGTGGCAATTTCACCTGCCACAGCAACTGCCGGGGCGTCGTTCCGATGGCTGTTGCCGCCTCGATCACGTCATGCGGCAGGTTGCGTAGCCCATGTTCGGTGTATCGGATCGCCGGAACAATCGCATAGACGATAATGGCCAGAAGAGCCGTGAATTCACCAATCTTGAACACCATCACAAAGGGGATGAGGATCACGAATAGCGGCATGGTCTGCAACGTGTCGATAACGGGCCTTACTATGCGGGACACAGTGTCATTCTCGGACGCCCAGATGCCGATGGCGCTGCCGAACAGAAATGACAGCAGAACGCCTACGCCGCAGAGGTACAAGGAAATGACCGACGGTTCCCAAATTCCGGTCAGAAGCAAAAAAGCGACCCCGGCCAGCGCCCAGAGTGCAAGGTTCTTCCCTCCGGCCTGCCAGGCCAGGGCCAGGATCACGGCGCAAAGCGCAATCCAGGCCAGCCCGGTCAGGCCGGAATACAGAACCAGCCCGAACAGGATCACCCAAAGAGCTTGCAACTGCTTGCCTTTGAACGCGAAATACCCAGCTATTGCCGCGACGATCAGTGCATACCCCGTGGTCACGGCGGGTGTCATGGCAAAACCCCAGGTAAACGGGCTGACGGCCTGAGACAGCCCGATCTTGATTGGCAGCATCAGGTAGAACAGCGCGACACGTTTGATTGCTTCAAGCGTGGTGCGGAATTCGACAAAGATCCACTCAAGCCCCGCGTTCATAGCCGGGGCGGGGTTCAGCACCCACGCTTCGGGCCAGTCTTTGAGGGGTGGGAAAACCATGGCCAGCGCCCAAGCAACGACAAACAGCGCAGCGCAGATGATCCAGCCCTTGGCCCCGCGTTTAGCTGAACTGGACTGCACCGCGAACCCCCAGGTGATCCGATCCAGCACCATGGCCATCAACGCGATCACGATCCCTGCCAATAGGCTTTCACCGAACTGCGCTTTGCGCATGGTCGATAGCACCTCCCAGCCGATATCGTTGGTGCCGCCGATGATCGATGCAATGATCACCATGGACAAGGATGCCATCGTTGTTTGGTTCACCCCCAGCAGGACTTGCCGCTGCGCCGTTGGAACCCGCACGCGCCAGAAAAGCTGGGATGGGGTGGCACCGCTCATCAGGCCGGACTCGATCACTTCGTCCGGAACACCGCGCAGGCCAACGATGGTATTGCGCACCATTGGAGGAAAGGCGAACAGGATGGAAGCGACCAAACCGACCGTAGTGCCAAATCCGAACAACAGCAGGATCGGCAGCAGATAGGCAAAGGCCGGAACGGTTTGCATCAGATCCAGGACTGGCATGATGATCCGATAGGCTCGGTCAGACAGAAACCCCCAGGTTCCCAGCGCAAAGCCCAGTGCCACCGCCATTGGAATCGAAACAACCACAAGCGCGAAAGAGTTCATGGACTGTGTCCAGAACCCAAACGTGACCATGTATAGAAGGCTGACGGCAGTAAAGATCGCAAGCCCCCGACCCCCTGCACGAAGGGCCAGATAGACCCACAGTATAAACCACGCCACCCATGGCACCGCATGCAGAACCGTCTTGGCCAAAAGGATGGGCCAATCCAACAGCCAAGAAATGGCTTTGAAAAACCAGCCGAAGGTCACCACAAACCACCGCATCGCGATATTCATCGGGTCGGTTACCGGCAGAACCAGTGCATCAGGATAGGTGACCAGTGGCCCATGGCTTTTGGCAAAGACGACGCAAATGGCCACAAGCACTGTGACCGCAAGCCAGACCACCAGTGATCTGTTCGAAACTGCATCCATTAGGTCAGTCCTTGACCGCTGAGGCGTCTGATACACCGCTGGCCAAAGCGGCAATCACGTTCTGACTGGTCATGTGTACCAGCGCATTGTCGTCCTTGCGCACGGCCACCCCGTTGTCGTGAGAGGCCAGATAGGGCAGCAGATCGGCCACATTGGTTGAGGCCGGAACCTCTTTGATCCCGCTCGGCGGGACGTTGTCCGAAGCCACATCGCCCGCCGTCAGGATCAGCTCCCACGGGACGTCATTGGTGAATTCACGCACATAATCGTCGACGGGGTTCAGGATCAGATCGACTGGGCGCCCGATCTGAACCACTGCGCCATCCTTCATGATTGCCATTCGATCGGCAATGCGCAGTGCTTCAAGAAAATCATGGGTTATGAAGACGATAGATTTGTGCAGCTCTTGCTGTAGCCGCAGGAACTCGTCCTGCATCTGGCGTCGGATCAATGGGTCCAGCGCGCTGAAGGGTTCGTCCAGAAACCAGACCTCTGGTTCTACAGCCAGCGACCGTGCAATGCCGACACGCTGTTGCTGCCCGCCCGACAATTGGCTGGGAAAGCTGCTTTCGCGCCCTTCTAGGCCGACCAATGAGATCACGCGCTTGGCGCGCTCCAGACGCTCTTTGTCGTCCAACCCTTGCAACTTCAGGGGAAAGGCCACGTTTTCCAGAACGTTCAGATGCGGCATCAGGCCAAAGCTTTGGAACACCATCCCCATCTTGTGACGGCGAATGTCTATCAGTTCCTTCGCCGAGACCTTCAGCAGATCCTCACCATCCAGCAATATTTCCCCGGCGGTGGGTTCGACCAGACGGGACAGGCAGCGCACGATGGTGGACTTACCCGAACCTGAAAGCCCCATGATCACAAAAATCTCGCCCGGCATGACATCAAAGCTGACATCGGTCGAGGCGACAATGCCGCCGTCATCGCGAATGTGTTGAGCCAAGGCCTTGGCCTCGCTTGGGTCCTGACCTGCCACACCGATATTGCGCAGATGTTGATCCGCCCCTTTACCGTAAAGTTTCCAAACATGTTTGCAGGACAGTTTCGGGGTGCTGGTTGGGGAAGATGCAGTCATTTTAGCAGCCTTACAAAGGGTGGAGCGCATATGTCACGCTCCACCATGGTCAGAGACGGGTTACTGTTTTGCCGCTGCAACCCAAGGCTGCCACACGTCTTCGTTTGCGCCCATCCACTCGGCCACGACTTCTTTGACTTCGCGCCCGTTCTGATCCACTTCCAGGATCAGTACGTTCTGTACGTCGTTGGTCAGGTTCATTTGCTCAACCATCTTCATCGCATCCGGATAGGTCGACGCGAAATCTTTCGAGACGATCTTGTCGACAGTCGCCTGCTGGAAGCCGCACGCCTCGCCGCGTTTCTGGCTGGCCTCGTCGCAGGTGCCATGCGGTGTGTCCCATTCGACCCAGTTCACATCGGTCTCGGCAAAGACCCAGTGCGGCTGCCACATCATCATCAGGATAGGCTGCTCGGCGGCCACGGCGCTTTTCAGTTCGGCCAGCATCGCTCCTTCGGAACCGCCCGGAACCGGCTTGAACGGCAGATCGATCAGCTCAACCAGATCGGCTGACCGGGTTCCCCAGTCTGCCGGGTAGGTGATCAGACGACCATCCGGGAAGGTATCCGCGGCGGCGAAAGCCTGCGCGCAGTCATACAGCGCCTCATAGGCCGGTAGGCCAGGGCATTTTTCGGCCATGTATGGCGGATAAATCCAGCCTTCCTGCGGCTCAAGCCCAAGGCCGCCAACAACAATGATATCCCCGGCCTCAACGGCCTTGGGGTAGATGTCGCCGACATTGTTGGTCCAAAGTTCCGGCTGATAATGCAGGCTGCCCTCGGCAATGGCGGCCAGCTGCGGCACGGCACCGGCGGTCACGTACTCGACCTCGTGGCCCAGCTGTTCGAACAGCGCCCCGGCAAAATGGGCCGAGATATGCTGACCGGTCCATTCGTTGACAGCAATCTTGATGGGATCGGCCAGAGCAGCGCCCTGGCTTAACAGCAGTGCGGCTGAAGCCAGCAAAGCAGGCTTCAGAGAGTTTGAAATAGTCATTGTGTGACCTCCATTGGTGGACTGGCCATTTTGGCCTTTTTTGTTTGCTGTATCGAAAAACAGTACAGTTGCAGGTATTTGGCCCAACAGACTGCTTTCTATCAACAGTGTTTTTATTAGCTCTTTCGAATGCGATCTTCACTTGCACCAAGTTGAGCATGAACGCGATCCTAACATGAGAAAACAGACCATCAAGGATTTGCACCCTAAGTAATTGATGCGCAACACGGGTTCGGTTCTTTTGCGCATCACTACACGATAAAGATCTGTACTCTGCTGATGATTGACCAGCCCGACCCAGATACCAATAAGACACGCTTCGGTATTTGTTTTGACCACCAAACCCGATCCACAAATAAAAATTCTTGAATTGTTAAGAAGCCGAAGGTTATTTGACTGCTGTACGTTCGTTTTTTGTTTTTTACGAGTTTTCCATGCCGACAACATTTACCGTCTTTTCCCTTGGCAACCAGCAAATCTGGGACACGGCTGAAGGCAACCAAACCCTTTCAACCGGCGCAGTGAATTCGTCCCTTGGCACCTATGGGTCTGCGGGAAATCCTCTGTTTGACAGTAGACAGATTTTCGCCGAGGCAGGGTCTGGTTTCAGCGGCGGGGATTCTACGGCCTATGATCTGGACAACAACGTCTCGAACGATCAGTTCAGCATCGACGGTGGGTCGCCGCAGTCGTTTGATGCAGCAATGCAATTCGATGCTGTCATTACATATACCGATGGCTCGACCGTAAGTATTACAGCTGTTGTTTTTCAAGATACCAACGGCAACACCTATTGGGCACCGGAATTTCAGGATAACGCGGATCAGGACGCGATCGACGCAAGCGCGATCGAGTCGATTCAATTGGTCTCGCCGATCTATGCGAACGGCTTCAATACCGGATACTCGCTGTTCGGGGAAAGGGCCGATTCCGATCCGTTGTGTTTTGTGCGGGGGGCGTTGATTGCCTGCCCGGACGGGCCCAGGCCCATCGAGTCCCTGAAAGCGGGAGATCAGGTGCTGACCATGGATAGCGGCGCACAACCAATTCGTTGGATCGGTCGACGTACGATGGCGGCTATTGGAAAATTCGCACCCATCCGAATCCGCCCGGGTGTTTTGGGCGCCGAGGACACATTCGAGGTCAGCCCGCAACATCGCCTTCTGTTACAAGGCGCCGACATCGAGTTGCAGTTTGCCAGCCCACAGGTTTTGGCAGCAGCAAAGTATCTGGTTGACGGTGACGGAATATCTGTGCGCATCGGTGGCGAAGTCGAATATTTCCATCTGCTTTTTGATGATCACCAGATTGTCTGGGCCAATGGCGTCGCGTCAGAAAGCCTTCTTCTTGGCAAAGCGGGGACAGCCGCGCTGGATGAAGAGGATGTTTCGGAAATCCAGACGTTGTTTCCAGAACTTGATTTGCAATCAGGGCGGGGTCTTGAGGCTGCGCGCCCGGTTTTGAGATCTTATGAGGCGTCGTTGATGACCGCGGGGCGTTCAACGGAAAATCCAGGTGCCCTTAGAAAGATTGCTTGAGGCGGCGGAATAATTTCCTGTTTTAGAATGGCACGGATCAGGGAATTTAAGCCTCTGCGTCTTGCGGATCAGGATTAAAACCCCAGAAATATCTTTCAATTTCAGGCGTGTAGAGAAGTAGAAGCGCGAACGTGCGAAATCTCGCAAATGCCTGGCTATGCGCAACAAGGTAATTCATCGCCTTCTTGGAAGTCGCGGTTTTGGTCGAGTGACCATTATTAGAGAGCTTTCCGCAAGAATCGGGTCGCGGTGTTGGGGGCGCGCGGACTAGTTTTTTAGGAGAAGCATCAACGAGGAACCGGCAATAAATGACTCCGCAGCCCATGCCATCGATGGATTTGAAGGCCACTGCCATGCTGCTGTTGCTTGCGGCCGTTTGGGGCGGTTCGTTTTTCTTCGGCGAGGTTGCCCTGACCGAAGTGCCGCCACTGACAATTACGCTGCACAGGGTGATCTGGGCGGTTCCTATTCTTGCCCTGATCGTCATAATCAAAGGATTGAGCGTGCCACGCACCCCTCGGATATGGGGCGCTTATCTTGTTATGGGCGCGCTCAACAATGCCATCCCATTCTCGCTGATCTTCTGGGGACAAACGCAGATCGACAGTGGACTTGCGTCAATTTTAAATGCAACGACGGCAATGTTCGCAGCAGTTGTGGCTGGTTTGCTTCTCAAGGATGAGCCGTTGACGCCAAAGAAGATAGCAGGTGCTGCGCTAGGTATATTGGGTGTGGCCTTTATCATGGGGCCAAGTGCGTTGACTGAGTTCAATCCCAGCAACCTGGCACAGTTGGCTATCCTTGGGGCCACACTTTCCTATGCTTTTGCCGGCGTCTGGGGCAGAACTGCCCTTTCAGGCCAACCGCCGCTTGTGAATGCGCTCGGTATGCTGATTGGCAGCACCGTGCTTATGATCCCAATTGTTCTTGTGATGGATGGCGCCCCCAATTTTGCTTTGTCTTTAGGCGTTTGGTCTGCGCTTCTTGGGATGGCCGCGTTGTCAACGGCATTGGCCTATGTTCTTTACTTTGCAATTCTTGCGCGTGCGGGTGCGGCCAATCTTCTTTTGGTGACGCTGCTGATCCCACCGTTTGCTATCGGTCTTGGCGTGACATTCCTTGGTGAGAGGATGGAGCCGAGCGCGTGGATTGGGTTCGCCATCATTGCTTTGGGCTTTGCCGTGACCGACGGTCGACTTTTTTCACGCATCGCTAAAGGCAAGCCCAGACAAGCGGAATGAGACGCATCTTTGAATTTCACCGCATAATGGCAGGCGCGAGAAACACGAAGTTCGAATATGGATAACTTCTACATGGAATGAGGGAAGTTTCAGTGCAACAGGACACTAAGCAACATGGAAACTGCCCAGTGGCTTTCAAACAATAGCACTCACTTTCCGACTATTTCGTGAAACCGGTGTACTCACCGGCACCAACTTGGGCGGTCGTGGTATGGACGAGGTTCGGTGGCTTGCTCCTGTTTTCCCGGACGACACGCTCTGCGCTCGTAATACGGTCGAAGCGCTTACGCCGTCTAGTTCCAAACCCGACCGGGGAACGGTACGGTTTCGCTATCGGACATTTAATCAGGATGATGTCGAAGTGCTGAACTTGGTCATGCATCACGTGATGGTGCGGCGGGAATAAATCGGTTCATCTACGTATTGCCAGAGTTAGGTTCTGAGCCTTTAGCAAATCGCGAAACGCACATTCCGGGCGTTCTAAACCAGCTGACATTGGTGATTCTGGATCGAAAACAGCGCCCTACTTCACACCGGCAACCTTCAATTTTAGGTTTCAGCGAAAATCTTTCAGAAAGAAATCCTTGCTCCTCCGATAGTTTCAATAAGCGGGGTTAGATGAGATTTGTAGTTTAGCCATTTTTCCTTTGAGGACTTGTACAGCGGCTGGCGCACTTGCTGAACGCTGGCGGTACGAACTCGCCGCGCATCTTTGTGAAATTCAAGGCAGCGATCATCCCATTCAAGACCACAAAAGGCGATCAGGCGACGCGCTTCAAACTCAATGTTCTCGACCAGGTTTTCATAGTGAACAGTGTGAAAACTGCCCGACGGAAGGATATCATTCCAGTGTTGCATGACGCGAACATAGGCGTTGAAGTACCGGCCAAGCTCGACCTGGTCATAGCTGTGATACTGGCTGCGCTGAAAAACCCGTGTGAAACAGGACAGGCACGTATCCATTGGATTGCGCGCGACATGCACGATCCGTGCGTTGGGCATGATCGCATGTATCAGACCAACCATCAGAAAATTTGCAGGCATCTTATCGACGATAAACGGTTTACCAGGCGCGTGCGCGTCAAGCTGCTGGATATATTGTTGGGCGCGTTTCGATATCTGGTGATCCGGCAGAGCGGCGATCAGACTGCCCGTCTTCTTGTTTCCACCGCGCAACTGATCGGTAAACAGCTTGTGCATATAGCTCAACTCTCCGGCCCCAAAAACGTAGGGGTGGCTGGCGAGGATCGACTCGGTCAGCGTGGTTCCAGATCGGGGCATACCAACAACAAAGATCGGCTGGCTGCTATCCACAGAATTTTGGCGGAGCTTTTGGACCAGCTCTGGCGTAAACATCGAAATCAGATCGTCGGCGGTTTCCTCGATCTGGTCCGCGTCAAAATCGATAATGCTGCGCTTTAGCGCGGCCCCTTTTGCAAAATGCTCAAAAGCGCTGTCGTAGCGCTTGAGGTCCTCATAGCATTTCCCCAAAGCGTAGTGATACGAAACCGATTGTTCGGGCGGCAACTTGTCGACCCCGGGCAACGCGGCCACAAGAGCCTGAAAATCAGGGTTGTCTTCGGCAACCTTGTCCAACCTGACCAACGCGATCTGCGCATTCAGACGCGCCTTGTCCCTTTCAGCCGCCTTGTTGAACCAACTGCGGGCGGCGTCAAAGTTGCCGCGCTCCATCTCCAGATGCCCCAATGCGATCATCGTGGCCGAAAAATCTGGTTTTAGTTCAAGGGTCTTTTCGTAATTGGCAAAACCGGCCTCAAGGTCGCCAAGGTGCGATTTGCAGACGGCGATATAGTGATACGCAGGTGCGTGGCTGGGGTCTAAACGCTGCGCTTTTTCAGCCTCGACAAGGGCAAGTTCATGCAGGTTTTTCTCGGTCAGAACCTGTGCAAGCCCGACATAGGATTCGGGCTTCTTCTCATCCAGCGAAATTGCATTCCGAAAACAGCGTTCGGCTTCGTCCCATTGGCACTGCAAAACGTGTAACCGTCCCCGATTGCGATGCAGCTCTGCGGAAACATGTCCCTTGCCAAGGTAATCATCTGCCAGCTCTGTGGCCTCTTCCGACTGTTCAGCTTCGATCAATACGGAAATGAGGTTGTTGACACTCTCCAGATAGCCCGGGCGCAGGTCCAGCACCCGGCGATAGAATGAAATTGCCCCTTCTCTGTCCTCGTTGTCGCGCGCGATCGATCCCAGATTATTCAACGCCGCAATCAGATCGGGGTTTAGGGCCAACGCTCTTTTCTGACAGGCTTCGGCTTCGGACAGTTCACCCATATCATAATAGGCCAACCCAAGGTTTGAATGCGCATTTGCAACTCCCGGAGCAAGCTGAACCGCACGTTTACCGACCTTGAGTGCTTCTTCAGGTTTTCCGTTCGTGCGCAATACCTCGGTAAAATTTGACAGGAACCCGGCATTGTCTGGCTGCAATCGGATCGCTTCGCGCATGGCATTTTCGGCAGGCCCGGTCTGACCGGTTTGAAACGCAATTACGCCAAGCAGTTGATGCGCACGGGCATATTCGGGCGCCGCTTTGAGGACTTGGTTCAGAACCTTGACAGCTTTGTTCAATTGCCCTGTTTCAAATGCCTGAACACCTTGGTTATAGGCTTCTCCGATGGACAAAGTCTGGTTTTTTGGCATTCAAGTAGCTCCGGGCTGGCGCATGATAGCAACCTGATACCAAGCGCCGTCAAATTGCCACATTGTGTTGCAGTTTTCCTACGAATTTCCAACAGCAATAGATCATCTTATGCAATGCAAAATTGGTGGATTGCATATATGTTAACGACTTTTTAACAGTTCTTAAGCGGAGCCGATCACGAATACGCGGCGAGCTTCGAGCAAAAAGACAAAAAAATCTAACGGGATAGTAAATGTCTAAAAATGGGTCGGGGGTGAACGCCCCCAAGCTCCGTGGGGGGCGTCTTTTCAAGTGGAAAGGCCAAATTGTCAGTGCGGCTCCTGCTGCGTTGCTGGCACAGGTATCGATGGTTGCGCTGACTGCCGGGGACGTGCATGCGGATACGATCTCGAATGTGGTGACCACGCCTCAGGTTTTCGCAACCGATGCGGATCACGAAGTGACGGCAAGCGGCGCGATTGAGATTACATCTTCGACGGCCGCCGCCCTGACGATCACTACGGATTACTCAAGCACGTTTACCAATAACGGGTCGATTTCGGTCACTGCCACCGACACGGATACGGCGACGGGCCTGCGCCTGGATGGCGGCCTGCTTGAGGGCGGCGAACTGGTGAATAACGGCTCCATATCGCTGGATATTACGGGCTCTGACCCTCAGGATATTTATGCAGTCCAGGTCAATGGTGATGTCGCCGGTTCGATCGTGAACAACGGCACCATAGAGGTCGATGTGCAATCGACTGATGGGGACATCGAAGCCTGGGGTATCTATGTCGACGGAGACCTTACAGAGACCGGCGAAATCTTAAACACCGGCACGATAAGGGTCGATGGGCTTATCAACACCTCCGCGGGAAGCACCGCATCTATCTACGGTATCGCCGTTGATGGCGACGTTGGCGGCTCCATCCGAAACACGGGCACAATCGATGTACGCGCCAGATCCTTCGCCGACGATTACGCCTATGCCTGGGGCATCTATGTCGAGGATGACCTGCTAGAAACCGGTGAGATTGTAAACTCGGGCACCATAAAATCGGTCGCCATCACCACCGTTGACAGTACTGCATCTGCATTCGGGATATTCGTTGATGGCGATGCGTCCGGTGTGATCTTAAACACGGGCACGCTGGACATTTTCGCATCTGCTCCAACGACCTATGAGGCGATCGCCTATGGCATTGCTGTCGATAGCGATCTGTCCGGCCGGATTGAAAACAGCGGTACGATCAAAGTAACTGCCTTGGCGGTTGAATCCGACGCTTCGGCATATGGTATCTTCGTCGATGATGATATGCTGGAAGGCGCAACCATCATCAACAGCGGCACGATCACTGCATTCGCAAGTGCCGATACCGATGATGAGGCCTATGCAGGCGGCTTTTACCTCGAAGATCTGGTTGAAGGCACCGTAATCAACTCGGGTACGATCACCGGGACCGCGCTTTCTCTTAATACCGGTGACGAGGCGACAGCTTCGGGCATGTATATTGGCGATGACGTTTCGGGAACGGTCACCAACTCGGGGACCATGACCTTGCGTGCCGAGGCTGCCGAAGACTCGGCAACTGCCGCAGGATTTTATCTGACAGACAATCTGAGCGGTACCATCACAAACTCGGGCAATATCACGGCCACCGCCATCTCGCGGGATACCGAGGCCGAAGCCTACGGCGTATACGTCGACGAAACCGCAACCGGAGACATCTCGAACTCGGGCAATATCACGGTCACCGCCCAGGGTGGGATGGATGGCGGTGGACTATCGCCGGACCAATCAACGGCAATCGGTATCTACGCCAACGACATGCAGGGATCGTTCTCGAACACCGGACAGATCACTGTTCATGGGACCGGTTCTGCCGGGACACGTGCTGCCGGTATCCAATTCGACAACTTTGACGGCACGATCGACGGCCTGGGAACCATCCGGGTTTCCGGCAATGACGAGGTTTATGCCGTTTATCTCGGGACGGGTTCGGGCACGCTTAACGCTGACACCAATGATGATGTCGACGGCGTCATACGGGTCGACGCGCACAACGTAAATCTCGACGCGCAGGGCGGCAGCGCTGTGTTCAACTTTGAAGACGCCACGCCCGGAGCGGGTGTTTTCACGACCACCGTGTCCGAAGAGGGCTCTGCCTGGTTCGTGCAGGATGAGGGCGGTGCAGCACCGATATATGCCGCTGTAGATGCTGATGATTTTGCGGTTTCCGGCGACGTTGTCGCCTTTTACGGCAGCGTCGTAGGCAGCAGTGGCAACGCGCTGAACTATGCACCGTCAGAGCAGGTTGCGCAGGGGTTCACCTTTGCGGGCTTCAGGCCATTTGCGATGATCGACGCACAGTATCGAGAATTCGACCCTGAAACCGGCAGCGATCTGGACGTATCGCTTTTCAGCGGCAGCGCCGGGATTACCGGTCAAATGGACAACGGCATTGCGTTGGCTGTTGGCATGGGCGTGTTCTCGGCGGACGGAGATAACGAGTCCGCGGACTTTGACACGACCGGCTTTTTTCTTGACGCCGCCGTGGGTCAACAGATTGGTGCCTATACGCTTGAAGCTGGGTTTGGCTATGGATGGCTTTCGACAGACCGCACCCGTCAAATCAATGGCAGCGATGATGCCCATGCCGATTATGACAGCAGGCTGTTGACAGCGCATATCGCGGTCGAACGCGGGTTCGACGTCAGTGGTGATTTCGGGCTGCTCGGATTTGCGAACGCGCGCTATACCAACCAGAAGGACGATGGCTACACCGAAACACGCTCAAGCGCCAACGCCACGGTCGGAGATGTCACCACCGAAGTCATCGAAGCCCAACTGGGTGTAGAGGCTGAAAAGCAGTTCGGTAATGGCGGTATCCTAAGCGGGCAGCTCAGCGGTGTTCTGCGGCGCGATCTGGGAACAACAGATGCTGATGTGACCGTATTCTCATCGACTCAGTCGCTGATCTTTGCATCTACCGACTTCACTGGCGCTCGTGTCGCGGTTGGCTACGAGCAAGATCTTGTTGAGGACATTCAGCTTGAACTGAATGCCGAACAGGAAATCGGCAGCGACGCCCAGGGCCCCTTCCTTCGGGCGGGACTTCGCTGGTCGTTCTAAATAAAAAATCTCCGCGGCACCCGGGACGGTGCCGCGGAATTTCAATTGGTCGAACTCACGCATTGCGGATAGAGCATCATTCGCTTCAACTGCTTCGACACAAGTCACTTAGCCTTCTGCATCCCATCTCAATTCTTTGGCAGGAACTACTGCGCTTCCCATGATCTTTATGAATGCAGCCTCTATGTCCTTTTTAGGCTGGTCACGAAATCCCAAGTTCGAATCCGGACCAATATCTTCTGCCAACATCACCCATTCAGAAAATTCAGTGGCAGCTACGTTCCCATATTCATGAATGAAATGTGTTACATGCATCGGTTTCCCATCAACGACACCTCCACAATAGCCATAGCGGACGCAGACGAAATCCATCAGTTCATCAAAACGATTTTGGAGCATTTAGCATTCGACACGCTAGAGCTGTCGTGTGGCGCTAGATGAGCGCAGATTAATTTGTGTAGCTTGTCAAAATCGCAGAGAACCGCTGAACGTAAAGGGCCGTTTTCCCAGGCTGTGTTGCAAAGTACGGGCTCGAACCGAACATTCGCTGCGCCGATCATATATGACCGCTCCCCTGCTCGCACAATGTCAGCGAGAACAGCGATGAATACCTACAACAAATTCTGGGAATAGGTTCAATGGTCAGGAACTGGCCCTGATGTTCCCCGTGCAACCAAGGTCGCGGAATGCTCAAATTGACGGACTGGCAGTTCGGGTGTTCGCATTCGGTCCAGAAGGATTTCAGCCAATCGCGTGCCTAGTTTCTTTGGGTTGATTGCCATGGTTGAAAGGCCCGGCGTCGAAACGGCCGCGTCTTCGATATCGTCGAACCCCACGACCGAAAAATCATGTCCGGGCTTCAAGTTGGATCGGATCAAGCCAAAGCAGGCTCCAAGGGCAACGACATCCCCATTGCAAACGATGCCCGTCACCTCGGGGTGTTGGTGGCGAGGCGCGGCGATTGCTTCCACGCCCGAGCGCATTGTTTCCTCACATGGCCAAACAATCGGGCGCACGCCGTCCAATTTATCAAGGGCGCTAAGGTAGCCGGCAATGCGTTCCTCGCGCACCAAGGTTTGTTCGATGCCACCAAAATAAGCGATGTGCTTGTGCCCAAAATCAGTCAAATGCTGGGTCGAACGCACCGCCGGGCTGATGCATATTGAGCAACTTCAAAAACGCTATTCGGGTGAGCTGTCCGGCGATCAACGCCAACGTATTGCGATTGCCCTCGCATTGGCGATGGAGCCGGATGTGATTCTCATGGACGAACCCCTGTCGAACCTCGACGCGCTGTTGCGGATGGAAATGCGTGCCGAGTTGAAGGGGGTTCTGGCCGAAAGCAAAACCGCTGCCACTTACGTGACTCACGATCAGGTCGAGGCCATGTCCATGGCTGACCGGATCAGTGTCATGTATCAAGGCAAAATTGTTCAGGCAGCCTCACCCATCGAGGTATATCAGGATCCAACGGCCGAGTTTGTGGCCAGTTTCATCGGCAATCCGCCAATGAATTTCCTTCCGGCTGAGTCTTCGGGCTCTGGTCGCTGGACAGTTGCAGGGCAAAGCCTTGAGGGTCCAGCCAGCGGCAAAAACCTGAAATGGGCCGTTCGCCCGGAAGATTTGCGCGTTTCGGATCAGGGCCTTGGCACGGGCCAAGATTGTGGAGCCATTGGGCCCGCATATGCTGTTGACGTGTGACGTGGAAGGGCACCAGTTCCGCGCGGTACTGGACAGTGAGCTTAGAGTGAAGCCCGGCGACGTTCTCACCCTGGCGCCGCAAGAAGGCCAGGGACGCTGGTTTAGCTATTATGTTCTGGATGTCAGGCTACGATCCGATCTGGATCGGTTCATTCTTTGCGACGTTCGCCATACCGTTCTTCCTTATGGTGCTGGCCGGAGCGTTGGGCATTTCCCGATCCTCGAAGAACCTGCCGGTGATCCGACTTATCAACCTGTCTGCCGTAGCTTGGGTAGTCTACCAAATTTCCGCGCGCGGCGGTTTCACGACCCCAAGTGAATACGTTGCCGTAGGACTGGCCTTGTTTGGCGCGATCACCATGCAATGGTACATCCACATTTTCTCGAATTATGGCCGCAAGCCGAACGTTGCCATTGTGAAAGGCCAAGCGTTATCTGAATTGCCGCTGCAACGGCTGGACGAAACGCACACGACCTCCGCGTCCTTTACAGGCGAACAAACACTGCTGGTGTTTTTTCGCGCCAACTGGTGCCTTTTCTGCATGAACCAGCTCAAAGAGGTGAAGGCAAAGGCGGGCGTGAAGATAAAGTTCATCTCTAACCAAGGCATCAAGAATTCCGAGAAACTGGCAAAGAATCTGATGTTACCGGCATATTTCGAGATCCTTCAGGACAACGGATTGGCCGCCGCCAAGACCCTGGGTATCGAAGATTTGGGTGGAGCACCGTCTGAGATGCCCGGTTACCCTAGCGATACTGTCAAAGCGACTGTCATCGCACTGGATGAAGATGGCACAGTGATCTTCGGCGATGAGACGGACAACTATCGCATACGCCCTCATCCCGACGCGTTCCTGCACGTCTTCGAACCGCGCGGCAGCTTTCAGGCCTTCTCGGCGGCATAAGTGTCGCAACGAACAAAGCAACGCACGCCTGCGCGGTGCTGCTGCCCAACCAGACAAATGGTTTGGACAGTCTTTTCAAGACATAGTTATATGACAGCATTCAGAAAAAGTGGTGCGGGTGGAGGGACTTGAACCCCCACGCCTCGCGGCGCCAGAACCTAAATCTGGTGCGTCTACCAATTTCGCCACACCCGCACGACCGGCCTTGAGCGCCGGATTGACGTGCTCAATAACAAAGGCTGCGACCGAGTGCGAGAGGGAAATTGGCTTTTGGCAAAGATTATTGCCCCCTTATTGGCGACAATCTTGGCGAGGCTGATCGTCATACCCGGCGCGCAGAATCCGAGCCTCTGAGGGTGCGTGAGCAGACTGAATCGGGCCAATAGTCCCAATTTATTGAATGTTTGGAACTTAGATCCCTGGCGAAAATCAGTACGACAGCATTTGATCCATCAATTGCTCGTCCTACCAATAGTTGACGATTCATGCACATTAAAGATGGCCGAAAAATTACACTCGCTTACGTTGAGTTATCTGATTGAAAACCGGGCGCACCTAACACGGTTGCTTCGATCATCGCACCGGGAGGGTCGGAAAACCAGCTCGTAGATAAAATCTCTTATCGAATTTATATTGTTATAAAACAATATATTACCAGCCAAACCTTCAATATAATTCATCCTACAATCAACGCCTTGCTCAGCTATGGCGCCTTGATTCTTCAGTGTCGAAATTCTTCCCACTCGACCATGAGTTGAGCGTCCCAAGAGACTGTGACCATATTTGCGCCACAATTCAAACGCCAAAAAATCTTATTCGCGTCAAAATAACACCGCCTTGCCAACAATTATGGAGAGCGGGAATTAATGAGTCTTTTTGCCTTCGGGCAAGTACGAGTTTCTTTTTTGCTCAACTCGAACACGAGGATCTTAACCGTGACCAATATGATGAACGCTGCTTCTGCCGAGCAAGACGCCATTGGTCTTGCCCGTGAAAGTTTTCTTGGTGAACTGAAGTCCTTGAACCGGAATCATCCGAACACAGGCTTCGGCGTGTCATTGCGTACGCATTCGGGGGGTCACTACCTGTTAGCCAACTCGCGCATGCCGTTGCCCCGAACGAAATCAAAAAGTTTTCCGACCGGGCGTCGCCTGGCTCTGCTGGAAAACAGTGAACAGTTCAGCGAGATCGAAGTGCTTGCCGATTCTCAAGCTTATGAAACGATCTCACCCGGTGACGAGGCCGATATTCTGGGCACTGCGCTGAATCTGATCGCGCGTATCGACATCATGACCAGCTCTCATGACGGTCAGGACCACAATCCCATCGCTGCCACTGGAACCGGAGGCTGACCATGGCCCGAAACGACCATCTTCTGTCCGTTGGAAATGAGGCGCTGACGCCGATGACTTCGGCCATGACTGCCCTGTCCACGCAGATCGACCAATTGACAGAGGTAGCAGATGCGCGATCCTCGGCGCGGTTAGCAACGCTCAAGACGAAGATGGAGAATTTTACAGCCAGTGTGACACTGGTTGGGCAGGTCAAGGCTGGCAAATCCTCGATCGTGAACATTCTGGCCGGGCGCCCCGCCCTGCTGCCGTCGGATGTGAACCCGTGGACCTCGGTGGTAACCACGCTGAACATCAACACTCGCACAGAAGGCGACAAAAAAGCCAAGTTCACCTTCTTCGAACAAGAAGAGTGGGACAACCTGATGGTCGGCGGTGGCCGATTGGGAGAACTGGCCAATCGCGCCGGGGCCGATGATGAGATGGAAGATATTCGCCGCCAGATCGGCGAGATGAAGGCCAAATCCGAATCCCGCCTGGGCCAGCATTTTGACCTGATCCTGGGACAAAGCCACCAGTATGACTATTTCGACGACGAACTGATCCAGCGCTATGTCTGTCTGGGCGATGACGAAGACCCGGATATCAACCCCAAGACCGGGCGTTTTGCCGACGTCACCAAATCTGCGGAACTGTTTATGGACATTCCGCAATATCCGATTTCGCTGAAACTCTGCGATACACCCGGCGTGAACGATACGTTTATGGTGCGCGAACAGATTACGCTGCGCAGCCTGCGCGGGTCCGAGGTTTGCGTTGTTGTTCTGGCCGCCAGCCAGGCGCTGACCACCATGGACATGGCGCTGATGCGGATCATCGCACAGTTTGAAAACCGCCAGATCATCCTGTTTGTGAACCGCATCGACGAACTGTCAGATCCGGTCAATCAAGTGCCGGAAATCCGCGACCGCATTCAGGACACGCTGAAACAGAATAATATCGACACGAGCACAAGCGTTGTGTTCGGCAGTGCCCTTTGGGCCGAAGCCGCCCTGACCGGCAATCCCGACATTCTGACAGAAGAGTCGCGGCAAGCTCTGAATACCTTCTATTTGGCAGCAGGGTTTGGTGATCAGGCCCCGTCGCTGGATAAAATCTGGGCATTGTCGGGTCTTCCCGATCTGCTACTGGCGATGAATGAACGGATCGCTGACGGAGCGGGTACTCGCCTGTTGGATCGCGTCCGGCATCGCGCCCGCAATATCGCCAGCCAGATTCGGGCGACGGCTGTGGCCAAGAACCTGTCCGACGGCCAAGGAGTCGTGCGGGATCTGGATGGTGTGTCCCCCGAAGAGGCAATCGCCAAGGTTGCTGAGGAATACGATAAGAAGGCTGCGGAACTGACGACCGCCTTGCGCGACAAAGTGCTGGAACGTCTGAAATCGGCCGAGGCGAACTTTGTCAAACGCGCAACGGACTCTTTGATTTCGCATCTCGAACAGAATGGCGAGGAAGGCACTTGGCAATATGACCCGGCGGGTCTGCGCACATTGCAGAAAGCGGCCTATTTCAGCTTTGCCCGCGCGATGCGCAAAGAGGCAGGCGCGCTTTACAGTACCGCCGCGGCGGATGTCGAAGCGCTGTATCAGAAGCTTTTGGGCAACCATCTGGGTGAATTCAGCATCGAAGCCCCAATCGTCCCACGCGTACCTCCGCCACTGGGCATCGGGCGCACAATTGCGCTGGACCTGCAAAGCACATGGTGGCGTCGCTGGTGGCAACGACGCAAAGGGTTCGAAGCATACGCTGCCGATTATACGCGCCTGATCGCATCCGAGGCGAACTCGATCACCAAGGACCTTGAGGAAAATCAGATCGCTGCGGTTCTGGAAAATGTCCGGGCCGGGTTGTCTGACTTCCTGCGCGAGCAGGCCGAGACCCTGTTGAACATCTCGGCCTCAGCCGAGCAAGACCCAAGCCAGGCCGCGCTTATGGCCGGTATAGCACCCAAGAAATCGCGCGACGATATCCTGGGTGACATCCTGAAAGATCTTAGTAACGAGGCAGCATAAGTAGCGATATGGCAAAAGACACACAAACCCGCTTCGTCTCTCCTAAGGCATGGGAACGCATCGAGCAGTGGTCCCGGCGCAAACCGATCTTTGCGCTGATGGGAGAGTTCAGTGCCGGAAAATCGACGCTGATGAACTTTTTGCTGCGCTCGCACGCGCTGCCAACGCAGGTCACGGCCACGCAACTGCCCCCCGTCTGGTTCAGTTGGGGAAAAGGTTCGGCCTATGTGCAGCGCCACGATGGTAGCCGCGAGAACATTACGCTGGACCAGCTTGATACCGTAGGGGTCAACGACGTTCAGTTCGTTCGCATTTTCCTTGAATCCGACATTCTGGAAGCGGTGGACCTGATCGACACCCCCGGCATTTCCGACCCGAAAATTTCCAGCGATGTCTGGCGTCGCGCGGTCGGGCAAGCCAATGGCGTGCTGTGGTGTACTCATGCCACCCAAGCCTGGCGCGAGACCGAGCGGGCGACATGGGTGTCTTTGCCCGAACGTTTGCAGCATAACTCGCTGCTGTTGGTGACCCGCGCAGATGTGTTGGGCCAGAAAGATCGCCAAAAAGTGCTGCGCCGCGTGAACCGCGAAGCCGGTCATCTGTTTAACAGATCGATCCTGTTCTCGGCTCGTGACGCGATCACGGCGCGGGACAAAAGCGGTGACGCCGAGCTGTGGGCCCGCAGCGGTGGCGGCAAGATGGTCGACAGCTTTCTCGAAATCACCGAACAGATCATGGACAACCGCGCCGATATGCTGGCGCGCTACCAGATCGACAACAGCCTGTCAGGCGGCCTTCGCGTTCAGCCAATTCGCCCCAAGCGAAAGGAAGAACAGGCCGACGAACCGGCGCCGTTGAAATTGGTCGACCCCGTATCCGAATCCGAGGCGGGTGACGCAGACGAAGTGGTCACCAACTTCCCAATTCGTCCAACGCGTGTCGAGCGCCGCGCCGAGGATACCGACCGGGAAGAACGCATCGATGCGGCCGAGGCCGAGCGCCTGCGCGCCGAAATGGTGGCGGAAAAGCAGGATGCTGAACCCGCCCAGGACGCCCAAGAGGACGAGCTGCGCGCCTTTTTCCGCGACACACCGGATACCGGCCTGAACCTGTCCGAACACGTGCGGGGTTTCGACGAGGAAGACTCGTTCGATCTGCTGGATGATGACGAATTGGACGAAGATGACGATATCAACCTGTTGTCTGACCCCGAAGTGGACAGCCCTGCCGAAGAACTGGCCGCTTCGGACCCGATCCTTTCCTCGCCCGAAAACGAGTTGGCAGACACGTCCGAGCAGGGTGAGAGCGCCGAACAAGCACCGGAAGACCGTCGCGCCGATGTCTCGGTGTCATCAATTACGGCTTTGCTGGCGGAACAGGCGAAAGGCGCAGATGATGAGTATGAGCCCGAGCCCGAATCCAGTGGTCTTGTGGACATGCAAGTTGTGCCGCTGTCCAACGGTGCTGCCCCTGACGAGGCAACCCCGGCCGCAAAAAACGGCGAAAAACTGGAAGATTTGCTGAACGTACCGGCAGGAAAACCGCTGAGCGCGGCATCCATGTGGCGCGACATCACTGCGGATGAGGATTTGCCGGACGACGCTGAAGGCATGAAAAATGTGTTCGACGCGTTCCTCAAGGAATTCGACCAGATCGCAGCCGAACATTACGCACGTCAGGCCAAGGATTCGATGCATACGGTTCCGAACGCTTCAAAAAACGGCGGGGCAGAATTCCATGTGTTGTGACCCGAAGCGCAGGTAGCAAGCGATGACAATCGAAGCCGCATTGAACACCGCGATGGACACCATACCCGACTGCATTGCAGCCGGGTATGTCGATATGGAAACGGGGATGTTGCTGGCGACCAACACATTGGACACAGACAGCGCGGACGTTCTGGACACTTTGGCCATTGCCGTGGCTAACCTGTTTCAGGGTCGCGGCGTCAAAGCCTTTGAGGAATTGTTGCGCTCGGCCACAGCAGAAGAGTCGGATAGTCCAGGATTTGGGGAAATCGCGATGTTTTCGAACGATCGGCTGCACATCTTTCTGCGGACCCGGGAATATCCCGATCACGTGGTCTGCTACATCTGTCACAACAGCGCCAATGTCGGGTTGGCGTTGACCAAATCGCATCTCAGCCTGGGGCCGGTAGCGGCTGCAGTTTAGACCGGACCAGAGGGGGGTCACGGCATGATGGACACGGACATACTTGATCTGCTCGACAATATCGGTCGCGCATCTGTCGCCCGCCTGAATCCGGCAGTGACCGTACCAGGCGAAACAGCCCAGGCGCGGCGCGAAAAGGTTTTGCGTACCATTCGCGGCACCATCCTGCCCCGTCGGTTGGAATTCACCGCCGCCAACGGCGATTGCCTGGCGATTGAGGTCAACAGCTCTCGGGTGACGGATGTGTTTCGCGTGCAATCCGGTATTGCCCCGGATTTCGAAACAGAATCGCGTGAGGATCTGGCCGTCAAACTGGCGCAGCTGGTCACCGACATCGCCTGCGCTCCTGCTCCGCTTGAGCTTGTTTCCCTGCAACCAGACACGGCGCTTGAGGCGGATGACGTTGGCATAACCTACAGCGAGATCGAAACCGCCTGTGAAAACATAGAAGTGCCGACAGAGCCGGTTATTTCCATTGTTGCGGATGCCGACCCGGACGAAATAGCATCCGCCGATGAAGCTCTGGAAAGCGAAGAAAACGACACTCTTGCGCAGCGTTTCTATGACGGGTCCGAGCGGTTTGCACAGGGGCGTGTTCTGGCAGCCGGGGCCGACGGGGCAGCACTGCAAATGGCAGGTGATTGCCAAGAAAATGGATCATTACACCCCGATTCTGACCTGCTGGCCCGCTTTGCCCGCGATCTTGCTGGTTGGAATGGCGACAGCGCCGCCGTGATGGACCATCCGCAATTGATTGTCATGCGCCCTTCGGGTGGCAAAGACGCCGGGCTGGCAATCCTGAACGATGGTAAAAACCTGGCAATGGCCGTACACGAGGCGCGCAAGCTGGGTGCCGTCGTCAATCTGTGGACCAACCTGAAGAGGCCGGACGGATGATTTCGGCCAGAACATTCAATTTTTCGACTAATTCTATCCGTGATTACAAGTTACCAGGGTAAAGTTTATGAGTGAGAACAACCGTCGCGAGTTAATCCGTATTGCCGATGACATGAACGGCACCTCTAATGAAGAGACCCGCCAGTTCATTTCGCGAATTGTCAGCGACCTGACGAATCTGAAACCTTCGATTGCCTTTGTCGGGCAGATCAAGGCCGGCAAATCCCGTTTGATCAACGGCTTCACCGGGCAGGCCGAATACCTGCCGTCGGATGTGAACCCGTGGACGACGGTGATTACCGATATGCATTTCGGCCACCCATCGGGACGCACCGCTGGGGCCGAATTCCACTTTTTCGACAACCGCCAGTGGCAAGCGTTGATCGCCGAAGGCGAAGAGCTGCGCAACATGTTCCCCGATGACGAGGACAGCTATAAGCGCGAAATGATCGAAGAGCAGGTCGAGGCGATGAAAACCCGCGCCAAGCTGCGTCTGGGTGAAAGCTATAAACACCTGCTGGGTCAGCATCACGATCTGGATGACCTGAATTCGGACGATCTGGCGCGCTATGTCTGTGCCGGGGATGATCCAACCGAAGAGGGTGAGCACGACCCTGGATCAGATCGTGGTCTTTACAGCGACATCACCCGCAAGGCCGAGGTCTATTTCGACATCGGCCACTTCCCGTTCCCGCTGACGGTGACGGACACGCCGGGCGTCAACGACCCACTGCTGATCCGCGAGGAGATCTCGCGCCAATACCTCAAGGAATCCGACTTCTTTGTTGTGGTTCTGTCTGCGCATCAGGCCCTGTCGCGCGCCGATCTGAAACTGTTCCGCCTGATGCAGGCGCTGGAACTGGGTCAGATCGTAGTCTTCATCAACCGCGTCGACGAATTGGGCGGTGGAGCCGAAGATGCGGGCAAGGTCCGGGCCGATGTGATGGACGGTCTGGAAAAAGCACTTGGCAATTCGGATATCGATGTGCTGATGGGCAGCGCCCAGTGGGCGCACTATGCGCTGACCGGGGACGAAACAGGTATCAACCATGATGAGGTCCTGGCCTGGCTGCGCGCGCATCCGGAACAAATGAAGCAATATCTGGACGGGGTCGAAGAAATCAAACGCGGCTCGGGCCCGATCAGCCGCGAAGGCGTCTTGCGGTTTGCCGCCATGATCGCTTCGGGCTTGCCAGACCTGCGCCGTCACGTGACCAGTGCGCTGACCGAGGGACCGCGCAATGAACAGCTGCGGATGGCTTGGCAGCACCTCAACAGTTTTGCCCAAGGCGAGCTTGAGCGCAGCAAGGCCCATCTGCGCGTCATCGAAGAGGAAATCAGCCCTGCCCCCGACAGCGGTGACGAGAATAGTAAGACGCTCGCCGATCTGCGCGCACTGGTAACGCAAAAAACCTCGGAAATCGTCAATGACATGGACGATGTTCTGGCCAATCTGCGCGGGGTCATGGACGATACCGTGGCCGAGTCTGTCTCGGCTGTGGTTCGGGGACCGAACGGCGACTCACCCCTGCTTGCTAAGGGTGGGGATACCGAACTGAACTTCACTCCGCTGCGCGACCGAATGCGCGAGTTGGTTCAAGGGGCCACGCAAGTGGTGCGGCAGCGGATGCTGAGCGAATTGTACTCGATTGACATGCAAAGCAATGCCGCCTTGCGCGCCCTGCCCGGCTGGCAAGACCCAAGCGACAACCGCATGAATACCAGTGCCGTGCGCTGGTTTCGCCCAGATACCACAGCTCTGACCCGCGGCATTACGGTTGAACTGCGGGTCAGCTGGCTATCACGTCTGATTTCACGCAAAAGCGTTGTCGCCCGCGCCGAACACATGATCGTTCAGGAATTCGAGATGATCGGCGATGATCTGGTAGACACCGCCCGCAGCGATTTGTTGGAGCGCCTGAACACCGTTTTGGATCACTATCTGGCCTTGCTGGCCGGGCATCTTGAACATCGCATTGGAAGCGGTGAAACCAATGAGCGCACCGAGGCTCAAATGGCCTTTGATCAGGCACATCGCATCGTGGCAGAACTAAGCGCAGTATTCGGCGCGGATGACGTAGACAAATTACTAGCAGAGGCGGCGGAATGATCGAATTTCCCGGAACCGAACAGGAAGTAAGACAACTTGAACGCTTTCTGACCGTGACCGAAAACCTGACAGCCGATGAGGCACTGGGCGATATGCGCGATAGAGCGCTTTCCCATGCCGAACGGCTGTCCAACGCGGTCAACATCGGTTTTGCCGGGGAATTCGGGGCTGGCAAGTCCAGCCTTGCCAACATGTTGGCCGGGGCCGATATCCTGCCCACCGGGCCACAACACCTGAAATTGCCACTGGTTATCGTCGCCTATTCCGAAACTCCGGAAACCACCGTGGGCTGGTGGGATCGTGAACCCAAGATTTATTCCGGCATCGCTCTGGAAAAAGCAGCCGCGGATGAACCCGATTTCATTTCGGTTGGGCTGAACACCCCTGCCCTGCAGGAAATCTCTTTGTTCGATCTGCCGGGAACCGGCGCGCTGGACGACAATTACAAAGAGACGCTCGATCTGCTGAAATTCGTCGATTGTGCGATCTGGTGTACCAACGGGACCAATGCCTGGCGTGAAACCGAACGGCATCTGTGGGTACAAGTCCCACAAGAGCTGCGCGCCAATAGTCTGCTGGCCGTCACCCACACCGATCTGCCGCATGTCAGCGAAGCACTGGATCGGGTTCTGTCGCGGCTCAACAAGGAAAAGGGCGATTTGTTCCGCTCGGTCGTGCCTATTGGCACGCCGGTTGCCGTCCGCGCCATGGCGCAGGAGCCCGAGCCCGATTTTACCCTGTGGGAAACTTGTGGTGGCCAAAATCTGGCCGAACAGGTTTTAGAGATCGCATCCGCCCGCCGTCTGGCTGACCTTGAAGCCGCACAGGCAGACCTGAAACAGGACTTTCTGCCCTTTCTGGAAACGCTGGACCTGCCCGAGGCCGAGCCGCAGCCGGCCGACACTGCCTCGATGCATGCCACGCTGGAATCCGCACTGCCGCCGCTTGAAAACCCGATCCTCGAGGACTGGCTGGCCGCAATTGCCAGCATCTACGAAGACCTGCGTGAGTCGTCGGATATCGAACCGTCGGCCTTTTTGCATTCGTGCCAGGAAATCGTCGAAGATTTCGCCGAACGGTTAGAGCAAGGGGGAGAAATCGACCCCACGGCCGACTGGATCCCGGGCGAGTTCGAAAAGGCCACCGACCTGTTGTTGTTGTTGCAATTTGAAAGCGGTGACGCCCCCTTGAAGGACGCGATCAGCATTCTGGCACAGCTCAGCGACAACCTTGCCTGGGCAGGCAGCCGAGTGGATTCGGCGCAGCCAAAAACCGGAACCTGATAACTTCTCGTTAAAATTGAGTCGCGATACAGCGATTCGAATGCCCCAGAATCGCACCTAAAACTTTCTGACTCCGTTGACCAAGCGGAGACAAACAGTCGATCAGCTTGCATTTTGTGCAAGCTGATTTTCAACATTTAGTGACTATGCCTCACCGAAATACAATATGTAGTATTGACCCGAAAACGGTCCATAGTGAAGCCATGAGGCGGCCCCAATAAAGTCAAATTTGAAACGTCTAACCGTCTTAAGTGTCCTGCGGTTGTGTTTGGTTGTGAGTTCGAGGGCGATTTAGCCCAGTTAAATAAACCGCAAAACGATCAGAACGGGCGGAAAGAAATGAGCCACAACCAGGCGGTCGGTGCATCGCACGACGAACCGAAAATTGAAGGACTTCAACCCGGCGCAAAACTACTGCGCGGTCAGTATGAAATCCTGCGTTTCCTAAGCAATGGCGGCTTTGGGATCACCTATTTGGCCCGCGACAGCCTAGAACGTGACGTGGTGATCAAAGAGTGCTTTCCGGGTGCATTGTGCCGTCGCAATGGCGACATGGTCGAACCCGCCGATCCTGACCACAAGGACGATCTGCGCGCCATCATTGATTTGTTCATTCAAGAGGCACGCAACCACGCGCGTCTGGTGCATCCCAATATCGTAGACGTCCACCAGGTCTTTGAAGACAACAACACCGCCTATATCGCGATGGATTTCATCAAGGGATGCGATCTGTTGGATTACGTTGAGAACTCCGACAACAAGGCCGGGCCGGATTTCATCGTACAGGTGACCGAAAGGATGTTGTCTGCGGTGTCCTTCATCCACCAAAGCGGCATGCTGCACCGGGATATCTCACCCGACAATATCCTGATCAACGAGAACGGCGATCCGGTGCTGATCGACTTCGGCGCCGCGCGCGAGCAAGCGGCACAGCAATCCGCGGCTCTGTTGACCCTGCGGGTTATCAAGGACGGTTATTCCCCCCACGAATTCTATGTGCGTGGCGCCGATCAAGGCCCCAGCAGTGACCTCTATGTGCTGGCCGCCACGCTGTATCACGCCATCAGCGGAGAACGCCCAATTGATGGTCAGACCCGCCTGAACGCATTTAACAATGACCAGGACGACCCATACTCTCCGTTGGCTGGACAGTTCAAAGGCTACCCGGATGGGTTCCTTGAAGCGATCGACAAGGCGATGGAGGTTCACGTCACTGACCGCCTGCAAAGCGCGTTGGATTGGTTGCGCATGTTCCGCGGTCCGGGCGTGATGTTCGATACGTTCGACTATCGTCCGGTTTCCGTCATCGTTGCGATGGACCGCAAGGATGATGAGGTTGAAAAAGCCCGGATCAAGGCCGAAAGCGAAAACGCCGAGGCGGTGGTCACCGCACTTCTGGCTGGCAACGCAGATCTAGCTCTGGGCAACGAAGATAAAAACGACGATGAACTGGCCAAGTTCACGTCCAAGGAAGACACGGCCGTCGCCGTTGACACTGTGGTCAAAAGTGGATCAGGCGGCAGCGGAAAACTGGTTGCGGGCATTGCCGTTGTTGTGGCCGGTCTGGCGGCGGGCGGATACTTCCTGATGACCAGCGAAAAACCGGAACCCGCACAGGACATTGCGGTTGTGACCGAACCCGCAACGACCGAAACCACCACCCCAGCAACAACCCAGGTCGAAACTGAAACGGCAGCACCTGTCGAGCAGACTGCTGATACCGAAGCCCCTGTCGAGCAGGTGGCCAACACCGAACCTACGCCGGAACCAGTTGAACCGGCGCCCGTTACGGCAGAACCGACGCCAGAGCTTGTCGAGCAGACACAGGCCCCCTCGGCTGACACACAAGAGGTCCAAGCCCAGACAGCCGAACCTTCACCCGCAGAGGTTTCGTCGGGAACCCCTGCGGAAACGCAAGTTGCCTTCTCGCATTGGGATGTCGAGATTCCGTTCCAGTTCTCGCGACGTCGTGTATCCACCGGCAGCATCATCGCCGTTACCGGTGTTGACCCGGCACAAGACATGTCGGTGATCGGCGATTGGGTCACGCGCGGCGCTGCGATCTATACGCTGAATGGCAAACCCATCCGCGAGAACGCAAGCTTCGCCGCGCATGTTCTGGATGATCTGTCCGTTGATCCTGACGGGTATATCCGTGTGACCGCGCGTTATCGTCCGCTAGGCAAGACCTTAGCCCAGAACGGCTTGCTGGCCCTGCCTGCCATCCGTGTGATCGGTTTGGAAAACGGCATTGGCTTTACCGTCCGCAATGAAGATGGTCAGGGCTGGAAGGCGACTGTAACGACTGCCCCCACCGACACGGCGGGAAGCCTTCGGGCTGGTGACGTTCTAATCTCGGAAGCGCAAACCGGGACCATCCTGAACGAAGAAGAAAGCCTGGATGCCCTGCTGGAAGCTCTGGTTTCGGACAATCTAACGCAGGCCCGACTGACCGTGCTGCGCAACGGGGCCGAAGCTGAGGCCGTAATGCAGCTAGCGCAGGAGTAATCTGACCGGTTCGAAAGTGATCTGCCGCAAAGTGAAAACGAAGGGTGGTGCCTGGAAATCCGCCACCCTGACGGGGACCGGCCCGTCGCGGCAGATAAAAGTTGGTTTGGTTTCCAAATTGTAAGTGCCGTTGTGCCGATGCGCGCAGAGGCGAGTAGCAGCCCCGCAGGACGAAAACCCTGTGTCAAAAAGCAAAGGTGTCGACACCATGTTCAAATATAAAAGCCCTCTCAGCCGGCTTCTCGAAGGTGCCGGCAAACCTAAAGAAGCAGAAACCGAAGTAGAAGTGGTCGCGGAAGAAGCCGCAGAGCCCGAGGCGGAAAAACCCCAGCCGATTGCGGATTTCAACGCACTGCGTAACGCGCTGGCCGGTGGCAACATGTCGTCGGAATCCTACGAAGAAGCTGACGAACTGATCCCCGAAAAGGACATGCCTGAGTTTTCCGACGAGCCGGAAGAAGATGCCTCGGATGACGTCGTGGTGACCGAAGTGGTCGAAGAGGCCGAGGATAACATCTTCGAAACACCCGAAACCCAGCCCGAACCAGAAGAGCCGGTTGTAACCCTGCACATCACCACCGACGAAGAGGTCGAGACGGAGGAACCCGCACAGGCCGAGGAACCGCAGGAAGAGGCCATTCTTGAGGTTGTCGTTGAAACACTTGAGACCGCTCAGCCCGAGCCGGTTGAACCTGCGAAACCGGAACCAGTCGCTGAAATCGCGCCTGAACCAGAAATTACACCGGAACCGTCTCTGCCGGTTCAAGCGCCCGCCTCCGAGGACCGCCGTGGCCGCGTCAAGACCACGTTCCTTGGTTTTGAACGCGCCGACACGCACGTTCAGGAGATGATCGAAAGCGCAGAACCGGTAGCCAAGACCGAGACTGCGCAGGAAACCTTCCCTGTGGGTTGGCTGGTCGTAACCGCCGGACCGGGTCGTGGATCCTGCATCACCTTGACTGAGGGGCTGATGCAGATTGGCCGCAACGACGATCAGGCTATTCAACTGGACTTTGGCGACACCGGTATTTCACGCAGCAATCATGCGGTGATCGCCTATGATCCCGAAGACCGCAAATGCTATCTGGGTCACGGCGGCAAAGCCAACCTGGTCCGTCTGAACGGCAAACCGGTGCTGAGTACTGTTGCGCTGTCCAGTGGCGACCTGATCCGGATCAGCGAAACCTCAATTCGATTTGCCGCCTTTTGCGATGACGGCTTTGACTGGCGGGATGCTTAATAGATGCTGGCGCAACCGGCATATGACATTGCTCTGATCCTGGAACAGGGTCAGCGCGACTCGCAGGAAGACGCGATCGCGGCGCGCATGTTCGATGCGGCCAATGCCAGCTATGTTGTCGTCGCCGACGGCATGGGTGGTCATGCGGCAGGCGAAGTCGCCTCGGAACTTGTGATTGCCGCCTGGCGCGAGGCCCTGGACGCTGAGCTTGAGAGCAATACCCCGACCGAAAGCGCGATAATCGACGCGTTGCCCTTGGCTGCCATGCAAGCCAATGCCGCAATTGCCGCGCGCTGCGAGGAAAACGGCGAGGGCCTCAACATGGGGTCTACCCTTTTGGGGGTGCTGTTGCTGGAACAGCGCGTGTTCTGGATTTCGATCGGCGACAGCCCGTTGTACCTGTTCCGCGACGGGGTGCTGCGCCAGATCAACGAAGATCACTCCATGGCTCCGGTCATTGACGCGCAGGTGGCCCAAGGCACTCTGACAGAGGCTGAAGCGCAGGTTCACCCGGATCGCAACCAACTGACATCAGTGGTCATGGGAGCCGAAATCCCCAAGGTCGATTGCCCGGAAGAGCCGCTGCACCTGACTGCAGCAGACGTGTTGATCCTGGGCAGTGACGGGCTGCAGTTCCTCAGCGACGCGGAAATTCAGACCATTGTGCAGGCCAACGCGCATGCATGGGCGCAGGACATCGCCGAAGCGTTGTTGCAGGCGCTTCACGCCAAGTTTGACCCCGATCAGGACAATGCCTCGATCGGTGTTGTGAAATTAACAAGAAACTAACCAAGGCAAAGATACAGGACCCATGAAAACCCATCTGTTCATATCCAGCCTGGCACTTGCTGCCGCGGCCGGAGCCGCCTCGGCGCAAGAGGCGTGCTCAACCTACGAAATCCAATCAGGCGACAGCCTGCGCGAATTGACGATCAATGTTTATTCGACCGAGGATTTCCGCATCATCTTTGACGCCAACCGCGACGTGATCGGCAACAACCCGAACATCATCCGCGTGGGCGACGTACTGACCCTGCCCTGTCTGGAAGATATCGGGCGTGCGCGGGAAGTTCCGCAAACGGAAGCAGAAGCCATGGCAGCCGAGATGGCGGCCGAACTGGTCGCAGCAGCCGAAAAGCGGGCAGCTAAAGCAATAGCCGAGGCCGAAGCCCGCGTAGCAGAAGCCGAGGCCGAAGCTAAAAAGACCAGCGAGGACGCGGTGGTTGCAGCCAAAGCCGCGGCCCGCGAAGAAATCGAAGCCGCCCGCGCCGAGGGTGCCGCACTGATCCGCGACGCGGATGGCGGGATCCGCCCCGATATTCGGGATCGCCAGTTGCTGCTGATCACCGGCGGCAACTATGCGCCGTTCACAGATGAGGCCCTGCCCCATCGCGGCCTTTATACAAATCTGGTGGAAACTGCGATGCTTCGGGCCGCGCCCGAGCAAGCCTACAAGATCCAGTTCGTCAACGACTGGTCCTCCCATCTGGACCTGCTGATGCCAACACTGGCCTTTGACGGCACCTTCCCCTGGTCGCGCCCCAATTGCGAAACGGCCGAAGCCCTCTCGGAAAATGACCGCGCGCGGTGCGAGACTTACAATTTCTCGAACCCGTTCTATGAGGTTGTGGACACCTTCTTTGCCCGCGAAGGCTCGGGCTATGAACAGACGCTGACCTATGCCGATTTTGCAGGCACCACGATCTGCCGCCCCGAGGGTTGGTCACTGTCGCATATGGATGCAGTGGGTCTTTATGAACCGGCGATCACGCTGATGCGCCCGGTGTCACCGGATGATTGCTTTCACGCGGTTATGGAAGGCACCGCCGACATCGTCGCGATCGAAGCTCACTTGGCCGTCGGTGCAATCAGCCGCCTGGGCTATGAGCATCGCATTCTCGAAAACCCCAACCTGGCGGCGATCAAGTCGCTTAACGTCATGACCCACAAAGATAATCCGGATGGGGAAGCGATCCTTGAGACGCTCAACCAGGGTCTGGCAATCATGCAGCAATCTGGCGAATGGCGTGACATCGTTTCGACCGCTCTGCGTCATCAAATGGAAAATGGCTAAGGCCTCAACCGGCCTGACAACTAAAAAGTCTGGAGGAAGTGGACATGTTTGAATTCAACCTGAAGAAAGTCGCGCTGTCGGCAACAGCCGTCACCGCCCTGAGCGCCGGAGCCGCCGCCGCACAAGAAGCCTGCACCAACTATACCGTCGCGGATGGCGACACGATGGCCACCATCGCCATCGCAGCCTATGGCACGTCGAACTATCAGCCGATCTTCAACGCAAACCGCAACCTGATCACCAACCCGAACGATCTGGCCCCAGGTCTGGTTCTTGCGCTGCCTTGTGAAGACGGCAGCCTGCCGAACGGTCAATCCGCTCAGGAAGTTATTGCGGCCGAGGAACAGCGTGCGGCAAGCGTCAAGCGTTCGAATGTCTATGCGCCGCCGATCAAGATGGTCGCGGGCAACGGATGGGAGCCATTTACAACTGAAACCCTGAACGGTGGCGGTATTATGACCCGTCTGGCAACAACCAGCCTTCAGCGTGCGGGCAACCAGCGCGAATACTCGGTCAGCTTTGTTGATGACTGGAGCTCGCACCTGGACACCCTGTTGCCGCTTGGGGCGTTTGACATCTCGATCGCATGGACCGTTCCGGACTGCACTAACCGCTCGTATGAGTGGTCTGAAGCTACCGAAGCCCGCTGCACGCAGTTTGTCGCATCGGTCCCGGTCTATGACATCGTGGGTGGCTTCTTCACACTGCCAGAAAGCGACTATGCAAGCGCGACTTCTTTCAAGGACCTTGAAGGCTCGACCATCTGCCGCATGGCAGGCTGGAGCATGGTGGTGCTTGAGGAGCAAGGCTTGAACCACAACAACACAACCGTGGTCCAGCCCAATACAGCCCGTGAGTGTCTGGATGCCGTATTGACCGGCACCGCAGATGTGGCGGCATTCGAAGTGGATCTGTTCGCATCGACAATGAATGACATGGGCTTGACCTCGGCTGACATCGTTGAAAACCCATATGTATCCACCTTGTCCTCGATGAGCTTCCTCGCGCACCGCACCAACCCGTTCGCACGCGAATACATTGCGATGATGAACAAAGGCCTGATCGAGATGCGTGAGTCCGGCGAGTGGTACGCGATCATCTCGGATACCCTGCGTGAGCAGAACGAAAAGCTGAACGCAGCGTCGAACTGATCTTTTAGTTCACCTGAAACCCTTAGGGCCGGTCTTAGGACCGGCCTTTTTTTGGTTTCTGGTACCGTTATTCGGTCAAATTCTTGGGGTTCAAATGCGGAGCCTACGGGAATCCCCTAATACCCGGAATAGCTCAGAGTGATATTCTGAAATCAACTATACCGGAGAGGCGCAGCCTCCCCACTCACTCAAAAAAGGGCCGACTTTTGGGGGTCGGCCCTTTTTCTATTTTGATCTCTATTTTTCAGCAAAAAAGCCACGCCTAAAGGCGTGACTTCCGGCGATCAGCCGATGATCGCATTCAAGGTTGCGCTGGGGCGCATCACAGCAGCGGCCTTGGCCGGGTCGGTGTGATAGTAGCCACCAAGATCGGCAGGCGCGCCTTGCGCGGCGGCCAGTTCACCCAGGATCTGACCTTCCTTTTCGGCCAGCTTTTTGGCGATTGGCGCAAATTCGGCCGCAAGGTCTGCATCGTCGGATTGCGCCGCCAGTGCCTCGGCCCAATAGCGCGCAAACCAATAGTGGCTGTCGCGGTTGTCGGGCTGGCCAACTTTACGGCTGGGCGATTTGTTGTTGTCCAAAATGCCCTGTGTCGCGGCCTCGGCTGCGGCACCCAGAACACCTGCCTTGGCGTTGCCTTTGCTGTCGGCCAGGAAGTTCAGCGATTCACCCAACGCGCAGAACTCACCCATCGAGTCCCAACGCAGGTGGTTTTCCTCGACCAACTGCTGCACGTGTTTCGGAGCCGAGCCACCAGCACCGGTTTCAAACAGGCCACCGCCATTCATCAGCTTGACGATGGACAGCATCTTGGCCGAGGTGCCCAGTTCCAGGATTGGGAACAAGTCCGTCAGGTAATCCCTCAGCACGTTGCCGGTGATAGCGATTGAATCCTTGCCAGCAGTAATCGTTTGCAAGCTTTGCTGGGTCGCTTCGCGCGGCGCCATGATCAGGAACTTATCCGCCACGCCAGCGGCCTCAAGCGCCGGTTTGACGTATTTGATCAGCTCTGCATCGTGGGCGCGGTTTGCGTCCAGCCAGAAGATCGCCTCGGATCCTGTCAGACGCTGGCGGTCCAATGCCAGCTGAATCCAGTTTTCGATCGGAGCTTTCTTGACGGTGCACGCGCGCCAGATATCGCCAGCCTCAACCTCATGTGACAGCAGGACGTCACCGTTAGCCAGCACGATGCGGATCACGCCATCAGCAGGCGCTTCGAACGTGGTCGGATGCGAGCCGTATTCTTCGGCTTTCTGCGCCATCAGGCCAACGTTGGCGACAGCACCGGCTGTGGCCGGGTTCAGCGCGCCATTGGCTTTGAAGAAGTTGATCGCCTCATCATAAACACCGGCATAACAGCGGTCAGGGATCACACAGTTGGTGTCGCCCTTGGCGCCAGTCTCATCCCAACCCTTGCCGCCCGCGCGGATCACTGCGGGCATCGAGGCGTCGATGATCACATCCGACGGTACGTGCAGGTTGGTAATGCCCTTGTCGCTGTCGACCATGTACATGGACGGACGGTCAGCTTTCAGGGCGTCAATGGCGGCGACGATCTCGGCGTCGCCTTTGACGCGGTCCAGCAGATCACCCAGGCCCGAGTTCGGGTTCACACCCAAAGCATCCAGCTCAGCGCCGTATTTTTCGAACACCGGCGCCAACCAGGCTTTGACGGCATAGCCAAAGATGATCGGGTCCGACACTTTCATCATGGTCGCCTTCATATGAAGCGAGAACATGGTGCCGTCTTTCTTGGTGTCCTCAATGGCTTCGGTCAGGAAGGCAGACAGGGCTTTGACCGACATAAAGGTGGCGTCCGCCACGGTGCCTTCGTCCAGCGGCCAGCCGTCTTTCAGGACAGTCACGCTGCCGTCTTTACCGACGAATTCGATCTTTGCATCGCCCGCTTGTGCCGCGGTGATGGTGGCCGATTTTTCGTTGGCATAGAAGTCATTGCCGGACATCGACGACACTTTGGTCTTGCTGTCAGCGGCCCATTCTCCCATCGAATGCGGGTTTTTCTGGGCATAATTCTTGACGGCCTTCGCGGCGCGACGATCGCTGTTGCCTTCGCGCAGAACCGGGTTCACGGCCGAACCCTTGATGGCGTCATACCGCGCGCGGATCGCCTTTTCCTCTTCGGTCGAAGGCTCTTCGGGGTAGTTCGGGATATCATAGCCCTGCGATTGCAGTTCTTCGATGGCAGCAACCAGCTGCGGGACCGAGGCCGAGATGTTCGGCAGCTTGATCACGTTGGCCTCGGGCGTTTTCACCAGCTCACCCAACGCGGCCAGATCGTCGGTGATGCGCTGTTCGTCGGTCAGGTTTTCGGGGAAGGTCGAAAGAATACGTCCTGCCAGCGAAATATCCTTGGTTCCAACACTGACACCCGCGGCGCCGGCGAATTTGCGAATGATGGGCAGGAAGGACGCGCTGGCCAGCTCGGGCGCTTCGTCTACAATGGTATACAATATATCGAAGTTCGATTTTTCTGCCATATTCTTTTACCTTTTTTCAGCCTTTCGGGGCGTGCGATCCAAGAGTAGCGCCACATTTGTGTGGCTGGTACTGAGGCGCGGGAATCCAAGCGCCCCAATGGTGACTCTGATTTGACAGGGTCTCCCTTAAATCAGGTTTGCCTTGGGATCAATCGTCTAGTGGGGGCGCAAATTGACACGGGGTTGAGAAATCCCGAGGTTGCTTAAACATTCAGCCGTTTAGCTTAGCCTTACTTAACTTTTACCAAATCATGCGGCGCTGTGCTTACGGAGCGAAACTTTAGGGGCTCGATCAATCTGCCCGCATGTAAAACGTAGTCAGAAATCGCTTTATTAAGATGCTCAGGTGACCCGTCATACGCTTGGCGTGGAACTGATATTCCTTGCTTGCCGAAGGAATCCAATATCGCTTTTCGTCCTTTGTATCCAAACGATGGCAGAGCATTTTCTAGCTCTGACACCGCCAAGTCCGGTCGTCCCATAACCGCGTAGAGATAGCCTCGGAGCATCATTTCTTCTTTATTTCTCCACAAAAACCATCCGACGGCATTGTAGAACCACCGTTTTATAAAAATGCCTTTCATTGTGTCATCATCTTCATGCTGATATGCAGCAAGCTTCTGAACGTATTCTATCCCCTTCTTTTCATCACCAATCTAAAGGTGCACGCGGGCCTGTAGCAGCAGCACTGTCCCAATGTCGGACGTCAACCGATCAATTTCTGACACAGCTGCCAACGCGCCAAGGTAATCACTGGTGTAGCTAAGGTGGTATTCCACAAGCAGTTCGTAGGCCCAAATCTGTTCTGGCCAACGCATTGACGCCTGATCCAAGAACGTCTTGACCGCATCTTTTCCGTCTTCTTGATTTAGCAAATAGGCAATTGCATAACCGCTTTTTCGGCTATCAGGCTTAATATCAAGCACCCGCTCATATCCCAAAACAGCTTCAGCAAATCTTCCTTGTTTTTCATCAATTTCCGACTTTCCAAGCAACGCATTCGTGTCGTTTGGATCTATCAACAGTGTTTTTGCGTAGTCGGCTACAGCCGCTTCGCTGTTTCCCAGAGCGTCCAAAGCCATAGCGCGTCTCAGAAACGCAGTCGCATTTTTAGATCGTAAAGCCAGAGCCTGATTATAATCCGCAATGGCGTTCTCATATTGGCGATCACAGTAGAAGGCCCAACCACGTGCCCCCAGTAGCGTGCTTTGATACGCCGGAGTGAGCCCCTCAACCTCCATCAACGTTGTACACGCGCCGGTTACATGGGACGTGCTGCCTTTATTACCCAGACATGCTGCAGTCAGCTCTGCGTGTACCGCGTCAAGTTTGGACGGTGAATTACTCGACAGCAGCAATGCCGTAATCACAACGATCAAGGCAGCAAGGCGTATATGCATCAAGGCTCCATTGGGTCAGATATACTCACCTTTAAGTGGTGATCTTCGACCCATTCTCAAGATGCCTAAGCCGTCAACCTGCTGTAAGTGAAACATAAAAACCACACGCGCAACCTTGGCGATCAATCACACGCCCCACGTGTCACTCAACCGGTACCCCCCGGGCCAGGGGTCACTTGGGTCCAGCATGTGCTGTTGGATGCCGGTGATCCAACCACGGCCGCTGATCTCGGGGGTGATGGCCGGGCGGTCGCCGACGCGGGTTTCGGCGACAATCCGACCGGTAAAGCGAGAGCCGATGATCGACACCGCCTCGAATGTCTGGCCGACCGTCATCTGTCCCTTGGCCGCCATCAATGCCATACGCGCCGAGACTGCGGTACCGGTGGGTGACCGGTCAACTTTGCCCGGTTGGATGGCAACTGCGGACTTGCCGGTCAGGCCAGTCTCGGTGGTCTCAAGCGGGCCACAAAAGGCGCAGAATGAGATGTGGTTCCAATCCGGGTTCTCGGGATGGGCAAAGCCAAGCTGTTCGTTGGCGGCATTCGTTATCGCCACACCCATGCGCGCAATATCGCGGGCCTCATTTTCAACAATCTCGATCCCAAGTGCGGCGGCGTCGACCACCACAAAGCTGTCGCCGCCATAGGCCGTGTCCACGGTCAACCTGCCAACGCCGGGAACCTCCAACGGCACTGCGATCCTGTCGGCGAAACTTGGCAAGTTCTGCACGTGAATACGCTGGGCCTTGCCGTCCCGGCATTCTGCGTGGACCCGGACCAATCCGCCCGGCGCCTCAAGCGTCATATAGGTTTCGGGTTCCTGCATCGGGATGATCCCGCCATCCAGCAGCACCGTCGACACGCAGATCGAGTTCGATCCCGACATGGGCGGCGTGTCTTCGGGCTCCATGATGATAAAGGCGGCGTCCGCCTCAGGGTGTTTGGGTGGCACTAACAGATTGACATGACGAAACACGCCTCCGCGGGGTTCGTTCAATACGAAATTGCGCAGAGTCTGATCCTGGGCGATGAACGAGCGCTGTTCCCACAGGGTTTCTCCGGGCGGTGGCTGGACCCCGCCGACGATGACATCCCCCACCTCACCTTCTGCATGGGCCGAAATCACGTGAATAGTTTTGATGCTGCGCATGTCTTGTCCTTAGAACCGGATGGCGGAAAAAGGGGTTAGGGAAATCTGAGAAGGTTGACCGTCAATCAAAGCTCCGACTAATTCAGCCGTTCCTGCCGATTGCGTCAGACCCAGATGACCGTGGCCAAAGGCATAAATGACGTCCGGCGCGTTCGGCGAGGCTCCGATCACCGGCAGACTGTCTGGCAGGGATGGGCGGAACCCCATCCACTGCGATCCCCCATCGGTGTTCAATCCGGGCAGGAATTGCACCGCTTTTTTCAGCAACGCGTCCGCTCGTTTGTAATTCGGCGGAAGGGTCAGCCCACCCAATTCAACCGCTCCGCCGATCCGAATGCCGCCATTGATTCGTGTGGCGACAAACCCGTGGCCCGCAAATGTCAGATGCATACGCAGGTCAAACGCACCAGCAGGGAGGGTAGTGTTGTAGCCACGTTCAGTCTCAAGCGGAATCGCGTCACCCAGTGTCCGCGCAAGGTTATGCGACCATGCGCCGGCACACAGAACCACCTTGGCTGCCTTTTTCTCACCGTCTGACAGAGCGATCCGCACGCCGCCTTCATCAGCAGTCAGTCCGCGCGTGTCATGAATTTCAATCTGCCCTCCACGATCGCGAAAGGTCTGGGCCAGATGCGCAACCCATTTCTTAGGGTCGACAGTGTTCATCCAGTTCGGCGTGAACCCTGCATGGGTAAAACGGGGGCTCAGGCCGGGTTGTTTTTCGGCAAGTGCCTCGCGACTGTCCAGCAGTTCGAAATCGATCCCATGTTGGCGCCGCAGCTCCCACTCGGGCAGGCTGGCGCGGAATTCGGCCTCGCTTTCGTACAGCTGCATTTGTCCGTCACGTTGCATCATCGCTTCGCCGTTCACCGAAGTAACCAAACGGTCCAAAGCCGCGCGGGACAAGTCCATCAGACGGGCCTGCGCGCGCAGGTGGTCTTGATACCGCCCCGGACGGCTGGCCCGCCAAAACCGGTACATCCACGGCGCGATTTTCAGTGCATAAGCAGGTGGTACGGACAGCGGCCCCAGCGGGTCCAGAAGCCATTTAGGTGCCTTGTGCATAATCCCTGGCTTTGCCAGAGGTTCGACCTCGGAAAAGGCAAATGCGCCTGCGTTCCCGGCCGAGGCTTGTGCTGCAACACCCTCACGATCCAGAACCAGAACGCGATGACCCCGGCGCTGCAACTCAAGCGCGGTTGTGATGCCGATCACGCCAGCGCCGATCACGACGACCCGCGAGGTCATAGGTTGATGCCCGCCTTGAAGGGGTCATTGTCCCCAAAGATTAGCGTCGCCTCGGCCATAATATGGGCCCGCCCGGTTATCGACGGGATGACACCACCATTCGTGCCGGGCTGATAGGACAGGTGATAGGCGCTGCCGATGACGCTGTGTTGCACAATCTCTTCGCCAGGTTTCAGCACCCCATCAGCGGCCAGACAGGCCAGACGCGCGGAACTGCCGGTGCCACAGGGGGACCGGTCATAATTGTCGTCCGGGCACAGCACAAAGTTTCGACCATGGACCGTCGTATCATCCGAGGTGTCCTGAAAGATCACATGGTCAATCGGTTCGCCCTGTTCTCCTCCAATCCCTTGCGCAATAGAGGCCTCTCGGATCGCAACGGTCATATCGGTCAGCTGAGGGATATTTTCGGTTTCCACCGGTATCGGGCTGGGATCAACGATATAGAACCAGTTGCCGCCATAAGCCACATCGCCGGTCACCGCGCCATAACCCGGCACATCCAGCGTCACCCCGCGATGCACCCGGCGGCTTTCGATATTCGTGACGGTGACAGTGTTGGCGTCGTGCAGGTCGACCGTTACGATCCCAGCAGGCGTTTCAATGCGATGTTGTCCAACACCGATCCGCCCCAGATGGGCCAACGTGACGGTTAGCCCGATGGTTCCGTGACCGCACATGCCCAGCACGGCATCCACGTCAAAATAGATCACGCCAGTCACACAGGTCGGATCAACCGGCTCGACCAGCAGCGCGCCAACCATGGCAGGCTGGCCGCGCGGCTCTAACATGATCGAGCGATAGAACTCCTCATGGTCTGTCGCCAATCGGTGGGCGCGTTCGCCCAACGGGCCGGAACCCAAATCGGGTGCGCCACTTAGGATAACCCGTGTGGGTTCGCCTCCGGTGTGGCTGTCGATCACATGCATTCAGCGATTACTCCGCCCTGTTTGGACCAGTCGGCGAACCATGTGCGGAATAGGTCATATTGCTGTTCGCAATAGTTGCGCTGCGCATCTGTCAACTCGTCCGTTTCATTGAAGTGCAGACGGTATTCCTGTTCCCCGTTCAGCACCAGAAGATGCTTGTAATACAGCACCAGGTCCGGGCCTTCGTCAAAGCTGGACAGCACATGGATCGCCTCGGTCAGCTCTCGAGCGCGCTGGCGGGCCTCGGCATGGCCTTGGGCCGCCTTTTTGGACAACCCGGCCAGCAACAATGCCTCACGCGGCAAGGCGGTGCCTATCCCGGTGATCGAGCCCGTCGCGCCGCAATTGACAAAGCCATGATAAACCTCGGTATCCACGCCGACCATCAGGGTGACCTGATCATCCTGACTGGTGATGTTTTCGGCCGCATAACGCAGATCTTCCTTGCCGCCGAATTCCTTGAATCCGATTAGGTTTGGATGCTCGGAGCGCAGGGCAAAAAACAGGTCTGCCCGCGTGGCGAATCCGTAATACGGGCTGTTGTAGATGATCGCGGGCACATCCGGCGCGGCGGTCAGGATCGCCTGGAAATGGTTCTTTTGCGCTGCCGGAGAGCTGCCACGCGACAACACGCGCGGGATCACCATCAGGCCGACCGCCCCAACCTTCTGCGCATGGGCCGCATGGGCCACAGCAGATTTTGTATTGATGGCTCCGGTCCCTACCACCACAGGCAGCCCTGCATCGATCAACCGTTCAACACCCTCCATCCGCTGTTCGTCTGTCAACAACGGCCAATCCCCCATCGAGCCGCAATAGACCACCGCTGACATTCCCGCGTCGATCATCTGCTTTCCCTTACGCACCAGCGCGTCGAAATCAGGCGTTCGATCAGCCTTACAGGGGGTCATAAGAGCAGGCATGGTGCCGGTGAAAACATTGGTCGACATCGAAGTTTTCCTTCCAATAGGCAACGTAGAGGCGGGCGGAATTCACCCTTTTGACTCGCCATAACGGATATTGGATACAAAATCCAGAAAATTTACAACTGACAAATAACGCACCAGATCACAGAGACCGGTGCGTTTTGCTTCACTCAGGATTTTGCGATTACCGGAACCGTTGCCCGGTTTCAGGATCGAATAGCATTGCACGATCTGACCGCACGGTGATACCGATACGCTCCCCTTGCTTGCTGCGCTGGTCTTCGCGCTCTTCAATGATCAGCTTGTCGCCATTGGGGGTCAACAGATAGGTATAACTTACCCCACCAAGCGCTTCGGTCAGATCAACGGCGCAGGTTTCGGCTGCACGATCAACTTCGATATGTTCGGGGCGGATGCCCAGTGTCACCTTGTTCAGACCCGCAGGTACATTGGCTGTCACCTCCAACGGTGCGCTAAGGGCGGGATGCGAGACTTTACCGTCCGCAAAATCACACTCCAGAAAATTCATCGCGGGCGAGCCGATGAACCCCGCAACAAAGCGGTTGTCCGGGTCGCGATACAGATCCATCGGCGCGCCGACCTGTTCAATCCGGCCGTCCCGCAATACCACGATCTTGTCGGCCATGGTCATCGCCTCGACCTGATCATGGGTCACATAGATCATCGTTGCACCGATCTCATTGTGCAGCCGCGCGATTTCGACCCGCATCTCGACACGCAGTTCAGCGTCGAGGTTAGACAGAGGTTCGTCGAACAAAAACACCTCGGGTCCCCGCACGATGGCACGGCCAATGGCAACCCGCTGTCGCTGACCACCGGACAGGGCTTTGGGCTTACGCTTGAGGTACTGATCCAGCTTCAGGATATTCGACGCCTGCTGAACTTTTTGGTCGATCTCGGATTTGGCGACCCCGTTCATACGCAGACCAAAGCCCATGTTCTCGGCCACAGTCATATGCGGATACAAAGCGTAGGTCTGAAACACCATCGCCACGCCACGCTTGGCCGGATCCATATGGGTTACGTCTCGCGCACCAATATTAATCTGACCCTCGGTCGTCTCTTCAAGCCCCGCGATCATGCGCAGCAAAGTGGATTTGCCGCAGCCAGAGGGGCCAACGAAAACACAAAACTCACCATCTTCGATGTCCAGATCAATACCGTGGATTACCTGCGTCTCGCCATATCGCTTGATCGCCTGGTTCAGAGTCACTCCCGTCATGTCGCTTGCATCCTGTTGTTGTCGGCGCTTTGGCGGGTCTCGGGGAACCGCCAGGCCTGTGCTTCGGCTCCGATCTGTTCGGCCACTCGGCGAACACGGGGAACCCAGGTTTCCAATTGTTCGAAATTCATCCGCTCGGTCGATCCGGTGACCGAAATTGCCCCCAGCATCCGCCCACCCGACGTCAGAATCGGACAAGCGATGCAAATAATGCCCGGCTCGTGTTCTTCATCGTCGATGGCATAGCCTCGACTGCGGATCAGGTCGAGGTCAGCGCGCAGTGCCGTCTCAGAGGTCAGGGTTTTATCCGTGAATCGGTGATAGCTCTGCTGAGAAACGGCGCGCTCCAGCGCGACCTCATCCAAATACGCCATCATCGCCTTACCGACGCCGGTACAATAGGCCGGGCCGACCTTGCCCGCCTGCGAATACATCTCGATCGGTTGCGCGGCGTTGCGCTTGTCGACGTACAGAACCTGACTGGCATCCAGCTGCGCCAGATGCACCGTTTCCCCAGTCTCTGCGCTCAAAGCATCCAGAAACGGCCGTGCTATCGGCGCCAATGAGCTTTGCGTCCACGCCGAATGCGCAAGCCGCACCAGCCGCAGACCGGGCGCATAGGTTTGCCGATCAGGGTCATATGACAACATGCCCTGATTGGTCAGCGTTTGCAGAAACCGATAGAGCGTTGCCTTGGGGAAATCGCTGCTCTCCAACAGTTCCGCAAATCGGACCGGGCGCGCAAAAGCCGCCACCTGATCCAGCACCTCACATGCTTTTCCTATTGTTCCGTCACCTGCCACGGGCGTCTGTTCTCCTCCTATTGACCCATCGCCATCTTCACGAGGGTCTTGACAAGACTAACCGAGTCGATGTGTAGTTTTCAATATATAAAACACGGTTTCATTATTTGAAACTAAAAATGGAAGCTAAGGGAGGAAACCATGCATTCCATGTTCAAGCGTACTGCGGTGGCGCTGGCGGCCAGTGCGGCACTTGCCGCGCCCGTAGCAGCCGAACTGTCCGGCGAGCTGCGAATCTTCCTCGACACATCGAACCCGGCGCCCCGCGCGACGATGGAAGCGATGATCGATCGGTTCGCGCAACAGCATCCGGGGCTCGAGATTGAAACCACCGTGATCGACCGCGAGGCGTATAAGACTCAAATCCGCAACTTCCTTACGGCGGACACACCGGACGTTGCCAACTGGTATGCAGCCAACCGGATGAAGCCCTATGTTGAGGCCGGCCTTTTCGAGGACGTTTCAGACCTTTGGGCTGAGCCCGAGATTGCAGAAAACCTGGCCTCTACCAAAGGTGCGATGACCCTTGATGGTAAGCAATGGGGCGTGCCCTATACCTACTATCAATGGGGCGTTTATTACCGCAAAGACATCTTTGATGAACTGGGCCTAACTGAACCCACAACGTGGGAAGAAGAACTGGTCAATTGTCAGAAGATCGTCGATTCTGGGCGAGTATGCTATACGATTGGAACACGAAACTATTGGACCGCTGGTGGTTGGTTCGATTACCTGAACATGCGCACTAACGGGTTCGATTTCCACAACCAACTCGCCAATGGCGAAATCAGTTGGGAAGATGATCGCGTAAAGCAGACCTTTGCAAATTGGAAACAGCTTCTCGACATGGGCGCGTTCCCCGACGACCACACAGCGCGCAGCTGGCAGGAATCACTTCCCCTGATGGTTCAAGGCGATGCTTCAGCCATCTTGCTAGGCAACTTCGCTGTCGCACCATTGCGCGAAGCGGGCCTTTCAGATGACCAATTGGACTTCTATCAGTTTGTTGCGATCAATCCCGACGTTGAATTAGCCGAAGATGCGCCCACCGACACATTCCACATCCCGGCCAATGCCGCGAACAAAGAAGCCGCGCGCGAGTTCCTGCGTTTCGTGGTGTCTGCGGACGAACAGACCGAGATCAACAATGGCGCGAACCTTGGTCAGCTGCCGGTGAATGCCCAGTCGTCGGTGGATAATGACAAGTTCCTGCAGCAGGGCTTTGAAATGCTGTCCACCAACAGCCCCGGCGGTATTGCCCAGTTCTGGGATCGCGATGCACCCGCAGAGATGGCCAAAGTTTCAATGGAAGGGTTCCAGGAATTCATGGTCAAACCAGACAATCTGGACCGGATTTTAGCCAAGCTTGAACGCGCGCGTGGGCGTATCTACGAGAACTAATCAAGAATAGGCCGGGTCAAAGCCCGGCCCATTCGAATCTTGGCGATAAGACGGGCGTTGGCCCGCCAGCACCTTAACCGGAACAACACCATGACCCCTGCCGCAGATATGGAACAAGAAAGCTGGTTCCACAGAAACCAACAACGTATCGCTCCGTGGCTGTTTCTGGCCCCGGGCCTGCTGTTTTTCATGGTCTACGTGATCATCCCCTTGTTCCAGTCCTTTAACCTTTCGCTCTATGAGTGGGACGGGCTGGGAGCAGCGGAATATGTTGGGTTTCGCAATTATGAAGACCTCTATTGGGAGTGGGTAGATCGAGATGCGTTCTATATTTCCCTCAAGAACAACTTGATCTGGCTGATCCTCTATCTGGCAGCGATCCCGGCGGGCCTTTTCATCGCATTGTTCCTGAACCAGACGGTCTGGGGCATCCGCCTGTACAAGTCACTTTTCTTCTTTCCCTTTGTTATTTCTCAGGTCGTCGTCGGCCTCGTTTTTACGTGGTTCTATGACCCGACCTTCGGCCTGCTCAATGAATTCCTCGGTCTGTTCGGCATCGAGCCGCTGAACGTGCTAGGGGATGAACGCTTTGTCACCTATGGCATCATCTTTGCCGGTCTGTGGCCGCAAACGGCCTATTGCATGATCCTGTACCTGACCGGCCTGAACGCCGTGGACCCCGAACAGATCGAGGCCGGGCGTCTGGACGGCGCCAAGGGCCTGCGGATGTTATGGCACATCATCCTGCCGCAACTGCGCCCCGCCACATTCATCGCCTTTGTCGTGACCATCATCGGCGCGCTGCGCAGCTTCGATCTGATTTCAATCATGACCCAGGGCGGCCCGTTCGGATCATCCCGCGTGCTGGCCTATTACATGTTCGAGGTCGCGCTGTCCGAATACGGCTTCCGTATGGGATATGGTGCCGCCATCGCTGTGATCCTGTTCCTGATCATGCTCTGCTTCATCGCCTACTTCCTGTGGTCGATGTATCGCGAAGAAAAGGGGCACTGAGATGTTTCCCAAACCTATCGAAAAACAATCCCGCGCGGCGCAAATCAGCTATCAGGCTATGCTGCCTTTGGCTTTGCTGTTGTGGCTGGGGCCGTTGTTGGCGGTCGCCCTGTTCTCGGTCAAACCGGCTGCGGACTTCACCAACGCGAACTATTGGGGCATGCCGTCCAGCTTTGAGGGCGCGTTCAACTACGGGCAGGTGTTCTTTAACTCGGACATGCCACGGTATCTGCTGAACTCGTTCCTGATCACCATCCCGACGGTGGTCGGGTGTGTCGCGCTCAGCACGATGACCGGGTTCGCGCTGGGGATCTACAAGTTCAAATCGAACATCTGGATATTCTTCATGTTCGTGGCAGGCAATTTCGTGCCGTTTCAAATCCTGATGGTGCCGGTTCGTGACCTGACCCTACAACTGGGTCTCTACAACACCAAAACCGGGCTCGTGCTGTTCCACATCGCCTTCCAGACTGGGTTCTGCACCCTGTTCATGCGCAACTTCATCCGCGCCCTTCCGTTTGAGCTGATCGAAGCTGCCCGGGTCGAAGGTATCAGCGAATGGCGTATCTTCTGGTATGTGGTCCTGCCACTGATGAAACCAGCCATCGCCGCGCTCAGCGTGCTGATCTTCACCTTCATCTGGAACGATTATTTCTGGGCCGTTGTCCTGACCCAAGGGGCCGAAAGCCAACCTGTTACCGCAGGCATCACCAGCTTTAACGCGCAATTCCGCGCCGCCTATCAGTTGATGAGCGCCGGCTCCATCGTGGCAGCCTTGCCGCCGGTGGCCATGTTCTTCCTGATGCAGAAACACTTCATCGCGGGCCTGACCCTCGGTGCCGTCAAATAGCTTCGAACCGGAGTTCGCCTTATGACCAAGATCACCTTTATTGGTGCGGGTTCCACGATTTTCATGCAGAACATCGTGGGCGATGCCCTGCTGACCCCTGCGCTGGCCGACAGCCACTTTGCATTGATGGATATCGACGCCGAACGCCTGGCTGAAAGCGAGGCGGTCGCCCGTGCGATGATCCGCTCGGTCGGATCGGGTGCGACCGTATCCACCCATAATGACCGCCGCGCGGCGCTGGACGGGGCGGATTTCGTGATCACCGCCTTCCAGATTGGCGGCTATGAACCCTGCACAGTCACCGATTTTGAAATTCCCAAGCAGTACGGTCTGCGACAAACCATAGCTGATACGCTGGGCATTGGGGGCATCATGCGCGGCCTGCGCACGGTTCCTGTTCTGTGGGATGTGGCGCGAGACATGATGCAGTTGTGCCCGAATGCAACCCTGTTGCAATACGTCAACCCAATGGCGATCAACACTTGGGCCCTGGCCGAGCAATTTCCAGCGGTGAAGCATGTTGGCCTCTGCCACTCGGTCCAGAACACGGTCGAAGAGCTGGCCCATGATCTGGACCTGCCTAAGGACGAGTTTCGCTATAAGGTCGCTGGCGTTAATCACGTCGCCTTCTTTCTGCGGTTGGAACACCAGGGGCGCGATCTCTACCCCGCATTGCGGCAGGGATACGCAAGTGGTCAAATACCCAAGGCACCGCTGCTGATGCCACGTTGCCCCAACAAAGTCCGGTATGAGGTAATGGACCATCTGGGCTATTTCTGCACCGAAAGTTCCGAGCATCTGGCGGAATACGTGCCGTGGTTCATCAAGGACGGGCGGTCGGACCTGATCGAGCAGTTTTCGATCCCGCTGGACGAATACCCCACCCGCTGCGTCGAACAGGTGGCCAGTTGGAAAGAACAGGCCAAGACCCTGACCGACGGGCGCAATATTAATGTCACCCGCAGCCATGAATTCGCCGCCGATATGATGAACGCCATCGTCACCGACACGCCCTACGTTGCCTATGGCAACCTGCCCAACACAGGCCAAATCCCGCAATTGCCCTTGGGGGCTGCGGTTGAAACCCCGTGCTTGGTGGACAGCAACGGTGTGCAGCCCTCGGTGGTCGCGGACATCCCACCGCAGTTGATCGCGCTGATGCGCAGTCAGATCAACGTGCAAGAGCTAACGGTGCGTGCGCTGGTCGACCGGAACCCCGAATACATATATCACGCCGCCATGATGGACCCGCACACTGCCGCCGAACTGGACCTGCGCCAAATCCGCAACATGGTTGATGATCTGCTCATCGCCCATGCCGATTGGCTGCCGGACTGGTGCAAACCCGCAAAAGCCGCCTGACCCCAAGAATAGAAGGCAGAACAAATGACTAAGAAACGCCGATCACAGCACTGGTATGGCAAGCTGGACAAAGATGGGTTCATCCACCGCTCGTGGATGAAGAACCAGGGCTTTCCAGACCACGCGTTCGACGGGCGCCCCATCATCGGGATCTGCAACACATGGTCGGAACTAACGCCCTGCAACTCGGGCCTGCGTGACCTGGCCGAAGGGGTCAAACGCGGCGTGTGGGAGGCCGGAGGTTTTCCGGTTGAGTTTCCGGTCATGTCGCTGGGCGAAACGCAGATGAAACCCACCGCCATGCTGTTCCGCAATCTGTTGGCGATGGATGTTGAGGAATCGATTCGCGCCTATGGTATCGACGGCGTTGTCCTGTTGGGAGGTTGCGACAAAACCACACCGGGTCAATTGATGGGTGCGGCCTCGGTTGATCTGCCGTCTATTGTGGTCAGTTCCGGCCCGATGCTGAATGGTAAATATCGCGGCCAGGATATCGGGTCAGGCACAGACGTCTGGAAATTCTCTGAAGCCGTACGCGCAGGTGAAATGACCCTGCAGGATTTCATGAGTGCGGAATCCGGAATGTCGCGCAGTGCGGGCGTTTGCATGACGATGGGCACGGCCAGCACAATGGCGTCGCTGGTCGAAGCGATGGGCATGAGCCTGCCCACCAACGCCGCCCTGCCCGCTGTCGACGCCCGTCGCATGGCGCTGGCACATCTGACCGGCAAACGGATTGTCGAGATGGTGGACGAAGATCTCAAACCCTCGGACATCCTGACCAAGGAAGCGTTTGAAAACGCCATCCTGGCCAACGCCGCCGTGGGTGGATCGACAAATGCGGTGGTTCATTTGCTGGCATTGGCAGGCCGCGTCGGAGTCGATCTGACCCTGAAAGACTTCGAAATCGGTTCAGACATTCCCCTTTTGGTGAACTGCATGCCCTCGGGCAAATACCTGATGGAGGATTTCTGTTACGCAGGCGGCGTTCCCGTCGTTCTGTCCGAGCTGAAACCCTTCCTGCGGCCCGCGAAAACGGTTTTGAACAAGGATATCTCGGCCCATTATGAAGGGGCTGAATGTTTTAACCGCGACGTCATCCGCCCCTTTGACGATCCGGTGAAACCCGCCGCGGGCCTGCGCGTGCTGCGCGGCAATCTGGCCCCGAACGGCGCCATAGTGAAACCCTCGGCCGCGACGGACGCGCTGTTGGAGACCGAGGCCGAAGTCTACGTCTTTGAGAACATTGAAGACCTCAAGGCCAATATCGACCGCGACGATCTGCCTGTCACGGCTGAGACCATTTTGGTGCTGAAAGGCTGTGGCCCCAAAGGGTATCCCGGCATGCCCGAGGTCGGCAATATGCCGATCCCCGCGCGGCTGGTGAAAGAGGGTGTGCGCGATATGATCCGCGTCTCGGACGCGCGGATGTCAGGCACAGCGTTCGGCACTGTAATCCTGCATGTCAGCCCCGAGGCGCAGGCGGGTGGCACATTGGCACTGGTAAAAACCGGCGACCGCATTCGCGTATCCGCCAGCAAGGGCGAGCTGGAGTTGCTGGTGGACCAAAAGAAACTGGACGCCCGGCGCGCAGCATGGCAACCCGACGCCCCGCATTACACCCGCGGATACGCGAAGCTTTATATTGATCATGTGCTGCAGGCCGATCAGGGCGCGGACCTTGATTTCCTTGTCGGCAAAGACACACGCCTTGTGACCAGAGAGAGCCACTGATGGACCAACCCGCCACTTTCCACGATTTGAACGGTGCATCCGTCTATATTACCGGCGGCGGCTCGGGGGTGGGCGCCGCGCTGACGGATGGGTTTCTGGCCCAAGGCGCAAACGTTGCCTTCATCGGTCGTTCGGACGCCAGCGATTTCGTCGAAGAGATGCGCGACAAACACGGCCGCGCGCCATTGTTCATGCAAGGCGACATGACCGATACCGAATTGCTGCACGCTACCATGCAAAAGGCGGCCGAGGCCCATGGCCCCCTGAACGTGCTGATCAACAACGCTGCCAATGACAAACGCCACGCGCTTGAGGACACTACATCCGAGTTCTGGGACTGGATGATCGAAGTGAATCTCAAGGCCTATTACTTTGCCTGTCAGGAAGCCGCGCGCCAGATGCAGGACAAAGGGGGTTCAATCGTCAATTTCAGCTCGATCAGCTACATGATGGGCAATTCCGGTTATCCGATCTACACCACTTCAAACGCCGGGATCACCGGGATGACGCGATCCTTGGCGCGCGAGCTTGGGCCGCAGAACATCCGCGTGAATGCGCTGGCTCCGGGCTGGGTTCTGACGCAGAAACAGCTGGACATGTGGGCCACGCCCGAAGATCTGGCCGCGCATTTGGACCGTCAATGCCTGAAAGAACACCTGACGCCCGAGGATATGGTCGCACCGACCTTGTTTCTGGCCTCGGACGCCAGCCGCGCGATGACCGGGCAATGCATGGCCGTCGATGGCGGCGTTGTCGTAACGGGGTAAAGCCATGAATACGGAATGGATTGCAGTCGATTGGGGAACCTCGCATCTGCGGACTTGGGCGATGCAGGGCGATGCGGTGCTGGATCAGGCGCAGTCGGTCAAAGGCATGGCGCGGGTGGACAAAGGCAGGTTCCAAGCCGCGCTGTTCGAACTGATCGAAGGCTGGTTGGGCACGGCGCCGCTTGAAGTGATCGCCTGCGGAATGGTGGGCGCGCGGCAGGGCTGGGTCGAAGCCCCCTATTCCGCCGTTCCGTGTGAGCCAACGCCGGTTGCGCCGTTTCGTGTTCCCGGCACCGACCCCCGCATTCGCGCCTTCGTGGTGCCCGGTCTGAAACAAACCGCACCACCCGATGTCATGCGCGGCGAAGAAACCCAGATCGCCGGGTTTCTGGCCTCGCGTCAGAACTGGGACGGGGTTATTTGCCTGCCTGGGACCCATACGAAATGGGTGCAGGTCAGCGCCGGAGAGGTTGTCAGCTTTCGCACCTTCATGACGGGCGAGATGTTCGATCTGCTGGGCGGGCAATCGGTGCTAAAACACTCGATCGGCGAGGGCTGGGAGGATGCCGCCTTTGCCGAGGCCACGGCCGATGCGTTGTCGAAACCTGAACAACTGGCGGCGCGCCTGTTTGGCCTGCGGGCCGCTGATCTGCTGCAAGGGCAGGATGGCGGCGTTATTCGGGCGCGGCTGTCAGGTTTTCTGATCGGCGCGGAATTGGCGGCCACCCGCCCCTATTGGTTGGGTCAGCAATTGGCAATCATCGGGGCCGAGAGCCTGTCGGAAGTTTATGCCAAGGCGCTACAACAACAGGGCGCGTTTGTAGAAACCGCCAACAGCACGAAATGTACCCTGGCCGGTCTGCAACAGGCCCGCAACCTCACGAGGCAAACCGCATGAGCCGACCCATCATCGCCATTTTGCGCGGACTGGCCCCCTCGGACGCAACGGACGTTGGACGGGCGCTGATCGACGCTGGCATCGACAAGATCGAAGTGCCGCTGAATTCACCCGATCCGCTGGCCTCGATCGCCGTTCTGGCCAATGAGTTCAGTGATCGTGCTTTGATCGGGGCAGGCACGGTTTTGACGTCCCAGCAGGTCGACATGGTATCAGAGGTCGGCGGTCGTCTGATCGTGTCACCGAATTGCGACCCCGAGGTGATCTCGCACACACATCGGCTGGGGCTGGAAAGCTGGCCGGGTATTTTTACCCCGACCGAAGCTTTCGCCGCGCTCCAAGCAGGGGCATCAGGGTTGAAACTGTTCCCCGGAGCGCTGGCAGGACCAACAGGGTTGGCGGCCTTACGTGCGGTGCTACCTACAGGCACGCAGGTTTATGCCGTCGGCGGGGCAGGCCCCGAGAATTTCGACCTGTGGATCAAGGCAAGCGCTGATGGGTTCGGCATCGGATCGGCGCTGTTCAAACCCGGCATGACCGCCTCGGAAGTCGCAGAGCGGGCGACCCAAATCGTCACCGCCTACGACAAGGCCGCTGGATGAGCATCGTCTACGACAACCGCGCCTGTGAACTGGGCGAAGGGCCGTTGTGGCACCCGGAACGGCAACAGCTGTTCTGGTTTGACATCCTGGGCAAACGTCTGATGACACGGGACGGCGAAGCGCAGCGCAATTGGCAGTTCGACGAACATGTCTCGGCCGCGGGCTGGGTAGACCGGGATAGGCTGTTGATAGCCTCTGAAACGGGCCTGTGGCGGTTCAACCTGCAAAACGACCAGAAAGACCTGATCGCCCCACTTGAGGCGGACAATCCGGTCACGCGCTCAAATGACGGGCGTGCGGATCCTTGGGGTGGGTTCTGGATCGGGACGATGGGTAAAACCGCCGAACCCGGTGCAGGCGCGATTTATCGGTATTGGCGGGGGGAACTTCGGCAACTGGTGAACGATGTCACGATCTCGAACGCGATCTGCTTCGCCCCGGACCGGTCTTGCGCCTATTACACGGACACGGCCACCAAGCAGGTCATTCAATGGCCGCTGAATTCCGAAACCGGCTGGCCCAAGGGCGACAGCACGGTATTCCTGGACCTACGCGTCGACGGTTTGAACCCCGACGGCGCCGTGGTTGATGCGAAAGGCAACCTCTGGATCGCGCAATGGGGTGCAAGCCGTGTTGCAGCCTATACACCGTCAGGACAGTTCCTGACGGCCATCCCATTTGAAGCCACCCATGTGTCATGCCCCGCATTTGGCGGCAACGACTTGACCACACTCTACTGCACCACTGCCCGCGAGGGGCTGGACGAGGACACGCTTGCTGCACACCCTACCAACGGTATGACCTTTGCCGCCCCCAGCACGGGTACTGGGCAGGCCGAACACAGAGTCATTCTATGAAGCCCGAACTTGGTGTTTGCTACTATCCCGAACACTGGCCCGAAGAAATGTGGGCCACGGACGCCGCGCAGATGGTCGAAACCGGCCTGAGCTGGGTGCGGATCGGTGAGTTTGCCTGGAGCCGGATGGAGCCAACTCCGGGTGATCTGCAATTCGACTGGTTGGACCGAGCGATTGAGGTGCTGGGGGCTGTGGGCCTTAAGGTTGTTCTGGGCACGCCGACAGCAACGCCGCCCCGATGGATGCTTGAGAAACACCCTGACATGCTGGCGGTGGATGCTCAGGGGCAGCCGCGCAAATTCGGTTCACGCAGGCACTATTGCTTTAGTCATCAGGGATATATCGCCGAATGCGCCCGCATTGTCCGGCTCATGGGCGAACGGTATGGGCGCAACCCGCATGTCGCCGCCTGGCAGATCGACAACGAATATGGCTGCCATGACACGACCGTCAGCTACAGCCAGCCTGCCTTGCGAGAGTTTCAGCGGTGGCTGGCCGATCAATATGGCTCGGTCGACGCTCTGAACGCCGCCTGGGGCAATGTGTTTTGGTCGATGGAATACGCAGGTTTCGATCAGATCGACCTGCCCAATCTGACTGTGACCGAACCCAACCCAGCGCATGTTCTGGCCTTCCGCTGGTTCAGCTCGGATCAGGTGGTGATGTTCAACAAAGCGCAGGTTGATGCGTTGCGGCCACTGACCGACGCGCCACTGCTGCATAATTATATGGGTCGGGTTCTGGATTTCGATCATTTCAAAGTCGGTGCGGATCTGGATATCGCCACATGGGACAGCTACCCGATTGGGTTTCTCTCAGACCGCCTTGAGGCGGACGAGGCCCATAAAGCCGCGTTCCTGCAACAGGGCGATCCGGATATGCAGGCCTTTCATCACGACCTTTATCGCGCCGTTGGGCGCGGGCGCTGGTGGGTGATGGAACAACAACCGGGCCCGGTGAACTGGGCTCCTTATAACCCTGCCCCCCTGCCCGGCATGGTGCGCCTGTGGTCGCTTGAGGCGGTGGCTCATGGGGCCGAAGTGGTCAGCTATTTCCGCTGGCGGCAGGCTCCGTTCGCGCAGGAACAAATGCACGCTGGCCTTTTGACACCGAACAACACACCCGCCCCGGCACTGGCTGAGGCACGTCAAACCGCAGTTGATCTGGCCGAGCTTGGCGCGCTGACGCAAACGCAGGCGGACGTCGCGATTGTGTTCGATTATGCCTCGGACTGGGCCTGGGCGACACAACCGCAAGGGGCCGGGTTCAACTATTTCCGGCTGGTTTTTTCAGCCTATCGCGCGCTGCGGCGGGCCGGGCTTTCGGTGGACTTCATTGCGGCCTCGGAAACGCCCAAGACCGGTTACAAACTGATCCTCGCCCCCGGTCTTGCCACGCTGGATGACGATCTGGAAACCCGCCTGACTGAGGGTTGTGATCTGGCCATCCTTGGCCCCCGTACAGGCGCGATCACTCGCGATTTCCAAATTCCAACCTCAGGCCGCCCGGGCCTGTCCGGGCTGGATTGCGGAGTTGATCTTGTGGAAACCCTGCCCCCCAACGTGCAGCGTGATGTTAACGGAGGTGGCGCGGCGCAACACTGGGTTGACCGCCTCTCTGGAGATGCCCCAGACCTTTTGACCTTTGTTGATGGCACATCTGCCCTAAAAGGCGAAAACGGTCTTTGGTACCTTGCGGGTTTCCCGGATGAGGCTCTTTGGGACAGGGTCATCTCGATGGCCGCCCAAACGGTCGACATGACCTTGCATGCAATGCCCGAGGGCCTGCGCCGACGGGAATCCGAGCAGTATATATTTCTGATCAACTACACCGCCGCACCCGTCCTTTGGAACGGGCACGAAATCGCAGCGTGTGACGTCGTCATCCTACCAAATGGTCCACCCGCACAGGGGTAATGCTCAGGCGTTTAAAAATTTCTCGACAAATTCGGCCCGTGCTTTGGCATACCAGGGAGCTTCGGCCAGCCACGGGTTGAGGTTGGCCAACGCGTCGCCCGGATAGGCCTCGGCAAAGTTCTTTCTGAACTCATCGCCCGCGAAATCCTCGGCGCCCAGTACGGCTGTGTTATATCCGTTCACTGCAGCGGCAGCTCCGGCTGGCTCAGGTCGGTACAAATAGTTGATGAACGCATAGACCTGTTCGATGTTTTCCGCACCGACTGGCATTGCAAGACCATCCACCCACGCCATCGCTCCTTCGATCGGAGCCTGATAATTCACCGGTTCCCCTGCTGATTTCAAAGCCAGCGGCGGCCCGTCCCATGTTTGCCCCACAACCACGCCGCCATTCAGCAAGCCGTATTTCTGAGTTTCAGCATCGTTCCAAATCAGCTTGATCCGATCCCTGCGTTCAATGCACCAGTCCGTGATCTGGTCCCAGACCCTGCGCATGGTGTCTTCGTCGTCGTAGGCATCCCAGACGGACTCGGGCTCCATCTCACCCAAGCGTTCCAAATACAGACCCGCACACAGCATCATAGAATGCGCACGACCCATGGTCATACCGGCATTTTCTTCCGCCCAGACATCCCCATAGGATGGAGCGTCACCTTCGGGCGACCACAGATCGGTACGGTAGGCTATGCCCTCAGTCCCCCAGATATGCGGCAGCCAGTGCGCTCCGCTTTTGTTGAAATTCCAAGCGTCGGTCCCAATTCTAACCATGGAAGGGTTAACCGCGTCCAGGTTCACCTTATCCAGATCAAACGGTTGCAGCAGGTCCAGCGGCGCCCATTGCAAAGACCGCATGTTGGTAGGCGCGACAAGGTCAAACCCCTGGCCATTCGACGCAGTCATCATGTTGAGGATTTCTTCGTTCGATCCGATCCCGATATGATTGACCCTGATCCCCGTTTCCGCTTCGAACCCTTCCAGGAACTCAGGCGGCAGGTAATCCGACCACATCACCACGTTGATCTCACCCGAAGAGGCCAGCGCGCTTTTGCTGTAAAGCGGAGCCGCCAAAACAGCCGCGCCCGCGCCTTTCAGCATCGAGCGTCTGGAAAGGGTTTTCCGTTCAGCCATTTTGATTCTCCTGCTATTGAGTTGTTTTGCAGCCTTCTACTTGCTGCCAACAGGAATGTGGACTGGCAAGATCACGTGTCCCGCCAGATTGAAACCCCATAGGGTGGGATTTCAGTGCCCCCAACCAAATAGGCATGTGGTTCGTCAGTCGGTAATGACAACCCATCTGCCCCGAAATTGAAGGCAAATTTCAATCCTCCGCGACGTGTGATCCGCAGATCCGGTCCGCAATCCGTGACGGGAAGGCCCGCCCAGCTTAACGCGTCCGAAAGTATGGCATGCAGCAATTGGCCGCGTGGGATCATTGCCAGATAGATCGCTCGGTCCGAGCGTACAATCGCCGGGCTGCCATCCCGGTATGCGCTGCTAAACTCTGCCGTTACCATTCCGCTGGTGTCGATGATTTCCCGCCAACCGGTGAAGTCATACGTCGTTCCGTCCTGCAAGCGCACCGATTCCTGCGCCAGTTCTGGTAGCGATTCCACCCGCAAGACCGTCACACCGGTAAGCTCAGCCAACGCTCCGGGCGCAAGGTTGTGCGGTGTGTGCATGTCGGGTGTCTTGCTGCCCGCGCGCGCGCCGATCAGCAGTTTCGCCCCACTGTCCCGCAGTTTAATGGCCAGATCGTATGGAACGATCATGCTTTGCGGGACAACAATCAGGGCATACCCGTTCAGCTCATCTTGTGGCCCCACAAAATCCAGATCGACCCCAAGCGCGCACAGCCCGGCATACCATTCGCGGATGATCTGAGCATTTGGGAAGGCATCGTCATGCGGCAGGATATCCGCCGCCCAGATGGATTCGTAATCCAGGATTATGGCCACCTGCGCCCGCTCACGTACCACGGCGGGCAACAAGTCGCGCTCTGCCGCGACCTGCGCCAATTCCACGGCGGCCTGATCCGGGCTGCCGTCCGAACGCAACAATGCTGTGTGATACTGTTCCTGCGCAAATTTAGCCTGTCGCCAGCGAAAAAACATCACCGCCTGCGCGCCATGCGCATAGGCTGCCCAGGTCCACAGTCGCACCATCCCGTCCGCGGGTGAGGGGTTTTTCTCGGCCCAGTCCACCGGGCCGGGTTGCTGCTCCAACACCCACATCCGCCCCTTGCCTTGAGAGCGATACAGATCGCAGTGAAACCCCTGATAATCCGGCGCGCCAGTCCGCAAATAGCGGTGCTTTTCGTCGTCAGACAGGGTCGAGCCCAACAGATTTCCTAAGGGGTAACTGTCGAAGCCAACAATATCCAGATCGGCGGCAACGGCATGGTGATCGAACTCAAAACTGCCCGCCATGAAATTATGGGTGATGTCCCGACCCGGCGCGTATTGACGCAGCACATCCACCTGCGCGCGGTTGAAAAGCCGCACCCGGTCCGAGGAGTATCGCGCAAAATCCAGTGCATGGGTTGGGTTGGGGCTGGCCACCAGCCCGTTGGGCAATTCGATCTGGTCAAAGCTGGAATAGGCAGATCCCCAGAACACGGTCCCCCAAATTTCATTCAGTATCGCGATCGACCCGTACCTATCCGCCAGCCACCGCTGGAATCCGACCCGCGCCGCATCCGAATAGCTAAGCACCGTGTCGTGATCGTTATATTCATTGTCGATCTGCCAAGCGTGAACATAGGGGTTCTGGCCATAACGACGGACATATTCGGTGGCAATCCGGCGGGCTTCGGTCAGATAGAAATCGCTGGAAAAGCAATAGTGCCGCCGCGATCCAAACCTTCGCACGCGCCCGTCCGGCCCAACTGGCAGAATTTCCGGATGTTCGTCGATCAGCCATTTCGGCGGGGCGGCGGTGGGCGTGGACATCATCACGCGCAGGCCTGTCTCGCCCAGAATGTCGATCACCTCATCCAGCCAATCCCAGTGGAAAACGCCGCGCTCCGGTTCAATCAGGCCCCAAGTGAATTCGGCGATGCGCACCCAATCCAGTCCCATCTCGACCATTCGCTGCGCGTCTTCACGCCAGAGCGACCGGTCCCATTGTTCGGGGTAATAGCAAACCCCAAGTTCCAACCTGCTCATCGATCTTCCCTTGCCGTGCGGCGTTCGATCCATTTGAGGAAGCTGGCGCAGCCCAACGTGATCACCACATAGAGGATTGCGGCTGTATTAAACGGCGCAAAGGGCAGAAAACTGGCGGCCTGAAATTCGCGCATCCGCTGGGTCATATCGCGGACTGACAGGATCGACAGCAGTGAGGTATCCTTGATCATCGCAATGAACTCATTGCCCAAGGGCGGCGTGACGATGCGCAGCGCCTGCGGCAGGATGATCAGCCGCGCAGTTTGCCAGCGCGAAAGACCCAGCGAGCCACCAGCCTCGATCTGACCTCGTGGGATGGCCTCGATCCCGGATCGGAAAATCTCGGCCATATAAGCGGAATAGCCGACCGAGATCGCGATGATCCCGCGAGTCATATTTGTCATATCGATACCGCCACCCGTGGCATCTTTGACCGCCCCAGCCAAAGGCAGACCGATATAGAGGATGATCACTAGCATCGGAATGCCACGGATCGTGTCCACGAAGAACTCGGCCCCTACGGCCAGCGGATGCAGTTTGTGCTGCGCACCGCCAACCGTCAGCGTCAGCAACAAAAAGCCGAACACGGCAAAAGCCAGCGCCGGGTTGCGGTATTGATCTGGCAGAAATTGCGTCTGCCAGATCACCGGATAGCCCTTGGTGTTGGCACCGACCGGGACAAAGGCGCCCGACACGCTGTCGACGGTTTCGATCTGTTCCACCGCGCTGGCAGCGTTTGGGGCGCTACGGATGCGGTATTGTTGGTCTTCGCCCCCGTCGAATTCACCAAACCTGATGATGTCGGCCTGCGCCTGTGGGGTGCCGCGCACAATGCCTATGCGCGCATCCAGCGTACCTATCAGTTCGTATTTGACCTGTGGCTGCGTGAAGAAAAACGCCGATACACCCAGCAAAGTCAGGCTGATACAGCCATAGACAACAGTCGTGCGCGCCTTGGGTTTGAACGATTGCAGCCCGACCCAGATCAGCCCCAGAATGGCGGCGAAGATATAAGCAAAAATGGCGGCGCGAAACGTGATCGCCACTCCGGTTGCAAATTGCCAATGGGCCATAAACATCAGATAGAACAGCGCGGCCCCGGTCAGGATTTCAAACCCAAGCTGAGCAAGTCCCCGCGCCCTGACGGGCAACCGGCCCGACAGCAAAATACCAGCAACCACAAGCGCATAGATTAGCAGTAACACCTGAAGACCTGCCTGAACCTGATCAACAACGTCTGGAAAGAGTACCCAAGTCTGCGCGGAGCGGTCGATCAAGGTCGAAGTATTTTCGCTGAGCGCATGAAAGAAGACGGACTCGGCAAATGGCATCAGCACCTGCGGCGCGACGAAAACCAAGACCGCCAGCGCCAACGCTGCGGGCAAGGCCGCCCATGCCGAGATACGCACCCAACCCGGCGCCGTCTGAAACCGCGCGTTTCGGGCGCAGAGATATCCCAGAATGGCCACCGCAAGAACCAGCAGGAACCCGACAAAAATCGGGCCGGCATTATTCCCGATCCCGAGAATTGCGATCAAAGAGCGCAGGTATTTTGAAGAGGTAGCGAACAGGTAGATAATGAACGGGGCCGCGGCGAGCAGAACAAGATTGCTCGGGCGGATCGAGCTTAGACGCTTCATGGGACCTCACTGCAAACAGGCGGCCCGGTTGCCATCGGCACCGGGCCGTTTCGGATCGGACAGGTTTATTCGGTGCCCCAATATTTGCCGACCAACTTGTCCAGCGTGCCGTCGGCCTTGATCGCTGCCAGCCCTTCGTTGATGGCGTCGACCGTAGCGTCGCCTTCCTGAAACACGATACCCAGCGGGTCGGATTGCAGGCCGGTGATGCCCACGGTCAGCTCACCCGCAAACTCCTGCTCGTATGCGGCGGCCGAGGTGCCGTCGATGATCACACCCTGCACATCCGCATTTTGCAGTGCCAGGATCGCGGCAGAGAAGTTGTCATACAGGCTGACATTTTCGCGCCCTACTAGATCCTCGGCCAATTGCGCGTTGGTGGTACCGGTCTGCGCCGCCAGCTTCTGACCACCGGCTTTGAAATCCTCAAGCGTCATGTCCGCATTGTCGACCTGGAGCAGAATGGCCTGACTGACCACAATGTAGGGTTCTGAGAAATCCATCGTCTCTTCGCGTTCCGGCGTGATTGAGACGCCCGAGATCACCAGATCGAACTCACCCTGCTGAAGCGCGGCAAAGATGCCGTCCCATGCGGTGTTGACGAAATTCGGGACGCAATTGACCCGTTCGCAGATCGCATTCATCACATCCACATCGAAACCCACGATCTGACCGGTCGTCTCATCGACAGTCTCCATTGGCGGATAGGTGGCGTCAGTTCCGATTTTCAGAACGCGCCCGTCCATGTCGGCAGCAAAAACTGCGGGGGCTGCTATCGCGGTCACGACCGCTGCGGCCAGTAGATTTTTAAACATCTTCAAGTCCTCCTGAGTTGGTTTACGTGGTGGGCGCCCTTTGCGGCGCGGGGGTGTCAGGTTGGCGCTCGATCAGCGTGGCCCTGATCTTTTTCTGGGTCTCGGACGGGTCGCCCCCTTCCAAAGCTTTCAACATATACTCGCCCAGAAGACGGCTGGTTTCTTCGATGGGCACATAATAGGTGCTGGGCGGGGGTACGAAATATCGGCTAAGTTGCAGGTCATCGGTGGAAATCACCACTATGTCCCGGCCAATCTGCACACCCGTAGCATGGGCTGCGGACAAAACGCCTAGTGTCATCGCCTCATTCGCGCAGATACAGGCCGTGGGTCGGTCGCTTAGCTGCATCAGAGCCTCAAAGCACAACTGCCCAGTACGAGCGGTTGTAGGGCCATTGAAAATCAGCGCTGGGTCAGGCGCAAGGCCACCATTGGCCAACGCCTGTTCGTATCCGGTTTGACGTTGTGCTGCATAGATCAGTTCGGCCGGGGGGTTCACCAAGGCAATACGTCGGTGCCCCAATCCCACCAACCGCGCGGTGGCGTCAAACGCAGCCGCCTGACTGTCGAAATCGACATAGGCATGGGCTGTCTTGCTGTCGCTCATACCCATGGTCACGAAGGGAAAACTGTGTTGCTGTAGAAAGGCGATGCGCGGATCGTCCTGCAATGTGCCCGAAAAGATGACACCATCGGCCAAACCGTCCTGAACAATCCGCGCCAGAACGGCCATGGCATCCGGCAGATCGGCCACGTTGAACACAGACATCTCGTATCGCGAACCCTGCAAGGACACCGAGATACCGGCCAGAATGCGGGTGAATTCTACCCCTTCCCATTCCTCTGCTGCGTCAGGTGACACGCTGACCAGCACCGCGATACGGTAGGATTTGTTGGTGCGCAGCTTCAAACCGTCCATATTGACACGGTACCCGAGACGCGTGGCTACAGCCTGAATCTCTTGGCGTGTTTCTTCCCGAACTGACGCAGCCCCCCGCAGCGCGTTCGAGACGGTGCCAACAGAATAGCCCGTCTCCTTGGCGATCGACTTGATCGTTGCGCGCGCCATTATCCGACCACCGAAGACATCTGTCCCATCAGACACTTTCGCCCCGTCCGCAACGTCTCGGCGTGGTCGGGCGTTTCATCGTGTTCGACAAACAGATCGCTGCAGGGGCTGTCATTCAGAATGCGCAACAGCCGGGGCCAATCGACCACACCCTGCCCCAGATTGCGCCAGCGATCATCACCCTGCCCTGAAGCCGGTTCTGCATCCTTGGCGTGTACTGATACGATCCGCCCCGCGTACCGCTGCAACACCGCGGCCGGTTCCGGCACCGAGACGGCCAACCATCCGATATCGGGCTGCCAATGCAGCGTGTCATGCGCCAAGATCAGGTCCAAAGGCGATTCTCCAACAGGGCCAACCAGATCAAAATCATGGTTGTGATAAGCCAGTCGAACCCCCTGGCCCGCCAATCGCGCCGCCCAGGCAGAGAGTTGGTCTGCTACATCCTGCCATCCCGCGACCGTGTCAGGGCGGGCCTGAGGCGCCAGCCATGGCATCACGGCAACCGGGCAGTTCAAAAGATCAAGCAGGGTCAGAATATCGTCAAACCGGGTTTCGAATTCTTCCCAATCGAAATGCGCCGACCGGACGGTCAGGCCCGACTGCGCAACTTGCAACGCCATGTGTTTAGGGGACAGATCGTGAAATCCAACCGTTTCAACATCCGCAAAACCGCAGGCGTGGATCAGATCCAACTGCGCAGCCAGACCCCCGAGCTGCCTGACGGTATAAAGCTGTGCCGCTATACGCATCTGCTTACTGGATGTCCCTCGATTGAAACGTTTCAATAACGTTGAAGCAGCAACACCCCTTTTGTCAAGATTCGGTCCAAAGGGGCTGGTATTTCGCCAGAAGTGCTGACAAAACACTCTAATCCATCGATGATACCGCTAACATATGGAATGCATCGGGCCGAACTGTTAGGTGGCGGCCCAACCGGCGCAAACAGGTTTTGACCATGAATTATACCCGCTCCGATTTCCCAAAGGATTTCCTCTTTGGCGTGGCAACCTCAGCGCACCAGATCGAACAGGAATTCGATCTGGTACACGAAGTCGGGTTTGACAGTTATCAATTTTCAATCAATTGGGCCCGCGTTCTGCCCGAAGGGCGCGGGGCGATGAACGAGACCGGGCTGGACTTTTACGATCGTCTGACGGACGCGCTGTTGGCGCGTGGCCTTCGACCGTGCGCAACACTGAATCAGTGCGAATTGCCTGCGGCGCTGGCAGATCTGGGCGGATGGCGGAATCGCGCCATCGCCGATTGGTTTGCGGATTTCACCGAAATCATTATGGAGCGCGTCGGCGACCGTATGTACAGCGTTGCGCCGATCAGCATCCCGGCTGGCATTGGCAGGTTGCGCAATTTCGCGTATCAGGCGCCCGACCCTGACAATACCCGCGCCATCGCCCGGACAAGGCATCACATGCTATTGGCCCATGGGTGTGCCATCGAAGCGATGCGAGGATTAGGCATGACCAATCTTGGGGTTGTGTTCGATCAAACACGCGCGGAACCGTCCAAGGACCCCAACACCGATCTGCTTGGTGACATCCTCAATCGGTTCTGTCCGGCTGGTGTGTTCAACAAGACCTACCCTGCAACGGCGCTTGAATCGCTGGAGCGTCATCTGCCGGCAAGCTGGCAGGGCGACATGGAAACCATTGGAACTGGCGTTGATTGGTGCGGTCTGACCTTTGACACGCATTGGCCATCTGCTGTGGACCTGAGCCGTTTTCAGCACGACTACACCCAAGACAGGCCTATCTTTGTCACCGGTATGGCTGGCCGCAAAACTTCGCACGGGGATGGGTGGGGTAACGATCTTACCCAACACCTATCGGCAGTGCAGGACGCGCTGAAACAGGGTGTTCCGGTGAAGGGGGTGTTTATCCGGTCTGTGCTGGACCGAGGCAATTGGGCCCCTTACGACGCTGAACCGAAAGACGTGGTCGACACAGTCTCTAGTGCGCCAGAAAGCAAACCGAAGGTGTCGTATAACATCCTTAAACCCGTCCTGTCTGGTGGCGCGGTGTCATTGCCTCTGGCTCAACCACCTGGTGCCATGCGCGCGCATTGGAACTTGGTCGCGGATATCGGCGGAACCAATACGCGCTTGGGCGTAATCGCTGACGGAAAGCTGACCGATCTGCGCAAATACCCAACCGGCACCCTGCCAGAATTGCTTAACGCCTTTCACACCCTGCGCGATGAGATCGGCACCGATCCACGCGCCGTGGTGGCCGCCGGGGCCGGGCCTGTGAAGAACGGGACGATCCGCCTGACGAATGCAAAGCTCGACTTATCCGAGTGTGATATCGGCAAGGCCACGGGCGCGCAGCATACCTTTGTCATCAACGACTTTACCGCCGCTGCTTGGTCGGTGGCCGAAATCACAGGCGATGATGTCGAGGTGTTGCAAGGCGCCGCGACCCCACCCCCTGGCACCCGGTTGGTTGTCGGTCCCGGCACAGGTCTTGGGGTTGGGGCGTTGCTCTATTCTGAGGGCCGGTATCACACTGCATCTGGTGAAGGCGGCCATATCGGCCTGTCACCGCGCCATGTGGATGAGGTCGAGATTTTCAAAGCCGCCCGGCACATCGCGCCGGATTGTTTCTTTGATGAAACTTTGGTGCTTGAGGCGGAAATGTTCCTTAGCGGCACAGGTCTGCCGATCCTGTACCGTGCGGCCGGTATGGCCGCCGGACAGGCCGACACGCCAATGCGCAGCGCCAAGGACATTCTTGATGACGCGCGCACGCAGACAGACCTGATCGCCGAAAAAACGGCGCATATGTTCACCACCCATCTGGGCGCAGTGATGGGTGATCTTGCCGTCGTGCTGATGCCTGTGGGCGGTGTGTTCCTTGTGGGTGGCGTGGCCGAGAAAAACCGCTGGCTCTTCAAGGAAGCCTTCCGCGATGCGTTCAACGCGGGCGGGCGGTTTACCGATTTGCGAAGGTCAATGAGCCTGTATGTTTCGGAACAGGACGAATTTGGCATTGTTGGCGCTAACAATTTCTGTAAAAGTGCGCTCGCGCGTTAATATGGCCGCCTGATCCCACAAGACAGAAAGGACCCGGCATGATCCTGTGCTGCGGTGAAGCCCTGATCGACATGATCGCCACCCCGACCATTTCGGGCGGTGATGGATTTGTGCCCCATTCCGGTGGCGCGGTCTTTAACACTGCCATTGCCTTGGGGCGGCTGGGGTCGCCGGTTGGGCTGCTGACCGGTCTGTCTTCGGATATGTTCGGAGAGCAACTGACCGATGCCCTGAAGACCAGCCATGTGGATGCAAGCCATGTGATCCGAGCAGATCGCCCCACGACGCTGGCCTTTGTGCAGTTGAAGGACGGGCACGCCTCTTACAGCTTTATCGACGAAAACTCGGCGGGTCGCATGCTGATGCCCGAGGATATGCCGGATCAGCTCCCCGCTATTTCGGCGCTGTATTTCGGCGGCATCAGCCTGGCCTGCGAGCCTTGCGCCGACGCTTACGCCGCATTGCTGGACCGGCAAGGGGCGGATCGGGCGGTGATGATTGATCCCAATATCCGGCCCGATTTCATCAAGGATCAAACCCGGTATCGCACCCGTCTGAACCGGATGATCGCACAGGCGGATATCGTAAAGGTCTCGGACGAGGATCTGGATTGGATCATTCCCGGCCCGGAAAGCATCACTGAGAAAGTGCCGCTGTTGCTGCAAGCCGGGCCTGCCGTGGTTATTGTAACGCGTGGCGGTGACGGCGCGTCAGGCTATCTGGCGGACGGGTCCGAAACCTCAGTCCCCGTTCGACCGGTTCAAGTTGTCGATACCGTCGGTGCAGGTGACACGTTCAACGCCGGTGTGCTGGCCGAGCTGGAGCGCGGTGGGCACCTGACCAAAACCGCGCTGCGCACCCTGAGTACCGAAAACCTGCGCGCCGCTTTGGCCAAAGGCGCAGAGGTTGCAGCCATCACCGTTTCCCGCGCCGGGGCCAACCCGCCCTGGGCGCACGAGCTTTGAACCCCAAAGAGATCTAAATGAAACGTTCTGACATCAACGCCATCAAAACCGAAGCCGAGGCCTTTATACGCTCCTTCGGTGCGGTCCTGCCCCCCTTTGCCAATTGGTCGCCTGACCAAATGCGCAGTGACAAAGCCGCAGGCATTCGCGAACGCGGGCTGGGTTGGGACATCACCGATTACGGGCAGGGTCGCTTTGATGAGTTGGGCCTGTTCCTGTTCACCTTGCGCAACGGCGATGTGGGTGATCTGAACAGTGGTCGGGGCATGCTCTATGCCGAAAAGCTGCTGGTGTCGCGAGACAAACAGCTGTCGCCAATGCACCGCCACATTGTGAAAGCCGAAGACATCATAAACCGCGGCGGTGGTGATCTGGTGATGGAGATCTATGCCTCGGACCCGCAAGGCGGTATCGACCGTGAAAATCCTGTTGTCGTGCCCAGCGACGGTTGCCCCGTCACAATTCGGCCCGGTGAGTTGCTTCGCTTGAAACCCGGCGAAAGCGTCACTCTGATGCCCGGCATATGGCACGCCTTCTGGGCCGAACAAGGCGATTGCCTGATTGGCGAGGTCTCGACCGTCAATGACGACCGAACCGACAACGTGTTCGAAGACCCGATCCCGCGCTTTGCAACCATCGAAGAAGACGTCGCGCCGGATTTCCTGTTGGTCGCGGATTACTACGCTTGATACGCAGTTTTCAGGCTGACCTGACCCGCAAAATGATAAGTCCCTTTTCTTAAACCGGAAAAACGCATTAACATGGGCTGCGAAACCGTGGGTGGGGGTTCCAACCCTGACCTGTTACAGCAACAACTGTTAGGGGGCCGGTCCAATGGTCACGAAAGCTGAGCTTGAAGCGCAAGTTGCCGATCTGCGCCGCCAACTGGCCGAGCAAACTGCGACCCGTGAACAGGCACAAAGGCCGGAACCACACGATACTGTGGCCGACAGGATTGCCGAGAACATCGACAACTGGACCGGACAGCTTGAAGAAGCCCTGACCGAGTTGGAGGATCTGCCGCACAAAAGACCGATCCTGTTTGCGCTTGGCATTTTTACGCTTGGCTATCTGCTAGGCCGATCCCGGTAGGAGCCTGAACATGAGCCGCATTTCCCGCAATATCTCGATCATTCTGCGCGCCGAACGGTTGATTGCCCAACGCCATGTTGCCGTGGCCGCACGGCGTACCGGCTTTTACGCTGCGGCGGGGCTGGCCGTGGGGCTGGCTGTCATCATGCTGAACGTGGCTGGTTTTTTCTGGTTGTCAGCAACCCTGTCCAAACCGCTGGCCGCGCTGATCATGGCTGGGGCCAACCTGTTGCTGGGTGTGATCCTGGTTCTGATGGCCAACACGCAGAACGCGCAGGCGGATACGACAGCCGCGGTCGAATTGCGCGATATGGCACTGTTAGATATCGAAACCGAGATCAAAGACACTCTGTCCGACGCACGTAACACCGTGACAGGCATCCGGCGCGACCCGCTGGGTGCCCTGACACCCGATGTTATCAGCGCCATTCTGAGTACGCTGATCAAATACGCCAAGCGTCGCAAAGACAAACCCGAGCAATAGCGACTATTGCACCATCCGGGCGGCGGCGCGGGCGATCACCATCTCTTCGTTCGTGGGAATTGCCAGAATGCGCACGCGGCTGAAATCGGTCGACAGAACCGTGCCATTGTCGGCGTTCCTGTTGGGATCCATTTCAATCCCGATCCAGCGCATCCCGTCACAAACCCGCTGACGGATCTGCACTGCATTCTCACCAATGCCGCCCGTGAACACCAGCGCGTCCAACCCTTCCAGCGCAGCAGACATGGCGCCAAGCTCTCGGCGAATGCGAAAGACATAATAATCGATCGCTTTGCGTGCCTCGGGCGTTTCGGCGGCCAGCAGGGTGCGCATGTCCGATGACATCCCCGACAGGCCCAGCAGGCCGGAATTACGATAGAGCATGTCGGCGATTTCATCCGCGCTCATCCCTTCCTGCTGCATCATGTACAGCACGACACCCGGGTCCAGCTGACCGCTGCGGGTGCCCATCGGCAGGCCGTCCAATGCGGAAAAACCCATGGTCGACGCCACAGCCCGCCCGCCTGACACAGCACACATCGACGCGCCATTGCCCAGATGCGCGATGACAACGCGGCCATCATACAGGCTGGGCGCGGTTTCTTTCAGCTTTTGCGTGATGTAGTCATAGCTCAGGCCGTGAAAGCCGTACCGGCGCACGCCCTTGTCATAATAGCTCTGCGGCAGGGCGAAGGTATCGTTGACCCATGGATGGGTGCGGTGAAAGGCGGTGTCGAAACAGGCCACCTGAACCGTGTCTGGAAAGGCGGTGCTGGCTGCACGGATACCGGCCAGACTGAATGGCTGGTGCAGCGGCGCATAGGGGATGAACCCGGCCAGAGTATCCAGAACCTTGTCGTCGATCCGCACGGGTTCGGAATACACCGTCCCCCCATGCACAACCCGGTGACCTATGGCGCGGATTTGGATGTCCGGCAGATATTCGCGTGTCATGTCCAGAAAGGCGTGGATTGCCTCGTCATGGCTTTGGGTATCCGCCAGCGCCTGGTTGATCGAGCGGCCCCCGGCAGATTCCGCCAACAAGCGCGGCGCATCCCCCAAGCGTTCGATCTGGCCGTGCCAACGCATGCTGGGGCGATTGCCTTCGACCAGTTCATACAGCCCGAATTTCAACGAAGACGACCCGGCGTTCAGCGCCAGCACATAGTCAGCCATGAATTTTACCCTTATTTGCCTGCGCATGCAGCGCCGCCACCGCACAAGAAGCCAACCGCGAGGCATCATCATCCGCTCGGGACGTCAGAATGATCGGGGCGGCGGCACCTACCACAATTCCCGCTGCCTCGGCATGGGAAATGTAAGTCAGCTGTTTGGCCACCATATTGCCAGCTTCGATATTCGGGGCCACGAGGATATCCGCCGCCCCGGCGACGGCGGACTTGATGCCCTTTGTTCGCGCCGCCTTCAGATCAACCGCGTTGTCCATCGCCAGTGGGCCATCGACCAGTCCACCGGTGATCTGACCCCGCTCGGCCATTTTCGACAACAGCGCCGCATCCACAGACGAGGGCATATGCGGGTTGATCGTCTCAACCGCCGACAAGACGCCAACCTTTGGTGTTTCTATCCCGATCGAGTGTGCCAGATGGATGGCATTCTGCACAATGTCTGCCTTGGTCTCGAGGTCCGGAGCGATGTTCACGGCCGCATCCGTCACCATGATGGGCCGTGAAAAGCCCGGCACGTCCATAACAAACACATGCGACAGGCGACGGCCTGTCCGCAGACCTTTGTCCCGACGCAGAACCGCTCGCAGCAAAACATCGGTGTGCAAATGCCCCTTCATCAGGGTTTGCGCCTTACCTTCAACCACCAGGTCCACAGCGCGATGGGCCGCATTTTCATGACTGCGGGCTTCAATGATCTCGAGACTCGACAAATCGGCCTTCAACTCGGCGGCTGCGGCAGCGATTTTGCCAGGATCACCCAGAAGGATCGGCGCAATAATACCCTTGGAATGCCCTAGCAAGGCGCCGCCCAGCGAGTTCGGCTCTTCCGGGGCGATCACGGCTGTGGGCATCGGATCCAGAGGCTTTGCCTTTGCGATCAGCGCATCGAAATGGCGATGGCGCTGAACGATCAAGCCGGGCACGTCAACCGAGTCAAACGTCAGGTGTTTGGCTGGCGGCGTCACTTGCACCTCACCACTGAGGATCAGAGCATTGTCGCCCACGCGGCGCACCTCGGTCGCACAAAGCAAATCACCGTCGTCCCGCTTTTCGGTCACGGTCAGCGTGGCGGTCACCTCGTCATCAGCCAGAACAGGCGCATGAAAAGACAGGTTCGCCGACCGCGCCTGGGTGCCCGCGCCGGGCAGGATATTGCCCAAAATTGCCGCAATCAAACCGGCAGGCCACAGGGCTGGGGCCACTGCCTCGGGGTGGCCATCGCCATCGCCATCATATCCCGCCAGATGCAATGGGTTATGATCGCCCGAGGCCGAGGCAAAGGCATAAAGATCATCGACCGTACATAAGCGCGTCACCTGCGCCACGTCCCCGACCTTGATCTGCGTGTAGGTGCGGTTTTCCGTTATTTTCATTTCTGTTTGGCCTTGTTCGCAGCAGCCGAACTGCGCCCTTTAGGTTTGGACCGAGTTCCGGTTTTCTGTTTGATCTCAGCAAGATCAAGCGTGTCGTATAGCGCTTGTGCCATCTCGACAAGCTCAGGTGAAGGGTTCGGAAATTCACCCAGAACACGCTTGAGCAGATCAACCGCCTGTTTTCTGTCAGCAACCCGCGGCAACAGGTCGGGCAACGTATCTATCGCACCCTGTTCGTCAAAAGTGACGATCACTGTCTGTTCGCGCAACATGCGTTGGCGGTCTTCGACGGTGAGATCCCTGAACGGGGCCTCATGTTGGAACACATGCGCCCAGCGATGCAGAATTTCAGCCCGAAAGCTTTGGTTACTTGAGGCCAGCAACAGCAACAACCGGATCACGGCCTCGGGCTGCCCGCCCTGTTTCATATGCGCCAATGCTGCCTCAACCTCGGGCAGGGCTTTCAGGGTTTCAGGATCAGGCAAGGTACGGTGGGCAGCGTTCTTCTTGCCGAACCACGCGGCCAGCGGACCACCCCAAAGCGCATAGAACATCCCTTCATACCAGGCATCGCGCAGGTCTCGACTCAGATCCATGGCCTGTTCGATCCAGTCGCCGGTCAGCTTTTCCATCTCAAGAAACGGGTTATCAGCTGTCGCCGGGGCGCGCAGTTCGCGCGTCATCCCGGCCAATTGCGCAACCCCCTTCGTCATCGGATTGTCCGAAGACATCGCCGCGCGTTGAACGCGCAGAGGGTGCAGATCACGCAAAGCCTTTGCGCCCATCGGTGTCGACACGGACCGCACAAAAGGACGCCCGAAGGTTTCATACGCATTCGCCTGCACTTCGGACATATGGGCCACCGCAGCAAAGCTGGCCTCATCCTGCTGGCCGTCGTCTAACGCGGCTACATCCCCGAGTGTGCGGTCATAGAACCGAACCTCGAACTGTTTATCCTGGCCTTCGCCTTGGGTGTTTTCGATCACCATCTCGTAGAGGCCTGGTGCCATTGCTTCGACCGTTTCCAGGGTCGACGCCATCTGCGTATGTTCCTTACGCGCCACTTTGGACGAAACAAAAATGCCCAGATGGCCAACCTCATCATGCAACATGTAGATGATCCGCTGACCGCGCAGACGGATTTCCTCTTCATCTGTGTATGTGGCGGCAATCCAGTTGAGTGCCTGCTGGGGCGGTGTGATGTTGTCACCTTGGCTGGCAAAGACAAATATCGGGCCTTTCACCGCCTTGATGTCGATCGGCACGCCCGGTTCCAACTGCGCGGTGTTCTTGATCAGCCGATTACCAACGAACAGCTGCTCGACGATCCAGTGAATCTCGGCCTCGTTCAAAAGGAAGTAACCGCCCCACCAGCGCTCGAAATCAATGAAGCGTTTCCGACCGCCGTCAGGGTCGCGGTAGAGGTCGAAATATTTGCCGAAGTAATTCCGGCTGGGGTTCAGTTGCTCGAAATTCATCACCAGATTGGCGCCATCGAACATGCCCGCACCAATGTCCGACCAGAACATGGGTTGCCAGGTGCCACCCAGAACACCGGCGTTATATCGCATCGGATTTTCCCCTACCTCGCCCGACCATGGTGCAATGGGGGCGCCATTCAGGATCAGCGGTCCGGTCAGATCCGGGTTGCAGGCGGCCATCAGCAAAGTGGCCCACCCACCCTGGCAATTGCCGGTCACGACCGGCTGCGGGCTGTCGGGATGGCGCGCGCGGACAGTGCGCACGAACCCGGCCTCGGCATGCATGACGTCGGCAAGGGTCTGCCCCGGCACAGGGTCTCGCCCGAAACTGACGAAATAAACCGGATGCCCTTTTGACAGGGCAACGCCAACCTGACTGTCTGGTTTGAATCCACCGATGCCGCCGCCGTGACCGGCACGCGGATCGATGATGATGTAGGGACGCCGGGTGTCGTCAATGGTTACACCTTTGGGCGGCAGGATGCGCAGCAGTTGGTAATTGCAGGGGCGTTTCAGGGTCGCCCCGTCGACGATGACCTCATAGTCATAGATCAGCACTGGCGGGCAACCCGCGGCTTCATGCTCCAGAAAAGCATCTCCGCGTTCACGCAGCGCGTCCATGGTCAGCACCACGCGCTGGGTGGCGTCTTTCAGATAAGCTGTCCAATCGTCGACAATCGATTGCGAACGCGCAATGCGCTGCGAAACCTCGGCGAAGCCCTGCATCAGATCTCGGGTCCGCTCTGAATGCGTTTCGATAATCCGCGTCGATTGCAGCCGGGCGGATTGGGACAACAGGGTCCATTGTACGCCGGACCGATCCAAAGCGCGGGTTACGATATCAACCGTTCGGTCCTGAGCCGCAGCCGCATTTTCAGCCGTCTCGGACCGAAGGTTCAACGAGGTCTTCTGCACATTGGTCACCATGAGCCTGTCCTCTAACCATCGAAAACACATGCGCCACCACCGTGAAATTCTGCCAGTGGCCGAGTCGATTTCTGCGACGCAGCATAGTTTGTTTCGAAATGATACTCAAACCCAACTCTGCGCCGCGCCGTCTTGGTTCTAACCGTTGGTGCAGCCACCGCCTGAGCGACATTGGACAACTTCAACTGTCAGGTGACTGGCGAAAAGGCGAAAAATAAATGTTTCAATAATGATCTGGATCAAGATTCATCACATTCGAAATCGCTATTGGGATAACCTAGTAAGGGAATCAAGCGCGTACAGTCCAGCCAAATGAGCCAGATGACCAGTCGTCGGGCGTTTCTAAGCGCCAAAGTATGTCGGGAGGACAGCAGCATTGTCCGTCCTCCGGGATCACATGTGCCGGGTTTCCTGGATCACTGCACCAAATGTGGCGACTGCGTCGACGCCTGTCAGGAAACGGTAATTGTCTTCGGTCAGGACGGTTTCCCGGTGTTTAAGCCCAGTGAAAACCCCTGCACCTTTTGCGGCGATTGCGCCACGGTCTGCCCGACAGACGCGTTGCAAATCGAACGCCTGCCGGACTGGCCCTGGCGCGCGGCGATTGAGACATCCTCTTGCCTGTCCATGAACGGGGTCAGCTGCCGCGTATGTCAGGATAATTGCGAACAGAATGCCATCCGCTTCAGGTTGCAACTGGGCGGTCTGGCCGAGCCTTCGCTGGATGCCAAAACCTGCGTTGGGTGTGGTGCTTGCGTGCCCTCCTGCCCTGTCAATGCCATCGCGCTTGACCGTCAGCCCACATCTAAAACGGAAGCGATACAATGAATATTTGCGGTTGCCTTGTACATATCGTCCCTGACCAAGCTGAGGCCGCGGCGCAAACGATGCGCGACACACCAGGCGTCGAGGTGCATGCCCAGGCCGAAGACGGCCGTTTCGTCGTCGTCGTCGAAGACACATTCGATCACCTGGCGTCCGAGATCATCATGGATCTGCATCAGATCCCTGGAGTTGTCTCACTGACGCTGACCTATCACCATTTCGAGGATCTTGCGGAGGCTACCCCGCATCCCGATGCCCCAAGCCAAACCACCAGCCGGAGGCTCACGCTATGACTACTTCAGAATCTCGCCGGACTTTTCTCAAGGCCTCAGCGGCCGCTGCCACTGCATCAGCCGCTGGCATTCCTCTGGCCACCGGTCAGGCCAACGCGCAGGCCGGGGCCCCCGATATCCGCTGGGACAAGGCGGCCTGCCGGTTCTGCGGTACCGGATGTTCGGTGCTGGTCGGCACCAAGGACGGCCGTGTGGTGGCCACGCAAGGCGACCCGGACGCGCCGGTCAACCGTGGCCTGAACTGCATCAAGGGCTATTTCCTGTCCAAGATCATGTATGGCAAGGACCGCCTGACTACGCCGCTACTGCGCAAGACCAACGGCGAATACGACAAGAACGGTGAATTCGAGCCGGTCAGCTGGGACGAAGCCTTCGACGTCATGGCCGCCAAGTGGAAAGAGGCCCTGGCCAAGAAGGGTCCAACCAGTGTTGGAATGTTCGGTTCGGGTCAGTGGACAATCTGGGAAGGCTATGCCGCCTCCAAATTGATGAAGGCCGGATTCCGGTCTAATAATATCGACCCCAACGCGCGGCACTGTATGGCATCCGCCGTTGTCGGGTTCATGCGCACATTCGGCATTGATGAGCCGATGGGCTGTTATGACGATTTCGAACACGCGGACACTTTTGTGCTGTGGGGCTCGAACATGGCCGAGATGCACCCGATCCTGTGGTCGCGCCTGACCGATACGCGCCTGACCAAGCCGGGATGTGAAGTCCACGTGCTGTCGACCTTCGAACACCGTTCGTTCGAACTGGCAGACAACGGCATCGTGTTTGAACCACAGACCGATCTGGCGATCCTGAATTACATCGCGAACTACATCATCCAGAACAAAGCGGTGAACGAGTATTTCGTCAGAAATCACGTCAACATCACGAAGACTGCCACCGATATCGGCTATGGCCTGCGAGAAACCAACGCGCTGCAACAAGAGGCAGAAAACCCGAACTCTGGCGCGCTTGAGAGCATCAGCTTTGAAGAATACGCCGAAGCGGTTGCGCCCTATACGCTGGAATACACCTCGGAATTGTCGGGCGTTCCGGCGGATAAGCTCGAGAAGCTCGCGCAGCAATATGCGGACCCGACCCGCAAGGTCATGAGCCTTTGGACTATGGGTTTCAACCAGCACACCCGCGGATCTTGGGTGAACTCGCTGATGTATAACGTGCATCTGCTGGTGGGTAAGATTTCCGAACCGGGCAACTCGCCCTTCTCGCTAACAGGTCAGCCATCGGCTTGCGGGACTGCACGCGAAGTCGGCACTTTTGCCCACCGCCTGCCCGCCGACATGGTGGTGGCGAATGATGAACACCGCGAGATTTGCGAAACTGCGTGGAACATCCCCGAAGGTACCATTCCGCCCAAACCGGGCTTCCATGCTGTTTTGCAGCACCGCAAGCTGAAAGATGGTGAGCTGAACGCCTATTGGGTGCAGTGCAACAATAACATGCAGGCCGCGCCCAACATCAACGAAGAAGGCTATCCCGGTTATCGCAACCCCGAAAACTTCATCACTGTCTCTGACCCTTATCCCACCGTCACCGCCGTCTCTGCCGACCTTATCCTGCCCACCGCCATGTGGGTCGAGAAGGAAGGCGCATATGGCAACGCCGAACGCCGCACCCAGTTCTGGCGACAGCAGGTGCAGGCCCCGGGTGAGGCCAAGTCCGACCTGTGGCAACTTATGGAATTTTCCAAACGCTTCACGGTTGAAGAGGTCTGGGGCGAAGAACTGCTGGCCAAGATGCCTGAGCATCGCGGCAAGACCATGTTCGACGTGCTTTATGCCAACGGTAAGGTGGATCAGTTCCCGCTGTCCGAGACAGCGGAAGGGTTCCACAATGACGACGCCGAACATTTCGGCTTCTATGTTCAGAAAGGTCTGTTCGAGGAATATGCAGAATTCGGACGCGGACATGCACACGACCTTGCACCGTTCGAAATGTACCACCAGGCACGCGGTATGCGCTGGCCGGTCGTTGACGGCAAAGAAACGCTGTACCGTTTCCGCGAAGGCTTTGACCCGTACGTTCCCGAAGGGGCTGACGTAAAATTCTACGGCCACAAGGACGGCAAGGCCAAGATCATCTTTGCGCCCTACGAACCCGCGGCTGAAGAGCCGGATGAAGAATTTGATCTGTGGTTGTCCACGGGACGTGTGCTTGAACATTGGCACTCGGGCTCGATGACCCGCCGGGTGCCTGAATTGCACCGCGCCTTCCCATCCGCTGTCGTCTACATGCATCCGCAGGACGCCAAGGATCGGGGTCTGCGCCGCGGGCAAGAGATCGTTCTGTCCACTCGCCGCGGCGAGGTCACCAGCCGGGTCGAAACCCGCGGACGCAACAAGGTGCCGCGCGGTTTGGTCTTCATGCCGTGGTTCGACGAACACCAGCTGACCAACAAACTGACGCTGGACGCGACCTGCCCACTGTCGAAAGAAACCGACTATAAAAAGTGCGCCTGCAAGGTCGAGCGCGCGTAACCGGCCCGGATCGCAAAGGTAGCCCCCATGTCTCTGGCTGGTACCCCCCTCTCGCCGCAACGGCGCCGTTTCCTGCAGGATTCGGCGCGCGCGGCAGGCGGCTGCGTGGTCGCAGGGTCTTTGCTGGCCTGGCTGGCCCGTGATGCCCGTGCGTTACCGGCCGAGGCGTTGCGTCCACCCGGCGCACTGCCTGAGGAGGCGTTCCTGTCGGCCTGCATCCGCTGTGGGCTGTGCGTGCGGGACTGCCCTTACGATACGTTGAAACTGGCCGAACTTGGGGTGGATGCCGTGGCCACCGGCACCCCCTATTTCACGGCGCGCAATGTGCCGTGTGAGATGTGCGACGACATTCCCTGCGTTGCCGCTTGCCCCACAGGTGCGCTGGACCCGGGGCTGGACAATATCGACGACGCGAAAATGGGTGTTGCCGTTCTGGTCGATCAGGAGAACTGTCTGAACTTTCAGGGCCTGCGCTGCGACGTCTGCTATCGTGTCTGCCCCGTCATTGATGACGCGATCACGCTGGAAGCGGCCCATGACGCCCGATCGGGCCATCATGCGATGTTCATCCCCACCGTGCATGCCGAGCGCTGCACCGGTTGCGGCATGTGCGAAAAAAGCTGTGTCCTACCGGAAGCTGCCATCAAGGTTCTGCCGGAACGACTGGCGCGGGGCAGCGCGGCCGACCACTATCGCAAAGGCTGGGAAGAAAAAGAAGCCCATGGCGGGCCTTTGGTGGACGGCTTGATCGATCTGCCCGACCGCTTGCCGGGACCGGGCACAGACAACCTGACCACACCGGGCGGCTTTGCACCGTCATATGACCTGCCGGGGGTAGGCCAATGAGCGCGCGCACGCATATTCCTGTCGGTCACGAAGCGATCGAAGCCAAAGGCTGGATCGGAGCGCATCGTTTTCTGCTACTGCGTCGCACCAGCCAGTTGTTCTTTCTGGTCCTGTTCCTGTTGGGCCCCTGGTTCGGCATCTGGATCGTGCAAGGCACACTGGCCGGGTCCCTGACCCTAGGCGTGTTGCCTCTGACCGATCCGTTTATTGTATTGCAAAGCATCATTGCCGGGCATTGGCCTGAATTGACTGCTCTGATCGGCGGGCTAATCGTTCTGGTCGCCTATGCGCTGATCGGGGGCCGCGTCTATTGCTCTTGGGTCTGCCCAATCAACCCGGTAACCGACGCCGCCAATTGGCTGCACCGGCGACTGGACCTGCCGAAAGGTTGGCAACCAAAACGCAGCACACGCCTGTGGGTGCTGGCAATGGTTCTGGTCGTGTCGGGCCTGACCGGCGTGATCGCTTGGGAGCTGATCAACCCCATCACCATGCTGCATCGCGGGCTGATTTTTGGCGCGGGTTTTGTCTGGGCCATGATTGCTGCGATCTTTATCTTTGACCTGTTAGTCGCGCGCCACGGATGGTGCGGTCATATCTGTCCCGTCGGCGCTTTCTATGGTCTGATCGGCAGCAAAAGCTTGCTGCGGGTCAGCGCCGCAAACCGGGCGGCCTGTGACGATTGCATGGATTGCTATGCCGTCTGCCCAGAAAATCAAATCATATCCCCCGCGTTGAAGGGCAAACCCGGGACAACGCCACTGATCCTTTCCCCGGACTGCACCAATTGCGGCCGCTGCATCGACGTATGCGCTGTCGATGTCTTCACCTTTACTCACCGGTTCGACGACCATGTCGCCGCGCCTTCTGATCCAGTTCCCGCGCCCAACCGGCGCGCAGCCAGACCTATTTAAGGGAGTGCCAAGATGAAAAAATCAATCGTGACAGGCGGAATGGCCCTGATCCCCGTTTTGCTCCTGAGCGGGTTCGCCCTTGCCCAGTCGGCCCAAGTGGAAACCCTGCGTGGGGCGGATGTGGATGAGCTTATTCCACTCGATCAGATCCACAAAAATGTCGAAGGGCGCATGCAGCGCAACTATCGCCAGCAACCGCCGCTGGTTCCTCATTCGATCGAACAATACCAAATCGACGTGCGCACCAATCAGTGTCTGTCCTGCCACGACTGGACCAAGGCAGGTGAACGCAACGCGCCGACCCTGTCGATGACCCACTATCTGGATCGCGACGGCAACGAGCTGGATCACATTGCGGGCACCCGCTATTTCTGCAACCAATGTCACGTGCCTCAGGCAGACGCGCCTGCATTGGTCGACAACGTGTTTGAACCCTCGTCCGGCAACTAATCCAACGCATGTCTGAAAGGAGCACCAAGATGGCAGACTCCCCCGAAAAACGCGGTTGGATTGGCCGCCTCTGGAACTGGATCTGGACACCGGCCGTGGCGTTCAGCTCGGGCTTTCTGATCCTAGCGGGCTTTCTGGCCGGCATCCTGTTCTGGGGTGGGTTCCACTGGACACTGGAACTGACCAACACCGAGGAGTTTTGTACCTCGTGCCACACGATGGAGGTCAATCTGGGCGAATATCGCGAAACGATCCACTACAACAACCATTCCGGCGTGCGCGCGATTTGTTCCGACTGCCACGTGCCGCATGAGTGGAACCACAAGATCAAGGCCAAGATCATGGCCGTCAAAGACGTCTATCACGAACTGGCCGGAACCATCAGCACGCCCGAAAAATACGAAGCGCACCGACTGAGCATGGCTTCGGCCGTCTGGAAAAAGATGAAAGCGTCGGACAGCCGCGAATGCCGCAATTGCCACAACTTCGACTATATGGATTTCACCATTCAGGAAACTCGAGCCGCATCCGAACACCAGCGCGCCATCGACACCAACATGACGTGCATCGATTGCCACCAGGGCATCGCGCACAGCCTGCCTTCGGATTACCTTGAGGAATACCAGAGAGTTACGGATGAGCTGGCCGGTGAGACAACGGGCGCACAATCGCATCAGGTTGCAGATAGCAGCGATGAGATCCGGTCATTTCTGAACAAGAGCGCGGATTAAAGAGAGGCACGATATGCTGGAACTTCTGGGAACAATCGGGGCCAACATCATCAGCCTTCCGGGCATTCTGGGCCTTGCGCTTGGCATGATGACGCGCCGCCTGTGGCTGGGCGGCTTGATGGGGGCCGTGGTCGGCGTGCTGGAAACGGTGATCTTCGCCCATTGGAACTTTGCCAATGTCAGTATGGTCGAACTGTTAATCGCCGTCGTCATCGGCCTGTGCGCAGGTACGTTGGGTTCGGTCATCCGCATCAAGGGTGCGACAGTCTGAATTCGCCAAACTTTGCATCAATTCGGCGCCCCGCTGCGGAATGCAGTCGGGGTTCGCCCGAATTCGGCCTTGAACGCACGGGTCATGGCGCTGGCGTTTTCATACCCGCAGCGACCGGCAATTTCCGCGATGGTTTGTTCGGTCTCCTCGACCAGTTTCCGGGCCATAGTCAGCCGCAGGCGCCGATACAGCGCCTGCGGCGTGGTGCGTAATTCGGCCTGAACCCGCATCTCGATCTTCTTTTGCGAACAGCCAAGTTTGCGGGCAACGTCCCGGATCGTCAGCGGCGTTTCTATGTTCCCCTGCATCACCGTCAACGTGCGATTGACGAGCGTATCCTCGGATTTTAAAGGCAAGGCATAGGGATCGGTCGCGCTGCGGCTCATCAGCAGGTGGGCTACCTCCATCGACAGTAGCGGGCCATGATCCCGACGAATGAGGGCCGAGGCCAGATCAAAGGCCGCCATCGCCCCCGAACAAGTCAACCGATTGCCGTCTATGACATAGCGTTCCTGCACAACGTCAACTGCTGGAAAGGCTTCTTCGAACCGCGATAGCTCATCCCAGTGAATCGTCGCGCGGTGATCGTCCAGCAAGCCAGCGCGCGCCAGTAGCCAACTGCCGGTATCCAGCCCGGCCACTTGCGGATGGGTCCGCGCCGCCGCCAGCAGGGCGCGCGTGGTGGCACGGGTATCCAGCGACAAATAGCCGTAAGATGGCATCACGACCAATACATCGCCGCTGTGATCGTGCAAGGCCCCATGCGGCGTGACGACCAGCCCGCTGGAACTTTGCACGTGCTTGCCATCCAACGAACAGAATCGCCAGAGATACAGCGTCTGCCGCGACAACGAGTTGGCCGCCCGTAGCGGTTCGACCATGTTGGCGAGGCAGTGGTTCGAAAACCCATCAAACAACAGAATGTTATAGCGTTGGGACAATTTTTTCTAACTCTGCATACTAAGCGGCTAACTTTGCATGTCGTGACCGTGACCTGTGGCGTTTCATTCGTCAACCACCAGCCAGGGAACACGCGCCATGCAATTCGGTCTGTCAGAAGAACAGGAAATGATCGTTTCAACGGTCCGCAGCTTTGTCGAGAACGAGATCTACCCCCACGAAGACGCGGTCGAGCGCAGCGGAACCGTGCCGTCAGAGTTGGGCGAAGAGATCAAACAGAAGTGTATCGACCTTGGCTTTTACGCCTGCAACTTCCCCGAAGAAGTCGGCGGCGCTGGTCTGTCGCATCTGGATTTCACATTGGTCGAACGTGAATTGGGCCGCGGTTCCATGGCGCTGACCCACTTCTTTGGCCGTCCGCAAAACATCCTGATGGCCTGCAACGATGATCAGCGCGAGCGCTATCTTCTGCCCGCCGTGCGTGGTGAAAGAATGGACGCGCTGGCGATGACCGAACCGGATGCCGGGTCGGACGTGCGGGGCATGAAATGCCAGGCCGTGCGCGATGGCGGGGACTGGGTCGTCAAAGGTTCGAAACACTTCATCTCGGGCGCGGAACACGCGGATTTCTTCATTGTCTTCATCGCAACCGGGGTCGATGAGACCCCGAAAGGTCCAAAGAAGCGGATCACCACCTTTCTCGTGGATCGCGGCACGCCGGGGTTCGAGGTTCGCGAGGGCTACAACTCGGTCAGCCATAAAGGTTACAAGAACTACATCCTTTATTTCGACAATTGCCGCCTGCCCGATGCGCAGGTTCTGGGCGAGGTCGACGGCGGCTTTGCGGTGATGAACGAATGGCTATATGCTACCCGGCTGACGGTTGCGGCCTTTTCAGTCGGACGCGCGCGGCGGTGCTTTGATTATGCGCTGAACTATGCGGCCGAACGCAAGCAGTTCGGCCAACCCATCGGCAAGTTTCAGGGCGTCGGTTTCCAAATCGCCGACATGATCACCGAGATCGACGCTGCCGACTGGCTGACCCTCGCCGCCGCGTGGCGACTGGACCAGAACTTGCCATCGAACCGTGAGATCGCCTCGGCCAAGCTCTATGCCTCCGAGACGCTGGCGCGGGTGACCGATACCACACTGCAAATCTTCGGCGGCATGGGTCTGATGGATGACTTCCCGATCGAACGGTTCTGGCGCGATGCAAGAGTTGAACGTATCTGGGACGGCACCAGCGAGATTCAGCGCCACATCATCAGCCGCGATCTGCTGCGTCCCTTGGGCGCCTGAAGATGAGCAAAGATCTGAACCGGCTGCTACGCCCGAAATCCATTGCCGTTATCGGCGGTGGGGCGTGGTGTCAGCAGGTCATCCTGCAATCGGAACGCATGGGCTATGCCGGCCAGGTCTGGCCGGTCCATCCCAAGGCAAGTGATATCGCTGGGCACACGGTTTTCGCCCGTCTGGAAGACCTGCCACAGGCCCCGGACGCCGTTTTCATCGGCATCAACCGACACGCCACGATTGAGGCGGTACAGACCCTGTCCGCCATGGGTGCCGGTGGGGCGGTATGCTTCGCCTCGGGCTTTTCCGAAGCAGTGGCCGAAGATGACACCGGCGCGGACCTGCAGGCGCAGTTGCTAACCGCCGCAGGAGACATGCCCATTCTGGGACCGAATTGTTACGGCTTCATCAACGCGCTGGACGGGGCGCTGCTATGGCCGGATCAGCATGGTGCAACGCCGGTGGACAAGGGCGTTGCGATCTTGACGCAAAGCTCGAACATCTCGATCAACTTGACGATGCAGAAACGCGCGCTGCCGATTGCCTATATGGTGACTTGCGGAAACATGGCGCAAACCAGTCAGGCCGAGATCGCCTCGGCCCTGATCGACGACCCGCGCGTGACCGCCGTTGGCCTACATATCGAAGGGTTCAAGGATATCCGACAGTGGGAGGCGCTGGCCGCTAAGGCGCATGCAAAGGACATCCCCCTGATAGCGCTCAAGGTCGGCGCGTCGGAACAAGCGCAGGCGGCAACCGTGTCACACACCGCGTCTCTGGCAGGCAGCGACGCCGGGGCGCAGGCGCTGCTGGAGCGGTTGGGCATACCGCGCCTGTCTGCCTTGCCTGATTTCCTGGAAACGCTGAAACTGTTGCACTGCTACGGGCCATTGCCGGGTGGCAACATCGCCTCGATCAGCTGCTCGGGGGGCGAGGCCAGCTTGATCGCCGATATGGCCATTGGCACTGGTCTGAGTTTCCCTCAGTTGACTGACGACAAGAAAACCCAACTGCGTGATGCGCTTGGTCCGATGGTCGCTTTGAATAACCCGCTGGACTACCACACTTATATCTGGCGCGATGAGGGTGCGATGACGCGGGCGTGGTCGGGAATGACAGGCGACGATATCGACCTGACCTTCTCGATCGTCGATTACCCGACCACTGATCCGACAGATTGGGCCTGCGCATCGCGAGCGGCGCTGAAAGTGCGGGCCGAGACCGGAGCTCGTTTCGCTATCGCGGCGACTCTGCCTGAACTTCTGCCCCAGGACATCGCGCAAGACCTTATGGCCGGTGGCGTCGCCCCTCTTATGGGTCTGCAAGAAGCGCTTAGCGCCACCCGTGCAGCGGTTCAGGTCAAAGCACCCGCCGAGGCCGTAGTTTGCCTGCCCGGCACGATCGAGGCAACGCGTACATTGACCGAGGCCGAGGCGAAATCAGCGTTGGAAGTGTGTGGCTTGCGCGTCCCTCAGAACCGCACAGTTCGGGGCGCTGACGAAGCACGCGCTGCGGCGTCGGATATGACCGCGCCCTTTGCCATCAAAGGCATCGGGTTGGCCCATAAATCCGAACACGGCGCAGTATACCTTGGCGTCCAGGTTGACGACGTGGCCGATGTGGCCGCCGATATCGGGACGGATGAGGTGCTGATCGAAGAGATGATCACCGGGACCGTAGTCGAGCTTTTAATCGGCGTCGTCCGCGATCCGGCGCATGGGTTCGTCCTGACGCTGGGCGCAGGCGGTGTGCTGACCGAAGTGCTACGCGATACCGCGTCGCTGTTGGTACCCAGCACATCCGACGATATCCGCGCCGCACTGGCCAAGTTGAAAATAGCCCCGTTACTTGCGGGCTATCGCGGCCAACCTGCCGCTGATATGGATGCGATCATCACCGCAATTCAGGCCGTTCAGGCCTATGTCATGCAAAATGCCGACACGCTTGGCGAGGTCGAAATTAACCCGCTTCTCTGCACGCCCGACACGGCGGTTGCAGTGGATGCCCTGATTAGAAAGGCCTGAGACATGGACCCGATCAAAACCCGACGCGACGGAGCGATCCTTGAGGTGACGCTGGACCGGCCCAAGGCCAATGCTATCGACCTGATCACCAGCCGCAGAATGGGTGAGGTCTTTGCCGAATTTCGCGATGACCCCGAATTGCGCGTCGCCATTCTGACAGGCGCGGGCGAAAAGTTCTTCTGCCCCGGCTGGGATCTGAAAGCCGCTGCCGATGGCGATGCAGTTGACGGCGATTACGGCGTTGGCGGGTTCGGCGGCCTTCAGGAACTGCGCGATCTGAACAAGCCGGTGATCGCAGCGGTAAACGGGATCGCCTGTGGCGGCGGTTTGGAACTGGCTCTGTCAGCCGACATGATCCTGGCGGCCGAGCATGCCACATTCGCCCTGCCCGAAATCCGCTCGGGCACTGTTGCGGATGCGGCCAGCGTCAAACTGCCCAAGCGTATACCCTATCATATCGCGATGGAGCTGCTGCTGACCGGGCGCTGGTTCGACGCCGAAGAAGCCAACCGCTGGGGGCTGGTGAACGAAATCATCCCCGCCAATCAGTTGATGGATCGCGCGTGGGAGCTGGCCCGGCTGCTGGCCTCGGGCCCTCCTCTGGTTTACGCCGCGATCAAAGAGGTCGTGCGCGACGCCGAGGACAGCAAGTTCCAGGATGCCATGAACCGCATCACCAAGCGCCAGTTGCGCACGGTAGATGTGCTGTATGCCAGCGAAGATCAGTTGGAAGGCGCGCGCGCCTTTGCGGAAAAACGCGACCCGGTTTGGAAAGGAAAGTAAGCGTTCAGCGCGGCGGCGGAGTCAGCCATTGCGCTGACATCCCGAAGTTTGACTCTTTGATCTCCTGCTTCGCGATGGCTTGCAGATGCACCTCGTCCGGGCCGTCCGCATATCGCAATGCCCGCGCCCATGTATAGCTGTCGGCCAGCGGCGTATCCGGCGTCATCCCCATGGCACCAAAGACCTGCATTGCGCGGTCGGTCACGGCGGCATGCACGTTGGGTGCCACCACCTTGATTAGGGAAATCTCACGCCGCGCCGCCTTGGCGCCCACTTGGTCAATCTTCCACGCAGCCTGCAGGGTCAGCAAACGTGCCTGTTCGATCTCAAGCCGCGATTTCGCGATCCATTCCCGGATTACGCCTTGGTCTGATAGTTGCTTGCCAAAGGTTTTCCGTTCTTGCGCGCGTTCAACCATCAGCGACAACGCCATCTCTGCGGCCCCGATTGAGCGCATACAGTGATGGATACGTCCCGGCCCCAGCCGCGCCTGCGCCAGAGCAAACCCGCTGCCTTCTTCGCCCAGAAGATTGCCGACCGGCACGCGTACATCCTTGAACAGCAGCTCGGCATGGCCTTCTGGGTCATGCATGTTCAGGATCGTGGGGTTGCGGACAATCTCCAGGCCGGATGTGTTTTTGGGCACGATCACCATGCTTTGTTGTTTATGCCTGTCGGCATTGGGATCGGTCTTGCCCATGACAATGAACATTCTGGTGTTCGGATGGCAGGCATTGGTGATGAACCACTTGCGCCCGTTGATGACATATTCATCCCCCTCGCGCCGGATCGAGGTGGTGATGTTTGTCGCGTCCGAACTGGCCACATCCGGTTCCGTCATCGCAAAGGCCGAACGGATTTCGCCGTTCAGCAATGGCACCAGCCATTCTTGGCGCTGCTCGGGCGTGGCGAACATGTGCAACAGCTCCATATTGCCGGTGTCCGGCGCATTGCAGTTGAACACCTCAGAGGACCAGCTGACCTGCCCCATCAACTCGGCCAGCGGGGCGTATTCCAGATTGCTCAGCCGGGTGCCGGGTTCATCGTCGCGCAAGGAAGGCAGGAACAGGTTCCACAGCCCTTCGGCCCGGGCCAGCGCCTTGAGGTCTTCCATGAATGAGACCGGGAATTTGCCTGCTTCAATCTCTTCCTTATGAGCACGGATGCGAGGGTAGATATGCGCCTGCATAAAGCGTTTCAGCTGCTCGCGGATTTCCGCAGCGCGTGGCGATGGGGCAAAGTCCATGACGGTCCCTTTTCAGAACGTTGCAACACTACGTTGCCTCTGCGGGTACCCTATCCGCACCCACCGCATTTGTGAAAGCTGCCAGTTGGTTTCCAACGGTTTTTGCCGCAAGGTCATTTGAGTTGCGACAGGACTTGCCGGGTTTTGTATCGTCAAGCATGGCCGAGTTAACGACCAAGCTGTTGCGACGACAACCATCACCTGTTGCCCATCACCTTGCAGAGCGATAATCGTCTGATCATATGACCAAAGCACCAAAGCGACGGAGTTCAGGTGTCTGAGCAGCAGATCAAAAAATCGGATGACATTGCGCAGAAACTGTTGACCAGGATTGTCCGTGGCGCATTGAAACCCGGCGAAAAGCTGCGGCAGGACCTGATCGCGCGTGAGTTCGGAGTCAGCCAGGTCACTGTACGCGAGGCGCTGCTGAATCTGGCATCAAAAGGACTGGCCGTCGCTGTACCACGCCGAGGTATGTGCGTGGCGCCAATGGACCAGAACGCCATTCAAGAGCTGCGCGTGATGCGACGCGCGCTTGAACCGGTGGCCTTGCTACATTCCGTTCCAAACCTGACGGCCCAGCAGATTGCCCAGATCGAACAAGTACACGAAGACTGCGACAGCGCCCAAACTGCTGAAGATTGGGAAGACGCCAATCAGCGTTTCCATATGGCCGTCATCGCGGCCTGCAACATGCCGCGCATGATTGACGAGATCAGGAACCTGCAAGTGCTGTACACGTGGCATTTCAACAACCTGTACACCGCCAAATGGCGACCGCGCGCCGATCCGGATCACGCTGCAATTCTGGCTGCCATCAAGGATCGCGACGCGGCCAAGGCGCATTCAGTTATGCAGCGCCACCTGACCCGCCTGCCCTAGGCGGGATCAATCGGGTTTCCGGGCGATGATCCAGGTCGGGTGATAGGTCAACGGAACCCCGTCCTTGCCGCCAAACTGCCGAACATAGTCATTATTGAAGGAAAGCAGGCTCGACTTTGTCCACGGCTTCTGCGCGCGCCCGTTCACTCCGGTTCTGCGCAGATGGTCCAGCACGTCGCGAGGAGAGGAAAACTGCATCTGCTGTTTGGATTCTCCGGCACTGACGACGTTCAGAATACCTTCGACAGCTGCGGTCAAAACCTCCGGTCCACAAAGACCGGGCGCCTTCGCCGCCGATCCAATCTGCACCAGTTCCTGATATTGCAGCGGGCCAAAACCGGAAACCGCCAGCCAGCCTCCGGGGGCCAGCGCCCGCGCGGCCCGGTGCAGGAACGCGGCGGGATCTGGCAACCACTGGATCATTGACGCCGAGGCAATCAGATCCGGTTTCGCAGGCCATGCGACCGTTTCCGCATCACCACACAGAAATCCTGCACCAAAGGACGCGGCGGTCTCATATGCCTCGGGTGACAGATCGTTGACGGTCAAACCATCAAACGCGAACTGCGCGCAAAGCCTTTGGGTCAAATGACCGGTGCCACAGCCAAACTCCAATCCGGACGCAAAATGCGTCGGAGCACCGTCACGTTGCAAATCCTGCGCCAATCCCTCAGCTATCCGCGCCTGTTGGTTGGCAGCCTCGTGGTACGAGCGGAAACTGCGGCTAAAACTACGCTGGACGCGGCTGGTCATCTGGGCATTCATGCGATCCACTCCTGCCAGTTCTGACCGCTGGCAAAGGGTATATGCGCGGTTGGAACAGTTCGGACTACTTCTTGTTGATCAGCCCACGCTGCCTTTTGCGCGGATGTGGAAATGATCCGGTCCCTCAGCGGCATCCAAATCCGGTCGAAGCTGGGATCGGGTGCCGGGCCACGTTCGATCACCGCGTGCAACTCTGCTTTTGCCGTGTCGATATCTATTTCGGGCGCCGGACCTTCCAGCCCAGCTCGGCGGCAGAACTTGGCAAAGCTGGCGGTGCTAAGTTGATCGGCCGTGGCCCGGATCATGTCCGGCGCGATGCCGCGTTCGACATCGGCGGGATGCAAAGTGCCGCTGACCGCGATCAGCCGATCTGGCCGCACCCCCGTTTGTGCCAACCAATGCGCGGCCGAGGCCACGCCAAACGAGAACGCGATCAGGGTGACCCTGTCATAGTTTGACAGCTCGCTCAGCGGGTTATCTAGACGGATATAGTCGTCGACGAACAAGACATCCGTATTGCCTTCAAGGCTTTCGAAAGGACCCGGGCCAAGGGCCCAGCCCCCGAAGACCAAAAGCACCTCGGCCGTGCCTGACCGGGACAACCAGCGCTGTTTCATGACATCCCTCGAACCAGCGATACCATGGCCGAGGTTACGCGGCTTAGCTCATCTGATGAGATGATATAGGGCGGCATGCAATAGATGTTGCGCGCGAACGGTCGCAGCCAGACGCCGGTTTCCAATGCCAACCCATGCGCCACCGACGGGTCGACCCGGCCTTCCATCTCGATAACACCGATGGCACCCAAGACGCGCACATCCGCCACGCCGGGCAAGTTGCGCGCCAGAGCCAGCTCCTGCGTCATCTGCACAGCGATACCCGCCACTTCCGACCGCCAATCGCGGGCCGAGAGTTGTTCCAGACTGGCCACCGCCGCCGCGCAAGCCAGCGGGTTAGCCATATAGGTAGGCCCGTGCATCATGACGCCGGCCTCGCTTTCCCCAATCCGTCGTGCGACGGTTTCGGTGGTGACCGTGGCCGCCAACGTGATATGCCCACCTGTCAGCGCCTTACCCACGCACAGGATATCTGGCACAATGTCGGCATGGTGCAGGGCAAACAGCTCACCGGTGCGGCCAAAGCCAGTGGCGATCTCATCGAAGATGACTAGCACGTCATGTGCCTTGCACATCTCATGGGCGCGCTGCAGCCAGGTCGGGTGGTAGAAATACATCCCCCCTGCCCCCTGAACCACAGGTTCAAGGATCAGCCCCGCGATCTGGTCAGCTTTCGCCTCCAGCAACTGTTCCAGTGCATTCAGCCCGTTCAGGTCACCGTCCTCGGACCAGTCCTGACCAAAGGCGATCTGAGGGCGCGGCAGGAAATGCTGAACGGACAGGGCGCCCGCAAACAACCCGTGCATTCCGTTGACCGGGTCGCACACGCTCATCGCTTTCCAGGTGTCGCCGTGATAGCCGCCGCGGATGGTGGCAAACTGCGTTCGCCCCTTGCGACCCTGCGCCATTTGGTACTGCACCGCCATTTTCAGGGCTACTTCGATGGCGACCGACCCACTGTCGCTGTAGAAAATGCGATCCAGCCCGTCGGGTAAAAGCCCGATCATTTTCCGGCCCAGTTCAATCGCGGGTTCATGTGTCAGCCCACCAAACATCACATGCGGCATCCGATCCAACTGCGACTGCATGGCTGCGATGATGGCCGGGTGACGATGCCCGTGCACCGCGCACCACCAGGACGACATGGCGTCGATCATCTGTGTGCCATCCTCAGCCGTCAGCCAAACCCCATCTGCCCCCGTGATCAGGTGCATCGGGCCGGGTTCCAGCACGTTTGTGTAAGGGTGCCACAGATGGCGGGCATCAAACTCCAGCGGTGTCATAAGGCACCTCGGATCGCGTCAATGTCGATGGCAGAAAATGCGTTAGACAGAGTTTCGCGTGAAAGGTTTTCGACGAAGGGTAGCCTGCCCAAATGGCGGAAATTGGTCATTTCGGCGATGGTCTGTTCCACGTCCGGCTCTGGGTCGCCAACAAAGGCCACACCAATCACTTTGCACCCTGCATTGCGCAATGCCATCAGGGATAGGGTCGTGTGATTGATCGTACCCAGTGCGGTACGCGCCACCAGCACAATCGGGGCCTGCCACTGCGCAATCACATCCAGGAAAAAGACCTGACGGTTCAGCGGCACCATCAACCCGCCCGCGCCTTCAACCACAAGTGGGCCGGGCACCGGCGGCAAGGTCAGGCGGGCCGGGTCGATTTCAATCCCCATATCCTCGGCCGAGAGATGTGGCGAGGCGGGCATGTTCAGCCGATACGCCTCGGGCAGCACCTCGGCCCCGGTCAGGGCCTTGACGGTTTCCGAGTCGGTGGCCTCTTCCAGCCCCGACTGCACAGGTTTCCAATACCGCGCGCCAAGGACTGCTGTCAGGCCCGCTGCAAAGACAGTTTTCCCGATGCCCGTATCCGTTCCGACTACGATGACAGGGCTCATGCGGCCTCGCTTTGTTGCTGCGCTAGGGTTTCGAACAAGGCGGTAATATTGGCCTGTGAAACATTGCCCGTAATCGAAACCCGTAGCCGCGATGTGCCGCGCGGAACCGTAGGAGGGCGAATGCCGCGCACGTCAAAGCCTTGCGACTGCAGGGCTGCGGCCGTCTGCATCGTGTGCGCTTCGTTCCCAAGAATGACGGGGATGATCTGACTGTTCAGCGCACCCGGCGACACGCCGTTCCGGCGCGCTTCGGCATGGGCATGATGTATTCGAGCGTTCGCCGCCTCGGCCAGTCCGGTGTCTGATTGCAAATGCGCCAGTACAGCCCGCACCAGGGCCGCGTTAAACGGAGATGGCGCGGTCGCAAAAATGAACGGCCGTGCCCTGTTGATCAGCGCGTCGATCATCTGCCGTGGGCCACAGATCAGTCCGCCCGAAACGCCCAGACCCTTACCGCAGGTATGCAATGTCAGCACTTCGGCCTTCAACCCATGCGCCAGTCCTTTGCCGTGTGGGCCGAAAACACCGGTCGCATGGGCTTCGTCCACGACCAACACCGCTTCCTGCTCCACAGCCAGATCGGACAGCGCGTTCAGGGGCGCGAGATCACCCTCCATCGAATAAACGCTTTCCACGGCAATCCAGATTTGACCGGACCCTCCTGCGGAAAGCCAGTCGGCAATAACACGGCGCGCGTCGGCCACATCGTTATGGGCAAAGGCCCGCGTGTCGGCCCGGCCCATACGCATGCCTTCATGAGCGCTGGCATGAACCAGATCGTCATACAGGATCAGATCACCACCGGCGGGAAGGGTCGAAAAAATCGCCTGATTGGCCTGAAACCCGCCGCCCATGAACAAGGCGGCCTCGGCGTCGAAAAACGCGGCGGCCTCAGCCTCCAACGCCTCATGTTCCGGGTGATTGCCGCGCAGCAACCGCGACCCACCCGATCCCAGCGGTACACCGCGATCCAGCGCCTTTTGCGCGGCACCTTGCAGCCATGCAGATTCTGACAGACCCAGATAATCATTCGAGGCAAAGTCCAGCCCACGCCTCGGGGTCAGCACCCGGCGACGATGCCGGGCGCCTAATGTTTCAAGCATCGAGTTCAGGCGACCCAATGCTTTCATTCAGCAGCTTCCGCACAGCTTTGCCCGGCCACGGTTTCGGCTTGCAGCCCAAGCTTGGCAAACAGGATCGCATCGGTGTCTTCTTCCGGGTTCTCTGCTGTCAGCAGCGTTTCCCCCACAAAGATCGAGTTCGCCCCGGCCAGGAAACACATCGCCTGATGCTCATCGGTCATGTCGCTGCGTCCGGCAGACAAGCGAACATAGGATTTCGGCATCATGATACGGGCGGTGGCGATCACACGCACGAACTCGATCGGATCGATCGGCTTGGCGTCCGCCAGCGGTGTGTCTTCCTGCGGCATCAGCATGTTGATCGGCACCGATTCAGGTGCGGGTCCCATATTGGCCAGTGTGACCAACATATCGACACGGTCACCGACCTCTTCACCCATCCCCAGGATACCGCCGGAACACACTTTGATCCCGGCTTCTTGCACGCGGGTCATTGTATCGATCCGGTCGGCGAAGGTGCGGGTGGTGATTACTTCGGGGTAATAGCGCTCGGACGTGTCGATGTTGTGGTTGTAATAGTCCAGGCCCGCGTCACGCAGGCGAAACACCTGGTTGTCGTCTAGCATGCCCAGTGTCATGCAAGTCTCCATGCCCATCTCGCGAACGCCTTCGACCATGGCCACCAGCGCATCCATGTCGCGATCTTTCGGTTCACGCCAGGCCGCGCCCATGCAGAACCGGGTAGCACCACCATCCTTGGCCTTGCGGGCCTCGGCCAGCACGCGCTGAACCTCGATCAGTTTCGAGGCCGACAGCTTCGAGCCGTTACGCGCCGATTGCGAGCAATAGGCACAATCTTCGGCACAACCACCTGTCTTGATCGACAACAGCTTGGAGGTCTGAATCTTGTTGGGATCGAAATTCTCGCGATGCACGGTCTGCGCGCGGAACAGCAAATCCATCAGGGGAAGATCATATACGGCCTGCGCCGTCTCGCGGGTCCAAGTGGGGGAGGTGTTTTCCATTTTATCGATAATCTATCCAAAACTCCATGCCTAGCTTTTCTAATATCGATAATCATGCAAACTACAACTTAAATCTAATTCAACAGCGCCGAACCGCGAAGCGTGATCAAAGCCCAGCCACCTGCGGTAAAAGGTAGACTCCTGTTTCAGGGGCACAATTGACCGCAATACGGCAGCCATACGCCTGACTGAGCAAATCGTCGCACAATGTATCCACCGGCATGCCCTGGCTGAGAATTTGCCCATCCGACAGTAGAATCACATTGTCGGCACACATGGCCGTCAGGTTCAGATCATGCATCACCATGACCACCCCGCCGCCGCTGGCCGCGAAATCCCGAACAATTTGCATCACCTGCAATTGGTGGCCGATATCCAGGCTGGAAACGGGTTCGTCCAGAAACAACCAGCGCGACCCTGTCGGCCCGGTCGGTTGCCACACCTGCACCAGAACGCGGGCCAGTTGAACACGCTGCTGTTCACCCCCTGACAGTTCCTGATAGAACCGCCCTTCAAATCCACCCAAACCGACACGAGTCAGCGCATGCAAGGCAATCCGGTCGTCCATAGCCCTGCGCATACGCCCCATGCGGAGCACCTCTAACACGGTGAAAGGAAAGCTCATCGGAGTCGCTTGTGGCAAGACGGCACGAATGTCGGATAGCTCAGCAGCGCTGGTTCGCGCGATATCCCGACCGTTCAACGTAACGGCCCCGTCATGGTCCAGATCGCCGGTCAGCGCGGCCAACAAGGTAGATTTACCCGCCCCCGACGGACCGACAACAGCAGTCACCTGTCCGGGCTGGGCTGAGAAAAATAGATTGCTTAGGATCGTGCGGCGTCCCAGCTGAACGCTCAGGTCTGTGACAATCAACATGGTCTAAAGGTCCACAATTCCGCGTTGCCTCAACAAAATCCACAGAAAGAACGGCGCGCCGATGACTGCGGTGACAATCCCAATGGGCAACTCAGACGGCGCGATGATCATTCGGCTGATCAGATCGGCCAGCACCAGAAGCGCCGCACCCAGAAGGGCCGAATTGACCAGCAGGTATTTGTGATCGGGCCCCGAGGCCAGTCGCAGCAGATGCGGCACCACGATACCCACAAACCCGATCCCACCACTGACGGCCACAGCTGCCCCGGTCGATGCGGCGACGACCAGAATGGCGCAGGTTTTCAGATGTTGCACGCGGATGCCGATATGCCCGGCTGCGGCTTCGCCCAGGGCCAGACCGTTCAGACCCAGCGCCAGAAATGGCGACAGCATTAGGGGGATCAGGATCAACGGGGCCGCAACCATTATCTTGCCCCAACTGCTGCCCGCCAGAGAGCCCATGGACCAAAAGGTGAAATCCCTCAACTGCGCGTCATCCGCCACATAGACAAGGATGCCTGTCAATGCCATCGCCAGTGCGGTCAGCGCAATCCCGGCCAGCAGCATCGTTGCAACAGAGGTTCGGCCACGCCGCGTTGCAACCCGATAGAGCAGCATTGTGGTGATCCAGGCGCCAAGGAACGCAGCAATCGGGACAAGCCATGTTGCCAGCCCGGCGGCAACGGTCAAAGTCCCGCCCAGAACAATCGCACCGACCGCCCCCAAGCTGGCCCCGGCGCTGACGCCAACTATGCCCGGATCGGCCAGCGGGTTGCGGAATAAGCCCTGCAGCACCGCCCCAGACACAGCCAGCGCCGCCCCAACAAAACAACCCATGATCACACGGGGCGCGCGGATATCCAGCAAAACCACCCGGTCCCGCAAGGACAGGTCTTGGCCCTGTGCCATATCAATCAATGCCTGCCACAACGACGTGCCCGCTGATCCCGTTGCAAGCCCGGTCAGCACCACCACACTCAATACAACGATCAAAACCCAGCTGAGCCGACGCGCGGTTACGCTCCGGTCGCCGTCGATTGCCATCCCGTCAGCGGTTTGGTCAGCCATTGGCGCCGCGCAATCCAGCTGCAAGATCAGAGATGGCCTGCCCGGTGCGCACCGAGAAACCCAACAACAACATGCCATCCATCCGCAACAATTTAGCGTTCTGACCTGCCGGTGTGGCCGCAATCGCAGGGTGTTTGAGAACCTCTTCATCTGTCAGGGAAATCTGTCGGCCGCTCTCCATCAGCAAGATGACATCGGGGGCTGCTGTAATGATCGCCTCATCCCCCAACGGTTTATAGCCCTGAAACCCCTCAACAGCATTTGTGGCCCCGGCCAGTTCGATAATACCCTGCGCTGCCGTATCCTGCCCAGCGGCCAGCACGCGCCCACTCTGCATTGCCAGTACAAACAGAACACGCTGATCGGCCAATTCACTTTGCGCAGTGGCGGCATCGATTGCGCCGCCAACGCGTTGCGCCAGTGCTTCGCCCTCGTCAGGAACATCCAGCGCCTTGGCAACGGCCTTGATCTTGGCGACAACCGCCGCGCGATCATGGCCCATCGGTATACTGACAAAAGGGATATGAGTTTCGGCCAGAACCTCCAGCGTTTCCGGCGGGCCTGCGCCCTCTTCTGCCAAGATCAGATCGGGGCTGACCGACAGCAACCCTTCGGCGGACAAGCGGCGCACGTAGCCTATGTTTGGCAATGCGGCGACCTGCGGCGGATGGTTCGACGTGCTGTCGCGTGCCACCAACCGGTGTTCTTGTCCCAGCGCATAAATGATCTCGGTGATCGATCCCCCGGCCGAGACAATGCGTTGCGCCGGGTCGGCATGCAGACCAAATGCAGATACCAACAGCACCAATCCGGCAAGTTTCAGTTTTGCGCGCACCCGAGTCATGCCGGAACCTCCTCTGGGCGGCCCTCAAGCGACGCAACAAGGTCGTTCCAGATTGCAGCTGAGGCAGGCTCGGCCAGCACGCCAAAGATTTGCAATATCAGTGCGCCCTGCGCGTCAAACGCCTCGACCGAGATCGCATCGCCTCGTTTGGTGGATTTCCTGGCCTGCCAGACCTCGGCGATGTGATCGGTGCGTAGGTGCAGGTTAAAGCCAGGATCCAGCACATTCAGCCATGGGCCCATCTGCTTGACCTCCTTGATGGGTCCGGTGTGAATTTCGATGCACCCCTGATTGCCAACAAAAACCATGATCGACAGGCCTGTTTTTGCGGCGCTGTGCAGAATTGTGTCGACATCCGATATCGCCAGAGGCCGCACATATGGCGCCCCGGCCATGCGATAGGCCCCCAACCTGTTCAGCTTGAGCTTGCGAACCATCTGGAGAAACTGATGGGTATCTGTGATTTCATCCCATCCAGCACGCAGACGGTCGGTTTTCTCGGGGTCGACCTTGGCAGGTTCGACCGCTGCGCGCGGTTCAACTGTCAGAGTGTCTAACTGGTCCGGCAGTTTCAGGGCCTCGATCACGGCATCCCATTCCTCGATCACAGAGGTATCGCGCAAAAAGACCTTGTGAACCGCATCACCTGCGGCGTCGAAAATCTGAAGGGACAGGCGTTCCGAGCCATCCTCAAGCGTTTTGGCCACGGCAAAGCCGTAAACCCAGTGACGCGGGAACATGCGCAGATCAATCTCGTGATTGGCGATCAGCGCCGCGTGGGGGCCGCCACGGTAATCAGCGTAAATCCCCACCTTCTCGATCACGCAGCTTTCGTTGCGAGTCAGTGCCATGACCTCGCCCAATCGGTTAACCAAGGGCATCAGCCGATCCATGTCGGGGCTTATGCGGGTGGCTCCGTGTCCGACATGCGCGGCAACCAGCTGTGCCTCGGTGATGCCGAGTTGATCCGCCAGATCACGCTCGCGCCGCTTGGGGTTTTCCAACCGCGCAGCACGGATTTCAGAAGGACTTGGATGGGTCATGGTCGTCTCCACAATGGTATCGAAACGCATTTGGCTGGGACCGAGACGACCGGGCTGCGCGCTGTTTTTAGCTTTCTTTGCCCTTGTCCTAAGCGGTCCGGCCTGTGGCATCAAGGGCACGCAGCAGTTTTCTGACAAAAATAGTATGGTATTAAAAAATCTAATCCGCTAAGGAGCCGCCCACATGGACCACAGCGCGCTGCATCTAGCGCGCAGGCCCGTAGAAACACCCAGCACATCGCGAGGTAGCATCTGAATTTCGCCTGTTTCAGGCGGGTGCATCTCTGACTGCACGATACACATACTGGGGGTTTCAATGAAATCAGCATTAAAGCGGCCTACCGCAAGCGTGGCCCTGACCACCGCCGTTTTGGCGGCAACGCCGCTATGGGCGCAAGAACAAGAAGACGACATCATCCAACTCGATGACATCATCGTCACCGGCACCGGGCTTCCAACCGAGGTTTTCGACAGCCCGTCCTCCGTCACCGTTGTGGATGCCGGTGAAATCCGCGAAATCCCCCCGGCCTCAGTCGCCAATCTGTTGTCGGATGTGCCGGGCGTTCAGGTGTCCGAGAATGATCTGGATCGTATCCGTATCCGTGGCGAAGATTCGCAGCGCGTCGCAATCCTGCTGGACGGTCAGCGCCTGTCGGATCACAACCGTTATGGCACACCTCTGCTGGTGTCACCCACCGATATCGAACGGATCGAGATCGTGCGTGGCCCTTCATCGGTTGTCTCAGGCAATCGGGCCATCGGGGGTGTCGTGAACATCATCACCAAACGCGGCGCCGACAAACCGGTCGAGGTTTCCGGCACCGCAGGTTACATCGGGTCCAATGACGGCTATCGCACCGCTGCCAGCATCGCAGGTACGTTCAACGATTTTGACTATCGTCTGTCGTATTCGAAACTGGATCTGAACGACCGCGAAACACCCGACGGTGATCTGGTGCCCTCCAGCAGTGAAGAACACGGCGTGCTGGGCTTTGTCGGATACCGCTTTGGCAACAGCTATGTCGGCCTGCGCGCACAGGATTTCGACGCCTCTACCGAGGTGTTCACCGGCAGCCCAGATGCCCAGATTAACCTGCCCAAACGGGACTTGCGCAAATACAGCGCGTTCTACGAAGGCGAAGACCTGACGCCCTGGATGTCGACGCTGAAGTTCAGCGCTTATACGCAAAAGGTCGACCGCGTGTTCGACAGCGAATTCACCAGCAGCGGCGGGCCGGTCACCACCATTGTCAACGCGGGATCGGACGATGAACAGACAACCAGCGGATTCGTGGCGACAGCAAACTTTGAATTTGCACCCGGACACCGCTCGGTTATTGGGCTTGAATATGACGATGACCGGTTAGAGACCACTAAGACCTCTGATATCACGATCATTCCGCCCTTTGGACCGCCCAGCCAAATCAGCGTGCCCTCTTTCACGGATGCGGAAATCCGAACGGCCAGTATTTTTGGACAGCACGAAGCAACCTTTGGCGATTTCGTCGCCACGGTCGGCGCACGCTACTATAGCGTCGAAAGCGATCTGAACGAACGCAAGGTCAACGGGTTTCCGCTGCCTGATGCCAGCAACAGCGATGACCGCTGGCTGGGCTCGATTGGTGCCGTCTACAATCTGTCAGATGACGCCATCCTGCGGGCCAACATCTCGCAAGGTTATACATTCCCGTCCCTGTCCGAGCTGTACCTGTCCACGTCGGCTGGCGGCCAGGTCATCAATGGCAATCCGAACCTGAAACCCGAAACCGCGACCAACTATGAAATCGGTGCGCGTGTGGATCGGGGGAACTTCGTGCTGGATACGGCCATTTTCTATACCGAAGCCAAGGACTACATCACCACCGTGGCCGATCCGGTCAATCCGGCCGAGCTGATTTATGACAATGTCGAAAGCGCAGACAGCTGGGGCATTGAAATCGCGGCCGAGGTTGATCCCGGCTGGGGCGGTTTACGCCCCTATGTCATCGTGTCGAATGTGACCCGAGAGTTCACCTATTCCAACGGGTTCAGCACCAAAGACAGTGGCACCCCGGAATGGACGGGGACGCTTGGTGTGCGCTCAGACTGGCAGACAGCCAGCTTGACGGGCACCTGGGATATGTTCCTGCGGGGCGAAAGCGCGGCCAAGTTGCGCGACGAAAACGGCAATATCGTCGACAGCGGGACAGCCACCGGCACCAACCCGACCTCGGGCTGGACCACGCTGAACTTCCGCGGCAGCGTGGATTTGACCGAGAACGCATTGCTGACGCTCGAGCTTAACAACATCCTCGACAGGTCCTACCGGGCCAATGACCAGATCCCGGCTGCAGGACGCAATATCAACCTATTCGTCACTGCAACCTTCTGACCCGGAGAACAGCGGGGCCACGGGGTAACCCGGTTGGCCCTGCACACAGGAGAACCTTATGATATCCCGATTGATCCTGTTTATGGCCCTTGCGATGGTACCGGTTGCCCTCGCCGCGCAAGACACCCTGACACCCTCAGCGCCAGAGGTTCTGGTGTCAGGCGACCAGATTGGACCAGCGCAACCAGTTTCGGCTGAACCCAACGAGCCCGTGCCTGGGCACAGCACAGGTGTGGAAACCGCGCAGGATGCCTCGGTCCAGGCGGCCGAGTTTCTGCGCAAAGGCGGACCATCGATCTGGGCCATCGCGGCACTGTCTGTGGTCACCGTTGCCCTGATCCTGTGGAAGATTTGGCGGCTGGCCCTGATCGGGGCATGGTCGAGAGGCAAGGCCGGTCAGGCCGTGGATTTGTTCGAGACTGGGGAGCCCGATGCCGCTGCTACGACGCTCTATGGCCGCCGGGGAATTCGATCCAAGGTGATTAGCCATGCCATCCGGTCCATTCGCACCCTACCCGAAGACCGCGCCCGCGAAGAGGTTTCGCGCGTGGCCAAACGCGAGATTGCCGATGCCGGTACCGGCCTTCGAGCGCTGGAGCTAATCGCAACGATCGCACCTCTGTTGGGTCTGTTGGGCACAGTTCTGGGCATGATTGCAGCGTTTCAGGCGCTGCAACAGTCAGGCAACCGCGCCGATCCCTCCCTATTGGCTGGCGGTATCTGGGAGGCACTTCTGACCACCGCAGCAGGTATGGCCGTGGCCATCCCAGCCTCGGCCGCGCTGACGTGGTTCGAGGCCGTAATCGACCGCATCCGCCGCGATTTGGAAGACGGCGCAACCCGTATTTTCGTATCAGGCAAGCCGGGCAATCTGAAACTGGCTGCCGAGTGATCTGATGCAATTCGCCCCAATTGCAAAACCCAGACGCAAGCCCAACCTCACGCCGATGATCGACGTGGTGTTCCTGCTTTTGGTGTTTTTCATGTTGGCGTCCCGCTTCGGGACCGAGACCATCTTGCCGCTGCCGCTGGCCTCTGCGGGCCACGAATATAGCGGACCGCCGCGCCTGATTGACGTCCTGCCCGACCAAGAGTTGCTGAACGGCATCGCCAGCGCGGATATAGCCCGCGATCTTGCACCACTGATGCAGGCCCCCACGGATTTGGTGATCTTGCGCGGCAGGAATGGCGCGACATTGCAACGGATCGTGACCGTCACCGAGATCCTGCGTGACGCTGGGTTTATTTCGGTCGTTTTGGTGGAATAGCGCGATGAATTTCTCGGACCCATCCGGCAAACCGCGCCCTGCATCCATCCTACCGATGATCAATGTCGTGTTTCTACTGCTGATCTTTTTCCTGATGACGGCGAACCTGATCAAACCCGAGCCGTTCGAAATTACCCCGCCAAAATCGACATCCGACACCGACCCCAAGGTTAAGCGGGTGCTTTATGTCGACAAAACTGGCCGTATGTCCTTCGAAGGGAAGGAAGGAAACGCGGCGCTGGTCGCCTTGGCAACGATTAGCGAAACCAACAGCGTCGTCCAGGTTCGCGCCGATGCGCAGCTTGAGGCCAAAGTGATGTCGGGGCTGCTGCGTGGTCTTGCACAAGCGGGGCTGAACCGGGTCGAGCTTGTGGTGGCCCGAAAATGAAACGCTGGGTTGAAGCCTTTGTTTTTGTTGCTCTGGCCGCCGCCTTGCATCTCGCCGCCTTTGCCAGCCAGCCAAAGTCTGGTGTTGTTGCGGGCGGTGTTGGTGGCGCAGATCTGGCAACGATAAAAGCTGCCGCCCCCTCGGTGGCCGAGATGGTCAAAACGTGGGAGGCTGCGTCCATCACGCCCACCCGGCAGACGCCGACCGTGCAAGTGCCGCAAACCCCGGCCGTCCCCGCCGGGCCAACCTTGAAAATCGATCAGGCCCCAAGGGCTCAAATGACAATCGCACTTGCCCCGCCAGAACCGGAGAAGCTGCCGCAGGTGGACACGGCACAGCCGCCACCAGTTGCCACGCCGACGGAAAGGGCCGAGAGTGAATCTCAACAGCCAGACAAGACACCCGCGCAGGACGGTCGAAAAGCCAAGGTAACCGCCGCAGGTGTCAACAAACAGGTTGCCGCAGGTTCAGGTGACGGATCGCAGGCCGGGGCGGGATCGGCGGAAGTGAACGCTGGGTCCTCTGGAAAGCAAGCAAAGCTCAAGGTGTTTTGGGGTGCAAAAGTTCGCGCCCGCATCGAGCGCAACAAGCAATCGTTGCGCCGCACGGATGGTGGCAGCGCCACGATCACCCTGACCGTTTCGCGCGATGGGCGTCTATTGTCGCATAAACTGCTGAAATCCTCGGGCAATTCGGCACTGGATCAGGCCGCGCTTAGCGCTGTGGCCCGTACAAAGCGCGTACCGAAAGCACCCAAGGGGTTACAGGGCGATAGCTTTCGCTTTTCTGTACCGATCAGGTTTGAGCCCCGTTAACCGGCGCCACCGTCAGGAAAACGGATGTGGTTCCAACAGAATTCGAACCGAAATCGCGATGAAAAACAGCGCGCTGCCGGTCAGGACAAACACGTGCCAGATGGTGTTGTGAAACGGCAGGTGTTCCGAAAGATAGAATGCAACGCCGACGGTATAAACGACACCGCCCGCCATCATCAGCCACACTATTGTCGGCGACAGCTCGGTCAGCATGGATTGTCCGGCCCAAATGATGGCCCATCCCATCATCAGATACAGGCCCAGACCAAACCACCGAAACCGGTTTGGATCGATCAGCTTCAATGTTGATCCCAGCGTCGCCGACGACCATAAGCCAATCAAAAGCCCCCATGCCTGCCCGCCCGAAAGCAAAACGAACGGCGTGTAGGTGCCAGCGATCTTGACGTAGATACCCGAATGATCCAGCCGGCGCAGTAGATCGGACCATCTGTCATTGTCGACCATGTTGTAGAGGGCGGAAAACGTCAGCATCAACACCAGCGTCACGCCATAGATCGAAACTCCCAGTACCGCCTCGGGCTCGGAGCGGTGCTGGGCGGTGATCGTGATCAGAACTGGCACGGCAACAAGGGCCGCGGCCACGCCCAATACGTGTACAACCCCATCGCTGATACGTTCGGCCCGGGTATAGGCCGGCCGGATATCTGCAAAAGACCACATGTCTCAAATCTAGGGGCCGGATCGCAACCCGACAAGTTTAGGTCGGATCATCCCCTGCCTTGGGGTCTTTGTACCTGTTCAGGTCAAACACCCCTGCCTGTATTGGCTTCTGATCCAGGAACATCTCGTAAATCCGATCGCTGAGCGCCCAGAATTCGGGGCTTGTCCGGCGCACGCCGTATTCTGCCACCAGGGCCATGTAATCGCTTTGCGATCTGACGGATTTCAACGCGGTTATGAAGGGGGCCACCTGGTTCTGCCGGACATGGAAATAAAAGTTCGGATAACTGCCGATCAGACCCGGAAGAATTGTCACCTTGTCCTCGGCCGGGAGTCGGCGCGCCTTTTCTTCAAACAGAAAGGCGACGTTGGAATGCGCCTTGTCATGGGCCAGGGTGAACAACTCTGCCGCGCCGCCATCTTGCTCGACCACAAGAACGGACAGGTCGGGCAGATATTTCACCCAATCTCCGGTCTGATCCGCCAGATCGCGCAGCAAAATGCCTGACTGATCCGAGGGGCAATCACCGTCCACACATCGGTTGATCGGGTCGGTGGTGGGCCACAGGCCGTTGCCACGTTCCAGCAAGGTCAAGAGGAACTCTTGCTTAGGAGTGGTGGTTGCAAAGGTGATGCCGGTGGGGAAATGTACATCAACGTGGCGACGGTGCCAATAGGTAAGCCATTCGGCCAACACGCCCTGATACCAGCCTTGATGCATCTGCGACCTGACATCCCGTGGCATGAAAAACAGGAACGTATCCTCACTCTCCATCCGCAGCTCGTTCATATAAAGCCGCGTGGTCAGCTGATGCTCGACCCGGCCGAAAACATCATAGCCCGCGACAAGGTCATAGTAGATACGTTCGAACACCGGGAAATCCAGAACCCACGCGGTTTCGGGAATGCCGCCGTGAAATCCGGTCATGGCCGAGGCGTTGTCGAAGTGACGGAACACGGTGATCAGAGCGTTGGGGTTAGAGCCGTCGCCGTCCCAGATCGAGCCATAGTCAAACCCGGTTTCGTATACCGGGGCCTTCTTGTACCGTGCGTCCCGAAACTCGAGATACCGAACCTGGTTCTTGTGCGAAAACCCCGGCAACGCGCCCAATGCACTGGCGTCGGCCTCTGACACGGGCAACTCCAGATAGATGGCCCCGTCTTGCAGAAAGCTGGGGTCGGTAACTGACAAATCCGCTTCCGGGTCAAGGAAGCTGACCCAGAACCGGTCTTCGATCACATCAACTGCGGTCGCTCCGTGACAGACAGGGCCGCGTATGAAGCTGCGGACAAAAAACAGCGCATCATCCAACAGGAACTGATAGCGGCTTTTGGCGGGCATCTGCATATAGGTGCTGAATGGATTGCCGCCCTCGGCATCGCCATAGGGGGGTAGCTCAGTGAGTGTCCAATCGGGATCCAAAAACAATTGTTGATAACGCGCCATGCGATCTGGTCCCATCGAATAGACCAGATGTTCCTTGTGTACGATCGTTTCGGTGACCTGCTGCAAACGATAGTAGAACGCACCCGCCCCCGGATCATCGAATGGCCGCCGCGTGGCAATAATGTCTATGGCGTCACCCGGCGCTGTGGTCGAGCGGACAAGTTGGAAGAACCGCCGCGCATCGTCGCCCTGAAAATGGAGGCGGGCCAGAAACAGGTGTTCGTACAGATACCGGCTCATCAACTGGCTGCGCATGTCGTTTGAGTTCAGGAATGCCTCCCACTGCGTGATCTGGTCCTGAATTACTGCGGGAATGTCGGACGCAACAGACGGCAGTGCCGCGCCACTGCGCGCCCAGGTCATGAGGGCCTGAAATTCGGCATCCGCCAACGGTGCAGTGCCATAGGGCATGCCGGCAAGCGCATGATCGCGGCTGAACTGATCAAATTCACTGGATGTCGGACAGACCAGAGGGCGATCCAGCGCCAGACCAAGCTCGCTCGGAAGTGGCGCGTTAATCGGCATCGGATTCTGTCGCCCCAGTTCAAGATACCGTTCCAGCAGGCCCGGAGCTTCGGCATCATTTGGATCACGGGTTACCGTGTGAAATCCCAGCGCCCGCCATTCGGGGACCGTTTGCGCATCAATCCCCAGCCGCGTGGGCTGGGCATCGGTTAAACGCTCGGTATGATAAACGGCCTGTTTGCTTGCCCCGCGCTGAACGCCTGCGGGCGAGGTGAGCTTCAACTGACAGGGTGCGTCATAGCAGCTGTGGCAGACGACACAGCGACGGTCCATGATCGATTTCACATCAGCCAAGCTTTGATCCTGCGCAGCGGGGCTGGTCGTTCCCTGGGCCCGGGCATCCAGGGTAAAAAGACCAATGCTGACCACAGTCATCGCGATTGCGATTTTCAGCAGCAATAGACGTTTTCGCATCTGCGCTCCCCCGTAACTTGCCGATATCATTGCAGTTACAGGGGGTATTAGGCAAGAATCGCTTGATCGTCAGCCGGTGTGATATCCGGGTGTCGAGCGTGAGATCGCAGTCTCTTCTTCTGTCATCTCAACCGGGAACCCGTCGAACAGGGGTGTACTCAGATACCGCTCACCCGTGTCAGGCAGCATGCACAGGACCGACGCGCCGGGCTCGGCCTGTTCAGCAATCTGCATTGCGACGGCAAAGGTCGCGCCGCCGGATATGCCGGTTAGGATACCCTCTTGGCTGGCCAACTTCTGCGCCCATTCAACCCCTGTCGGACCAGCCACCGGGATCAGCTCATCAAAATAGCGGTTGTCGATGGATTCCTGCAAAACTGCGGGAATAAAGTCCGGCGTCCAGCCCTGAATGACATGTGGCTCGAACGCGGGGTGGCTTGAAACTGGATCGCTGTCCTTACCACGCTCAGTCGCGACGCCGCTGCCCACCAACTGCGCGTTGGCCGGTTCGGTCAGGATAATTTTGGTCTCAGGACTCTCAGCGCGCAAAACCCGCGACACTCCGGTGACCGTGCCGCCGGTGCCATAGCCTGTCACGAAATAGTCCAACCTGTCGCCATTGAAGTCACCCAGTATTTCCCGCGCGGTTGTTGCGGCGTGGATCTCAGCATTGGCCTGAGTTTCGAACTGACGCGCCAGAAACCAGCCGTGTTCCTCGGCCAGTTCGACTGCCTTGCGGTACATGCCAAAGCCTTTTTCCGCCTTTGGCGTCAGAACAACCTTTGCACCCAGCATACGCATCAAGCGACGACGTTCAGTCGAGAAGCTTTCGGCCATGGTCACAACCAGCGGATAACCCTTTTGCGCGCAGACCATCGCAAGGCCGATGCCTGTATTACCACTGGTGGCCTCGACAACCGTCTGGCCAGGTTTCAGGGCACCGCTGCGTTCTGCGGCTTCGATGATATTGACGGCAAGACGATCCTTGACCGATCCGGCGGGGTTGAACGCCTCGAATTTAACGAACAGGTTGACGGCTTCGGGTCCCAGATTGTTGATGCGGATCGTCGGGGTGTTTCCGATCGTGTCGAGTACACTGTCAAATATCCGGCCATTGCCCGATGTGGTTCTGAGTTTGGCATCAGTCATTGGGTTTCCTTACATGGTCGCGCGTTTCATCAGACCTGTTTACCCGGCGCTTACGACAATGTCCCGAAAACCTTTCACCTCAGATATCCAGCACAACCGTGTCCGACCCCTTGGCGGGCACGGCACAACAGATCAGCACCTCGTCTTCTGAATGTTCAGCTGATGGTTCGGTGCGATAGGCAACTTGACCGGCAATCTTGCGGGTTAGACAGCTGCCGCATGATCCTGAACGGCAGGAAAAGGTTGGTGTCAATCCCTGCGCCTCGGCCACCTCCAGTAAGGTCGGGTCGCCTTGCGCCCATTGCACCTTTTGATTGCTGGCTTTGAATTCCACACTGGCTGCTTCAGCCTCAGGCTCGGGCTGGAACGCGACGGCGTTCTCGTCGACGCGCCGCGCCAATGCGGCAGGGCCAAAGGCTTCGGCATAAATACGGTCATCCCGCACGCCGAGACCGCGCAGCATGTCATAGATCGCTTGCATGAAAGGGGCAGGGCCACAAAGAAAGAAGTCGTAGTCATCCAGAGGCAGCGTATCTTGGATCAGTTCGGGCGTGATGTAGCCTTTGGCGTCAAAATCCACCCCCACGCGGGTGCCTTCTTCGGGCTGTGAAACAACCGAGACATAACGGATCTTTCCGCCGCCCTCGGCCGCAGCCTGTTGCAGGTCACTGTGAAAAGCCCGCTGTCCCACGGTTTGCGCGGCGTGAAAAATGGTCAGGTTGCGCGTGTGGCGGGTTCGCGCGCCTTCGTGCATCACGTGGCGGGTCATCGACATCATCGGTGTGATACCGACCCCGCCCGCAAACAGCACAGCAGGCCTTGTTTCAGACGCATCCAGAAAGAACTGACCTTTCGGGGCTTTGACCTCGACCAGATCACCGACCGACAGTGTTTCGTGCAAATGGTTAGATACAACGCCACCCAGTTCGCGCTTGACGGAAATCCGATACCCGGCATCGCCGGGTGCTGAGGATACCGTGTAGGTCCGCGTTACCGGCGCCGTGCCATCGGGGCTAGTGCGAAGTGTCAGAAACTGACCTGCTTCAAACGGCAACAGAGGCAGGTCATCCGTGGCCTCGAAGGTGAAGGAACGGATCACGTCGCTTTCATCCTGTACAGCAGCCACCCGCAGGGTTCGCCACTGACGGCGCAGTGCTTCGGCTTCTTGCCGGGCCTCGGCAGTTTGCCAGTCATCCGCCATCAGACTGTTGGGCGAAAACTCCAGAAATTCAGCTCGGAAAGGCAACGCGTCATGAAGGCGTAGGCCGTGATCCAGATGAAACCACCAACCCCGGCTTGCACCATGGAAGCCCGCGATATCGGGATGGTCTTCTGACAGCACCTCAACCGTCCCAGTCAGCATCAGCACATCGCCGGTCTGATAATCCGGAAATACTAGGCCCGCCCTCGGATTTACGAGGAAGTTGCCCAGCGTGTTGAAGAAATTATTGCCTGCAAAATCAGGAACCAACAGGCTGTTGCCCTCAACCCGCACAAACCCCGACCGCCCGCCCCGATGTGAAACGTCAACGCCCGTATGGTCGGGGGTGTTGGCGTGGCTGGCGACATAAAACGAATTGGCCGTCGCGATCATGTCCCGGGCTCTTGGGTCCAGCTCAAGTAGCCGATCGACAGAGCGGGCGACGTTGGCGTCCGGCTCGCGGACAAAGGTAACATCATGGGCCTGGATGTACTGCGGACAATTCCCGAAAGACTGCACCACATCCAGAGAGAAACCGCCATTTTCGATCCGCCCAACGGTGGCATTCATACGGTTGCGGCGCCGCGTGGAAAGTTCGACCCCGACGACACCGATGGGCGCGCCAGGCTTCAGCGCCGTTCGCACCGGGTCGTCTGGCAGAGGCTGAACATTAATATCAAGCCGACGGTCATGCGGTGAATGGATAAACCCCGGCCGCCCCGAGATCATCGACGCCCAGGGCCAACCATCAAGATCAACGCTGCCCACTACAAGAAAAGGCAGCTTGCCAAAGAACTCTCGATGCTGATCGGGCATGTAGGGGCGGATGTAGTTCCGGCCAACAGCCTCCATCTTTTCCCGTTTGCCGATGCGGGATTGCATATCCCGTTCACCTGCGTGGAAAGGCGATGTATCTGATGCGGTCGGGGCGTTCATGGCAGACCTCATATGTCAGGGACGGGTTGACCAGCCACAAATGCGCAGCTGGCCAAGGGGTGGATCAGGCCGCGTTCAGACCAACCGCGGTGCAAGGCATCGGGACAAAGCCGTCCAGCGCCTCGACATTGGCCAGAAGGCGGCGCACGTTTGCGTAAGGTTCAAGCGAAACGTCACCTTCAGGCGCATGCGCGGTGTAGCTGTAGATGGCGACATCCGCGATTGTTGGGGCATCCCCAACCAGCCACTCGCGGCCTTCAAGATGCGCATCCAGCTTGGCAAGAACCTTTGCCGCGGTGGCGTGGGTAAAGTCCTTGTTCAAGGGCGCATTGAAAACATTGATCAAACGCGCAGCGGCAGGGCCAAAGGCGATCTCACCAGCTGCGAGGGTCAGAAACTTCTGCACTTCGGCCTCATGCACTGGGTCCGCAGGCAGATAGGACGGTGCATATTTGCGCGCCAGATAGACCAGAATGGCGTTGCTGTCAGTGACGACCACGTCACCATCTTCAAGCACCGGTACCTGCCCCGCGGGGTTCATCGCCAAAAACGGCTCGCGCTTATGCTCACCACCAGCCAGGTCCACATCGATGACGTCATGATTAATACCGGCAATGCTGGCAAACAGGACGGCACGATGGGCATGGCCGGACAAGGGGAAACTGTGAATTCGGATTGCGTTGGACATTTGAAAGCTCTTTCTCTGATTGAAGGGGTTCGGCTGAGGGTCAGCATCTACGCGCCAAACTTAGATTGCTTTATCAGAGGCGATAATATACGCATTCAGAGAATTACTATGAACACAGTGTAGACAATGGACACGATCCAAGGCATGCGCACCTTTGCGGCGGTAGCGGCGCATTCTTCGTTTACCGAAGGCGCAAAACAGATCGGCATCAGCACCAAGCTGGCCAGCAAATATGTCGGTCAGCTTGAGGACCGCCTGAACGCGCAATTGTTCAACCGCACCACCCGCAGCGTCACCCTGACCGATACCGGACGGTCCTATTACGAGCGTTGCCTTTCACTGCTGGACCAGTTTGATGAATTGGAAGGGCTGGTCCAGAAACGCCAGACCGAATTGGCGGGGCGTATACGGATCACCGCGCCAACCGGGTTTGGCTCGGCCGAACTGATACATCTGCTGAAACCGTTCCAAACCGAACATCCGAAAGTCACGATCGAATTGCACCTGTCTGACCATCACGTCTCGATGGTCGAAGAAGGGTATGACCTTGCCATTCGCTTTGGCGCACTGAAGGATTCCAACCTTGTGGCGCGCAAGCTGACGGACATGCGTATTGTCTGCTGTGTGTCGCCCGAATATCTGGCGCAACATGGGACGCCGCAAGAGCCCGCCGCCTTATCCACCCACAACTGTCTACTACAGACCACCGGCAACATGATCGACAATTGGGCTTTCAAGGGATCGGACGGCGAATACATAGTTTCTGTATCCGGAAACTTTCGCGCAAATTCCCCTCGTGCTGTGGCGCATATGGCAGCGGACGGGCTGGGGATTGGCCGGATTCCCTTGTACACGGCACAGCCCTTTTTGGACACGGGCCGTCTGCAATTGCTGTTTGAAGCACAAGAGGCAATATCGCTGGGACTCTACGCAGCCTATCCGCAAAACCGCCACCTGACCGCTCGGATTCGAGCGTTAATCGACTTTCTTGTGAAACAGTTACGCGGGGCTTAGAGCCTCAACGCCTTCGAATATTTCTAACCGCAAGATGTGGGGGCTGAATCATGGTTGCAAAATTATCTACCTTCTGATAGGTAGGTTCTCATTGATAATACTTCCAAAGGAATCGCACCTATGAAAATCCATGATATCGAAGGGTTTCCAAACCCAGCCCGCATCCGCATCGCCTTGGCTGAAAAGGGCGCATCTGACAAAGTTGAGTTCATTCCGGTGGACGTGATGGGCGGTGAGCACCGCACCCCTGAATTCAAAGCTAAAAACCCTGACGCCGCAGTTCCCTGCCTGGAACTGCCCGATGGCACACATATCGCGCAGTGCAACGCGATCACCGAATATATTGATGCGACATTCGACGGCCCATCGTTGACTGGGGAAACAGCCAAGGAACGCGCACAAATCTCGATGATGAACCTGCGGGCGGAAAACGGTCTGCTGAACGCGGTCGGCACATATTTCCACCACGCCACCCCCGGCCTTGGACCGGATCTTGAAACCTATCAATGTGCTGAATGGGGCTTGAAACAGAAAGAGGTGGCCGGGCAAACCATGGCTTATCTGGATTCAGTTCTGGCCGAGAATGAATATCTTGCTGGCGACACTTTCTCGGTGGCAGACATCACGGCCTTCGCCGGATTGGCCTTTGCCGACTTCGCCAAGGTCGACATCCCGGAAAACCTGACCCATCTAAAGGCATGGCGTGCAAAAATGGCGGCGCGCCCGTCCATCGCGGCCTGAACCAGCCCCTGCCACTGAAGTCGAAAGGAATACTATCAATGGAACTCAACTCGGATTTCTCGTCCCGCGTCGTCGTTCACTCTGATCAACTTGAGTGGCAGGCCTCACCCATGAAAGGTGTGGATCGGCGCATGCTGGACCGGATCGGCGGCGAAGTCGCCCGCGCCACCACCATCGTGCGGTACGCGCCGGGCAGCAAGTTTTCGGCTCATACTCACACTGGCGGTGAAGAGTTCATCGTACTCGATGGTGTATTTCAGGACGAACACGGTGACTTCCCCGCAGGAACTTATGTGCGCAATCCTCCAACCTCGGCGCATACGCCCGGATCGGAACCCGGTTGCACTATCTTCGTCAAGCTATGGCAGTTCGATCTGGACGACCGCACCCAGTTCCGCAAGACCATGGCGGATGAACTGGCCGCCCCGGTAAATGGCGTGTCAACCGCCACGCTGCACAAGGATGACCGTGAGATCGTCACCTACAGTCATCTTGATCCGGGCGCGGTTCTCAACTCTGACGCCGCTGGCGGCATCGAACTTTTGGTCATTGACGGGTCCATCACCACCGGCGGTGATGACCTGACCAAAGATGGCTGGTTGCGCCTGCCCGAAGGCCAGGCCCTTTCAGCCACCGCGGGTTCCCATGGCGCAAAAGTCTGGATGAAAACCGGGCATTTGCCTTTTGCCAAGGCTCCGGCGGTCTAGCACGTGAAACGCGATCCCTCTGGCATTTTAGGGGCCGGGCCGGTACTGCTTTGAGGGTGTCAAAGGCAGGGGGAAAACCGCTGCCTTTGAATAGCTCGGAAAGGGATTGAACACAGATGGCGACCGATACCAAAACCGCCTTGCTGGATGTTGCCGAACATGCCGCCCGCGCGCGCGGGTTCGATGGGTTCAGCTATGCCGATCTGGCTGATGCGGTGGGTATTCGCAAGGCTTCGATCCATTATCACTTTCCCACCAAGGCCGCCCTGTCGGCCGCTTTGATGGATCGCTACCACTCGACCTTTGAGGCCGAATGCCGCAAAGCCGAGGTCGCCCATGACACCGCGTCGCAACGATTGCTGGCCTTGATCGGGCTGTACCGAAATGCACTCAACGATGGCAAAACCCTGTGCCTGTGCGTTTCGCTGATCAGCAGCCTTGAAAGCCTTTCAGACGAGGTGATTGAAAAGATCAAAGCCTTCCGCACCATGGTGATCAAGCAGATCGAAGCGATCTTTGAACTGGGCCTGCATGACAAGTCAATCACAGGCGTGACAAATCCAGCGGCCGAGGCCCGCGCCACCCTGGCCGTACTTGAGGGGGCGCTTTTGACCGCCCGCGCCGAACAGGATGTACAGGCCTTTGATGCGGTCGTGGACGTTTTGAAATCCCGCTGCTGATGCGAGCCGCACGCCGCGGATAGCTGGCCATCCCCACAGGTTTGTTTCAAAATTCTTCGCTTTGTCACCTGTGCGTGAAAGCTCTTTCAATTCGTTGAATTCAGCCGCCGGTTCACAATTTTAAAGGCACAAAGCAACGCAACCGGCATGAAAGGTCATCCCATGGCGATGTCAGAAACTGCGCATTCTTCGACGGGTCTGTTCCCACGATTCAACATCCCGCTTTTGGGTATGATGTTCATTTCAGGTTTCTTCGCGTCCAATGCGTTTGACCTGTGGGGGCAGCTGATCAGCCCGTCATTGGGGTTTGCCAGTTTGTCTCCGCACGGGCTTGCGCGCAGCCTGCTCGGAACACTGGGCCTGCCCAATGGCGATTTCGCCGGGTATTTCGTTCACTTCTATCTGGTTGGCCTGATCGGTTATCCGATTGGCTGGCTCTACGTCTTCAACCCGGTTTGGACGACCCTGTTCAAAGGCCGCCACATCTTTGTGGGATCAGCAGTCTACGGTTTTGGGCTTTGGGTATTTGCCATTGGCGGTATCACGACCATCGCCGGTTTGCCGTTCTTCTTGAATTTCACCGGTATCACATGGGTCGCGCTAGTCGGGCATGTGATCTATGGCATCGTGCTGGTCTGGGCCATTCGCCTGATCGAACGCTGGTCGTAACCGGGATGCGTTGGCCGGGGGCAGCCCCCGGCCAGACAGCTTTGAATCGCGGTAGATCTCTACTTCTTACCGGCCACGATCCGATCCAGGATCAGCGCACAGAACAGGATTGCCAGCCCGGCCAGAATACCCTGTCCTGCCGCCGCATACTGTAACGCTTCCAGCACGTCCTCACCCAGACCCTTGGCGCCAATCAGTGAGGCAACAACCACCATAGCCAGCGACATCAGAATGGTCTGATTGACGCCTGCCATGATGGTCTTATGAGCCAGCGGCAGATCCACTCGCCACAGCAGGTACCGCGGCGTGGCCCCAAAGGCGAGCGCAGCCTCGCGCACCGTTTCCGGCACCTGCTGCAAACCCAGAACGGTGAAGCGGATCACCGGGGGACTACCGAAAATCATCGTGGCCACGACGCCTGCTGGTTTGCCTGACCCGATGAAAGCCACCACGGGAATCAGGTAGACAAAGGATGGCATCGACTGCATGAAATCCAGAATGGGCCGCACGATGGCAAAGGCACGTGGGCGGCGGGCGCAATAAATACCCAGCGGGATGCCCAGCGTGATCGAAATCAACGCCGCTGCACCCAGCAAGGCAATCGTGGTCATCGCCTTTTCCCAGAAATCCAAAAGCCCAAGATAGGCCAGCGCCGCGCCGGTAAAGATTGCCACGCGCGCACCGGCGGACAGGTAGGCCAGCATGATGATCACCAGAGCCACCACCGGCCAGGGCGTATCAACAAGCACCACCTCAATCCAGTCCAGCAGGGTGCGCATGCCATAGGTCAGGCCGTCAAAGAAGCCGCGCCCGGCAGTCTTGGTCCATTCAAAAACCGCCTGCACCCCGTCGCCCACATTCAGCCGCCAGTCGCGATTGGTCGGGAAGGTCTTCAGCACCGCCAAAGCGTCAGGCTGCGCAAATTTGATCATCGACAGCACAACGACAATGCCCGTCAATGCCGCGGCCACAACCATCCGGGGGGTCGACCAGCCATTTGCGACACTTGTGTCCGAGCGCCAGCGCGCAAACTGACCCTCAAGCGTCCAGTTGGCCAGCGACGCTGCCAGAAACTTAACCGCCAGCAACAGCACAATTCCAACCATCAGATAAGCGACACCGGTGGAATCCGCACTGCGCGCGGCCTCTTGGGCCCCGACCAACGCGCCCTCAAGCGATTCCGCCGCACGTTTCAACGACTCCAACGTGGCGGAGCCAGATTGTTCGGCAGCGGCAATCTGTTGGCGGCGCAGTTCCAGCGTCTGTTCGATCTGGGCTGCGCGTTCACGGAACTCGCGACCAAGGTCACCGAACAGCCCCAGCCCGATCTGGATATAGGCCAGTGTTTCCAGCACCAGAAAGCCCAGAAACCACGACCACAACCCACGCGCGCCAAACCAGATCGGCCCCAGGATTGCTGCGGCCTTGTTCAGCGTGAACCGATAACCGGGCGCCTGCATCATATAGGCAAAGGTTTTTTGGTAGTATTCCTGCCCCTGCCCCACGAAATCGGCGATCAGCCCGTTCAGCCGATCAGCGGTTTCCGGTTGGATCTGTTGCACATCAACATGTTTCATATCGGTCCCCTTATGCCTGGCTGTCCTGAATGGCGCGGATCAGACCCGCGCGGTTGATCACCCCGACCGTGTTGCCATCCTGCGTGACCGCGACGACACCGTGGCCGTCGACGCAAAGGTTCATCAGATCGGACAAATCCATCTCGGGATGCGCTTCCTTTGCATCCTCCGGCACCTCGCCATGATGGGCCTCGAATTCGTCCACCGGTTTCATCACCGAATGGGCGAAGATCATGTTGAGCTTGGATATACCGGCAACGAAATCGGCAACATAGTCGTCGGCGGGGTTGAGGATAATCTCTTCCGGCGTACCAATCTGCACGATACGCCCGTCTTTCATAATCGCGATGCGGTGGCCGATGCGAATGGCCTCGTCCAGATCGTGGGTGATAAACATCGTCGTTTTATTCAGCTTGTGGCTGAGGTCCATGAACTGATCTTGCAACTGCTTGCGGATCAGCGGATCGAGGGCCGAGAATGGCTCATCCATCAACAGGATTTCCGGATCGGCTGCAATGGCGCGGGCAAGGCCCACGCGCTGCTGCATGCCACCCGAAAGCTCATGGGCGTATTTGTCTTCCCATCCGTTCAGTTCGACCAGCTCCAACACCCGGTCCGCCTCTTCCCAGCGGCGGGCTTTGCCGGTGCCACGTATTTCTAACGGCATCGCCACGTTGTCACGCACGGTGCGGTGCGGCATCAGGCCGAAGTTTTGGAACACCATGGCAACACGCCGGTTGCGTAAATCGCGCAATCCTTCGTCATTCAGGCCCATCACGTCATCGCCATCCAGATAGATATGACCGTCCGTTGGCTCGAGCAGTCGGTTTACATGGCGCACGAGGGTCGATTTGCCGGAACCAGACAGGCCCATGACACAGAACAGCTCCCCACGCTCAATTTCGAAACTGGCATCGGCCACGCCAACAACGCAGTTGAAGCGGTCCAGCACTTCGGCCTTGCTCAGCCCTTCGCTGTGGATGGCTTTCAAAGCCTCCTGCGAACGCGCGCCGAATACTTTCCACACGCCTTTTGCGTCAATTGCGATATCCGCTGTCATACTGACCCCACCGCTGTTGAGAGTGTTACAGGGCGCCCCCGAAACACCGGGGGCGCGACGGCTTTAGTTTGTTTTCAGACCAAGCCAACCATCGACGGTATCACCATTCCCGGCGATCCATTCGGCCACGACCTCGTCAATCTCGCGGCCCTTGACCACGACCTCGTAGGTCAATCCGCTAAGCTGGGCTGCGTCCATGTCGATATTGGCCAGAAAAGAGGCAGCCGCCGGATTGCGCTGTTCCAAAGACTTGGAATGCGCCACGGTCACGGTTTTAACCGGCTCGCCGGTGCTGACATGGGATTTGTTGTACCAGTCGGCATCCTGATCCGGCTGCACCATCTTATAGGTGGCCGCGTCATGCTCGGGCTCTTCCAGAATGGTTACGTCATAGAGGGCATGCACATAGTGCGGCGCATAGCAGTAAAACGCGGCCCCTTTCTGCTGGTCGATCTGATCCTTAAGACGCGAATAAAACACGGTTTCGTCTTCGGTGGTGGGTGTCAGGAAGGTTTCGATGCCGTAGTCCCGTACCCGCACCTTGAACGTGTTGGTCGACGCCCAGCCGGACGCGCCGACCCAGACCTCGCCCAGCCCGTCACCGTCTGAATCGAACAGCTCCTGCGCCATTGGGGTGGCCAGATCGTAGATGGATTTGATGTTGTGATCTTCGACCATGTAGTTCGGCACGCAAATCCCGGCGCGGCCTTCGTAGCTGCCCGAAGACAGTCCAACCGTGCCCTTCTGATCAACGTACTCATCTGTGAACGAAGACTGGTTCGGCAACCAGACGTCCGGGTGTACGTCGATATCGCCGCGCCCGCCATCCATGGCGGCAAAGATCACCGCGTTGGCTCCAGGAGCATATCCGACTTCGCCGCCCAAACGGGTTTCGATGACCTGACCGATTACCCGGCTCATGATTTTGGCACCGGGCCAGCTGGGTTCACCCACCATGACCTTCTCCTGCGCCATTGCCGTTGTTGCGCCCAAGATCATGGTCAAGGTTGCCGTGAATGTTAGTTTCCTCATATGTCTTCTCCCGTTGCGTTGAGTTGCATGCGCCATCAAGCGCGCGCCCGCTTGCGTTGCGGGTCTATGAATGGAATGTCCGAGACGGTGACACACAGGCGCTTCATCCGCCCATCAAGCTGTCCGACCTCAAGTTCGGTGCCATTTTCTGCGTGTTCGACCGACAGCCGCGCCATCGCGATGGCGTGTTCCAACATCGGTGAGCGGGTGGCCGAAGTGACCACACCCACCTGCCGCTCACCTGCAAAGACAGGGGCCCCGTGGGCGGGTACATCATCGCAGCCAATCAGAAGCCCCTTGAGTACCCGGCGCGGTTCGCGCGCATTGCGTTCCAGCGCAGCCTTGCCGGTAAAGTCGGATTTGGTCAGGTCGACGGCAAAACCCAACCCCGCTTCGAACGCATCGACACCCGGCGCGAATTCGGCGTTGGCGGCGGCCAGACCGGCCTCGATCCGGATAACGTCCAGCGCGGCCGAACCCATTGGCGTGATCCCGAATTCCTCACCCGCTTCCATCACCGCGTCCCAGATTGCGACTGCATCGGATTTGGAGCAGAAGACCTCATACCCCAGTTCTCCGGTATAGCCTGAGCGCGACAGCATGAACGGTGCGCCCTCGCGATCGCGCAGACGGGCGACGGTGACGCCAAACCATTTCAGGTGATCCAGCCCGGGCACATGAGGTTGCGTAAAGGCGATCTTGCGCAACAGGTCGCGCGATTTCGGACCCTGGATTGCCAGGTTCGGCATCGCACCGCGCAATGCATGCACGCGCACTTGCAATCCGTGTTCATCCGCCAGCGTCTGCAACACGCGCCCGCTTTCTTCCGAGCCACAGCACCAGCGAAAAATCTCGGGCGCAAGGCGGAATAACGTACCGTCATCAATGACGGCCCCGCTTTCGTCACACATCAAAGTGTAAGACCCACGCCACACCGGCAACTTGGCCACGTTTCGCGTGGTCGCCAGCTGCAACAACGCCTCGGCATCCGGGCCGATAATGTCGAATTTGCGCAGCCCGCTCATATCCTGAACCGTCACCGCCTGACGGCAGGCCCAATATTCTCCCAGCGTGCCATGGGCGGGATAGCTGACCGGCGCCCACAGATCGCGTGCCGGCGCGAAATGCTGGGTCAGCGGAGCGAGCCGGTCGTGAAACGCGGATTCCTGACTGATCGACATCGGGGCATCTTCCTTTTCGCGATAGGCCACCGCGCGGCGGATCGGTGTTTCGGGGCGATAGATGCGCACATGCACATCTGTCGGATTCCAACCATTAATCGGATCAATGTCATCCGGGCAGGCGGTCGAGACACAGACCAGATCCTCGATCGCGCGCATCGCGACATAGTCCCCAGGACGAGAATGGGATTCTTCGGTCTGGATGTGATGGGTCGCCGGATCGATCCATGTGTTCCAAAAGAAATTGATGGCCGGCCAGGCCGCACGCCGTGCGACGCCATACGGGGCCAAGGCATTCGACATGTTGTCGGAACAATTCAGATGACCGGGAAACCCCCGCTCCTCATACCC
>NZ_JBQFTX010000008.1:0-216319 GCF_056538905.1 Ruegeria sp. BE10
TTCGATCGGCGCCTCACTAACAACTTTCAATACAAACGTCCCGAAACAAACCGCCAAAAAAATATCCACAAAACACCTTGTGGCAATTCTGCAATTGAAGAGTTAACGGCAGTGTGGCCGGGCCGGATAGCGTTGCAGGTCACCCTTGAATTTAAGCAAATGCGTCTGGGGGGCTGCGGGCGCGGATCTGTGGCAAGCCTCTGAAAAAGCAGATTTTATCTGCACGTTTATAGAAATTTTTTCAGCAATGGCATTCTCACCTCCGAACGGGTGTGATAGCGTCCGGCCAAGACTTGTTTTAGGAGATTCATGATGATCAGAGCGACCGTGTTGGTTCTGGCCCTTTCAACCACAAGTGCCTTTGCGCAGGACGCGACCGACGGGACGACCCCGGAGCCTGTCGATCCTACTCGTGTAGCCCCATTGGACGATGCGGCGGCTGCAGCTGCGGCTGAAGGTGTGACTGGTTTTGTACCTCTTGTCGCGCCCGCACTTGGCGTGGCTGCGGCCGCAGTAGGTGTGGCTGCCTCGGGCGGCGGTGGCGGCGGGTCGTCAAACAGCACCACAAGCACAGTGGGCACCAACTGACCCGCTGTTCAAACAAATGAATAGTAGTGCGCCAATACGGCGCGCTGTCACCGGGAAAACCATTGCGGCAGTCTTTAGTTTTTAGATTGGTGTAATGTGCCGTGACACCGGAATTATCCTTTAGATACGTGCTTACAAACTTTTACGCCAGACACACGTAAAACGTGTGTCGTGCCGCTTTGCCCTATGGCACCAAAACATGAGCTTTGGGCCTAAGCGCTTGACCATACCCCAACCTTAGAAACACGGCCGAAACTGTCTGAGATACAGTCATGTTCCCATGGGACATGGATGAAAAAATTGACTGAACAGTAAAAAAATGCTGCCATCCTGCCAGACAGGAGAGTGTTATGACAAAAACAATATTTTCAAGAAGAGTACTGCTGGCCGCTGTGGCGGCTGCCTCAACCCTATTCTCCGCCGGTCTGGCGGCAGCGGAAACCGTCAAGGTCGCGGCGATTTATACCTTGCCGGTGGAACAGCAATGGATCAGCCGCATACACAAGGCCCTAAACACCGCAGCCGAGCGTGGTGACATCGAATACGTGTTCTCGGAAAATGTGGCGAACACAGATTATGAACGTGTGATGCGCGAATATGCCGAACAGGGCGCACAGCTGGTTGTGGGCGAGGTGTTTGGCCTGGAACGCGCCGCGCGCAAGGTGGCGAAGGATTATCCCGACACCGCCTTTTTGATGGGGTCTTCCTTTGGGCCGGTGGCGCCCAATTTCTCGGTCTTCGACAACTGGATTCACGAACCGTCTTACCTGACTGGCATGGTGGCAGGGGCTGCCACGGAATCGAACGTGATCGGCATGGTCGGCGGATATGCCATCCCCGAGGTAAATCGCCTGATGAACGCTTTCATGGATGGTGCGCGTGAAGTGAACCCGGATGTCACATTCCTCGTGACCTTCATCGACAGCTGGTACGATCCGCCCAAGGCCAAGGAAAGCGCCATCGCGATGATGGATGCGGGGGCGGATATCATGTACGCGGAACGCTTTGGTGTCTCGGATGCGGCGGTTGAGCGTGGTGTAAAGGCCGTAGGCAACGTCATCGACACGTCGGGCGACTACCCCGGCACGATCATGGCCTCAGCCCTGTGGCATATGGAGCCGACCATCGACAAGGCCATCGCCAATGTTGCGGGCGGCTCGTTCGAGGCTGCGGATTACGGCCAGTACAGCTTTATGGGTTATGGCGGCGGGTCAATGGTTCTGGATGAAGAGCTAGTTCCGGCCGAGGTTCTTGAGGCGGTGAATGCCCGTCAGGCCGAGATTCTGGACGGTCTGTTCCGGGTGAATGTCAACGATGACCGCCCGGTCTCGGATAACTGATACTGCTCGGGCCGGTTCTGCAACTGGCCCGTGTTTCCAATGACAGACTCCACGGTTCTGCAACTCAACGGGCTGAGCAAACGCTTTGGTCCCGTCGTCGCCAATGACGATGTCAGCCTGATCCTGAACAAGGGCGAGGTTCTGGCATTGCTGGGCGAGAACGGCGCGGGCAAGACCACGCTGATGAATATGTTATTCGGGCATTATTTGCCCGATTCAGGGTCTATCGACGTTGCTGACGAGGCGGGTGTTCTGCAGCCCTTGCCATTGGGTCACCCGCAGGTGGCGCTGGCCGCAGGCGTGGGCATGGTGCATCAGCATTTCACGCTGGCCGAGAATATCTCGGCCCTGGATAATATCACATTGGGCTCAGAACCCCTGCTTGCACTGCGCCGCAACCGGCAGGAGGCGCGGGAAAAGATTCAGGCCATTATAGATCGAAGTGGCCTGACCGCGCCGCTGGGTACGCCCGTGGGACGATTGTCGGTGGGTGAACGGCAGCGGGTGGAAATCCTGAAAGCCCTGTATCGGCAGGCGCGAATTTTGGTACTGGACGAACCCACCGCCGTGCTGACCCCGCAAGAGGCCGACACATTGTTCGAAAACATCCGGATGATGACGGATGAGGGGCTATCGGTCATTTTCATCAGCCACAAGCTGCGCGAGGTTCTGGCCTTTTCTGATCGGATCGCGGTGCTGCGCCACGGACGCAAAGTTGGTGAACTAGCTACATCCGAAGCGGATGAGAAATCTATCGCCCGAATGATGGTCGGGGCGGATACGCCGGAACTTGCCGGGGGCACCATGGCGCCGGGCGTTCCGGTACTCAGCCTGTCCGGCGTGTCAGTCGCTGGCCGGTCCAAGCGCGATACGCTCAGTGCTGTGGACCTAACCGTGCATGCGCACGAAATCCTCGGGATCGCTGGGGTTTCGGGCAACGGACAAAGCGGGTTGGCCAATGTTATCTCGGGTCTCGTTCAGCCAGAACAGGGTCTAATAAAGGTGGATGGAGCTGAAATCGGCACGCTCAACCCCGCGGCGATGATACGGGCGGGCGTGGGTCGTATCCCCGAAGATCGCCACCACGAAGGCATCGTTGGCGCGATGAGCGTGGCTGAAAACATGGTGATCGAGCGATTGGGTGACAGCGACGTGCAATCGCGCGGCCTGCTGCGACGTGAGGCGATCGAAGAGAACGCCGCGCGCCTTGCAAAGGCTTATGACGTGCGTGGGCCGGGTGTCGAAGCCCCGGCGCGGTTGCTGTCGGGTGGCAATATACAAAAGCTTATTCTGGCGCGGGTATTTGATCGGGCACCGCGTTTGATCCTGGCCAATCAACCGACGCGTGGTCTGGACATGGGGGCTGCTGCCGAGGTCGGACGCCGCCTGCTTGAGGCGCGCGCGCGCGGGGCCGGAGTAGTTCTGATCTCAGAGGATCTTGATGAAATTCTGGGTTTGGCCGACCGCATCGTGGTGATCCGCGATGGCGAATTGCACGAGGCCCCCGGCCGCGACCGCGAACAGATCGGGCTGATGATGGCAGGAGAACCGGCATGATCCGCATAGAACCGCGCCAGACTCAGTCTCGAGCCTTTACCCTGGGTGTTCCAATCCTGTCCGCCATAATTGCACTGGGGTTTGCCGCCATTCCATTGCTGGCCGCGGGGGCGAACCCTATTCTGGCGTATCAAGAGATGTTTCGCGGCGTATTTGGTTCTGTTTTCGCATTTTCCGAGGTGCTGACGCGCGCCACGCCACTGATCTTTACCGGTCTGGCCGCCGCTTTGGCGTTCCGCGCCAAGCTGTGGAATATCGGGGCCGAAGGGCAGCTGTATCTGGGTGCGATGGCGGCTGTGGCGGTTGGGTCGGGGGTGCTGGATGTCCATGGTATCTTGTTATTACCGCTGATCGTCGTGCTGGGTGCTGCAGCGGGTGCGGCAGGGATGGTTGCCCCGACCTATCTGAAAATCCGTTTTGGCGCGGATGAGGTGGTGACTACGTTGCTGTTGAATTTCATCATTCTGATCTTTGTGCAGATGATGCTGGAAGGGCCCCTACAGGACCCAATGAGCCTGGGATGGCCCCAATCCGCCCCTATCCTGGATCAGGGTATGTTACCGCCTTTGATCGAGCGGATGCGGGTGCATTCAGGGTTGATTGTGGCTCTGATACTAGCCGGATTGGCGCAATTCATGCTGGCCCGATCGGTTTGGGGATTTTGTTTGCGGGCGGTGGGGGAAAACGCTGCTGCCGCGCGCCATGCCGGGATCAATGTAAACCGCTCGCTGTTTGGCGTGGCCATCTTGTCTGGTGGCCTTGCGGGGCTGGCCGGGGTCAGCGAGGTCGCCGGGCTCAAGGGGTATCTGACCTCGGACCTGTCGCCGGGCTTTGGCTATACCGGCATCGTGGTCGCCATGTTGGCGGGGCTGTCACCTGTGGGCGTAGTGATCGCCGCGTTGTTCATCGCATCCGTGTTCGTAGGGGCTGACAGTATGAGCCGCGCAATGGGCGTGTCGTCTTTTCTGGCCGATCTGGTGGTGTCGGTTTCGTTGCTTTGCGTGTTGGTTGGTGGGTTCTTTGCCCGCTACCGGATCGTTCGGGCCAGCACGTCAGGGGTCACGTCATGATGGATATCCTTAATATCCTGCTCTCCGAAAGCTTCTGGGCCGCGTCCTTGCGCATCGCCACGCCGCTGATCTTTGGCGTATTAGGCGCGCTGATCTGCGAGCGGGCGGGTGTGCTGAACCTCGGGATCGAGGGGATATTTGTCGTCGGAGCGATGTGCGGCTGGATGGCGGTCTGGCTGGGCGCGGGGCTGTGGGGCGGCGTGCTGGTCGCGGCGCTGGCCGGGGCCTTTTTTGGCCTATTGCACGCGATCCTAACGGTGCCTCTGGGTCTGTCGCAACATGTCTCAGGGCTGGGGATCACTCTGTTTGCAACCTCCGTCAGTTATTACTCCTATCGCACCGCATTGCCGAACGTGTCGTCACCGCCGCGGATCGAGCCATTTCAGCCACTGGATTTGCCCGTACTGTCAGATCTACCCTTTTTAGGGACTGTTTTGTTCCAGCAAACCGCACTGACATGGCTGGCTCTGCTCATGGTGGCGGTGGTCTGGTATGTGATGAACCGCACCGCCCTGGGCGTGGCCATTCAGGCGGTTGGAGACAACCCGGACAGTGTCGATGCACAAGGCCTGTCGGTTTACGGGCTGCGGATCGGGGCCATTGTCGCGGGCTCGGCCTTGATGGCTTTGGGCGGGGCTTTCCTCACGATGAGCGCCTTTGATGCCTTCTTCTTCGGCATGGTCAACGGGCGCGGCTGGGTTTGCATCGCGCTGGTAATCTTTGCCAGTTGGCGGCCTGGAAAGGCGCTGTTGGGCGCGTTGTTGTTCGGGGCCTTTGATGCGTTGCAGGTGCGGCTGCAAACCGAGATCGGCGCGCTGGTGCCAGGTCAGGTATTCCTGATGGCCCCTTATATCCTCTCGATCATCGCCCTTGTGGTTGCGGCGCGGTCGGCGGATTATCCGCGTGCATTGCTCACCCCCTGGTTCAAGGGCCAACGATAGGAAACGTCATGTTCGATCTGATCGTCAAGAATGCCACCCTGACCGATGGCCAGACTGGCATTGATATTGCCTGCGCGGATGGCAAGATCGCCGCGATTGAATCCGAGATCACAGCCGAAGCTGGCGAAGTAATCGATGCGGGTGGCCAATTGGTTTCTCCCCCTTTTGTTGATCCGCATTTTCATATGGATGCGACTCTATCGCTAGGTAATCCGCGCATGAATGTCTCGGGCACATTGCTGGAAGGTATCGCGTTGTGGGGAGAGCTGAAGCCGATCCAAACGGTCGAGGACATCGTCGCACGTGCAATGCGGTATTGCGAGCTGGCCGTGGCCAAGGGGATTGGTGCGATCCGCAGCCATGTAGATACCTGCGATGATGAGCTGAAGGGTGTTGAAGCCCTGCTGCAAGTGCGCGAGCAGGTGAAGGACTACCTGGATCTGCAACTGGTTGCCTTTCCGCAGGACGGTGTTCTGCGCGACCCTACCGCGATGCAGAACACGATCCGCGCGCTAGATATGGGTGTGGATGTGGTGGGCGGTATTCCGCATTTCGAACGCACGATGGCGGACGGGGCCGACTCTGTACGTCAGCTTTGCGAAATCGCGGCCCGACGTGGCTTGATGGTCGACATGCATTGTGACGAAAGCGATGACCCGCAAAGCCGCCATATCGAGACGTTGGCCTATGAAACCCAACGATTGGGTCTAAACGGACGGGTGGCGGGGTCGCATCTGACCTCGATGCATTCGATGGACAACTACTATGTATCGAAACTGATCCCTCTGATGGTCGAAGCCGGGGTACATGCAATCCCAAACCCGTTGATCAACATTATGCTTCAGGGCCGCCACGACACGTATCCCAAACGCCGCGGCCAGACCCGCGTACGCGAATTGCGCGATGCAGGGATCACTGTGGGGTTCGGATCGGATTGCATGATGGACCCTTGGTATTCGCTGGGTAAGGCCGACATGTTAGACGTGGCCTTTGTGGGGCTGCATGTGGGACAACTCTCAAGCCGGGCCGATATGGCTTGGTGTTTCGATGCGGTGACCGAAAACTCGGCCCGGATCATGGGGTTGCAGGGCTACGGCGTGGCCAAGGGCTGCGATGCGAATTTCGTGCTGCTGCAGGCCAACGACAAGATCGAGGCGATCCGCCTGCGCGCCCATCGTCTTACCGTGGTGCGCAAAGGCCGGGTTATCGCCCGGTCGAATCCGGTGATCCATGATCTGACCTTGCCCAGCGGGCAGACATCTCTGGATGAGGCACGCGTGCCATTCACAAGCTGAAATCTGATAAGGCCACACGGTGTTACAGGTTTGAACGCGGCAAATCTCGATAAGCTCATCCTGAATCTCTGCGGTCAGATGCTCCTGTTTCGTGCATATGGGCGTACATAAACATTAAATTCGTTAACCATTGCAGACTCAGACGGGTCTGCTGTGCTAGGTCTGTGACTGAAGTTGGGGGCTTCAGAGGGGCGACATGTCTCAGGACCTTAGGGACTGGCTAAGCACACTTGGACTATCTGACTATGCGCAAGCCTTTTTGGATAACAAAATTGATTTCGCAATTTTGCCCGATCTGACGGGCGAAGACCTGATCGAAATCGGAGTGACCGCTGTCGGAGACCGCCGCAGGCTGCTGCGCGCGATTGCTGAGCTTGAGACTGTCGAAACCGTTCAACCCTATGAGCCCGAAACCCCGCTGGAGCCCGCCAGGCGGCAGGTGACAGTCATGTTCGCCGACCTGACCGGCTTTACTCGCCTGACCAGCGAGTTGGACGCCGAGGACATGCATGAACTGCTGAACGCGTTTTTTGCCAAGGTGGATCATGTGGTCGAAAAATTCGGTGGTCGGATCGACAAGCATATCGGGGACGCGGTGATGGCGGTGTTTGGAGCGCCGATATCGCACACCAACGATACCGAGCGGGCCGCCCGGGCGGCGCTGGAAATCCATGCAGTGCTGCCCGCTTTGAACCCGCCTCTGTCGTGTCACATCGGCATCGCGTCGGGTCAGGTGATCGCCAGCACAACCGGCAGTCAGGCCCATACAGAATACACGGTGACGGGCGACGGCGTTAATCTGGCGTCGCGCATCACCGATATGGCGACGCCGGGTGATACTTTGGTGTCCCATGACATTCAGCGCGCGTTAGGGCCGCTTTTTGTCGGCGAGTCGCTGGGTGAAAAGCCGATCAAGGGGCTGAACGAACCGGTCGAACTGTGGCGTCTGGATCGAATGGCGCGCAACATCCGGTCACGTCGGCACCGATTTGTCGGTCGCGAACGCGAGATGTCGCTGTTCTCGGCCACGTTCGATCGCTGCCAGCAGCACGGCAAGGGTGAGGTGCATATCGTTCTGGGTGAGCCGGGCATCGGCAAAACCCATCTGTCCGAACAGGTTGCCGAAATGGCTGCGGGGCTCGGATACTCGATCCACAACGGCGTGGTCATGGATTTCGGCGCGCGTGAGGGGCATTCAGCCATCCAATCCGTTGCTCGCAGCATTCTGGGGCTGCAACCCACAGATGACGCTGCCACCGGTGCTGCAATGGCGCAGGATGCGGTGACCAAGGGCTGGGTGTCGCCGTCTAACGTGGCGCATCTGAACGCGCTTTTGGAACTGGAGCAGGACCCTGGCCTGGCCGAAGTTTATGCTGTGATGGATAACGCCACCCGCCAACGCGGAAGGCGGCAAGTGATCGACGAGCTGATCGCGGCACGCAGTCGTGACGCGCCGATGCTCATCCAGATCGAGGATATCCACTGGGCCGCCCCCGAAATTCTGACCGCCTGCGCCCATATTGCCGCGACCACGCGAGATTTGCCTTGTGTACTGTTGATGACCAGCCGGGTCGAGGGCGATCCGATCAACCGTGAATGGCAAATGGGCACCGAAGGCGCGCTGATCTCGAAGCTGGAACTGGCGCCGATGGGGGATGAGCAGGCCCGACAGTTGGTTCAGGAGTTCACCGGCGTGGACCCCGAACTGCTGGATGCCTGCGTAAAGCGCGCCGGGGGCAACCCGCTGTTTCTGGAACAGCTCTTGCGCAATATCGATGTTCTGAAACGCGAATCCGTGCCGGGCAGCATTCAGGGAATCGTGCAATCGCGGCTGGATGCGCTGGACCGGCGCAGTCGGGCGGCGATTCAAGCGGCCTCGGTGTTGGGTCAGAGGTTCTCGCCCGAGGTGCTGAACTATGTCTTGGGTGAAGGGCATCTGGACACTTCGACCCTGATCCGGTCCGCCCTGATTCGTGAGGCAGGAACCGATCTGATGTTTGCCCACGCGCTGATCCGCGACGGGTCTTATGCGACGCTGGTGAAATCCGAACGCGCGCGGCTGCATCGTCAGGCCGCGAAATGGTTCGAGGATCGCGATGCCACCCTGCGGGCGCAACATCTGGACCGGGCAGGTGCCACCAATGCGGCACAAGCGTATCTGGAAGCTGCCGAGAAATTGATTCAGGCGTTCCAGTTTGATGATGCCAGCCCGCTGATCGAACGGGCCTTGGAATTGCCCGCGCCATCCGGGGTGCGGTTCGATCTGTTTTGCGCGCGCGGTGAAACCCACCGTTTGCAGGGCCTGTCGGATGACGCCTTGCGCGAATTCAAAGAAGCCGCTGATCTGGCTGAAACGGATGAACAGACCGCCCGCGCCCATATTGGGTTGGCGCAGGCCGCACGGCAGGCCAGTTTGTACAAAGACGCCCTGCAAAGCCTAGGTACGGCCGAGATAGCTGCAGAGCGGTGTGGATCGGAACGCGATATTGCCCAGATCAACTATGTCCGTGGCAATGTGTATTTCCCTCTGGGTCGGGTCGAGGACGCCCTGCAAAGCAATGAAAAGGCTCTAACACTGGCCAGAAAGCTGGAATCGGCGCGGCTTGAGGTCGGTGCGCTCAGCGGTTTCGGCGATGCGAATTTCATGAACGCGACCATGCAGACCGCCACGGGGTTCTATACGCAGGCGGTGGAACGGGCACGAGAAAAGGGGTTAGTGCGTGATCTGGCAGCGAACCTGCACAACCTCAGCGTGGCGCGCAGCTATACCGGCGATGTGGCGCAGGGCAAGCTGGATGCACAAGAGGCCATCGAGGTGTCCCAGAAGTATTTTGCCTTTGTGCCGGAATGTGTGGCCCAGACCTGCCTAGGCGTTGCGCATACGTTTTTGGGTGAGCTGGATCGGGCGCTGGAGACCTTCGCAGTTTCGGCCGAAATTGCCAGCCGCGTAGGCGCAAAGCGGCTTGAGGCGCAGGCATTGGAGCATCTGGCCCGCACACAGGTTTACGCCGGGCAGATGGACGATGCTCGGGAAACCGGTCAGCGGGCTGTCGATATTGCGCTCGAACATGGTCGGAATTTCGTGGGGCCCAAGGCGTTGTCGGCGCTAGCCATGGCGGAAACAGACCCTAATAAACAGGATCAGCACCTGAAACTGGGCGCCCAGATCATTGCCGAGGGTTGCGTTGGCCACAGCCACCTGCATTTTTATCCCGATGCCAGCGCCGTCATGCTGGCACGGCAGGAATGGGACCGGGCGACTGAATATGCGGACGCATTGGCAAAATTCACCGCCGAGGAACCCCTGCCAATGGTCGACCTGTCGATACAGCACACCAGGGTTCTGGCCGCGTGCGGGGGTTGGGGCATTCCCATGTCAGCACATGAAGATTTCGAAGCGCTGGGCGCGCGCTTTTCCGAGATGGGCATCACGCAATCTCTGGTCGGGCGGTTGAATTGAGCGGGCGAGGGGCTGAATGAGCATCGAAAAGAAGGTTTGGCTGATTTCCGGTGCCCTGACGCTTGCTCTGGCCGTCGTGCTGTTCAAACTTCTGGTCGCGCTGAACCATTTCGAGGGCGACCCGACGCAATTGCCAGATGAGGCCTCAGTCGATGAGTATCTGCAAAAGCTGGACAATTTGCCCGACTATCGGGTCAAAACCGGCATCTTCATCAAATCCTTCAGCTTTACCGGCGCCAGCGACGTGCGCGTGAGCGGCTACGTCTGGCAACATTTCGAAGACGGCGTTCATGACGCGATCAAGCCAACCGAAAAAGAGATCGGGTTCATCCTGCCCGAGGCCGTCGATGCCGCGAATGGCGTAATCGAAGAGGCCTATAGGATGGATCAGGACGGCGTGACCCTGATTGGCTGGTATTTTGAACAGACCCTGCGGCAGAGCTTTGACTACACCAGCTATCCGTTCGACCATAAAACCGTCTGGGTCCGGTTTTGGCCCGGTGAGTTTGATGTAAATGTGGCTCTAATTCCTGACTTTTCGTCCTATCCCGCCACCGGGCCGGATGATATTTTTGGCATAGATCCTCGCATCGTCATGGGCACGTGGGAGCGTGAGAACACCTATTTCGACTATCGCTTGTCCGATCTGGATACAACGCTGGGAATTGGCGAAAACGAGTTCCAGACCAACCTGCCGGAACTGCATTATAACTTCGTCATCAAGCGCAATTTCGGGAACGCTTTCATTGTCCACATGATTCCGTTGATCGTGGTGACGATGCTGCTGTTCGGTGCGGTAATGACGGTGACCCGCCGCCCCGATTTGGTCGAACGGCATGATTTCAGTACCTCCAGCGTGATCGGCACATGCTCGGTCTTGTTTTTCGTGATCCTGCTGGCCCATGTACAGCTGCGTGAAGGCTTTGCCGGATCGCCGGTGATCTACATGGAGTCGTTCTTTTTCCTGATGTATTTCCTGTTGCTGGCGGTTTCCGTGAACACCTACTTGTTTGCATCCGAGGCTGTGCCGTCCCTGCGGCTTATCCATTACAAGGACAACCTGTACCCAAAGGCCGCGTTCTGGCCTTTTGTCCTTCTGTGCATGGTGGCGATCACGGGCTACAACCTCAGCCTAAAGGCCGGACCCGAGGTTGAGGCCGTGATCGAAACCCACAATTAGGCTGTCGGTTGAAACCCCGGTTTTGGCGTGCCGGTGGCCATATCAAGCGTGTATTCAGCCACAATCCCAGATGTGCCCTGCTCCCATTCATCCAGATACTTGGTGGGGTGTGCGATCACATAGGTATAGGCGGGTTTTTTCACGCCGTTGATCAACACGTTGATCCGTTTGCGGACATAGACATTTTCGGGAGAGTTGGGGCCGTGATAGCCTTCAAGCTTGTCCAGCTCTTTCATCCCGGTGGATGAGACGCGATAGACCTCGCCCCGCACCGCCTTGCCACGGCCTTTCTGGTCGACCAGCGTGGCCATCCGGTGCAAAAACCCACAGTTCGGATTATCGCAGAACGGTTTGTGCGGCACGATCAGGGGCATGCGTTGCCGGGTGATCGCCTCGCCCACAAAATCATCCAGCACCTCGGCATGGGCATCGTGATTGGGAAAGCCTTTCTTCAACGATCCGTAGGTGAAGTAGAGATGGGTCTTTTCACGGTCTTCTATCAGATCGTCTTCGTCCTCATCCTCAAGCTCAGTCAGAGTGTGAGTATTGGCCCAATCGTCCAGCATCGCCTGGATTTCGTCCGAGACTTTGGCGTCTCTGGCGTTTTTGGGATTCTGCAGGAACTGGATGCACGAACTGGCGTCGATCCCATCAGCTGCCAGCAGGATTTTCACCATCTCGACCGAGTTGTTCATTACCGCCACATGCAGGCTGGTAAAGCCGTGGTCATTGCTGGCGTTGACGTTGATGCCACGGTCGATCAGCGCCTGTGCCGCCTCAAGGTCGGGCTTGCCCAGATCCATCCCGCTCTCGTTCATCTCGCCTTCGCCGCCTGCCGCGTAGTGCAACAGGGTGTCGCCGTTGCTGTCATCAACGATATCAATTCCAGCCATACCGTTGTCGATGGCCTGAAATACACGGCCCCATTGCGCGAATTCATCCGAGGCGGCGGCCTCTTGCGCCCATTTGCAGATGTTGTGTTCTTGATCGGCCAGTTCCTCGAAGGCCTCGTCCAGAACCTCCATGATCTGATCCGGAGTCGCCATCATACCGATGCCCATCATGCCGTTAGACAGCCGCCCTTTGCGCGGCCCGACCAGATCAATACCCAGATCGCGCAGTTTTTCGACATTGTTCTGGGTGGTGACGTTGTTCCACATATTGGTGTTGCAAGCGGGGCAGAGGATCACCGGTTTGTTCCGGTATTGCCACGCCACAAAGACCGAGGTCAGCAGGTTGTCGGCAATTCCGTTGGCGATCTTGCCCATTGTGTTGCAGGTCACCGGCGCCACGATCACGCAATCGGCCCAGTCACACAGCGCCAGATGCGAGGCGCGCAGGGGCATTCCAAACTCGATGTAGCGAAAGTTCCACTCGTCATCGTCGCGGTAATAGTCGTTATGGGTGATGCATCGCTCGATCCGTTCGGCACCGAAATCGCGAAAGAACCTCTCGGCCGAGACCGAGGGGATCAGTTTCACGTTGTGCCCGGCTTGTGTGATCCGTTCCACTAGTTCCGGCACCTTGTCGGCTGCCGATGATCCGCAGGCGCACAGCAATACGTTGCGCTTTTCGGTCGGCGCATCGGTCAACCCGCCCTTGGGATAGCCAAAGATGTTCTTGTCCAGGCTGGGGGATTCATGGCGCAGCAGAACCGGTAGACCGGCTTTGTGTACCCGTTCCTGCAACCGACCTTTCAGGATCATATCGACAATGTCCGACCGCCTGCCCAGGCATTCGTTCTGGAAAAACAGGTAAGGCGGTTTTTCCTTACCGGTCAGCACATTCAGTTGCCGCCGGATCTTCATCACATTGGCCCCGTGGCCTTCTATGTCGATCAGCTTGATGCTGGTGATGCCGATATTGGACAGGATACTACGCAGCATATAGGACCACGGGTCCTCATCGGCGTAAAACAGCACAAGCGGGTTGGTCGCGACAATGCGGGCCACGTCGGTGGGGTCTTCTGGGGGGTCGTGTTCCTCGATCACCAGCATCGCTGGGTTTTTCACATCACGCAGGCCGCGGAAGATATGCCCGCGCGGGGCCTGCCACACCTGCGAGGTCGCGGGGCTCATATCCACCACGGTCACCAGATCGGTATCCTCGTCATAGGCGATGCAGAGGCACCAGAATTCCTCAAGCAAGGCCGTTTCACGATAGACGTTCTCGGGCGGACGGATGACTTCAAACCCCAGCACGCGGTTAAAGTCGATGTTGATCATCAGGTGCCGATCATCATCGCTGTTGAGCAAGCGCAAATGATCTTGGAACCATTTCTCGGGTGTTATCTCCTCGGGATTAGGTCGCAAGGCATAACTGTGGAACGTGCTGCCCAGATGCACATCGGGCGATTGGCTCAGGTACCGCTGCGCAAGGCTGTGCATTTCCTTGGCGGTGGACACACGGCTCAAGGCTTCGGTGTAATCGGTTTGCGTGGCAATCAGCAGCTTGTCTTCATCGACCTGCTCATCCCCAAGGATCGCAAGGCTTTCGGCCAGCACCCCCAGCGAGTTCATATTCGGGCTGGCCCGCCGGAACAGGTTGCGGCGTTTCTTGGGGTCTTTGGCCAGATACAACGTGCTGTCCACATAGTTGCAGTCCTGCTGCAGGGTCTGCAGGTTGGTCTTTACCGCCTCACGCGCTGAGAACCGCAGGATGCCCCGTGATCGCATCGAGGTTCCGTCGCGATCCGACATTCCGGCCCACAGCCGGTCGATGGTGGTGACCCACAGCTTGCCGTATTTCTCGGGGTGGACGTCCATCATATGCACCAGCCCGGTGCTGGGATTGCACTTGGCGATGATGGCAAAGTGGCCACCCGGCATGGTCGGTTTGCCATGGGCGACTCCGACCTGAAAATTTGCCACCAGGATGTCGTTATCCCCACCCAGCCGGTTGGATTCGTCGATCGCCTTCAGCAAAATTTCGACCGAGGTCGTGGCCTCGTCCATGAAATAGGCCTGAACCTGCACCTTGTCGCGCAGGCCCTGGGTGTGGATGAAGGTACAGGCGACGTCGTAAAGCTCACCCAGTGAAATACCGTCATTGACCACGAAGGAGGTAGGCAGGGCACATTCGCGAAAGATATCGTTGACCTCGCAACTGAACCCCAGCGCCGACATGCTCAGCGCCGCTGCCGTAACGCTGCAGCAATTGATGGGTTGCTGAAAGTTCTGCAAATGCACGCTGACCAGATCACCGAACAGGGTGTCATAGCAGGCTTCGCGGATGTCCGTCGGAATTTCCAGCCAGTGATTGCTGGACAAATAAGCCAACTTGGTGCCGGGCGTGGCCAAGGCTTCGAGGCTGACGGGAATATCAAAGATCTCAAGATGTTCCTCGTAGAAATAGTCGCCCGCATCGGCCGTTGCCAGAACCGTCTCGTCCTGTCGCAGATGCACCTCGCCCCCCAGCACCACATACATGCCCTGCGATGGCAGGATCGTATCCTCAGCCACCTCGAAACACTCGAAATGCAGTTGGATTACGGTTGGATCATCTGCGGGCAGAACTTCTTGTATCAGCGCCCATTCGGATTCGGTTGGATGATAGGAAATAGTGTTTTCAATCGGGTCTTTAGGCACGTCTGTTCCCCCCTGAACTAAAGCCGTGAATGTCGTCAAAGAACCAGTGCTGCGTCTTGTGGCATGTGTCAGGCGTCTTATGGTCAAACAGAAATAAAGGACCGGCCCGACGGTTAATCTGCACTGGCCGGGCCAACAGAATGCGCACGTTCAGCGCGAACAAATGGGCCCAATTGCGCGTACCGTATCGCATTTGGACACAAAAATCACCGATGTTGTTGATTTGACTATACGAGTTCGGATTGTAGCTTTTGCCGCCCGCTTCCTGTCAGTCATGGCTTTGACATTATGTCGAAATTACCGTCGTAATGACGTAACTTTCCGCGTTTTCGTCAAGAATACCCCTGCGGATCGAACAGCCCACCCCTCATACTTTTCCTAAACGAAAGAGGAGGCGCGTTTTGAGCTGGAACATTTGTGTCATAGGGGCAGGTAAGATTGGTCAGATGATCGCCAGCCTGCTGCAAGCATCGTCGAATTACTCGGTCACCGTTGCCGACCGCGATCTGGCGGCGTTATCGGTGCTTAATAAACAGGGGATTGCGACCCGGCAGATCGATGTGGGGGATGAGGCACAACTGACCCAAGGACTGTCTGGGTTTGATGCCGTAATCTCAGCTGCTCCGTTCTTTTTGACGCCGAAGATTGCCAAGGCGGCCAAGACCGCCGGGGCACACTACTTTGACCTGACCGAAGACGTTGCAGCCACCAATGCGGTGCGCGAATTGGCCGAAGACAGCGATACCGCCTTCATGCCGCAATGCGGTCTGGCTCCGGGCTTCGTTGGCATTGCTGGCGCGTCGCTGGCGGCCGAATTTGATGAGCTGGACAGTCTGCACATGCGGGTGGGGGCGCTGCCGCTCTATCCGACCAACGCGATGAAATACAATCTGACCTGGTCGACAGACGGGCTGATCAACGAGTACTGCAACCCCTGCGATGCCATCGTGAATGGCGAGCGCGTGAAAACCGCGCCGCTGGAAGATTACGAAGTGCTGGGCCATGACGGGGTGGAATACGAATGCTTCAACACCTCCGGCGGGTTGGGCACGCTGCCCGAAACGCTTGAGGGTAAGGCGCGGGCGGTATCCTATCGCTCGATCCGCTATCCCGGCCATTGCGATATCCTGAAGCTGCTGCTCAAGGATCTGGAGCTGGAGCGCCGCCGCGACCTGCTGAAGGACATCTTCGAGACCGCGCTGCCGCGCACCGATCAGGATGTGGTGCTGGTCTATTGCACTGCCAAGGGCCTGATTGACGGTGCGCTGCGCGAGAAATCCCTGATCAACAAAAGCTTTGCCCGCACCCTCAACGGACAGGTCTGGAGCGCCATTCAGGTCACCACCGCCGCAGGCGTTCTGGGCGTGGTCGACCTGATGCGCACCGGGGGACTGCCCGCAAAAGGATTTATCCGGCAGGAACAGGTGAACCTGTCCGATTTCCTCAACACTGAATTTGGCCGACTCTATCGCGCCGGCGACGTAACTGAACAGAACAAGGCGGCCTGAGATATGAAAGACATCGTGATGACTGCGCAAACCACCCTGGCAAATCTGGACCTGACCGAGGCCGAACTGACCGGCGGCACGCTCAAGGTGACCTCGCCGATTGACGGTAGCCTGCTGGCCGAGGTGCATGAGACCCCAGCTTCCGACATGGAGGCCATCCTTGCCCGTTCGAAAATGGCCTTCAAGGCATGGCGCACCGTGCCCGCGCCGCGCCGGGGCGAGTTGATCCGTCTGCTGGGCGAGGAATTGCGCGCCGCCAAGGACGATCTGGGCGCGCTGGTCAGCTGGGAGGCCGGCAAGATCACCTCGGAAGGTCTGGGCGAAGTGCAGGAGATGATCGACATCTGCGATTTTGCCGTTGGTCTGTCGCGCCAGCTATACGGTCTGACCATTGCCTCGGAACGGCCCGGCCACCGGATGATGGAGACATGGCACCCGGCGGGTCCGGTGGGCGTAATCTCGGCCTTCAATTTCCCCGTCGCAGTCTGGTCGTGGAACGCAGCGCTTGCGCTGGTGTGTGGCGATCCGGTGATCTGGAAGCCGTCCGAGAAGTCCCCGCTGACGGCAATGGCCTGTCAGAAAATCTTTGAACGTGCACTGGCCCGGTTCGGCGACGCGCCCGAAGGCTTGTTGCAAACCCTGATCGGCGGCGCCGCGCTGGGCGAGGCGCTGGTGGCCAGCGAGGATGTGCCGGTGATCTCGGCCACGGGTTCAACCCGTATGGGCCGCGCAGTGGCCCCCATCGTGGCGCAACGGTTCGGCAAATGCATTCTGGAACTGGGCGGCAACAACGCAATGATTGTCGGTCCGTCGGCCGACTTGGAAATGGCAGTGCGGGCGATTGTCTTTTCGGCTGTGGGCACCGCGGGTCAGCGTTGTACCACACTGCGCCGTCTGATTGTGCATAGCTCGATCCGTGAAGAATTGGTGAGCCGTTTGAAGAAGGCCTATGCTGGTTTGCCCATTGGCAACCCGCTGGCTGAGGGCACCTTGATTGGCCCGCTGATCGACGAAGCCTCGGGTGCGGCCATGACCGCAGCCCTGAAAGCTGCAGAAGCCGAAGGCGGCACCGTATTCGGCGGCAACCGTGTGACCGAAGGCGTGCCTGCCGGGGTCTATATGGCACCCGCCATCGTCGAAATGCCCGGCCAAAGCGATGTGGTGAAGACCGAAACCTTTGCTCCGATCCTCTATGTCATGGGTTATGACGATTTTGACGATGCGATCGAGATTCAGAATGACGTACCGCAAGGACTGTCGTCGTGCGTGTTCACCCTGAACATGCGTGAGGCCGAGCAGTTTTTGACCGCAGCCGGGTCGGATTGCGGAATTGCCAACGTAAATATCGGACCTTCGGGTGCCGAGATCGGTGGCGCATTTGGCGGCGAAAAGGAAACCGGTGGCGGGCGCGAAAGCGGCTCGGACGCGTGGAAGGCCTATATGCGGCGTCAGACCAATACGGTGAACTACTCAGCCGAACTGCCGCTGGCCCAAGGCGTGAAGTTCGACATCTGATTGACCCTTCCGGCGGCATCGGCAGGTGCCGCCGGATCAGTCTGCAAACAGATAATCCAGTCTCATCACGGCCTGCGCCTTGTCTTCTGGGACATTCAGAAATTCAGCCATTACCTCTTCGTTTTCAGCCCGCGTATTGGCCTCGCGGATACGCAAGTATCCTTCGAACCCCGCACCCCGGATCAACTCGGATTCATAGGCCAGCGAATTGCGCAAGGCCGGCACAAGGCGCGCCACGGTTTCCGATGGGCTGTTTTCTCCGGCCAGACCGACCCGCCGCGCATGGCCGATCAGGTAATCGTCAGAATAGTCGCATTCGATCTCAAGAACCCGGGTCCTGACCTGGTCCGAGCAGAAATCCTGAATGATATCCAGATTTGCCGGGTCCACACACAGTACCAGCTTGTCGGTCTGGAAATGATCGAACAACATCCGCACGACCGCGCGCCGGTGGCGGGAGCGCTTGGTTAGCGTCGTCTCGATACCGCCAAGATTAGGCAGAAGGGTGTCTTCTTCATTGAACAGGTATTCGACACAAGGAATGTCAGTCTCGGACGTGATCTGATCGACCAGACGCTTGGCCACGTGCCATTTTTTGCACGCAATTAGATATAGTTCGCGTTCGGGACCCAAGGTATTCCCGGCCTCCCAAAAGCGCTGCCCAAAGCGGCGGCCAACGCGCCCGCGCCCGGTTAGAAACCCATAGAGGTTTCGCCCTTCATCCGAGATTTGGAACTCGACCCCTTCGCTGGCATAGAGCTGGCCCAGCCTCTCTTTCAACTCATGCGCCTCGGGGCTGATCTTGCGGGCAAACATGTAATCCTGCCCCAGCAGCATGTCGTAGTGATCGTTGTAAAAGGTCACCGGCATCCCGTAATCCGAGAACATTAGGAAAGTGGGGGTGCGGTTCTCAATCTCTTCCTTGGGGATCAGATGGCGGACTAGGGTCTGGAAAAACGTCTCATCCGGGATCCAGGTGGTCGAGAAAAAGCGGACCACATCCGGGCGCTGTTGCAGGAGATCAAGGATCATCTCGACCGTGCGGCGGCGCAGGCACCACCACTGACTGCCGATCATAACTTGGATGTCTGCGGGGATATCGCGCGTCAGGTCAAAGCGTTTTTGCAGGTTGTATGCGGCATAGAACCGCTTGCTCTGGGTGCGTTCGTTGAAGAAATGACGGTAAATTAGCCGGTCTTCCTTCATACCGGTTTTGATCCAGTTGCTGGCAAAGAAATCGTGGCTTTCCACAAAATCCTTGTCGTTTTCGTCCAGAAACCAATGGATGTACTCGGCGGTTTTGATCGCCATGCAATCGCCAGACAGCATGTAGAAATGGGTGACCCGTGGAAACGCATCCACCGCAGCCTGCACGGCATTCAGGGTCGCCTGCACCAAAGACCACTCGCCCCAGCCGCATTTGATGCGCTTGGCGGCAAAAGCCACATTTGGATTATCTTTCAACGCGCTGCGAATACGGTCATAGGCCACCGCGCTGGCGCGCGCGTCAAAATGGATGGCCATGCAGTCGCCTGCGGCTGTCAGTTGCTCGGCCTGCGCGATGATTGCGTCAGGGTCCTTGTGGCACAATAGAATATAGGCAATTTTTGCCATATTGCGTCTGTAACGTCCGTTTCTGCCTGTTTGCTCTCTGATACTGAGGATGAGCGATTGAATAAACAGAATATTTTTGGTTCTTTATGAGCCTAGGCGGGCGCGTGTGGTTATTTTGACCCGCTGAGGAGGCATTGCAGATGGGTTTTCCCGGTACATGGATGACCGAGAGTGAGAGTATGGTGTACCGTGTTGTGCCGAAATGTGCGTGCTCGACCATCGGGCAGATTATGTACTACTCGGACCACGGTCGGTTTTTCGACGGCGATATTCATGACGCCAAGGACGGTATGCACAAATGGGCCTTTGCCGACAGCCAGGCCCGGATTTCCGGCAATATTCGCAAACACGCCTCATACTCTTTTACCTGTGTGCGCAATCCGTACACCCGGATACTCAGCTCGTTCTTCGACAAGATTTGCGGTATTCAGCGCAATGGCAGCCGGTATCGGGGCAATCTGGTGCCGACGCTGATCTATAATTACGGGATCGAAGTGGGCGGCGATGACGGCAAGGGCGAGTTTGACCAGATCGCCAGTTTTCGCCGCTTTTTGCTGTTTGCGCGGGATACGATCCGCTGGCGCCGACCGATGGACCCGGACATTCACTGGTCAGCCGTGTCAGGGCATGTCTCGACTTTCATCGTAAATGGTGGACGCTACGACAACATTTTCTGGACCGAGAAATTCAATGACGGAATGCAGGGGGTGCTGGACAATCTGGACACACCTCACGCGGTCAGCCTTTCAGATATTCCACGGTTCAACGAATCCGAAGGGCATGGCCCCAAACGTGCGCATCCGGTCGAGGATTATTTCGACGATCTGTCCATGCATTTGGTCTACGAAATCTACAAACAGGATTTCGAACTGTTCCGATACGATTTTGAGAACCCGGCAAATAAGATGCCGATTGGTGAGATTGATCTGGACGAAGTTCACGCCAAACTAGGCGATTGACCTGCCATAAGGCAGGCACTTCCGCCTGTCGTCAATGTCTCTGACGAGACGTCTCCTCTAGTTGGGCCCGGCGCTGCGCACTGCGCGGCGCCGGGCCCAAGGCCGAACGTAGCGTCGGCGTAGCCGATGGTGCGGGTCGGGCGCGGGAGGCTGTCTGAGAAGACTCAGGTAACGATCAGTTCGCGTTTCAGACCGATAGGGTACAAATTTGGTCCGCTATCCGTATCGAGTTCACTGAGGTCGCGCCAACTGGCTCTGCACATGAGTCCGTTGTCCTCGGCAAAGGTGATCGCATGTTTTGGTAGGGCAGATGGATTTGACAGAGTCACTTCTGTGGCGAAAATTATCTCGTGCCCCAGCTGGCCTTCGTGGCGATAAATGTTCTCCAAAACCAAAGGCGCGCCGGAAATCTGAATGTCAACGCCAAGCTCCTCGTGAAATTCGCGTTTCAGCGCGTCCTGCCAAGTTTCGCCGAACTCAACTGTACCGCCAAGCGGACGGACACCTTTCAGATTGCCACTGTCGTCATGGACGTCGGCGACCAAGAGACTGGGACCTCTCCATAGCAAGCCGATCGCCTTGACCCGAATGCCTTGATACGGACGCCAAATCGTCATCAGAGCTCCTTTTGATCAAGTTGGCATTCAAAAATGAAAAGGCCCCGCTGTGCAATACAGCGAGGCCTATAATCTACCTACCGCAACCCGGTTCAGACCTGACGCACGGCTCCTTTCGCCGCGCTGGTTGTCAGCTTGGCATAGGCCTTCAGTGCGGTCGACACCTTGCGCTTGCGTGGCTCGGCCGGCACCCAGCCCTTTTCGTCCTGCTCTTCGCGCCGTGCTGCAAGTTCTTCGTCTGATACGGCCAGATGGATGCTGCGGTTCGGGATGTCGATCTCGATCTTGTCGCCCGGGCGCACCAGTCCGATCTCACCGCCCTCGGCGGCTTCGGGTGAGACGTGGCCAATCGACAGGCCCGATGTACCGCCCGAGAACCGACCGTCAGTCAGCAGGGCGCAGGCTTTGCCCAGACCTTTGGATTTCAGATACGAGGTCGGATACAGCATTTCCTGCATCCCCGGACCGCCGCGCGGGCCTTCATAGCGGATCACCACGACGTCGCCCGCTACGACTTTGCCGGTCAGAATGTCATTGACCGCCTGATCCTGACTTTCGCAGACATAGGCCGATCCGGTGAAGGTCAGGCTGGCGGGATCAACGCCTGCAGTTTTCACGATACAGCCGTCCCGAGCGATATTGCCAAACAAAACCGCCAGACCGCCATCCTGGCTGAAGGCATGCTCTTTCGACCGGATTACACCGCCTTCGCGGTCGATATCCAGTTCCTTGTACCGGTTCGATTGGCTGAAGGCTTGGGTGGTGCGCACGCCCCCCGGGGCGGCCTTGAACAGCTCTTGCGCTTTGGGGTTGTTGGCGACCTTGATGTCCCAATTCGCGATTGCCTCACCCATCGTGGCGGAATGCACGGTGGCGCAATCTTCGTGCAGCAGCCCCGCTCGGCCAAGCTCACCCAGGATCGAGAAGATACCCCCGGCGCGGTGAACGTCTTCCATGTGTACGTTTTCAGTGTTTGGTGCCACCTTGCACAGGCAGGGGACTTTGCGGCTAAGGCGGTCCATGTCGGACATGGTGAAATGCACCTCGCCTTCATGCGCGATGGCCAGCAGGTGAAGAACCGTGTTGGTCGATCCACCCATGGCAATGTCGAGGCTCATGGCGTTTTCAAACGCCTCAAAGGTTGCGATCTCGCGCGGCAGGAAGCCTTTTTCGTTCAGATCATAATGGCGTTTTGTGATCTCGACGATGCGGCGACCGGCCTCAAGGAACAGCTCTTTGCGGTCGGCGTGCGTGGCCAGGGTCGAACCGTTGCCGGGCAGCGCCAGACCCAGCGCTTCGGCCAGGCAGTTCATCGAGTTGGCGGTGAACATGCCCGAGCATGACCCGCAGGTGGGGCAGGCATTTTCTTCGATATGCTGCACCTGTTCGTCAGTGTATTTGTCATCAGCGGCGGCAACCATCGCGTCGACGAGGTCGATCTTTTTGACGTCCAGATCAGCGATGTCGATCTTGCCCGCTTCCATCGGACCGCCCGAGACGAAGATGGCCGGGATGTTCAGGCGCATAGCGGCCATCAGCATGCCAGGGGTGATCTTATCGCAGTTCGAGATGCAGACCATCGCATCGGCGCAGTGGGCGTTGACCATATATTCCACCGAATCCGCGATCACCTCACGCGAGGGCAGCGAATACAGCATTCCGTCATGGCCCATGGCGATACCGTCATCCACCGCAATGGTGTTGAACTCCTTGGCGACGCCGCCTGCTGCCTCAACCTCACGCGCGACCATCTGGCCCAAGTCCTTCAGGTGAACGTGGCCGGGAACGAACTGGGTGAACGAGTTGACGATGGCGATGATCGGTTTGCCGAAATCGTCATCCTGCATACCGGTTGCGCGCCACAGGCCGCGGGCACCGGCCATGTTGCGGCCATGGGTGGAGGTTCTGGATCGGTACATTGGCATGATGCTGTTTCCCTTTTGCCCCGGTTGCGATATGCGGGATGTGTGCGTTATAGCGCACGTACCACATGTGCGCTATAACGCACAAGAGGATTCGAAAGACGATCAGATGGCACCGGACGATATTACACTGAAACTGCGGGATGTGCGGGCGGCCTCGGGGCTGAGCCTGTCGAAGGTGGCTGAGATGACCGGCGTTAGCAAAGCCATGCTGGGCCAGATCGAGCGTGGCGAATCCAGCCCGACCATCGCGACGCTGTGGAAGATTGCCAAAGGGTTTCAACTGCCCCTCAGCGCATTGATCGGCACGGCGGCACTGCGCGATACGACAACGCCTGACGTGTTTCGCACGGTGACCTTTCCAGGCAGCATCGAAGTTAAGATCGTCTTTCCCTTTGACCCCGCATTACGGGCCGAGACATTTCATGTGGAACTTGCGCCGAACCAAAGCCACGAATCCGCCGCCCACGCGACTGGCGTGACGGAAGAGGTCTTTGTCCTGAACGGCGCGCTTGAGATTTTGCGTGATGGGGAGTGGGTGGCGCTTGAGGCGGGACAGGGCCTGCGATTTGCGGCGGACCTGCCGCATGGCTATCGCGCCGGTGATCAAGGGGCTGTTTTTTTGAACATGCACCATTATGCACAATTGGATGCGCTGGCCGCGATCGGCTGAACCTGACCCCACATAGTAATAGGCAAGATATGGGCGCTTTTCTGGAAACTCTAACACTGGCGGACGCGATTGGCTCAATCGGTGCTTTGGTCGTGGTGGCTGCGTATTTTGCCACTCAGATGCGGATGATGAATTCGGACGATCTGGCATTCCCGGTGCTGAACCTCGCCGGGTCGATCCTGATCGTCTATTCGCTGCTTCAGAATTTCAATCTGGCGTCGATGTTGATCGAATCCTTCTGGATTCTGATCAGTATGATCGGGATCGTTCAGTTTTTCCGTCTCAGGCGCGCGCGTTAGGCGGGCTAGGCCCCATCCAGTCTTGAACCCGAATGCGTGCGCGTATAGGGAAAACTCAAGCTCGCTTAGGGGAGGCTTTGATGCTGGACGATCCGAAAACACTCGTTTCCACCGAATGGCTTGCCGCCCATATCAAGGATCCTGATTTACGGATTCTGGACGGGTCATGGTATCTGCCGCAACAGGGGCGGGATGCTAAGGCGGAATATGATGCCGCCCATATTCCCGGCGCGCGGTTCTTCGATATCGATGATATATCCGATCAGCGTTCGGACTTGCCGCATATGGCACCACCGGTCGAAAAATTCATGTCGCGCTTGCGGGCGATGGGTGTGGGGGATGGACATCAGGTCGTGGTCTATGACGGTGCCGGGTTGATGTCTGCGGCGCGGGTCTGGTGGCTGTTTCGCCTGATGGGTCAGGAAAACGTCGCCGTTTTGGACGGCGGCTTGCCGAAATGGCAGGCTGAGGGTCGCGAAATCGAAGACCTGCCGCCGATCATTCGGGATCGCCATATGACCGTACGAGTGCAAAACCATTTGGTACGGGATGTGACGCAGGTATCGGCCGCAGCCAAACTCGCCGATCATGAGATTATCGATGCCCGATCCGCCGCCCGCTTTGCCGGAACTGCGGCTGAGCCGCGCGAAGGTTTGCGGTCGGGGCATATTCCGGGGTCGCGCAACGTGCCTTTTGACCTGTTGCTGAACAAGAATGGTACGATGAAATCGCCCGACGATTGCCGCGCTGTGTTCGAAGCCGCGGGTGTGGACCTGTCAAAGCCCGCGATCACATCCTGCGGGTCGGGCGTGACCGCCGCCATCCTCAGCCTGGCGTTGGAACGCTTGGGCAAGAAAGATCATTCGCTTTATGACGGCTCCTGGGCTGAATGGGGTGCCTTCCCGACCCTGCCCGTCGCAACCGGAGAGAACTGATGTTCGAGAACCTCAAGCCGCAACCTGCCGACAAAATTCTGGCATTGGTGCAGATGTACCGCGAAGACCCGCGTGATCAAAAGATCGATTTGGGCGTCGGCGTCTACAAGAATGCCGAAGGCGTGACCCCGGTGATGCGCGCGGTGAAGGCCGCCGAAAAGCGCATTCTGGAAGAGCAGGAAAGCAAAGCCTATACCGGTCTGGCCGGTGACCCGGCTTATGCAGATGCGATGATCGGCCTGATCCTGGGCACGTCTGTGCCACGCGGTAACATCGCTGCCGTGGCCACCCCGGGCGGCACCGGAGCCTGCCGTCAGGCGTTCGAATTGATCCGCATGGCCAACCCATCGGCGCGCGTTTTCGTGTCGAACCCGACATGGCCGAACCACCTGTCGATTCTGAACTATCTGGGAATGGAGATGGTCCCCTATCGCTATTTCGACGGCGATACCCGTGGCGTCGACTTCGATGGCATGATCGAGGATCTCAAGACGGCCAAGGCGGGTGACGTGGTGCTGTTGCACGGCTGCTGCCACAACCCGACCGGCGCCAACCTGAACATGGTGCAGTGGCAAGAGGTCGTGAACCTGATCAACGAACGTGGTCTGGTAGCGATGATCGACATTGCCTATCAGGGCTTTGGCGACGGTCTGGAGGCGGACGCGCAGGCGGCCCGTCTGGTAGCCTCGTCGGTCAAGCGCTGCCTGATCGCGGCGTCGTGCTCGAAGAATTTCGGCATCTACCGCGAACGTACCGGCCTGTTGATGGCGATCAGTGATGATGCGGCGCAGACAGCCTTGAATCAGGCTACGCTGGCCTTCCTGAACCGCCAGAATTATTCCTTCCCGCCCGATCACGGTGCACGTGTGGTGACCACCATCTTGAATGACGACGCCCTGCGCGCCGATTGGGCTGCTGAGCTCGAAGATGTTCGCCTGTCCATGCTGGGCCTGCGTCAGCAACTGTCGGATGAATTGCAGCGGCTGAGCGGCTCGGACCGCTTTGGTTTCATTGCTCAGCACCGCGGCATGTTCTCGCGCCTGGGTGCGGCTCCGGAACTGGTCGAGAAACTGCGCGACGATCACGGTATCTACATGGTCGGCGACAGCCGCCTGAACATCGCCGGCCTGAACGCGACCACCGTGCCAATTCTGGCCAAGGCGATTGTCGACGTCGGGGTTTGAAATCCCGCAGTTTTAAAAAATGAAAACCCGGACGCGAACGCCCGGGTTTTTTGTTTGAGAGTGGTTGACTCTTAGCCTTTTGAAAACTCGGGATACGCTTCCATACCCAGTTCCGCCATGTCGAGGCCGTTGATCTCGTCCTCTTCGCTGACGCGGATGCCGACGGTGGCTTTCAGGATCATCCACAGGATCAGGGCTCCGACAAAGGTGAACACACCGTAGGCAATGATGCCGGTCAATTGTGTGATCAGCGTGGCCTCGCCGTAGAAGATGACGGCGATGGTGCCCCAGATACCGCAGAACAGGTGAACCGGGATGGCACCGACCACGTCGTCGATCTTGAACTTGTCCAGCATCGGAACCGCAAAGACCACGATGATACCGCCCACGGCACCGATCCACAGCGCACCGAACAGGGTCGGGGCCAGAGGCTCGGCCGTGATCGACACCAAACCGGCCAGTGCGCCGTTCAGTACCATGGTCAGGTCAGGCTTTTTGTACAACAGCTGGGTCATGATCAGCGCCGCGACAGCCCCCGAAGCGGCGGCCATGTTGGTGTTGGCAAAGATGCGCGACACGTCCGAGACATCCCCCACGGTGCCCATAGCCAATTGCGAGCCGCCGTTGAAGCCGAACCAGCCCAGCCACAGGATGAACGTTCCCAAGGTTGCCAGCGCCAGGTTCGAACCCGGGATCGGGTGGACCTTGCCGTCTTTGTTGTACTTGCCGATGCGCGGACCCAGGATGATGGCCCCGGCCAGAGCCGCCCAGCCACCGACCGAATGCACCACGGTCGAGCCAGCGAAGTCCGAGAATCCGGCTTCGGACAACCAGCCGCCGCCCCACTGCCACGAGCCTGTGATCGGGTACATGATACCGGTTAGCACCACAACGAAGGCCAAGAAGGGCCACAGCTTGATACGTTCGGCCACGGCACCCGAGACGATCGACGCGGTTGCGGCAACGAAGACCAGTTGGAAGAAGAAATCCGAACCGATTGAGGCATAATCCAGAGCCGCTGCATCGGCGCCGACGCCAACGGGATCAAGCACGGTGGTTGAGAAGAACGGACCAAGCCAGCCGGAGATGGACCAGCCATCGCCCGGATACATCAGGTTGAAGCCGATCAGCCAGTACATGATCGCGGCAATCGAAAACAACGCCACATTCTTGATCATCTGCATGGCCACGTTCTTGGAACGCACCAGCCCGCCTTCTAGCATGGCAAAGCCAGCAGCCATGAAGAAAACGAGGAAGCCGCCCATCAGGAACAGCAGAGTGGTAAAGATATACTGGGTGTGCAGCGCGGCCTCGCCTTCGACGGCAGCCTCTTGCGCCAGACCCATCTGCGGCAGCGCGACAATCGCGGCGGCAGGGATGAGAGATTTCATCAGGTTCATAGTCAGTCCTCGAATTTTTGGAATGGAGGGCACTTAAAGCGCCTCTTCGTTCATTTCCCCGGTCCGCACGCGCAGGGCCTGCTCGACATCGAGGACGAAAATCTTGCCGTCGCCGATCTTGCCGGTTCGGGCGGTTTTGGTGATGGTTTCGACGATCTGGTCGGCCATCGTGGCAGGCACCACAATCTCCAACTTGATTTTGGGCACGAAATTCACTGCGTATTCAGCGCCGCGATAGATTTCTGTGTGACCAGATTGAGAGCCAAAGCCCTTGATCTCGGTCACCATCATGCCTTGTAGGCCTGCGTCGGTCAGTGCCTCGCGCACCTCTTCAAGCTTGAACGGCTTGATTGTCGCAATAATCAGTTTCACGTTGGTCCCCTCTGCGGTCCGGTCTGTTTGCACCTGCAGAAAAAAGAGCGTGCCTGACCGCAGTAAGGAACGGGTAAGGAGGGACGACGCCGGGTGAATGCGTGGGGAAGTGCACAATTTTTGCACAAAAAGTAACAATTGAGTAATAAATAGGCACGCTATAGAGGGTGATTGCCGGAATTTCAGACCTCTACTTCACCGGCGTGGCATTGTATTGTGCCTCAAAACGATAACCGGGCAGAGTTTGAGCATGACTGAGTCCAGGCGCCGAAAGGCACCGCTTGTCGCGGATAAAAGATACCCGTCGAAAAGGCGCAAGCCGACGACGACCAAGCGCACCACGAAACCCGCGGGCAAGAAGGCGGCCGCGCGCAAAACGACGACGCGCAAGACCACGCGTAAGAAAACGCGCCGGAAATCCGGTGGCGGTGGTGGGGGTATTTTCCGCCGTTTCTTCCGGTGGGTCTGGCGGTTGATCTGGGGCATAACCTGGCGTGTCGGCGCGGTGGTTGCGATGCTGTTGGCGCTGGCTGTTGGAGTTGTCTACACCACGCTGCCAGATGTGAATGAACTGCTGGACGGTCGGGCGCGGGGGTCGGTCACGCTGTTGGACCGCAACGGCAAGGTCTTTGCTTGGCGCGGGGATCAGTTCGGCGGGGTGATCACGGCGGGCACTGTTTCACCGCACCTCAAAAACGCTGTCGTCGCCACCGAGGATAAGCGGTTCTATCGCCATTTCGGCGTCAGCCCCCGAGGTGTGGCCAGTGCTGTGCGCATCAACCTGAGCGAGGGGCGTGGGCCGCTGTCAGGCCATGGCGGATCAACCATCACGCAGCAGACAGCAAAGCTGTTGTGCTTGGGCGTGCCCTACGTGCCCAGCGAGTGGGAATCCGAGAAAGCATATGAATCGGACTGTCGCCAGGGATCATTGTGGCGCAAGGCCAAGGAAGCGGTCTATGCGATTGCGATGGAGGTCAAGTATTCCAAGGATGAGATTCTGACCATCTATCTCAACCGCGCGTTCCTTGGTGCCGGTGCCCGCGGGTTCGAGGCCGCAAGCCAGCGCTATTTCGGTATCTCTGCAGCCGAGGTGAACCCGGCGCAGGCGGCGATGCTGGCCGGTCTGCTGGTGGCCCCCACGCGTTATGCGCCCACGAACAACCTGCAACGCTCGCAGGATCGGGGGCGGCTGGTGCTAGGGCTGATGGAGGCGCAGGGCTATCTGACAACCGCGCAAGCCAGCAGTGCCCGCAGCAACCCCGCACAACTGTCCGAGGCCGCAGCAGCACGGGCCGGCGGGTATTTCGCCGATTGGGTCATTACCGAGCTGCCCAGTTACTTTGGGGCAGATACCACGGATGATGTGGTGATCAAGACGACCTTGGACCAGCGCTTGCAGAAATCGGCAGAAGAAGCGCTGAAATACATCTTTCAGGAGAAGGTTCGCGAAGGGTCCAAAGCGCAGGCCGCAATTGTGGTGATGTCGGCAGACGGCGCCGTACGCGCCATGGTCGGCGGGCGCCAAACGCGGGTCTCGGGTGCGTTCAACCGCGCCACGCAGGCATTGCGACAGACCGGGTCGTCCTTCAAGCCGTTTGTCTATGCCACTGCTTTGGAGCTGGGCTATTCACCGCTGGATACGGTTGTGGATGAGCCCTATTGCGTCAACATTCCAGGGTCCGGTCAGTGGTGTCCCAAGAACTATACCCACAAGTTCTATGGTCGGGTTACGCTGGCAGATGCACTGAAGAATTCGCTGAACATCCCGGCGGTGAAAGTGGCCGAAGTTGCCGGTCTGGACAATGTCCGCACGGTCGCCAGTGAGTTCGGCATCGACAGCGATCTGGCGCAGGGGCCGGCCTTGGCGCTGGGCGCGTCGGAAAGCACGCTGATCGAGATGACCGGTGCCTATGCCGGTATCCTCAATGGTGGCTCGGCCGTGGAACCCTATGGCCTGTCAGAGTTGAAGCTGCTGGAGGATGATACGCCGGTGATGGTGACCAGCTCGGGCATTGGTGAGCGGGTGATCAACGACAAGGCCGCCAAGCAGCTGACCTGGATGATGCAGCGTGTGGTGTCCGAGGGGACCGGCGCACGGGCGCAACTGCCGGGCTGGCAGGTGGCCGGTAAGACAGGCACGACGCAGGCGGCGCGGGATGCGTGGTTTATCGGATTTACAGCAGATTACGTGGCCGGTGTCTGGATGGGTTATGACGACAACACACCCCTGTCCGGAGTTACCGGGGGTGGGCTGCCCGCAGAGATCTGGAAAGAAACCATGCTGCGCGTGACCGAAGGTATGACACCCACACCGCTGCCGATGCTGGCCCCGGATCCACCTAAACAGGTAGCACAGCCGCAGCGACAACGCCGCAGGCAGGGTGGGTTTGAAAATGCCATCAACAATCTGCTGAACAATATCTTCGGCAACTGATGCACCAATAAAAAAGGCGGTGCGCGTGGCACCGCCTTTTATTTGTCTGATGTGAAAGCGGATCAGAGGCTGCTGTCCAGCGCCGCCAGAATCGCGTCACCCATTTCGGTGGTCGAGACTGGTTGAACGCCCTCATCGGCCAGCAAGTCACCGGTGCGGACACCGTCTGCCAGAACCTTCTCGATCGCGGCCTCCAGTCGATCCGCCTCTTCGCCCTGATCAAAGCTATAGCGCAGTGCCATGGCGAAGCTGAGGATACAGGCGATCGGGTTGGCTTTGCCCTGACCCGTGATATCGGGGGCCGAGCCGTGGACCGGTTCGTACATCGCCTTGGGGCGGCCATTGGCCATCGGTGCCCCCAAGGACGCCGACGGCAGCATGCCCAGCGAGCCGGTCAGCATCGCGGCACAATCCGACAGGATATCGCCGAACAGGTTGTCGGTCAGGATCACGTCAAATTGTTTGGGTGCCCGCACCAGCTGCATCGCGCCGTTGTCGGCATACATGTGCGACAGCTCGACCTCGGGGTATTCCTTGGCCACACGGTCCACGACCTCGCGCCACAAGATGCCCGATTCCATGACATTGGCCTTCTCCATCGAGCAGACCTTTTTGTTCCGGCGCATCGCCAGTTCAAAGGCCGAGCGCGCGGCGCGTTCGATCTCGGATTCGGTATAGCGCTGGGTGTTGATACCGACGCGCTCATTGCCTTCTTCGAAGATTCCCCGGGGTTCGCCGAAATAGACGCCCGAGGTCAGCTCGCGCACGATCATGATATCAAGACCGGCGACGATGTCTTTTTTCAGCGACGAGAAATCGGCCAGCGCGTCAAAGCACTGTGCAGGGCGCAGGTTGGAATACAGGTCCATTTCCTTGCGCAGTCGCAGCAACCCGCGTTCGGGCTTGAGGCTGAAATCCAGATCGTCGTATTTCGGACCACCAACAGCGCCCAGCAGAACGGCGTCAACTTCCTGCGCCTTGGCCATGGTCTCGTCCGACAGGGGCTTGCCGTGCGCGTCATAGGCCGCACCGCCCACCAGATCCTCGCTCACGTCAAAGTGAAGGCCGCGCTTTTCGCCGAACCAATCGATTACTCTGCGCACTTCGGCCATGACTTCGGGGCCAATTCCGTCTCCGGGCAGGATGAGGAGCGAGGGGTTGGACATGAAGGATCTCCTTGCGTTTCGTCGCAAAGGCCCTAGCGTCTGCGCCGCATCGGGTCAATGAGACGATCCGGCCAATTCACGAGGAAAACACATGTTGATACCGGGAAACCCCGTTCCTGAGCTGAAAATTGAAACCATAAGCCATGGACGTTTCGATTTGGATACGGGCAAGGGCGAAAATGGCACGTTGGTGATTCAGTATCGCGGCCTGCACTGTCCGATCTGTATCAAGCAGATGGCCGAGGTCGAAGCGGCGCTGGATGAATTTGCCGAGCTTGGTATCGAAGTGATCATGATCACCACAGACACGGCCGAGCGCGCCGCGGAAACGGCCGAGAAGGCCGGTGTTTCGCGGCTGCGTGTGGGACACAGCCTGCCAATGGCTGCGGCGCGGGATGATTGGGGGCTGAACATCTCAACCGCGCGCGAAGGCAGCGCCGAACCTGACCTGTTCGCCGAACCAGGTCATTTCTTCATCGCCCCGAATCGAATGCTTTACTATGCGTGGCAACAGACGACGCCCTTTGCCCGACCTGCCATGTCCGACATTGTTGGCGGTCTGAAATTCACTCTGGGCAACAACTACCCGCCGCGCGGCACCTATACCGGCGCGCTTTAAAGGCTGGCCTTCAACCCGTCCGCCAGCAAATCCCAGACCCTGCGAATGCGCGGGGTCTGACGCATGGCCTGCGGTGCGGCCAGCCAGACTGGCAAGGTCTGAACATCAACATCCAGCGGTATTATTTCGACATCCGGATCAGCCTTTGCCACTTCGATCTGGGTAAAGCCGATTCCGCATCCCGCACGGACCAGTTGCCAATAGGCGCTTTGCAGGTCACAGCGGGTGGCGAAGCTGTCCCTGCTGGCGGGCCACCCTCGCGCGCGCATCTTAGTGATGATCTGTTCATTGGCGTCAAAGCCTACCAGATCGTGGTCGAACAGTTCTTCGGGGCGTGTTGGCCGCCCGGCGCGATCCAGATAAGTGCGGGCCGCGCAAAAACACAGATTCACATCCCCAAGATAGCGCGAGATCAGGTCCATCTGTTCCGGGCGATACATGCGCACGGCAATGTCGGCCTCGCGATACAGCAGGTTTTCGATCGTGTCCGTTGCCACCAGTTCCAGTTGAATGGCAGGTTCCTGGGCCCGGATCTGTGCCAGAATTGGTGGCAGCAGATGATGCGATGCAAAGACCGAGGCGGTGATGCGCACCGTCCCCTCCAGTTGCTGTGCCTGACCTGCCGCCGTCAGGCTGAATGACGTCATCGCTGAATGCATCTGTTGCGCCATCGGCAGCAGTTGCGCCCCAACATCGCTGAGCTTCAGGCCGCGGGCATGCCGGTCGAACAAGGACACGCCCAGCTCATCCTCAAGCGCGTGGATTTGGCGGCCCAGCGTAGGTTGGCTTCGGTCCAGCTGCCGCGCTGCTGCCGAAAGCGAGCCGGTCTGAGCCACGGCCAGAAAGCTTTGGATCAAAGACCAGTCGGCATGAGTAAGAGATTTGTCCATTCATAAATGAATACACGTTCCGAGTCTGGCGGCAATAACAGAAGTTAAATGAATGGATCAGTGCGAAAGCTGCTTGGGCGCAGCAATGTCGACCCAGACCAACCGGTGTCTGCTGGCCTGTTCGGCGGCGATGCGCAGAGGTGTGCCCGGTTTGGGCCAGAACACCCCCGCTGCGGTAACTTGCAGGTCGGCCGAGGGCAGCACGTAATCCACCCGCATTTCGCCCACCGCCTTCCAGACCACAGTAGTCTGGGACTCCAATGGTTGATCTGTGTGTGGGTCCTGCAAGCGCGGATCGGCCAGCAGCGCCTGTATTGCCTCTTTCCGCCCATCGCCGCGTGTCGGGTCCAGATTGGCATCTCCGGCGATCACGAAGGGGCCTTGGGGCCTATGCCCCAATTCTCCGTCCAGAACTGCGGACCAAAGGCGGATTTCGTCGCGGTTGCGCAACCCGTTGCGGTCCTCGGGGCCGTCAAACACTGGTGGGGCCGCGTGAAATGTCATCAGATCCAGCGAACCAATGGGTGTGTCCACAGGTACGATCCAATGGGCAACAGCGGACAGGCGCTGAATGGGCTGGGCCTGTTCCGATGGGAAGGGGCCGTCTTCCGTCACTGGCAATTGCGCGCCCGGCAGATCGCGCCACAGCAGATCCGTAAACTGCTGCACAGTGTCGGTGCGGATAGGGTGCCGTGACAGCACCGCAAGCCCGCCCTGACCGGTGAAACGACCCCAGCCCTGCGCGTCTGCCGGACCATGGGTGCGCCCGTCTCCGTTCAGGTCCAAAGCGGTCTCAAGCCCCGCATTGGGCTGGGCGGCAAAGTGATGGGGATAGTCCAGTCCAGCGGTCCGCAACAGATCGGCCAAAGCAGTCAAAGCCTGCCCGTCCATATCCCAGTCGATGCCTTGCAAGCTGACGATATCTGGTCGGGCGGCGACCAGAACGTCGACCACCGCCTGTACCTGTGGATCGCCGCGCCGGATATCGCGCAGCAACAGACCCGGCCCGTCGCGGTTCAGCTCGGTGTTGAAGGTGGCAATGCGCAGCGTTTCTGCCTGTGCCATAACCGGCAACAGCAACAGAAGAAGAATGCGGATCATGCGGCCTGTGTGGACTCAGCCGTGGAATAGGCGCGGCGCTTTTCAACGATCAGATTGGCGATGCGTAATGTCGCCATGCCGCGCATGATCATCGAGGCGGGCAAAAAGGCCCAGGCGCTCATGGTCCAGATCATGGTCTGAGGATTGCTCAGCGAGATCGGGTTGGCATAGTCAGTCAGTAATTTGATCAGCGCTGGAATCAGGAATGGCAGCAGCACCCCGATTGAGATATTCAGGCGCCCGTCCCGTTGCAGGCGGGTGACGACGTCCCCGCCCTTGGTCGGGTCAAACAGAGGCAGGTTGGTCCAGACGTTGAACGCACCGTTGCCGGTAGGCCAGCCGCGCATCTTCACCGCATAGGCAAAGCTGGCAATGGTCACTAGCGCGGCAACATAAGCAACACTGGCCGAGATACGCACCAATTCGATCAGCGGCGCGTTGGCATCGGCGGGCAGCACCAGCACAACCAGCCGAACCGGCGAATAAGGGAAATCGACAACATTGGCGATGCCCAGCCCCAACGCATAGAAAAGCCCGGTCAGATCGCTGGGCGCATAGGCGTTTTTGCAGATCAGCGTCAGGAAAGTGATCATCGACATCAACCCGACAAAACGCAGGCGGTTCACAGGTGGTGCGTCGCGGAATTCGATAAAGCTGGGAAAGGCCGAGTTATATTCAGCAAACGTCAGAAAGAATGCGAGAATGGCGAGAAAGACGACAATCTCGGTGCCATTCGTTGACGATACGGGCAAGTACAACGCGGGGGTTAGCACCATCAGTGCAACCATTATTCCCCGAATTGCCGCCCCAGTTGTGCGCGCAATCACTATCCGAACCCTTTCCAAACCGGAGTAGCCGATTCTGTGCCGACTTACGTTCCAACTTGTGCCCGCCGCATTTTTTTATGACGGATGCCTCTGTCTCGCCAACTTTGACGATAAGCGACATTTCGCTCAAGCCAGGGTGCAGAAAACACGTAGTTTCGGGCAAAATGATGGCGCAACTGGTGCGGGATTGCATCATTTTTGACGCAAATCCGACGTGTATCTCAAATTGATACCTATATCTTGTGGTAGTTAGACTTTTGACCCCAAGAATGCGAATGGGGCCGCCGAGGCGACCCCATTAGGTTGAGTATCCACAGATTCATCCACAGAATCACACCCAGGGGCGGGCCTGGCCTGCGTGATCCTCGAATTTGTCGATGTGATGGTCTTTTTCCATCGTAAGGCCAATATCGTCCAAACCGTTCAGCAGGCAGTGTTTGCGGTGTGGGTCGACGTCAAACTCGATCACGACGCCATCCGATGTTGTGATTTGCTGATCTTCCAGATGCACGGTCATGCGGGCGTTCTGACCCTTGTGGGCATCTTCCATCAGCAGCGCGTGATGTTCTTCTTCGACCACGATCGGCAGAATGCCGTTCTTGAAGCAGTTGTTATAGAAGATGTCGGCAAAGCTGGTCGAGATCACCACCTTGATGCCGAAATCCTTGATTGCCCAGGGCGCGTGCTCGCGGGACGAGCCGCAGCCGAAATTGTCGCCTGCCACCAGAATCTCGGTTTCACGATAGGCGGGTTGGTTCAGGACGAATTCTTCGTTCTCCTGCCCGTCATCGTGGTAGCGCATCTCATCAAACAGCACGACGCCAAGGCCGGACCGTTTAATGGTTTTCAGATGCACTTTCGGAATGATCATATCGGTGTCGATATTGATCAGTGGCATTGGGGCAGCCACCCCGTGGACTTTGTCAAACTTTTCCATGTTCACACTCCTGCGGGAGAAGGCTGCGCCCGTGCCCCGCGTTTAAGCCTGTTTCGCTTCTATTGTTTCGTCTTTGGGTGCGTTCTTGATGAAGAGCGCCATGAAGACCAATCCGAACCCGTTGAACAGCATCTCAATGCCCAGGAAGATCCCCAGAATGCTCAGCAGAGCCTGGGGTTCCTTGCCCACATACGTCCAGATGATAGCGGCGAGGACGATCGACAAGATGCCCGAGATCATCGTGGGCCAGAAAAACTGCGTTCCTTTCATTTGGAACGACAGAATGACCCGCGCGATGCCGCCTGCCATAAACAGAACCAGCATCACCGTCGCCAAGGTCAAGGTCCCCTGCAGCGGGTGATCCAGGAAGGACCAGCCCAGAAACAGCATCACCACACCCATGATGAGAGACAGGATCTTGTTGCCGGTGCCTTCGACGGTGAACCCGCCGACAACCTGCAACGCGCCTGCAATCAGCAGCAACACCCCGGTCACCACCGTCACCGCAACTGAAGCTGCAATCGCATTGCCCAGCGCAAAGACGCCAAATGCTATCGACAGCAGCCCCAGCAGGAACCATTTGATCCAGTCACTCATGTGTTCAATCCCTCAAATATCTAGATATGAGGAGACTTTACATCAATTCACGGACGTCTGTCAGCCGTCCCGTAATTGCCGCAGCGGCAGCCATTGCCGGGCTCAGCAGGTGGGTGCGTCCGCCCCGGCCCTGACGTCCTTCGAAGTTGCGGTTTGAAGTCGCGGCACAGCGTTCCCCCGGTGCCAGCTGATCCGGATTCATCGCCAGGCACATCGAACACCCAGCCAGACGCCATTCAAAGCCTGCTGCTTTGAAGATATCCGCCAGACCCTCTTCTTCGGCCTGCGCGCGCACCAGGCCCGAGCCGGGAACGATCATGGCCCGCAGACCATCTTTGATCTTTTTGCCCTTCAGAATTTCGGCGGCAGCGCGCAGGTCTTCGATCCGGCCATTGGTGCAGGACCCGATAAAGACGGTGTCAATTTCCACATCGCTCAGCTTTTGGCCCGCTTCCAGGCCCATATATTCGATCGAGCGGCGGGCCGCCTCGACCTTGCCGCCTTCGAAATCCTCGGGGTTCGGCACGGTTGCGGTGATCGGCAGGACGTCTTCGGGGCTGGTGCCCCATGTGACGACTGGCGCAATGTCTTCGCCGCGCAGAGTGATAACCTTGTCAAAATGCGCGTCTTCGTCGGTGTAGAGCGTTTTCCACCAGTTCAAAGCCGCTTCCCATTGCGCACCTTTAGGAGCGTGCGGGCGACCTTTGACATATTCAAACGTCGTTTCGTCCGGCGCTATCAGGCCCGCCCGGGCGCCACCTTCGATGGCCATGTTGCAGACGGTCATGCGACCTTCCATCGACAGATCACGGATCGCTTCGCCACAATACTCGATGACATAGCCGGTGCCGCCAGCCGTACCGGTCTCACCAATCACGGCCAGAGTGATGTCCTTGGCGGTCACGCCTGGCTGCAATTTGCCGGTGATCTCGACCTTCATGTTCTTGGATTTCTTCTGGATCAGAGTCTGTGTGGCCAGAACATGCTCGACCTCAGACGTGCCGATACCGTGGGCCAGCGCGCCAAACGCGCCATGGGTGGCAGTGTGGCTGTCGCCGCAGACAACGGTCATGCCGGGCAGGGTCCAGCCCTGTTCCGGGCCGACGATATGCACGATGCCCTGACGGACGTCATGCACTGGGTAATAGTGAATGCCGAAATCCTTGGCGTTCTTGTCCAACGCTTCGACCTGAATGCGCGATTCCGGGTTTTCGATCCCGTTCACGCGGTCCGGTGTAGTCGGAACGTTATGATCCGGCACGGCGATGGTTTTTTCTGGGGCGCGCACCTTGCGGCCCGCCATGCGCAGGCCTTCGAACGCCTGCGGGCTGGTCACTTCGTGGACCAGGTGGCGGTCGATATACAGCAGGCAGGTGCCATCATCGGCTTCGTGCGCGACATGGGCATCCCAGATTTTGTCATAGAGTGTTTTGGGGGACATTGGTCCTCTCCCGTATTTAAATGAGAAATAGCTGGCGAGTGGCTGGACGCGCCTTATAGGCGGGCCAGAACCGTGCGGGCGGCCCCAAAGAACCGTTCACGCAGGCGCGTGCGGTCTTGCAACGTCGGTGCAGGGGCCAGATTGAGTCTCATGCGCACCAGATATATCGGGCTTTGCTGTCAATCAAGGTTCAATCCGGTGTCAGACTTGCATCATTGAGCAACGCTGTCCAAGCTGGAACCATGAATCAGGACCTGATCCCCAGCTCGCTGTCGGACCTTTATGAAAACATGGTCGCGGGCTTTTCCGTGCAATTCGAAAACCTTGTCGAACTGATTGTCACCCCCGGTTGGCGACAGCACCAGTTGGTCATCATTGTTGTTCTTTGGGGGTTGGCCCTCCTTTTGAAATTGGCAACGCAAGGCCGGTGGGAGACCTGGGCCCGGTCCCGCTCGGGCTGGCCGAAATGGCGGCTGCGTACATTGGTACAGTTAATGCAGCGCCTGACGCTGGTTTATTTCGTGGTGATGTCCTGGGCGTTGTATCTTTTGATGCAGCAAGTCACCTGGCCGTCGCGCAGTTACATTATCGGCGTGTTTGCGACTTTGGCCTTGGCGTGGCTGGCCATTGCCCTGGTGGCGCGGCTGGTGCGCAACCGGACCCTGCGGCGGATATTCAAATGGGCCATGTGGGTCTATGCAACGCTGATTGCGCTGAATCTGACCGATGACGTGGCCGATTTTCTGGACGGGGTAGCGATTTCCATCGGCGATCTGCACATCTCGGCGCTGGGGATCATCAAGGCGGTTCTGCTGATCGGTATTTTGCTGACGCTGGCCCGTATTGGCACCCGCGCGGCTGAGCGGGGGCTGATGAACAATGACGACATCACCCCATCCATGCAGGTGTTGTTGGCCAAGGGCATTCAGGTGCTGCTGTATGGCGCTGTCTTTCTGGCAGCCATCCGCACGCTTGGGTTTGACCTGACCGGTATTGCGCTGCTGTCCGGTGCGATTGGTGTGGGGATCGGGTTCGGGCTGCAAAAGGTGGTGTCCAACCTGATATCCGGGATAATCATCCTGATGGACCGGTCGATCAAGCCGGGCGACGTGATCTCGTTGGGCGACACGTTCGGCTGGATCAATGCGCTGGGCGCGCGTTATGTCTCGGTCGTGACGCGGGACGGGCGGGAATACCTGATTCCGAACGAGGATCTGATCACCAATCAGGTGGTGAACTGGTCGCATTCCGACAAATTCGTGCGATTGGACCTGGAGTTCGGCACCAGCTACGACGACGACCCGCATAATGTCCGTGCAACGGCCATCGGTGCGGTCAAATCCGTGACGCGCGTTTTAAGTGGCGGTAAGCACGAGCCGGTCTGCCACATCACCGGGTTTGGTGACAGCAGCGTGGATTACGTCCTGCGGTTCTGGATCAGTGACCCGACCAAGGGCCTGACCAATATCCGCGGCAATGTCTATCTGGCCCTGTGGGATGCGTTTAAATCCAAAGGTATTTCCATCCCCTTCCCCCAGCGCGAGGTTCGGTTGTTGTCCGACGCAGCCACGCAACAGGTCGCCAAAGAGTGATCCCCTGTGCGCCCCGCATAGCGGCGTTTCATTGAAATGTTGCATTCCCCTTGTTACCTTATTAGTACCCCGGCGCCGGGGTTTTACGGCGCGCAGCAAAGGAGGACTATGTTCTGTCTCTACATACCCAGGCGGGTTTGCCCGCCGATGACCGGGCCAATGTAATGGCTCACTCTCAGTCAATCAGCGACAAGCTGCTTGAACGTATCCTTTCCTCACTTTCCGATGACAAGGCCGAAGATGTCGTGCAGATCAACCTGCAAGGCAAGTCCTCGGTTGCGGATCACATGGTGATTGCCTCGGGTCGGTCGACCCGTCAGGTCTCGGCCATGGCGGAAAAATTGACGGATCGCATCAAGCAGGAATTCGGTTTCACCTCGAAGGTCGAAGGCAAGGATGCCGGCGACTGGGTGCTGATCGATACGGGCGACGTGATCGTCCATATCTTCCGCCCCGAAGTGCGTGAATTCTATCAGCTGGAAAAGATGTGGCTGCCCCAGGGCGGCAGCGCCTCGGCGAACTGAGGCGCCATCCCGGCCTGCATTAACAGGCCGGCGGCGAGAGAAATATGCGTATAAGCATTTGTGCGGTCGGGCGATTGCGTGCCGGACCGGAGAAGACCCTGCTTGACGATTACCTGACCCGATTTGACCGGACCGGCCGCGCACTGGGCCTTGGTCCTGCACGTGTGATCGAGGTTGAGGACAAGAAAAACGCAGGCATGGGGGCCGAAGGTGCGCTGCTGCGCAAGGCACTGCCCAAGGGGGCTGTGATCTGCACCCTGGACGAACGCGGGCGGGTGATGTCCTCGCCGGATTTTGCCAAGAAACTGGGCGGATGGCGCGATGCCGGGCGTCAGGATTTGGCGCTGATCATTGGCGGGGCGGACGGAATAGACCCTAATCTGCGGGACGAGGCCGATTTTTCTATCTCATTCGGGTCAATGGTCTGGCCCCATATGCTGGTCCGTGTGATGCTTGCCGAGCAAATGTACCGGGCTGCAACCATCCTGTCGGGCGGCCCTTACCACCGGGTCTGACATGGCGCAGCTTTTGATCGTCTACCATTCGCGCACCGGCGGCGCCCGGCAAATGGCCGAAGCCGCGGCTGAGGCCGCGCAGGATGAGGCCGAAACCATCCTGAAACCCGCCGATCAGGCCGGACCGGACGATCTCCTGCGCGCCGATGGCTACCTGTTCTGCGCGCCCGAGAATCTGGCCGCGATTTCGGGTTTGATGAAAGAGTTTTTCGACCGCAGCTATTATCCCGTACTGGGCAAGATCGAAGGCCGTCCCTATGCCCAGATGGTGTGCGCCGGGTCCGATGGCGAGAACGCCGCGCGCCAAATCGCCCGGATCGCAACCGGCTGGCGGTTGAAAGAGGTGCAACCGCCACTGATCATCTGCACCCATGCGCAAACGCCCGAGGCGATTTTGGCGGAAAAGACTGTTCCAGACGACCAATTGGACCAATGCCGCGAGATTGGTGCTGCTTTGGCTGCGGGTCTGACTCTGGGCGTGTTCTGAGCCTCAGTTCAGATCAACGACCGTAGTGTCTTCGTTCCAACCATCAACATTGCAGCGTGCCTGAATCTGAACCTGTGTGGCACCGTCGGGAATGGCCACACCGCTTAGCGACCGGGTAAAGGGCTGCTCATTCTCATGTGGATGGTGCAACACGCGCATGCCCAGCTCGTTGCCGTCCATATCCAGCACGCGCCAGCCATCGGCGTAATGATCCCAGCCGGTATCGGGATGGCGGATCGTCACGTCGAATCGCCAGGTATCGCCGCTCTGACCGGCTGAGACATTCTCGATCACCGACGGATCGGCAAGGGCAGGGCTGGCCAGAAAGGCACTGAGAATCAGGTATCGCATGCGCTGACCATAGGGTGTGCGACGCACCCGCGTCATCACGAACCTGTGTTGGGTGGCAGGTCCATCAGGATCGATCGTGAATGCGAGGCAAATTCCCGCCGGTACAACACGCCAAAGGTGACGGTGGTGCCGATGATCAGGGCAACCGGCCCCAATATCCATGTCACCGAGGCCAGCGCAAAATAGGTCGCCCGAAGGGCACGGTTGAAGCTGCGTGCGGCGGTGACGCAAATCTCGGCGGCTTGCGCGGCCCGGGGATAGGCCTGCGGGTCTTCGGGGTCATTGGGCACGGCGGCCATCAGCACCCCGCAATAGCCGAACAGGCGATGCGCCCAGACATATTTCAGAAACGCGTTGGACAGAAATGCCAGTACGATCAGAATCTTGATCTCCCAGACCAGCGCCGGGGCGCTGCCTATGGCTAAATCCTGCGCCACCCCGGCCAGACGTTCGGTATTGCCCAGTAAGGCCAGCCCGCCGCCAATGGCAATCATCGTGGTCGAGGCGAAAAACGTGCTGCCCTGCCGCATGGTGCCAACCATCTGCGCATCAAACATGCGCGGTTGGCGCGTTACCATCTCGTGCATCCAGTTGCGGCGAAAATCATCCATCATCATCGTGACGGAATTCTTGCGCGGTGAGGGATTGTCGATCCGCCAGCCGATCCACTGCCAGGCACAAAACAGCAGCACAATGGCCGCATAGTCGAGTGGTGAAAACACCAGGGCGCGTTCAATCCAGGTCATGGTCGCGACACTACGCGCGGCCAAGAGAACTTGCCAGATGTAGAAATTGGTAATATTAATTTACCAAACCGGAGGGCTCGCCATGGACATGCCAACGCCAAACCCAGATATTCTGCGCCGCAGGGACGCCGTTTTGCAGCAATTGCTGGAGGTTTTGCCCCAAGATGCCGTGATCCATGATGCTGCTGAAACCCTCGCGTATGAGTGCGATGCGCTGACGGCGTACAAGTGCCCTCCGATGCTGGCAGTATTGCCGGCGACCACGCAACAGGTCTCGGACGTGCTGCGCATCTGCCATGCCGAAGGCGTGCCGGTGGTGCCGCGCGGTTCGGGCACGTCTCTGGCGGGCGGGGCATTGCCGACGGCGGATTGCGTCATTCTGGGCATCGCCCGCATGAACGAGGTGTTGGAGACCGATTATGACAATCGCTTTATCCGCGTTCAGACCGGCCGCACCAATCTGAGCGTGACCGGGGCCGTTGAGGAAGAGGATTTCTTTTACGCCCCCGATCCTTCGTCACAACTGGCCTGCGCCATCGCGGGCAATGTCGCGATGAATTCCGGCGGGGCGCATTGCCTGAAATACGGTGTGACGACCAACAACTTGCTGGGCGTGACCATGGTTTTGATGGACGGCAGTGTGGTTGAAATCGGCGGCGCGCATCTGGATGCAGGTGGATTGGACCTGCTGGGGGTGATTTGCGGCTCGGAAGGGCAATTGGGTGTCGTGACCGAAGCAACGCTTCGCATACTGCGCAAACCCGAGGGCGCCCGGCCGGTTCTGATTGGTTTCGACGACAACGAAGTCGCCGGGCATTGTGTCTCGGATATTATCAAATCGGGCATTCTGCCCGTCGCGATCGAGTTTATGGACACGCTGTGCATCAGGGCTTGTGAGAATTTTGCCAAAGCAGGCTATCCCGATTGCACGGCGCTGCTGATCATCGAGGTCGAAGGGTCCGAGGCCGAGATCGACTATCAGCTGTCGAAGATCGTCGAGATTGCCAAACGCCATAACCCGGTGGAAATTCGCGAAAGCCAATCGCCCGAGGAAAGCGCCAAGATTTGGTTGGGCCGGAAATCGGCCTTTGGGGCCATGGGGCAGATGAACGACTATATGTGTCTGGACGGTACGATCCCGGTCTCGTCCCTGCCCGAAGTGTTGCGCCGGATCGGCGAGATGAGCCAAGACTACGGCCTGCCCGTCGGTAATGTGTTTCATGCGGGTGATGGTAACATGCACCCTCTGATCCTGTTCGACGCCAACAAACCCGGTGATCTTGAGAAATGCGAGGCGTTTGGCGCCGACATTCTGCGGCTATGCGTCGATGTAGGCGGCTGCCTGACGGGTGAACACGGGGTAGGCGTGGAAAAGAGGGATTTGATGACACATCAATACGCGCCGCAAGACCTGGAAGCACAGATGTCGATCAAGGATGTGTTTGATCCGAAATGGTTGCTGAACCCCGCCAAAGTGTTCCCTCTGGACGCGTCAGCATCCCGGCGCGATGTGCGTCTGGCCGCGGAATAAAAGGCTCTAACACAAAAGATATGCGATGAAACCCAAGACGGAAACCGAACTGGCCGAGATGGTGGCCGGACTGAGCCATCCGGTGCGTATTGCCGGTGGTGGCACCCGTGGTATTGGCGGGCCAGACGCAACCATTCACACCGCGGGCCTAAGCGGCATAACCCTGTATGAACCCGGCGCGCTGACCCTTGTGGCGCAGGCCGGCACACCCTTGGCCGAAATTGAGGCCGCTCTGGAAGCAGAAGGCCAGCAATTGCCGTTTGAGCCTATGGATCATCGTGGTCTGCTGGGCACGGGCGGAGAGCCCACCATCGGCGGTGTCGTGGCGGCCAATATCTCGGGCCCACGGCGTATTCAAGCCGGGGCCTGCCGGGATTTCCTGCTGGGTGTGCGGTATGTCGATGGCAATGGGCAGGTGATCAAGAACGGTGGCCGGGTGATGAAAAACGTCACCGGATACGATCTGGTCAAATTGATGGCAGGGTCCTGGGGCACGTTGGGGATTTTAACCGAAGTGTCACTGAAAGTGCTGCCAAAGCCCGAATCCACCGCGACCTTGGCTGTACAGGTCGCGGATGCTGAAGACGCAGTGCAAGCCATGTCCGCAGCGCTGAAATCTCCATTTGAGGTCAACGGGGCCGCGTATGACCCTCAAGATGGGCGCACCTATTTGCGGATCGAGGGGTTTTCCGATTCGGTGTCCTATCGCTTGGGCCAGCTGAGATCAGTATTAACCAGATTTGGTGAGGTCACAGAAATCCCGGATTCTGCGGACCTGTGGCAAGGTCTGCGTGATGTTAAGCCGTTTCAGGGTCTAGACGGCGACGTCTGGCGGATTTCGGTCAAGCCAAGCGACGCGCCCGATGTTTCGATGCATCTGGCAGCGGACCAGCTTCTGTTCGATTGGGGCGGGGGATTGATCTGGGCGCGGGTCTCACAAGGAACCGATCTGCGCGCACGTTTGGGTGCATTTGACGGCCACGCAACACTGGTACGGGCTGGAGCAGATACAATAGAAACATTGGGTCAATTTCAGCCTGAACCTGCCGAAGTTAAGGCTCTAACACGGGGATTAAGACAGCGTTTTGATCCACGCGGCCTCTTCAATCCGGGCCTGATGGGATAAATTGATGCAGACGACATTTACCGAAGAACAGCTAAAGGACCCGGCGACCCAGCGCGCGAATGAAATTCTGCGCAGCTGTGTACATTGCGGGTTCTGTACTGCCACCTGCCCCACCTATCAGGTACTGGGCGACGAACTCGACAGCCCGCGCGGACGTATCTATCTGATCAAGGACATGCTTGAGAATGAGCGTGTGCCGGATGAAAAAACGGTACGGCACATCGATCGTTGTCTGTCCTGCCTGGCTTGTATGACAACTTGTCCGTCCGGCGTGCATTACATGCATCTGGTTGATCACGCGCGGGACTATATCGAACAGAATTACAATCGCCCCTTCAGTGATCGTGCGCTGCGCTGGATACTGGCGCAAATTCTGCCCTACCCGACACGATTCCGCTGGGCGCTACTAGGGGCGAAACTGGGTCGCCCGCTTCGTTTCCTCATGCCGGATGCGCGGCTGCGGGCGATGTTAGATATGGCGCCCAAGCATATCCCTCCGGTCAGCCGAAATGACGACCCGCAAAGCTTTGTGTCCAAGGGACCGCGCAAGAAACGCGTGGCTTTGATGACGGGCTGTGCGCAAAAGGCGCTGAACACCGATATCAACGACGCAACCATTCGCCTGCTGACCCGGTTGGGGTGTGAGGTTGTGGTGGCCAAAGGAGCCGGGTGCTGTGGCGCGCTGACCCATCACATGGGCAAGACCGGCGACAGTCACAAAGCGGCCCGAGCCAATATCAAGGCCTGGACGGCCGAGATGGATGGCGGTGGACTGGACGCCATTGTTATCAACACCTCAGGTTGCGGCACGACGGTCAAGGATTACGGGCACATGTTCCGCAACGATCCGCTGGCAGAAGACGCTGCGCGGGTGGCGGATATCGCGATGGATGTCAGCGAATTGCTGATGCGTCTGGACCTTCCCGAAGGTACGAACCAGAACTTGACCGTTGCCTATCACGCGGCATGTTCTCTGCAGCATGGGCAACAGATCAAAACTCATCCCAAGACTTTGTTGAAAAAGGCTGGATTCACCGTATTAGAGCCTGCTGACAGCCATTTGTGCTGTGGCAGCGCTGGTACGTATAACCTGATGCAGCCGGAAATCTCGGGCCAGTTGAAGCAGCGCAAAGTGAAAACGCTTGAGGCCAAGAAGCCCGACATGATCGCGGCGGGCAATATTGGTTGCATGATGCAAATCGGCTCGGGTACAGATATTCCCGTTTTGCACACGGTTGAATTGTTGGACTGGGCCACCGGTGGCCCCAAACCACGGGCCTTGCAATCGGGTGATGGGGCACAGATTCCGATCCTCAGATAAGCCTGGTTGATGCAGCGGCGCATCAGTTTTCGGACGAAACCAAACCCGGCACGGCTGCCCTATTTTCGCCCAACCACGACCGTAGGAAGGTGATCCAACAGCAACGCCGGAGAACCGCTTGCAAAACTGGATCAGGGCTTTAGCGCTGGCATTGATGCCGATAGCGGCCGCGGCGCAGGATAGTGGGCTAAAAAGCCTGGATACCACCGATGCCGGGCGGGCGTGGATGGCCGTTGGCCGTCTGGATATAAACGGATCGGGGTTTTGCACGGGTACGCTGATCTCACCGACTTTGGTGCTGACCGCCGCGCATTGCCTGTACGACAAAACAACCGGTCAGCGGATCGATCTGTCCGGGGTCGAGTTTTTGGCGGCGTGGCGTCTGGGCCGCGCGTCCGCCTATCGTGCGGCGCGGCAGGCGGTGGTGCATCCGGACTATCGCTATGACAACGAAACTTCGACGGCACGGTTGCGCAATGACATTGCACTGATCGAGTTGTGGCAACCCATTCGCAACACCACTGTGATCCCGTTTGAAACCGGCGATCGCCCCCGTCGTGGGGAAGAGGTGGGCGTTGTCTCGTACGGACAGGACAGGGCCGAAGCCCCGGCGCTGCAAGAGGTCTGCTCGGTCATGACCCGCCGGTCAGAAGTTCTGGTGATGTCCTGCGATGTCGAGTTCGGCTCTTCGGGCGCGCCGGTTTTTTCCTTTGAGGGTGACCGCCCGCGCATCGTGTCCGTGGTGGCTGCCAAGGCCGAGTTGAACGGCCAGCGCGTTGCCGTCGGTACCCCGGTCGAAGGGTCGCTGCGCCTGTTGCAAGCTGAACTGTCGGCTGGGCGCGGGTTTCTGGCTGCGACCCCTGAGGGTACATCCAAAAGAAACATTGGCGCGAGGTTCATCAAGCCATGATACGAATTCTGCTGGGCACATTTTTATGCTTGTCTGTCTTGTCGACTGCATCCCATGCGCAAACCGCAAAACGCAAGCTGACGGACCGTGACGACCTTTATGGCTGGGAGGCGGTGGGCCGTCTGGATATCGGCAATAAGGGCTTTTGCACCGGCACGCTGATTGCACGGGATCTGGTTCTGACGGCGGCTCATTGTGCGTTGGATAAGGCCACCGGCCGGCCCTATAAACCCGGAGAAGTGACGTTCCGTGCCGGATTGAGCAACGGTAATTCTCTGGCCGACCGCAAAGTCATCCAGATCGCCACCCATCCGGATTTTGTGGCCAATGCGCCGGTCTCGGCACCGCGAGTTCGCATCGACGTGGCGCTGATGCGTCTGGATACCCCGGTCCCGCACGGCGTCGCCGATCCGTTTGCGTTGTACGAGGGACGGATCAACGACAACGAGATCAGCGTTGCATCCTACGGGCAAGGCCGATCCGAGGCAATTACGCGCCAGCGTTCGTGCAGCATCCTTCAACGCGGTCGCGGGCTGATCAGCTTTGACTGTGACGTAACCTTTGGGTCTTCGGGGTCGGCCATTCTGGCAAAAAAGGGACCGCGCTGGCAGATTCTGTCGGTTGTATCCGCGGGTGGTTTTGATGGTCGGCGCAAGGTCGGGTATGGCATGGAACTGTCTGGGATCGTTTCTGATTTGAAAGCTGACCTGCGCCGAGATGCACCCCAGCCCAAGGCCAAGATCCGCCGGTTGCAGGTGGGGTCGGACAAGTCCAGTTCCGGTGCCAAATTCATCTCATCCGACGGGTCTTGAACTCGTTCGAAATGCTCCCCATGTGAGTTGTACCGGGTCGCCGTGAACGGGGCCTGGCATGCTCAATCGCCCGTCCGAACGGAGGGCAAATCGTAGATCGCTCAGATATGAGGATATGACACATGCGTACTTTTGATTTTGCACCGCTGCACCGCGCAACCATTGGTTTCGACCAGATCGCAGACATGATGGACCGCGTTCTGACCAATGACGTGGCTCAGCCCAGCTATCCGCCTTACAACATCGAAAAAACCGATGCCGACACCTATCGCATCTCGGTCGCTGTCGCCGGTTTTTCGGAAAATGACTTGTCGGTCGAAATGAAGGAAAACGCGCTGATCGTCGCCGGTAAGAAAGCCGCCGAAGACCAAGAGCGCAGCTACCTGCACCGTGGCATCGCCACCCGTGCATTCGAGCGCCGCTTTGCGCTGGCCGACCACGTGCGTGTTACCGGCGCGAACCACGAAAACGGCATGCTGAATATCGACCTGAAGCGCGAGGTGCCCGAGGCCCTTAAACCGCGCCGGATCGAGATCGCATCGGCCAATGCCATTGAAAAGGATGTGGTCGACGCCAAAGCCGTGAACTAAGGCGGTCAACCCACACGCCGCGGCGATCTCCTCCTCTCTGGGTCGTCGCACCATGCGCCCCGCGTTCCTCCAGACGCGGGGCGTTGTTTTTGGGTCGGGCTTTATCTGCCGATCGGACAGGGTCGTCCTATTGAAAAAGGCGCTTGCAGGGTTGCAAACGCCCGAAATCTTGATTCACCATTACTTTATGACGCAGATATCCCTACTCCAAAAAGCGTGATTAAGCTGTGATTTGTCTTCTTCTGCGGCGGGTAACAATGCCCAAGCCTAAAAACGCGCTTCCCAACAGCAGAAGTGAAGGCGGCAACGGAACAGCCGCGACCTGTATTCCGTCGATCGAGAAGCCGTCGTTCGAAAATGAACCTTCCCCCCCCTCTGATGCATAATTGGCAAGTGACACTTCTGCCGCTCTGGTTGGCCTGCCAAAATCGATGGTCACCAGCCGAACGTTGCCATCCCGCAATTTGCGGCCGGATCTGAGTTCATGGTTCACACCAACGGCACTGATGCGCAGAAATCCACCGGCATCGCTGGCGTCGGTAATGGCGAACATCAATTTGCTAAACGATTTCCCGTCGGCAAGTGCGACGTCCCAATTCAGCCCCCAGGTATCATTACTATCCATGAACCAGGATCCTCTGTCAGGGGACGTGCTCTCGCGCCCAAAAACGTGTCCTTGCCGCAAGGCAAGCATACTGCCGGTGTTGCCTTCCAATCCGGATACCGTGCCACCTGTGCCGACACCGCCCAGTGTAGAGAATGACCCGACAGAGGTTGAGAAACCATTTGCCACTTCACCCTCACCATGAGTGCCGCCAAGTGCTTCAAAGCCCTCGAAGACAGAACCATTCATGGCCCGGTACGCTTCTTGGTTAAATTCGACCACATTGATTGTTGTGGCATGTGCGCACACAGCAAATATCGACACAAAGCTTGCACCTATGAGTGCTCTAATCTTACTCATGAGAGAAACCCCACTAACAATCAATGAGATATATTAGCTTGGATGATTGTATTTGTAAAATACTGGGCTTGACAGTTTTGTATTGTCCGCTGCTCAAGCATGATGTGTTTGGACTAAAAAGTGAAAATTAGTTTTGAGATTGCCGATAACTCGCGTCCAGAACTGAAATTGTCGAACATATGAAAGCTGCGTTCACGGGCTGCAGCGGGTAAAATCCTGACGCTGTAGCGTTGCCGAATTCCCGGCTGACGTTGAGCAGTTTGGACCGAGCATCGATTCTTCTCAAATAAAGTCGCCGCGATGATCTCGATTGAGGCCCAAAGAGTGGAATAGGCCCCTGTAGCTGTGTTTCTGCCTAGCCGGAAGGGCGCAATTACGTTGGATGACGCGCGCCTTAAGTATGGCCACCGCCTGCTGACGGTGGCCCAAGCGGATCAGACCGACATGCAGATGTATTTCATCTCAAGATAGTCTTCCATGCCGTGATGGCTGCCTTCGCGGCCCAGACCGGATTGTTTGACACCGCCAAACGGGCCCAGCTCGGTTGAGATGATGCCGGTGTTCACGCCCACGATGCCGTATTCCAGCGCCTCGGCCACTTTGTAGACGCGGCTCAGGTCTTTGGCGTAGAAATAGGAAGCCAGACCAAAGATCGTGTCATTGGCCATGGCGATGACATCATCCTCGTCCTCGAACTTGAACAGAGGGGCCAGCGGGCCAAAGGTCTCCTCTTGCGCGACCTTCATGTCCTGCGTCACGCCGGTGACGATGGTGGGCTGAAAGAACGTGCCGCCCAGATCATGCGGCAGGCCACCGGTCAGGATAACGCCGCCTTTTTCCGTGGCATCAGCAATATGTTCGCGCACCTTGGCCACGGCCTCATCACTGATCAGCGGGCCGGTGGTGATACCCTGGTTCAGGCCGTCGCCGACGTGCAGGGCCTCGGTTGCGGCTTTCAGCTTGGCTGCGAATTCGTCGTATACACCGGCCTGCACATAGATGCGGTTGGCGCAGACACAGGTCTGGCCGTTGTTGCGGAACTTGCACATCATCGCGCCTTCGACGGCCGCGTCCAGATCGGCGTCGTCGAATACAATGAAAGGTGCATTGCCGCCCAGTTCCATCGAGCATTTCATGACCTGATCGGCGGCCTGACGCAGCAGGATGCGCCCCACCTCGGTCGAGCCTGTAAAGGTCAGCTTGCGCACGCCGGGGTTTTCGCAGAACTCTTTGCCGATCTCGCTGGCCTGAGACGAGGGCACGACGTTGAACACGCCGGCAGGTACGCCCGCCTGTTCCGCCAGCAGCGCCAGCACCAGCGCTGACAACGGCGTTTCCGTCGCCGGACGGGCCACAAAGGCGCAACCTGCGGCCAGCGCAGGGGCCGCCTTGCGCGTGATCATTGCGTTGGGGAAATTCCACGGAGTGATCGAAGCCGCCACACCGATGGGCTGTTTCAGCACGGTGATCCGCTTGTCGCGCTGATGGCCGGGGATGGTCTCGCCATACACACGCTTGGCCTCTTCGCCGAAGAATTCGATGAACGAGGCACCATAGGCAATTTCACCCACGGCTTCAGCCAGCGGCTTGCCCTGTTCGGCGGTCAGGATCTTGCCCAGATCCTCGGCGTTTTCCATCATCAGGTCGAACCAGCGGCGCAGGATTGCAGCGCGTTCTTTGCCGGTCAGTTTGGCCCATTCTTTTTGCGCAGCCTCGGCCTGAGCGATGGCGCCTGCCACCTGCGCCCGGCTGACATCGGCAACCTCGGCCACCACATCCCCGCGGGCCGGGTTGGTCACCGCAAGGGTGCCATTGTCGCCATCCACCCACTGACCGCCAATATAGGCTTTGGTCACCAGCAGGTCAGGGTTTTTCAGAAGGGATTTCAGATCGGTTGTCGCGTCCAGCATGGGTCAGCCTCCGGCAGAAAATTGGTTCAACGCACCCAATCAGGTGGGGTCGGGAATGTCTATGTCCACTATCGCCAGCGGGTCAATCCAGATTTGATCAAATAACCTTCAGTTCAAGGCTGTGCATCACGCCTATCTTTTTCAGGCTGAGTTTGTCAAAGTCTGGAGGAATTTTGGACCCAAGGGGATGTAAATACCCGTAACATTTCCTATCTTATTGGGTAAATAAAGAAAAAAGGGATAGCAGAGATGTCGAACCATCAATTTGATGCCTTGATCGAAGAGACTCAGGCGAAAGTCCGTGAAAGCCAATCACAGATCGAAGGGCTGACATCGCGGATTGAGGCCGCCCGCGCCAAGATCGGCACCACCGAGGCGGATATCGACATCGAAAATGCCACGCTTGAAGACGTGCATGCCCATACCGAGGTGATGAACGCCAATATCGCCGAGCTGATCATGGGTCTGGACGATGTGACCAACGCGTTTTCCAAGGATTTCGACGAGATGCGATCGAAAACCGGGTGGGAATCGTTTGTCGGCATCTTCGCAAAGGCCAAATCCGAGTCGATGCGGCAGGAACGGATGCGCACCGCTAATATCGACGACAAGCTGCAGGACCTGATCGCCAAATCCGACGTGATCGTCAAGCTGCTGGAAGGGCAGTTGTCGGTGTTGGAGGAGCAGCGGGTAAAGGTTGAGGACAACCTGACCGGCACGCTGGACGACCGTGAGGCGACCGTGGCCGAACTGGAAGCCTTGCGCGCCGAGATTCAGGGCATGGACCCGACGATCATTACGCTGGAGAACAAGATCAGCGTCGAACAGGACGCCGCCGCGCGCACCCAGCTGGAAACCGAACTGGCCGAGCTGAACAAGCAGTACAACGCCAAGGTTCAGGAAGAACAGGTCAAGCTGGCCAAGTCTCAGACGCTGGAGCGTTATATCGAAAAGGGCAAGACCTGGGTCGATTCATTGCAGAACCAGGCGGCGACGCAGATGGTGCTGATCAACAAGCTGCAAACAGACACCCAACAGCGTGTGGTTCTGTATGACGCCCTGACCAAATCGCTGAAAACGGCACAACAGCAGGACGTCGCCCACCGTATTAACGAGATCGGCGTGCAGACGGACCAAGAGGCGCAAACTGCCATGGCTGCCATCGGCACCGCGACCAATCAGAAAATGGCTGACATGCTTGAGGCGCATGAGGACCACATGGTTTTTGCCCGCGACGTGCTGGAGAAAAAGGCCAAGGCGGATGAACGCTTTGCCCGCCGGTTTGCCTCGATTGTCGAGAAGCATGATAAGAATTTGTATGGCGGGTGAGGCGCTTCAGTGACGTTCCGTTCCAAAGGCAAGCCAAAAGGAATACGCGACAGGTTCAGGATAGGGATTCTCTTTGTTGTCTTTGGCGGGTTCCTAACTTTGCTTCTTCTGACAGCTAATTGGATGCCAGACCATTTGGTGATTAAACCTGTGCTGATAGCGGGTGTTCTTTTGGTGACATTCTGCCTCTGCGTTCTGTTCGCCAACGGTCTCATCAAGCTTGAACAGCTTGATGAGAAGTTGTTCGGTCGCCGACAAAGAAAAGAGCGCGTGGATAATGACTAACCCCACCCAAGACCATGTCGGCCTGACCGACACCTTCGCCTCGCGCCGGTATTTCCGCAAATTTGAGGTGATCACCGTCCACCTCCTGCGCGTAGCCGCGACGATGGAGGCCGAGGGCGCGATCAGCAAGCAAGAGGTGCGGATCGTGTCGCGCTACCTTTCGGGGCTGCTCTACACCTTCCGCGCGCTCAGCATGAAGTACCTGCTGGTCGGGCGCGATACGGGGCGGTTCTTTGGCAGCCTTGCCATGGACAAGCGAGACAGCGGCTTTCCGGTGGCGGCCGAGTTGTTGACTATGGCCAATGACGCGCAGCAGGCGCAGGTGCATCTGGAGAATATGCCCTCGGAAGATGATCTGAAAACCGACATGGTGCGGGCAATTATTGGCGACCGTGAAATCCCCACCAAGCTGCAATTCGCGCTGTCCCAAAGGCTCTATTACGAGGAATTGCTGAAAGGTCAGCTGTTCTGGGCCCGCAACGATCCCGAATGTCACTGGATCGGGAATGAGGGCGAGCGGCGTAAGTTCATGATCCACTGGGCGGTCTATGACAGCCAGATCAACCTGCCGGTCATCTATCTAATGCAGTTGGAGGACAGTGGCAAAACCGCCCTGCCCAAGGATCAGCGCCGCTGGCCCGAAGTGCAGGCGCATCTGATGGCGCAGTCCTTGGGTGGATTGAAACTGGTGACCATCGCCAAAGGTTTCGATCAGGACTTCGACGACCTGCACCCCAAACACCTGCGCCGCATCCACGTGGGCCCGATGTATTCCTCGGCCTATACGGAGCAATCCGGGCCACTTCGGCAGGTGCTGGAAGACGCGCAAGCGCCCGAAGGTCAGGACTGGGCGCTGGCCTGGACCACTGAAGAATTGGAGAGCGAAGACGTGATCGAAGAACGCGCCGGGTGGTTTTCCACCGTCGAACGCGAGGTGTTCGCTTTGGACCCGTTCGGCGGGCAGGGGGCCGAGACCGGTGCCACAAGCACGCAGCGATCCATCATCCTGCCCCAGCGCCCGTTCCAGGTGCTGGCCGAGCGCAACCCGCCGGGATTTGCCGACGTGCGCAAGTTCGTCGTTAGCAAGACCGGGCAGGTGTTGAGATATTGAGGATTTCGCCTTCGGCGAGAGTATTTTTGAAAAGATGAAGCAAGGGCGGTTTTGAGATGAGTTTGACGTCTGATCAGATGGAATTGCGCGAGGCGGATATACGCAAACATTATCCGGCGGCGACCGCCTTGCTGAATGGGTTTGAACACGCGCCGCGGATTGCGAAGGCGGTTGATGCGACGGTCGAGCGTTCACCGGGTGTGTCCACGGGGCGGCGGTTTCGGTCCACGACCCCTGGTCTAGTGACAAGGCGTACTGTGCGGGCCGACGGGGTGCATCTGGTTGAACGGATCGAAGCTTCGGATGATGGCGATGCGCTGGTCTCGCCACCGCAGGCCACTACGCAGCAGGCAATCCGCCGTGCGGTTGCCATTGCTCTGGCGGTGGCTGAAGCCTATGCCGAACAGACACCGCTGGCAGACCTGAAGCGCGCGAACCTTGCGGGCGATCTGCCCGTCGCGCGCAAGACCGAGTTTTCGGAATTGCTGACAGCTGAGGCGCTGATCACCTCGCATACTTTCGGCAATGCCTTAGCCTATCTGATGTCCTCGCATCTTGACGAAACCACTGCTGATATTGGTGAGATCGAAGAGGTCTTGACCGACAACGGTCAACTCGCCCTGCATGGCGCATTGTGGGAACTGGACCAGATGCTGGCCAAACATGCCCCTGACGATGCCTATCTGATCGCGGCCACCAGCGCCTATGCTGAACAGCTAATGGAAAAAGCCGCCCTGCGCGCGCAATCTGCTGGTCATCTGGCCCCGTTCCACAACGCCGCCTGGCATATCGAGGCCGATGATCTGACGATCCGAGGGTTTGAACCCGCCTCGAAGGCCAAATCCACCACCCTGACCATGACGTTCAAGAAACCGAACGAGGTGGTTGGCAACCACATCGCCAAGTATCAGGCGATGAAGCTGGCCAAGATGGTGATGGCCTATGACTTCGACCGCCGCCTGAACCCGTTTGCGGAGCTTGGCGGGTTCATCTTTACCTTTATGGGGGATGGCAAACCGGGCACCGGAAAAACCACCCTGATCCAGATGATGGCCGGGCTAATCAATGACTACTGCCAGAACGCAGGCTATCCGTTCCGCTATCAGAACCTGAGCACCGACAATATCGACAGCTATCAGGGCAAATCCGGCCAGAACGCCAAGGCCTTCATCAACACGATCATCGACCCCTCGGTTATCGGGTTTGGCACCATCGACGATATCGACCAGCTGGCGGGCAAGCGCGGCGACCGGCAGTCGTCAGCTGGGCAACTGGAAATTACCGCCGTATTGATGGAGAGCTTTGCCGGCGCCAACACCGTCGTGCGTGGTAACTGCACCTTTGGCATGTTCTCGAACTACCCCGAGAATGTGGACGACGCCCTGCGCCAGCGGGCAGGCGCGCGGTTCCTGGTGGACGGGCCGCAAACGCGCGAGGATTACATCGACATCCTGCACCTGCTGATGGGCCGCAACCATGACATCCCGCTGGGCGCGCACGAAGCCTATGCCGCGCAGGAAATCAAAAAGGCCGTCGCCGCCAGTTTCGAAAGCCATTCCCGCCCGCATGAGGACGCCTTGCTGCAGGTCTATGACCGGGTGTCCGGCGATATCGGCCAGATGGACACGATCGCCAAGCTGGGCACCTACCTCAAGGCGATCCAGCAGGCGGATGAGCGTTTCACCGGTCGCGCGATCAAGAACATCACCGATGCGGTCAAGGTCCGCGCGATGGATTTCGAACTGCCCGACGAATGGATGGAAAACCCCGACCTGTTCCTGTTCCGCGACTACGACACCAAGAAGGCGATGATTGAGGACCTACGCCAGCCGATCACGGTCGAGATGGTGATGCAAGAGATCAACCGCTACGCCGACAGCGAGTTCCGATATGCCGACAAGAGCGACGAGGTCGCCATCGAAAACGCCGTCCGCGAGATGGGACGGATGGAAGAGGCCAAACGACGGTACTTGGAGGGGAACTGAAATGGATGATCTTCTGCCGCTTGTTGCGTATTATTTTTTAACCGTCGCGATTTCAGCGGTTGTGGGTTGGCACGCCGGAAAACTTCGTTTGAAGAGAGACGAACACACCGGAATTGGAGCGGTGCTCGTAAGTTTGGTACTTGTATTCGTTGTGGTACCCATTGGGCCGGTCATTCTTTCATCGATACTTTCGGAAGGGTTCGGTAGCGTTCCGACCGTTCTGAGTTTGTGGGGCTGGCTCCTTCTTCTTTCTACCGGCTCTGAAGGAGGAGCTGAGTTCCTACTGCTGATCGTAGTTTCGAGCGTTGCGGTCTGCCTATTGAACCACGCTTTAGGGCGTCGCGCGGCCGTTGAAGACGTTGTTTCGCGGCGAGAACTGCAAAGTCGAATAAGTGCTCAGAATAGCCGCATTAAAGAAACGCGCATGCGCCATATTTCGAAGGAGAGGCTGAAATGATCCGCCTCATCGAAAAAGGCCTGATGTTCGGCAACCTCGTCCACATCTCCAGCCCGGCTCTGGTCGAGCGGTATAACCGCGCGCTGCAGCATCTGGCGGGCAGGACCACGGCGCTGACGGATTTCCATGTCGATATCTCGGGCTATTCGCCGGAGGTGGGGATCGAGCTGGAGGATGAGCTCTACCTCAACCCCAACGGCGTCAACCGGCAGTTCATCCTGCTGACGACCGAGCAGAAACGCAGCCCCCTGCTGAACGTCAAATTCTCGACCTCGCGCGATATTCTGCGCGAATTCATCGAGATGAACGAGGCGCAGCTGTTTGCCCTGACCGCCACAGATGCGGTGGCCGGAGAGCTGGTGAACTCGGTCATCAAACTCAGCACGCCGCGTGACCTACTGAACATCAAAAAGATCGAGATCGAGGCCGACACTGCAGGCGGCACCCTGCGCAAAGCACAGCAACTGGCGGGCATGGTCGAGCGCTTCAAAACCGAAGAAGACGCCTGGTTCGACGATGTGCTGATCGCGAAGATGATCGAGACGGCCAAGGAAACCGGTGACGTCACCCGCAACCCCGTTCGCCTGCGCCACACCGCGTTTGAGCAACGCAACTTCTGGACGGCGCATTTCGGCGGGCTCTATCTGTTTCCTGATCTGGACCACCCGGCGGCGATCTGTATGGGCAAAAAGCCCGAGGATCTGAAGATCAAATACACGTTCGAGCCGTCGCAGCGAAATCAGATCGCCAAGTTTCTTGACTTTAACGACTTGGTCGAACCAATCGTCAAAGCGCGGGGCGTGGATGCCACCGCGATCCTGCAGCAAAAGATGGATTTCCTGACCGTCGACGCGGCGGCGGATGCGGGCGTTGACCTGACGGGGCTGGATCGTGGCGACATGCGGCGGCTGGCCCGTAATCACGCAGACCGCCTGCCCGAGGCTTATCACGGTTTGGGCCAATTACTGCGCTGGGCGAAGGATGGTGGTCCGTGGCCGCGCATCACCTCGGACCATCCGGCCTATTTCTACACGTTGCGGGCCACCGATACGCCGAACCGTGATCTGGTGAACATGCTGCTGGCTGAGCTGGCCCCGCTGGACCCGCGCCAAATGTTCATCTGCCACAAGGAACTGTTTTACAACACCTATGCCGGTTGGCCCGAGACCAAGAAAGCCTATGTTGCCGACTTTCTTGCGCGCGAGTATCAGGTGGACAAGGCGGGCGCCCGCGCTGCGCTGTTCGGGCATGAACCGGACATGAGCGGCAGTGACCGGATTAGCGATGACATCATCGCACGCGTTGGTCCCTGGGGCGCAGTTGGGAGGAATTGAATGCTTGTCGCAATCCGTTTTCTAATTCCACTGCTGATCGTTCTGACCGTGATCTATGTCGGGCTGTCGATCTACTCCCGCCTCGTCCGTCGGCGTAAGTTGATCGCGCATTGGGAAAAAAAAGGGCTGCACGGTGATCGAGAGGCTTTTCTCGAGCGGGGAATGCGGCAATATGACAAATCGTTCCGCAAGAAACTGCTGCTGGGTGTCTATGTCATCCCGCTTGGGGCCATTGCCCTGCTAATCTATATTACTAATTTCAAATGAGGGCCGGATAGATGGTCTATGTCAAATGGGTATTCATCATCGTGTTTTGGGGGCTTGTTGCCTCGGTGCTGGAATACACCTTGCCACAGCAAGATGTGGTGCGGATCGTAAAAACCGAGGTGCGGCGCGTCGATTTTGGTGAGAACTCGATCTTCTGGGCACAGCAGGATACCGGTCAGGAAGGGGCGCAAACCACCAACCGCGATGTGCGCTTTGTCGAAACTTTCCGCCCGAACGGGAAACCGCGCGTTTATCGCAATGAGGATACCGGCTGGGGCTGGCCGCCCTATTTCAAACTCGACAGTTCGAACCTACAGGCGGAACTGACCAATCTCGTGTCGACTGCGGATAACCCGCAATGGGTGGTTTTGCGCCATTATGGTTGGCGCAATCAGCTTATGTCGATCTTTCCCAATGTGGTCTCGGTGCGCCCGGTGGACAGCCCTGATGTGCGGCTGATCCCATGGTTCAACATCATCTTTCTGACGGTTTTCTTTGCCATCGTCTGGGCTATTTGGGTGCGCTGGCGTCGGTTCCGGCAACGCCGTATCGACCCGATGCTTGAGAATATGGAAGATGGGATTTATGCCGCCGGTGATGCGATCGAAGAAAAGCGCAACGGGTTCCGCCGCTGGCTTGATAGCTGGAAATCCAAGTGATGGCGGGCATCTGATCCCGCCATCTGCTCGGTTCTGTTTGCTTATCGAACTACGAATTCAGCGTGCAATGCCCCGGCGGCCTTGATCGTTTTCAGTATGTCGATCATGTCGCGGGGCGACACGCCCAGCGCATTCAGCCCGGCCACAACCTCGGACAGGGTAGTTGCCTCGGGGATTTCGGCCAACCCGGTGCCCTCTTCTTCTTCGATACCGGCGAAAGTGCGGGGGACCACAACCGTTTCGCCGCGGGCAAAAGGGTTGGGCTGAACTGCGATGGGGGATTCCTCGACTGTCAGGGTTAGATTGCCTTGTGATACCGCGACCCGTGAAATCCGAACCTCTTGCCCCATGACGATGGTCCCTGAGCGCTGATCAACCACGACGCGCGCCTTGGTTTCCGGTTCGACCAGAATGTTCTCGATCCGACCCAGCGCATGCGCGGTTGAAACCGACTGGGTTGCCGCAATGTTGAGTTCCACCGTGCCGGAATCCCGCATAATCGCCACTGCGCGGTTGAATTCTGTGTTGATCGCAATCTCAATCCGGCTGGCGGTGGTGAAGTCCGGCTCGCGTAGGGCAAGGCGCATTTGCGTCAAGGTTGACAGGTCAAAATCGATCTCACGCTCAACCCGTGCGCCCGAGGGGATCACGCCGGAGGTCGGCACTCCCTGAACAACCGAAGCAGCCTCACCCTCAGCCACGGCGCCACCGGCCAGAACCGTGCCTTGCGCCACAGCATAGATTTGCCCATCGGCCGCATTGAGCGGTGTCATGATCAGGGTGCCACCCAACAGGCTTTTGGAATCACCAATGGCCGACACCGTCACGTCGATCTGCCCGCCGACCCGCGCGAAAGGCGGCAGGCTGGCGGTCACCAACACAGCCGCTACGTTTTTAGGGCGAAAATCTTCGCCATTCACGTTGACGCCCAGCCGTTCCAGGATGTTCGACATAATCTCTTCGGTGAAGGGTGAATTGCGCAGCCCGTCGCCAGTTCCGTTCAGCCCGACAACCAGGCCATAGCCGACCAGATCATTACCCCGTACCCCGTCAAAATCCACAAGATCCTTCAGGCGTATCGTGCCAGCGAACGCGATCCCGGGCAGCAACATCAGTAGGAAAACAAAAAGCTTCATCTTAGGAAATTCACCAGCGACAGGTTCGCATTGCGAACGGTGACGGAATACAGGCTCTCCAACTGGAACTGGACGGTCTGCAACTGTGCAGCGGTTTCATAGGGGTCCGCAGCGATCAACTTGTTCCTGCTGAATTCAAGGCTGGTCTGCGCGGCGCTGTTGCGCGTGGCCGCCTGTTCGATCCGAGCCTCTGCTGAACCGACCTGAGCGCGCAAGTTCACCACATCGTTCTGGGTGTTGGCCAGATCGACGCCCAACTGTGTAAACAGGGCAGTGCGCTGGTCACGTGGCAAGTTCAGAGCATTGTCAGAGACCAACACCGCAACGGCAATATCCCGTATCGCATCCTTGATCGCGGGGTCGGTGGCTGTGATCGGGATCGTGATGCTTTCATTCTCGGATATCTGCATCGGTGCCAACGCATTGCCCGAGCCCTGGTAGATCACCGCGTCAAAACCGGCGGGGTCGTTGAACCAGTCTTCTGCCGCCTGTCTGATATCCGCCGTTGTGACGTATCCGCTCAGCTCCGTTTCAAGTGCGCTCAACAACGTGTCGGTTGACGGCAGGGGGGAGACATCAGTGGCCGCGCCGGAATACAGGCTGCGTCCACCAGCGCGGGTGTTCAGCGCTGATATAATCGTATCCAACTCGTTCCGGGCCTGAACCGATGCATTTTCATGGCTGACCGCCTGGTTTGACGTGCCGAAGGACAAAAGGGAGGAGGTCAACTTGGTCACGGACTCGTTAATCGTGGTCAAGCTCAGCTGCATGGCATCCGTGAACAGCCCAGCCTCAGCCGTCGATATCTGATAGGCGTCTAGACGCGATAGGCTGCGGTCCAGATCCAGCAGATGGGAATAGTCTCCATCCAGACGTCCCGACACATCCTGAACCTTGCCGGTCGACATCTCATAAGACAGGGTTTCGATTTCGTTTCTGAGTTCGGTCGAGCGGGTCCGCAAAGTCATGCCCCGCTCCAGATCGCCAATAGACGTCAAATTCATCATCAGAGCCTCAACAAGGTTTGCATCAATTCATCCACTACCGAGATGACCCGCGCGTTCGCGGCATAGGCCTGCTCGATCTCCATCAGGTTCTGCAATTCCTGGTCGGTATCCACGCCCTGTTCCGCCTCGATTCTGGCCATTTCCAGCTGCGCGCTGTTGGCAAAGGACAGTCGCTGGCTGGCGGAATGAGCGTCCGACCCGGTTCTGGACATCAGCGCCTCGGTCAGGTCCGAGGCGCGCATGTCACCGGTGCCAAAGGGCGACCCCGCGACGGGCCGGGCATCGCTGAGAATGGCGCCAAAGGCTTGCAATTGCGTGGCATCGCCCGGATCGCCGGGGGCCACCGCACCAAGCCCGTCGCGCAAGCGCCAGCTGTCACCCCCAGTGTCGGGATCAACAATCGTGTTCAGGCTGATGCGCGAGGCCAGCCCCTCAGGCGCAGTGGCATCGAAGCGGTTGCCGGCATCCGTGAACAGACCGGGATCGGTAGGCAATGCGGTGGGGTCCAGACCGGGTGTTTCGAACCGTTCGATCATATCCCGCGCGACCGAGTCGAGATGAGCCTGTGCCTCAACCGCCAGCTCATCGCGGATTTCAAACTGCGCCATCAGCGCGCCGCCGCGTATCTGGGCGTTGTCTCCGCCGGTGCGCACCGGGTTTCCGTTCATCTCCAACCCCGACAGCAGCCCATTGCCCACCGTCATGTGGGGTTTGGTGTCGCCCGTGGTGGTAAAGGAAAATTCGGCAGCCGTGCCTTCCAGCAGGATCAGGCCACCGTCTGAGTACAGCGACACCTGATCGTTCGCACGCGGAACCGCGTTCACCGGAACCAGCTCATTCACCTGATCTATCAACACCTGCCGCTGGTCTAGCAGGGCACCAATATCGCCACCCGCATGTTTGACCGACGGAATTTTGGCGTTCAGCTTCTCGATATCCTTGAGGGTCTGGTTCAGGCTCTCTACCTGCTTTCCAATGGAGCGATCTGCGTCCGAGCGCAGCTGCCGAACGCCTTCGGACGCCGAATTGAGCGCGTTGGCCAGATCACGGCCCGCGCGGGCCACCTGATCCAGTCGCTCAGAAGAATCTGGCAGGCTGGCAGCGGTAATCAGGCTGCTGTCGAACTCGGCCAACCGATTGGCAAGCGATGTGGGATCGTCAACCGTGCCAACGGCGCCCTCAACACTTGTGTGAAAGCTGGAAACTGCAAATTGGTAGGCCAGTTCCGCATCGGTGGTGCGACGGTTGGCGGTTATAACCGGGTCCTGATTGCGAATAACGCCTACGGTGCGCACCCCGGTGCCCGAAATCACGTTTGTCGTCAGTTCCAGCGACCTGCGGGCATAGCCGGGCGTCCGCGCGTTGGCGATATTGTCCGACACGACCGAGGTGCCGCGGCTCGAGGCCGTCAGGCCGCTGACGGCGTTGTTGAATGCTGTCGACAAATTCATCAGACAGGCCCCCTTTCCGGGTCAAAACCCAAATCAGCGTTTGATGTTGGTGGTTTCTTGCAGCATCTCATCAACGGTCTGAATCACCGTAGCAGCCGAGGAATAGGCGCGTTGGGTCTGGATCAGCGAAGTCAGCTCGGTCGCGATATCTGTGGTCGATTCCTCGCGCGCGAAAGACACAAGTTCACCTGTTGGACCTTCCCCTGCGTTCCAGAGAAAATATGTGCCGCTTTCCCGTGATGGCGCATAAGTCTGGCTGTCCAGCGCGGTCAGGCCATTGGGGTTGGGCACATCCGCTAGCGGGATCTGGAACATGCGGCGGCTGACACCAGTGTCATAGAACGCATAGACATAGCCATTTTCGTCAACTTGAACGCTGGTCATCGTGCCCACGGCCGACCCGTCGCGTGTGATCGAAACGGGCGCAAAGGTATCGGACAGTTGCGTAATGCCGTCCGCATCGCCGATCTGGCCGATATTGATCTCCATCGGGCCACCCGCGACGTTGACCACAAGGCTGCCGGTTGCCGGGTCATAGGCCCCGCCCGACACGGTGGCGACGCTGGCCAGTGTACCGCCAGCGGTGCGGCTGTCGGTGAACGTCAGCGTGTATTCCCCGATCACCGCCCCGCCTGAGGCTGAGTCGCGCAGCACCATGGTCCATTCATTGCTGCTGCCGGCCCCGGGGACGGTTGGCACAAGTTCGATATCCACGCTTTCGGATTTGCCCAGGTTGTCGAAATATTCAACCGACAGGGGTTGTGTGTCGCCCGGCGACCCGGCTTCGGTGGCCGTTGCGGGCAAGTTCATACGCAGATTCATCTGTGTGGTCGGCGCGCCGGACAGTTGATTGACGCTGAGCTGCACGAGCTCGAGCGCCGCCGGGGTGTCCCGCGGCACCGCAGGAATTGAACCGTCCGGGTTGGCACGCCAGCCCAGCAGGACCAAGCCGGATTCGGTGACCAGATACCCTTCCTCATTGGTGCGGAAAGAACCGGTCGTGGTCAGTTGCATCTCATTCGAGCCACCCGCGATTTGCGAGCTTGGGCGAACCGGCAGCATGCCTCGGCCGCGTACTGCCAGATCGGTTGAATTGTTGGTCGTCACCAGTGACCCGCGCTGATCGATCAGACGCTGGCTGGTGGTTCTGACCCCACCCGCCGAGTAGCTGCCGCCCTGACCCGAGGTGACCATCGAATGAAAATCCGTCTCAACCCGCTTGTAGCCGAAGGTCGACGAGTTGGCGATGTTGTCTGAAATAGTAGCCAGCCGGTTGGCGTTGGCCTTCAAAGATGCCACACCGGCATTCAGCGAGGAGGAAATCGTCATTGGCACGCCCTTCTGTTGCGTCAATCGTTGAGGCAACAGCTAACGCACTGCCCCTTAACAGCGCGCTAACAGTTAAAATGCGGCCTATCCTGTGCGTTCAGGTGTCGCGCAGAAAGATGATTTCGATCCGGTTATTGCGCACGGCCATCGGGTTTTCATCGCTCAATTCCCGGTCGGCATGACCGGTCACGCGATCCAGCCGAGAACCCGCAAAACCCTTATCCTCAAGCAGTTGGCGTACCACCTGCGCGCGCGAGGTCGATACATCCCAGGACGGGTCCTGCGCCAGAACCACGGGCGAGGCGCTGACGTGACCCTCGACTGAGACAGCATTTGTCACCAGATCCGAAGATCGCGTCACCAGCAGGGCCAGCGCCCGCATCATCGGGGTCGGTTCATCCGTTCCCGATTCGAACAGCGGCTGATCTTCGGTATCAAACAGCTCGACCACCAGACCTTCGTCAGTGACGCGCGTAACGATGTGCTTCAGCACATTGTCCGACACCATGCTTTCCCCGGTATGCCCCAGAAGTTGCGCTTCGAGCGTCGAGAAGTCCTCGGACATTTCCTTGCCGCCATCGGGATTCACGCCGATCGACCCCCGCGCTTGCCGCGCAATCGTCGGGTGCCGCTTGGTCGCGCCCGAGCCATCCATTACCATGGTCACTTCGGAAAACATGTTGTTCCCGCCAAAAGCCCCATCGCCCCCGCCCGAAACCGGGTTTACCGGAATTGTTGGCGAGAAATAATCCGCCAGCCCTTTGCGTTGTTTCTCAGTCGTTGCATTCAGCAGCCACATCAACATGAAGAACGCCATCATGGCCGTGACAAAGTCGGCATATGCGACTTTCCACGCGCCGCCGTGGTGACCATCGCCACCTGACACACGTTTCTTCTTGATGATGATTGGCGCCGCATTGGATTGCGCACCCATCTCCACCACCTTTTTTATCACCCAACTACAGGGGTAGCCGGGCAGGTCTTAAGGTGGCCTTAACACTTAAAACTGTCCCGATTTCGCTAGCGCGGCAAGTTGGCGTTGGCCCGCCGCAGGATCAGTTGCAGGAGGTTGAAGCTGTTTTTGATTCCATCTGGCTCGGGTTTGCCAAAGAACGCGTCCAGTTCCTCATGCACGCGCACGGCCTGATCCAGCAGCGGGTCTGCGCCTTCGGCATAAAGCCCGGCCTTGATCATGACCTCGGATTGTTCATAGCTGCCGACCAGTTTGCGGGTTTCCGAGATCAATTGGTTTTCCTCTGCGGTGGCCGCCCCCGGCAGGCTGCGCGAAACCGAACGGCTGAGGTCAATGGCCGGAAACCGCCCGCGCTCGGCAATGTCGCGGCTCAGCACGATATGCCCGTCCAGAACCCCGCGCAGGATGTCAGCCACTGGTTCATCCATATCCGAACCCGCGACCAGAACGCTGAACACGGCGGTGATATCACCTTGGCCCGCCGCTCCGGGACCCGCGCGTTCACACAACCCGGCAATCAGCGGCGTGACCGAAGGTGGGAAACCCCGCAACGAAGGCGCTTCGCCCATGGCAACGGCGATTTCGCGGTGCGCCTCGGCAAATCGCGTCACCGAATCGGCCAGAAACAATACGTTCAGCCCCTGATCGCGCAGATACTCGGCCACCGACATTGCCGACCAGGCGCAACGCCTGCGGGCAAGCGCCGATTGGTCGGACGTGGCCGCGACAACGACCGAGCGTTTCATCCCCTCTGCCCCCAACGCATGTTCGACAAACTCGTTCACCTCGCGCCCGCGTTCGCCCACCAGTGCCACGACAACGGCATCCGCCTGCATCGATTTCGCGAGCGTTGCCAGCAAGGTGGATTTTCCGACGCCCGATCCGGCGAAAAGACCGATGCGCTGACCCTGGACCACGGGCAGCATCGTGTTGAGCATCGCTAAACCGGTCTCCATCCGTACGCCCAGCGGTTTACGTGCCACAGCGGGCGGCGGAGCACGCATGATGTCCTGCTCATGTGCGCCCGAAAGCAGAGGTTTCCCGTCCAGCGGTTTGCCAAAGGGATCGACCAGGCGCCCCAGCCAGTGCATGCCGGGTGCGAAAGCGGATGTCTGGTCCAGAATCACCCGGTCACCAAGGCACACCCCATCCGGCGCGGCGGTTGGCATCATGCGAATCCCGTCGGTCTCGACATGAAGCACTTCGCCCGGCAGATCCGGGCCATTACGACGCCGCAATGTCAGGTGGTCACCGATTCGCGCCTGCCCTTCAAGGCCTTGTATTTCAATGACTCCGCGCGCCACGCCGGTAACGCGGCCCATATGGCGCACAGCAGACAGACGGTCGAATTCACACTTCAGAAGCATCGGGTCGAGATCGGACATCGTGGGTTCTCCAATGGGTTTCTGCAAACGCTTTCTAAAGGAATCGGGGTTAAGCCTTGATTGAAATTGATCGAGGGAGAAGCCCCGATGTTCTATGACCTGAACGTCTTTAAAGCAGCGTACGCAATGGCAACCCATGCCGGACAACGGCAGGCAGTGATTGCGCACAACATGGCCAATGCAGATACGCCCGGCTATCAGCCCCGCGATATCGAGGGTTTTCAGAAAGCATTCGAAAAATCAGACCGTCAGGTTTCGATGACCGCCACCCGCGCGGGTCATCTGAACGGCGCCACCGCCCCACAGCCCTGGGCCGAGTTTGAGGTTGCGCCCTCGGGCGATCCAAACGGCAATGGAGTGTCTGTCGAGGAAGAGATGTTCAAAGCTGTCGAGGTCAAGCGTCAGCACGACCGCGCGCTGACCATTTACAAATCCTCGATGAACATCCTGCGCAGCAGCCTTGGCCGGTCATAAGGAGTGTAAGACATGAGCGATTTTTCCCATTCCCTAGCCGCCTCAACCAATGCTCTGCGTGCGCAATCAGCCCGCCTGCGGCATGTGTCCGAGAATATCTCGAACGCCGATACGCCAGGTTATCGCCGCAAAACCGTGCCGTTTGAGACGGTGCAAAAGAACGGACAAGAGGTGGTGCAGGCCGGGCGCGTCAAACTGGATCGCCGCGAGGGTTCGCGCATTTATGACCCCGGTCACCCGATGGCGGATGAAACCGGCCATTACCGTGGCTCGAATGTCGATCTGATGATCGAAATCGCAGACGCACGTGAGGCGCAGCGCAGCTATGAGGCCAATCTCAAGATGTTCGACCAGTCACGCCAGATGTCGTCGAGCTTGATGGAACTTCTCAGAAAATAAAGGACACCAGAATGGATATCCGATCCCTGACCGCGGTGCAGAACTATGCTGTCGCCCGCCCGGCCACGCAGGCCGATCCTGATCACGCCGGATTGGCGCAAGGGCTGCACAGTACGTTTCAGGACTTTACAGCGACGCTGAAGCATTCCGAGCAAATGTCGCAGGCCGCCATGACCGGCCAGGCCGATCCCCACGCTCTGGTACAGGCACTGGCACAGACCGAGCTGGCCGTGGAAACGGCGGTCATTGTCCGCAACAAGGTGGTTGAGGCGTATCAGGAAATCCTGCGGATGCCGGTCTGATAGGATGCTCAGCGAAGGTCTCTTCTATGACATTGTGCGCCAGGCGCTGTGGGTCGCGGTCATTACCTCGGTTCCTATCCTGGCGGTGGCGCTGGTGTCGGGCCTGATCGTGGGTCTGTTTCAGGCGCTGACCTCGGTACAGGAAATGACACTGACCTTCGTGCCCAAGCTGATCGCCATCGTCATCGTGTTCTGGATCTCGATGGGGTTCATGACCCAGATGCTGGTGACGTTTTTCACCACAACCCTCATCCCATTGATCGCCGGAGGTCGCTGATGGATACCGCCTATACCACTTTGTCCCGTCAATCGGGCCTGATGAATGAAATGCGGCTGGTGGCGAATAATATCGCCAATGCCAACACCACCGGATATCGCGCGCAGGGTCTGGTGTTTTCCGAGTTTGTCCGCGACTTGCCGGGCAACCCGTCCCTGTCCATGGCACGGGCCGAGGCGCGCAACACCTCATTGCAGCAGGGCCTGCTGACGGAAACCGGCGGCCAGTTTGATTTTGCCATCGAAGGTGATGGGTTTTTCATGGTCGAAACGCCATCCGGCAACAGGCTGACCCGGGCCGGAGCGTTCTCACCCAGTGCCGAGGGTGATTTGGTCACGATGGACGGCCACCGGGTGCTGGACAGCAACGGCGCACCTGTTTTCATCCCGCCGGATGCTGCGTCGATTGACGTTGGCAGCGATGGCACACTGAGTATCGAGGGGCAATTGCTGGGGCAGATCGGCGTCTATCGTGTGGCCGATCCCAAAACGCTGGTGCGTGAAGGCAGCACACAGTTCCGCGCCGAGGGCGAAATTGACCCGGTCGAAAACCCAGTGGTGCTGCAGCGTTTTCTCGAAGGGTCCAACGTCAATGCGGTCGAGCAGGTGACCCGGCTGGTGGAAATCCAGCGCGCCTATGAGCTGGGCCAAAGCTTTCTGGAAACCGAAGACGAACGTCTGCGCGGCGCGCTCAAGGCGCTGATGCGTTGATTTGTGAAAAGGAGATTTTGACATGCGAGCATTGAAAATCGCGGCTACGGGCATGGCCGCGCAGCAGATGCGGGTCGAGACGATCTCGAACAATCTGGCGAACACGAACACTACTGGCTACAACGCCCGCCGGGCTGAGTTCGCGGATTTGCACTATCAACAAATGGCGCGGGCCGGGGCGGTGAAGGCCAATGACGGCACCGTTCTGCCCACCGGTATTCAGCTGGGTCTGGGTGTGCGTCCGGCGGCTGTCACGGTGCAACTGGCGCAAGGCGGATTGTCGGCCACCGGGAGCGATCTGGACGTGGCCATCGAAGGGCGTGGTTATCTTGAAGTAACGCTGGCCAATGGTCAGTCGGGCTATACCCGCGATGGCAGCCTGAAACGATCCGCCGAGGGGTTGATTGTCACATCAGACGGTTTTGCCGTCGCGCCCGAGATCACCATTCCTGACGATGCCCGGTCGATCTCGATCAACGCTGCGGGCGAAGTTTATGCCTATTTCGACGACACGGCAGACGGGCAGCTGTTGGGTGAGCTGACGCTGGCCAGTTTCTCGAACGCCAAGGGGCTTGAGGCGATTGGCAGCAATCTTTTCAAGGAAACCGAAGCCTCAGGCGCACCCGTGGTCGGCACACCGGGTGAGGATGGTCTGGGCACGCTGCGGCAAGGCTATCTTGAGGACAGCTCGGTCGATGCGGTGCGCGAAGTGACCGAACTGATCGAGGCGCAACGGGGATATGAGATGAATGCCAAGGTCATTTCCGCCGTCGACCAGATGATGGGCGCAACCACACAGGTGCGGTGATGCGGTTTCTGGTTTTGATATTGGCCCTTTTGGTGCCGGCCTCGGTACAGGCTGAAATCGTAGTGCCGACTCGCACTATTCGCGCCAAGGAAATCATCTCGGCGACTGATCTGGATCTTAAGGCCCAGCAGGTGCCCGGCGCGATAACCACGCCTGAGTTTCTGATCGGGCAAGAGGCCCGCGTCGCGCTGTATCCCGGACGCCCGATCCGTGAAGGCGATGTGGGTCCACCGGCCCTGGTGGATCGCAACGATCTGGTTATCCTGATCTTTGACCGCACACCGCTGTCGATCACCGCAGAAGGCCGCGCGCTGGGTCGTGGGGCCGCCGGGGATCGTATCCGGGTCATGAACCTGTCCTCCCGTACCACTGTGACGGGCCTTATCCGGCCCGACGGCCAAATCGAGGTAAAATGATGTCGCAACTTTCGAAATCTCTGTTGTTTGCCATTCTGGCGGTGTCAGCCTGTGGGCGCTTGGATCATCTGGGCAAACCGCCAAGCTTCACTCCGAACGAGGATTCCCCCGAACATGTCGCGATGTTGTGGCCGGGCCTGCCTTTGCACACTCAGCCGCAGCGCAATGTCGACCGGTCCTCACTTTGGAGCGGTGGGCAACAATCGCTGTTGGGCGATCAGCGGGCGATCAAAAAGGGGGATATCCTGACGGTCGTGATTGAGCTAGACGAAAAGGCCGAGTTTTCGAACGACACGGAACGCTCGCGGTCTGCTTCGGAAAGCCTTGGCATCGTCGGCCTGTTTGGCCTGCCACAGCGCGCGGCGGATCATCTGCCGGAAGGGGCATCGCTGGCGGACGCGGTCGAGATCGATTCCGCCTCAGAAAGCACGGGCGAAGGATCGGTTAAGCGCAAGGAAAAGCTGACGCTGCGTGTGGCCGCGACCGTGATCGACGTGCTGCCAAACGGGGTACTGTCGATTTCGGGCTCGCAGGAACTGCGCGTCAATTTCGAACTGCGCGAGCTTTTGGTGACGGGCTACGTGCGACCACAGGATATCTCGCGCAAAAACGAGATCACCTATGACAAGATCGCCTCGGCCCGCGTGTCTTATGGCGGGCGCGGACAGATCACTGACGTGCAGCAGCCGCGTTATGGCCAGCAGATCCTGGATGCTGTGCTGCCGTATTAAGGAGCGGATGTGATGAAGAAACTTCTACCCGTCGTATTCTTGCTGATCGGTCTGGGGGCCGGTATCGGTGCCGGAGTTGTGTTTGCGCCCTCCGGTGAACCGAAAGAGGCCGCAAAACAGGAAAAACCCAAGGCCAAGGCGGAAAAAACCAAAGAGAAATCCGCCAAGAAAAAGGACATTGCTGGGAAAAAGGACACGCAAAGCGACTATGAATACCTCAAACTGACCAAGCAGTTTGTGGTGCCCGTCGTCGATGCGGACCGGATCGCGGCGTTGGTCACCATGTCGCTGAGCCTTGAAATCACTCCTGGCATGACCGAAGCTTTCTACGCGCTTGAACCCAAACTGCGCGACGGTTTTTTGCAGGTCATGTTTGATCACGCTAATACCGGTGGTTTTGACGGCGCATTTACTGAATCGGACAATATGAGCGTTCTGCGCAAAGCGTTGCTGGAGACAGCGCGCAAGGATTTGGGCGATGATGTGTTTCAGGTCTTGATCATGAGCGTCAACCGTCAGGACGTTTGATTCTGACTGGGTTATACGCTGTTTAGTAGGGTGACGATATCCGGTGCTGGGCGCGTTTGTGCGCCTTTTTTGGGGCGTCTGACAGGTTGGTGACGGCTTGTTTGCGGCCAAAGGCCGTGCGCAGCGCGTTCATCGCCGACAGTTTTTGCGCCCGAATCCGCGCCAGTTCCATATTCAGCTGGCGGCGCGTGGCCGACTCCCAACCGTTCCACAACACATCGGTGCCAGTGACTCGGTACCCCTCGGCCGCGGCGCTGTGTTGGCGAGATTGCCGGACCTGCGCGTCCAGCCGCGCCAATTGCTGTTGCACGCGTGCTTCAGCCTCTAGCAGGGGGCGCAGGGCGTTGTATTCTTTTTGAAACACGGCCTCTGTAACGTTTTTCAGGTCTGATAGGGCGGCTTGTTTCATCTGACCTGTCCCTTGGCCTTTTTGCGCATCGCCTCTGCAAATCGGATGGCAGCAGCGACGGGGCGATAATGTTCTTCCGCGATTTCCTGTCCGATCTCGACGGCGGCATGCAGGGCGCGGGCCGTGGGCGGGTCGGAATGAATGGGAACACCAGTCTCAGCTGCCCGGGCTCGGATCGCTGCGGCCACCTCGTCCACGCCCTTGGCCACGCAAACAGGGGCTGACCCCGCCGTCCGGGCCCATTTCAAGGCCACCGCGTAATGGGTCGGGTTGACGATCACCACATCCGCCGAGGGTACGTCGGACATCATCTGGTTCGTGGCGATGTCCTGCGCGCGCTGGCGGCGTTGTTGTTTGACATGCGGGTCGCCCTCGGCATCCTTGGTTTCGTCCTGAATTTCCTTGCGCGACATCCGGTTCTTGCGAATATGCTCGGCATGTTGCCAAAGATAGTCGATCACCCCGATGGCAAGCGCCACGGTGATGACGATGAACAGGAAGCGAAACAGAAAATTCATCATCAGCATGACCGATGACCGCGCCGGAGCGGCGCTGGCGGACAGAATCTCGTTTAGGTTGGAGCGCAGAAACAGCGCCAGACAGGTGCCGTAGATCACCAGTTTCACAAAGCTCTTGGCGAATTCGAACAGGCCGCCGCGCCCGAATTTGTTTTTCGCATTCGAGATGATCGAGATGCGGGACAGTTTGGGTTTCAGCTTGCTGGGCGCAAAGATCAGCGCACGCTGGGCGATCAGGCTGAGCAGAACAGCGGCGGCGGGCACAGCAAACAGAACCGTGACGGACAACAGCGCCGTTTTGACCATCCCACCGACCGGGCTTGCGGCGGGCCCGTCGGTCAGCAAGGGAGCGATTGTGTCGGCCTGATCAATCATCACGACAAACAGGCTTCCCATATGTTGCACACCGAATTGCCCGGCCGCGAACAGGGCAATGAGGAACCCGGCATAAGCGGCAACCACGGACAGGTCGTTGGACTTGGCAACCTCACCCTTTTCGCGCGCTTTCTGGAGCTTCTGCGGCGTCGGCTCGTAGGACTTGTCGCTGTCGTCTTCGGACCCGCTCATCTTGGGTCCTCAAGCGGGTTCAGCATGAAGGCAAAAAAGGCATCAGACCAGACAGACAAGATCAGGGGCGTGCCCGCGAACAACAGGAACAGGCCTGCAAAAGTAATGGCCGGAGCGCCAACAAACGCCACCATCAGCTGCGGCATCGCGCGGTTGATGACGCCAAGCGCAAGGTTATAGATCAGCGAGGCGATCACGAAGGGCATAGCCAGCGCAAACGCCAACCCAAAACTGCGCGCAATTTGCTGCACCCCCCATTGCGACAGGTCCGGGGCCAGTATTGGGGTGCCCATTGGAAACAGCGTATAGCTGTGGATCAGAAACTGAGCGACGCGGATGTGCAGGCCGAGCAAAACCGCCAGTGTCAGGCCAGCCAGTGTCAGAAGATATCCCATCGCGGGCACGGGATCTGCAGCAGCTGGACCCAGAATCTGCGACAGCGAAGTTGCCTGCGCCGCAATCGATCCTGCCGTTTGCAGGGCCAGCACGAACAGTCGCAGCGACATACCCAAGGCCATCCCGATCAGCACTTCGGTCAGAACCAATCCTGCCATAGGCAACAGGCCGGGTGGGGCAACAGGCGCCGCAATCGCCGGTGTCACAATAAGGGTAAAGGCAGCCGCGATGCCGAATTTGACGCGGGTCGGAATGCTGCGCTCGCCAAAGGCGGGCAGCAGCGACACCATGGCCGAGACACGCAGGAAGACGGCAAAGAGGTGCCACAAACCCTCACCCAGCTGGGGCAAAAGCTCGGGCGGTAGCGCGATCACGCGGGCACCGTTCCAACCAGCGAAGGCCGCGCCTCGAGCCCGATTTCCTCGAACGACAGCACCGGGTTGGTTATGCCGCGCGCGTGCATGATGGTGCGCAGCAAACGGCGACGGCGGGTCGAGGTGACCAACGCCGGAAACAGCCCGTGATCGGCGGATTGCGCGACACTGTCGACCACGCCATCGGCCAGCTTGTTGAACAGGTTCGGCGGCAGCGCCACGTCGAGACCCGCTGCAGGCGCGTCGATCTGGTAGGTGGTGAAGGTATCCTCCCACTCCGGGGCCAGTTGGATCAGCGGGATCGATCCGTCTTCGCGTTTCATCTCGGCCACCAGTTGGAAACCCAATCGCTGCCGGACCAGTTCGCAGATGCCTTCGGGTTGGGTGGTGGTCAGCCGCGCCTCGGCCACGCTTTCCAGAATCAGCGCCATGTTGCGGATCGAGACCCGTTCGTCCAGCAGCAGACGCAGCACCGCATGTAGCGTGTCGATCGGTACCTTGTCGGGGATCAACTCGTCCAGAAGCTTGCGGTTAGCCTCGGCCCGAACCGGATCGCTGAGCCGTGTCATCTCGGATAACAGGCGGCGCAGGGATTTCAGCGTCATCAGGCGTGAGAAGTTCTGTTTGATGATCTCAAGCAGATGAGTGGCCAGAATCTCGGGCGGGGAAACGATAGTGGCCCCACTAAGCGCGGCGGCCTCTTGATCCTTGGGCAGAATCCAGCGGGCGGGGGCGCCATAGACGGGCTCGGTCACGTCATTACCCTCGGGCAGCATGTCGCGGTCATCCTGTACCAGCGCCAGTACCAGATCGGGGTTCAACACGCCGCGCGCCTGTTCGACGCCCTGGACCTTGACCACATAGGTGCCCATTGGCAGATCGGCGCGGTCGGTCAGGCGGATATCAGGCAGGATCAGGCCAAAGCTTGAGGCCACATAGGTCCGCATATTGGCGATGCGCGCGTCCAGCCCGGTGCCGGGGTTCAGGACCATGCTGACCAGATCGGGGGCAAACTCCAGATGCACATCGTCCAGGTCCAAAATATCGCCAATAGCCTGCGAGACCGGTGTGTCTTCCTGCGGTGTTGGGGCCAGCGCCTCTTCCGCTTCGGTCTTTTGCTTGCGATGGACGTTATAGGCCGCATAGCCCAGAACACCCGCCCCCAGGATGAATGGCAAAAAGGGCAGGCCAGGCACCAGCGCAAACAGCACCATCAACATGGCAACTGTTGCCAGGGCCGCTGGATGCCGGCCCAGCTGCGAGAAGATTGCGTTGTCGGTCGCCCCCTGCGTACCGCCGCGGGCCAGCAGCAGGGCTGACGCGATCGATATGATCACCGCCGGGATTTGCGACACCAGCCCGTCACCGACGGTCAGGATGGCGTAGGTCTCGAACGCGGATGAGATTGGCATCCCATGGACGATCACGCCCATGATCAAACCCATCACCAGGTTGAGCAACGTGATTAGCAGCCCGGCTATCGCATCGCCTTTGACAAATTTCGATGCCCCATCGAGAGAGCCGAAAAACGTCGTCTCTTGCTGCTCACGCTCGCGGCGTTCTTTAGCCTGTTGGTGGTCGATGGCCCCGGCGGACATGTCGCTGTCGATGGCGAGCTGTTTTCCCGGCATGCCGTCCAAGGCAAACCGCGCGCCGACCTCGGCCATGCGGGCAGCACCTTTGGTGATGACCATAAAGTTCACAATCAAAAGCACGCCGAACACCACCAACCCCAGAAAGATACTGCCGCCCATGACGAAGTCGGCAAAACCTTCGATCACGTCCCCAGCGGCATTGGGTCCCGTGTGCCCCTCTCCGATGATAAGCTTGGTCGAGGATACGTTCAGCGAAAGCCGCAGCATCAGCGAGGCCAAAAGGATTGTCGGGAAAGACGAGAAATCCAGCGGCCGTTCGATAAACAGCGTCAGCGTAAAGATCAGGATCGCCAGCGCGAACGAGGCTGCCAGGCCCACATCCAGCACCCAGGCAGGCATCGGCAGGATCATCATCACGATGACCGTCATCAGCGCCAGCGCCAGCAGCACGGTCGGAGAAAACAGGGAACGGGCGTCGATCTTGGGCACGCATGCCTCCTAGTTGAACGAGATAAAGGCGGTGGCAGTGCCCGAAGGCGGAACCAGCGACCCCAGCGCGCCACCACCCGGTTGCGGCAGATTGATCGGGATCAGAGGGGTTGCGGCGGTGGTAAACGGGTCGCGCGCGGCCCGTTCCGGGGCAGTGGGCAAGGATTGATCCAGTTGTGCCAGTACGGTCTGAAACCGGCCCGAGTAAGCATTGGCCAGCGATGGTGTGCGGGAATGATAGGCCCCAACGGCTGCGGGCCACGATCCAAGCTCGGCATACAGTTCATTCAGAAACCGGGCGGCGTAGGTGGCGTTTTCATCCGGGTCGAACATGGCGTCGATGGACCGGAATGCCTTGCCGTGCCAACGGTAATTGATCTGGAAACAGCCGATGTCAAAGCTGCGCTTGCCTGCTTTGAAAATGTCGAAAACGTAAGATTTCGCCTCAAACTCGGATGTGAACCAGTATCCTTGCCCTTCGACATTGATGGTCCAGGGCCAGGGTTCCAACTGCCCGTCCCGCAACCGCCCGGTTTCCACCCGCGCAATCGCGCGTAAGACATCCAGCGGTACACCCTGGGATTGGGCAGCGCGGCGCGCGGCTGCATCGCAAATGCCCGCCCCGCGGGCATCGGGCATAGCAAAGACCTGATGCGCCGCACATAGCGCAAACAAACTCAGGCCAAAGATCAAACTATGGGGCATTCTGCCGGTCCGGGATTCTGATCAGTCCCGGCCAAGCTAGTCCTGCTAGGGTTTACAGAGGGTTATCAGCCGTTCAGATTCGATCAATCCGGCGGCCGAAGACAACGCTGGTATTGGTTCGCAGCACGCCGGGGATCTTGGCCAGATCATCAACCAGAATATCCAGATCCTCGATCCGCGGGGCCTCGGCCGATAGCAGCAGGTCGAACTCGCCATTGATCGACAGGCAGAGCTTGACCTCGGGGTAAGCCTCAAGCCGATTGATGATACGCTTGGTTTCCTTTTGCTGCACTTCCAGCAGCACGACCACCTGTACGCGCGGGGCGTCTTCGGGGCTGTTCAGAACCACCGAATAGCCTGCGATCACGCCACGCTCTTCCATACGGCTGATGCGTTCATGCACGGTGGTTCGGGCCACGCCCAGCTTCGCGGCGATCTTGGTGGTCGATTCGCGAGCGTTGTGCTGCAGGGCGGCGATGATGCGACGGTCTAGCTGATCCATGATGCACCAAGGTGTAATGCACCGGGGCAGGGGGGCTCAAGACATGTCAGCATGTTCTTTTGAAACGGCTTTCCGGTCCGAACGCGGCCAGATCACAAGGGCCACCATAACCCCGGGGGCCGCGATAAGGGTCATCCAACCCAACGTTGCCGCCGTGCTGGTTGTGGTCATGATCCAGCCGGTCAGTGGATATAGCACCAGCCAGCAGGCGTGCGACAGGGTGAACTGGGCGGCAAACACGGCTGGTCGGTCTTCGGATCGGGTCGAGCGGGTCAGCAACCGGCCTGAAGGCGTCAGCGTGGCGGAATAGCCAAACCCGATGCAGGCCCAGAGTATTGCGAGACCGATCAGAGAGATCGGCATAGCCGCGAACAGGATGGCAGAGAGACCAATTGCCAGGGTTCCGAAAATGGCCCCGCCTAGCATAACGGTGCGGTCCATGAACCGATCTAACAGTTTGGGCAGGGCAAATGCGGCCAGCATCGAACCACCGCCGAACCCGGCCAACGCTATAGCCACAGCGCTTTCCGACAGGCCCAAATCGGACCGCACAATTACAACCGTATTGACGATAATCATCGCGCTGAGGGTCGCTGCTGTCCAAGTCAGGGCAAGTAATCCGCGCAGTCGGGGTGTGCTCAGGTAAAGACGAATGCCGCGTGTCGTACGGTCATAAATACCACGGCGTCTTGTCGGTTTGGGTGAGGGCAGGGCAACCGACACCACCAACAGTGCCGAGGCGATGAACCCCAGCCCCGTACCCCAGAACAGGCTGTCGAAACTGACGAACAGCAAAAGCGCTGCGGCCAGAGCAGGGCTGAGCAGGCTTTCAAGATCATAGGCAAGCCGCGACAGGGAGAGCGCCTTGGTATAGTCCTGCTCATCGGTCAGCACGTCGGGGATGGTGGCCTGAAACGCCGGGGTGAACCCGGCGGATGCGGATTGCAGGACAAAGATCAGCACGTAAACCTGCCAGATCTCGGTCACGAAAGGCAGACAGACCGCAACTGCCGCACGCACCAGATCCAACGTCACTAGCATCCGGCGGCGGTCGAGCCGCTCTGCGAAGGCTGCGGCAAGTGGGGCGACGACCACATAAGCCACCATCTTGATCGTCAGCGCGGTTCCCAACACCAGACTGGCCGCGCCACCTGCCAGATCATAAGCCAGTAGCCCCAACGCAATTGTCGCCAAACCGGTGCCCGTCAACGCAACGACCTGAGCCCCCAACAGATGGCGATAGGTGCGGATTCGCAGGACACTCAGCATCGGCGGTTCGGACCTTTTTTCAATTGGCGTCGCGTCAGGGCCTGCTTAATGCCAGACGCACGGTGGCCTTATCCATTTTCCTGTCAAAGCAGTTGGGGTCAAGAAATCCGCGCATGTTTGTCGCATTCTATTGATGGCGTTGAGTTTACGGGCCAAACCTCCTATCTCGGGGGCGATATCGCATAAAGGAAGACCCCGTGGCGAACCATCTTTATAAAAACGACCTGCCGGACGGGTTGGACCTGGGCCCTGTGGTGGCCATTGATTGCGAAACCATGGGGCTGAACCCGCATCGCGACCGCCTGTGCGTGATCCAGATGTCGGGCGGCGACGGCAACAGCCATATCGTGCAGGTTGAAAAGGGCCAGACGCAGGCACCAAACCTGTGCGCCATGTTGGAAAACCCCGACGTGTTAAAGCTATTCCATTTTGGACGGTTTGACATTGCCGCGATGTACCACACCTTTGGCGCACTGGCCGCGCCGGTCTATTGCACCAAGATCGCCAGCCGTCTGGTGCGCACCTATACCGACCGTCATGGCCTGAAGAACCTGTGTCAGGAGCTGATTGGTGTCGATATTTCGAAGCAGCAGCAGATGAGCGACTGGGGGGCCGAAACCCTGACCGACGCTCAGTTGGAATATGCGGCCTCGGACGTTCTGTACTTGCATCAGCTACGCGATGCGCTGGACGGGCGTTTGGCCCGCGAAGGCCGTGCCGAGATGGCACAGGCGTGTTTTGACTTCTTGCCGACGCGTGCGAAACTTGACCTCGCAGGCTGGCCCGAAACGGATATCTTTGCACACTCATGACTGATAACGAGTCCTTTCTGAGAACCGCCAAACAGGTCGTCACCGACGAGGCCCGCGCGCTGGACGTGCTGGCCGACAGTCTGGACGAGCACTTTGCCGAAGCCGTGCAGATGATCCTGCAGGCTCCGGGTCGCATCATCATCAGCGGCATCGGCAAATCCGGCCATATCGGTCACAAGATTGCGGCCACCCTGGCCAGCACCGGCACGCCTGCCTATTTCGTGCATCCGGCCGAGGCCAGCCATGGGGATCTGGGCATGGTCTCCAAAGGTGATGTTGTTGTGGCGATTTCCAATTCGGGCGAGGCACCGGAACTGGTAAACCTGCTGGCCTTTACCCGCCGCTTTGGCATTCCGCTGATCGGCCTGTCCAGCAAGCCGGAAAGCACGTTGATGAAGCAGGCCGATGTGCATCTGCTGATCCCGTCGCTGGGTGAGGCTTGCGGGTTCGGCATGGTGCCCTCGATCTCGACCACGCTGACATTGGCGATGGGCGATGCGTTGGCCATTGCGCTGATGAAATACCGCGACTTCCAGCCCGAGGATTTCCGCGCCTTCCACCCCGGCGGCAAACTGGGGGCGCAGCTGTCCACTGTGCGCGATCTGATGCATGCCGACCTGCCCGTGGTGCCTGTTGGCACCCCGATGAGCGAAGCCTTGCTGGTCATGAGCCAGAAAAGCTTTGGTGTCGTCGGCGTGACCGACGAGGCGGGCCGCCTGATGGGCATCGTCACGGATGGTGACTTGCGCCGGAACATGGAAGGGTTGCTGAACAGAACCACCGAAGAGGTGATGACCCGCAACCCGATGACCATCGCACCAAACGCTATGGCGGAAGAGGCGGTTGCGATCATGAACGATCGCAAGATCACCTCGCTGTTTGTAGTTGATCCCGAAGGACAGGGGCAGGCCGAGGGGCTGCTGCACATCCACGACTGCTTGCGCGTCGGTCTGGGCTAGGTAGGGGCTGAGCGGTGGACGGACATTCACGCATGGTTCAGTTTTTTAAGGTGGTGCTGCCTTTGGTGGCCATCTTGATGCTGTCCACTGTGTTCTTGCTGTCGCGCAGCATCGAAACCAATGTGTCCGTGCCCTTTTCCCAACAGGATATCGACGAACGGTTGGCCGATCAGGTGGTGACGCAGCCAAACTACCGCGGCACCACGCGCAAGGGCGAAGAGGTCCAGATCCAAGCGACCCGCGCCACGCAGGGCACCGAAGTTTCCACCCCGACAGCGGCCGAGTTCCGGGGCCGCCTGGGCCTTTCGGGCGGCGGCGTTATCACGTTGGATTCCAACTCTGGCATGATCCGCCCCGACAAAAACACCGCAACCTTTATTGGCGATGTGGTCATCACCTCGACCGATGGCACCGAGATCACAACCGATCTGCTGAACACCGCGCTGGATGAAATTCGCGGTGACGCGCCGGGTGAGGTGCACGGCACCGGAATTCTCGGCAACATTTCAGCAGGTGGCATGACCTTTGGAACGGAAAAAAAGGACGGACCGGTCCATATTATTTTTACAGACGGCGTGAAGCTGATATACGAGCCTGAAAAAGCAGAAAGATAACCTGTGTTCGATTTTCGATTTGTTCCACTTTGCCTTGTACTGACACTTGGTGCTTTTTCTGCGGCGGCGCAGGAGACTCAGGTTGCGTTTGGCGCGGTCAAGGCTGACCCTTCGCTGCCGGTCGAGGTGACCTCGGAAACCCTCAACGTCAATCAAGAAAACGGCTCGGCCGAATTTGTAGGCAATGTGATCGTCATTCAGGGGGAAATGCGCCTGACCGCTGAACGGGTGCTGGTTCTGTATAATGAGGATCGCTCGGGTATCGAGCGGATGGAAGCGACCGAAGATGTGGTTCTGGTCAGCCCGCCCGACGCGGCCGAGGGTGACTGGGCCGAATACACCATTGATTCAGGTGTGATCGTGATGAAGGGCAATGTGCTGCTAACGCAGGGGCCCAGCACCATCAGCGGCGATCAGATGAATGCTGATCTGACCACTGGCACGGCAACGATGACAGGCAATGTCAAAACCATCCTGCAGCAGGGCAATAATTGATGGCGCGGCCTGAACTGACCGTGACCGAGGGGCAATCCGGCCTCAGAATAGAAAAGCTGCGGAAATCCTATAGCAAAAAGACCGTGATCCGCGATGTGTCGATGACGCTTGACAGGTCCGAGGTTGTGGCGCTGCTGGGTCCGAATGGGTCGGGCAAAACCACCACGTTCTACTCGGTTGCCGGGCTGGTCTTCCCCGAGGCGGGCACGGTTACGATCGACGGGCAGACCGTGACGACATTGCCGATGTACCGCCGCGCGCGTTTGGGCATCGGATATCTGCCGCAAGAGATGTCGATCTTCCGCGGCATGAGCGTCGAGGACAACATCGCCTCGGTTCTGGATATCACTGTCCGCCACGCCCATCGCCGCAAAGAGCGGCTGGAAGAGCTGCTATCGGATTTTTCGATTGAACACCTGCGCCGGGCACCCGCGCTGGCCTTGTCGGGCGGTGAACGCCGCCGGGTTGAAATTGCGCGCTGTCTGGCGGCCGACCCGAAATACCTGCTGTTGGATGAACCTTTTGCGGGTGTCGACCCGATCAGCGTGGGCGATATCCGCCACCTGGTCGCTGATCTGAAAAAACGCGGTATCGGGGTTCTGATCACCGACCACAACGTGCGGGAAACGTTGGAGATTGTGGATCGCGCCTATATCCTGCATGACGGTCAGGTGCTGATGTCTGGCACCCCGGACGAAGTGGTCGAAAATGAGAACGTCCGCCGTGTCTATCTGGGTGAAAATTTCCGTATATCATAAGCTTGCGCAGAAATGCGCCGACTGCATGGCGGAAATCACGTATATACACGTCTGTTTTGATTGACTCTCCCGCCGTCTCTTGCCTCAATTGGGTCATGGCATTTCTTCGGTTTCCGTCTGGATCACGATGCCCCTTCCTGGAAGGGCAAATGGCGCGGCTACTGCAGGATATGCCTTTTTCCCCCACCCGATAAAAACACGTGCGTCGCGTAACGTGACGTAAGAATGGGTGTGAATTGTGAAGGAGATCACATGCGTTACCAAATCAGCGGAAAACAGATCGACATCGGCGCGGCGCTGCAAACTCACGTGCAGACCGAACTGGGCGAGGTTGTGGGCAAATATGCCCAGCGTCCGACAGATGCCAACGTCGTCTTTTCCCGTTCAGCGCATGAATATGTATGCGAAACCACCGTACATCTTTCTACGGGGCTGACGGCGCAGGCCAAAGCTCATGCAACTGAAATCTATGCGGCGTTCGAAGGTTGCTGCGACAAGATGGAAACACAGCTGCGCCGATATAAGCGGCGTTTGAAGGATCACCACAAGGATCGGTCTGAGCCTGTTGAACTCTTTGGGGCGTCGTCCTATATCCTCGCCTCTGACGAATCTGACTCGGCAGCCGAACCCGAATCTCTGCAGCCGATGATCGTGGCTGAGATGGAAACCAAGATCCCATCGCTGAGTGTTGGTGAAGCCGTCATGCAGATGGAACTGGCCGGCGCCCCGGTGCTGGTGTTCCGGAATGAAAACAAGGACGGATTGAACGTCGTTTATCGTCGGGAGGACGGTAATATCGGCTGGATCGATCCGTAACAGGCAAGAATAGCAAAGGCAGGCCCCTGCAAATGCGGGGGCATCGCCATGGAGCGTAATCATGGAGCTTTCGAGCATACTGAAGCCCGAAGCAGTTCGCGTACTGTCCGCCGCTTCCAGCAAGAAGCGGTTGTTTCAGGAAATTGCGGATGTGGCTGAGGCAGCGTTGGGCCTTGATGCCCAGATTGTTGTCGAAGGGCTGCTGGAACGGGAAAGCCTGGGGCCGACTGGTGTGGGTCATGGCGTGGCTTTGCCACATGCCCGTATGGCTGAATTGGAAAACGTTTCAGGCGTGTTTGTCATGTTGGAAAAACCGATCGATTTCGGATCGGTTGACCGTCAGCCGGTCGATATCGCCTTTGCCCTGTTCGCCCCAGAAGAGGCCGGGGTGGATCATCTGAAAGCACTGGCGTTGGTGTCCCGCACCCTGCGTGACACCTCGGTCTGCGCCAAGTTGCGGGCCAACCCGGACCCGGTCAAGCTGTATGCGATTTTGACCGAAGCGCAGTCTATGCAAGCGGCCTAAGCCTTTAAGGATATGAAAAAAGCCCCCGGTTTTCCGGGGGCTTTTTCGTTTTCGGATGGGGTTGCGGTTAACCGCCAGCGCCCATTTCCAGCGTCCACCAGATTTTCCCGCCACCTTCCTGATGCCATGCAAAACCCATCTGCGTGGCCTTGGGGTCCAAAATCACCGAGCGCGGACCAGGTTCTTGCATCCAGGCGGCCAGCGTTTCGGTTTCGGTTTCATAGGTCTCGGAAATTGCTTCGCCCAGGAACGTGCCAAAATAGCCCACGCGCTGGGCGCGGTCGATTGGCGATGATCCGTCCGACCCAAAATGCCATGGGCGGTTTTGCCGTGCCATGTCCTTGGCGTGGGTGGCGGCCGCGGCATTAAGCTGCGAATTCAGCTGCACTGACTGCAAGCCCTGCGCCTGACGCAGTGCGTTGACCGAATCAAGCATGCGGAACTGCAGTTTTTCGGGATTGCCCCGGATTTTGTAGACGGTCGGCAGCGGCCGGCCATCCGATCCATATGTCGGGGTGCTGCTGGGTGTACATGCGGCCAGCGCAATAAAGCAGGCAAACAGTAGTGAAATAATACGCGTCATGATCGACCTGATGATTGTGTTAATCTACGGCATAGCGTGACAGACCGTCTTGAGCAAACGCACAATGGACCCATTCTGCGTGATTCTGCCGGTTTGATTTGCGACTGAAGCATTCTGGCAATAGAATACGACAGATTTTCAGACTGGCCTTAGCAAAGGACCGCCCCTCATGGTCAAGAAACACATTCATGTAGCTTCCCGTCGCGGATTCCTGGCCGGGGCTTCAGCCCTGCTGGCCTCACCTGCGATTGCGCAATACATTCCCGGCGACCCGCTGCGCCCCGCACCCGAGGCGGAACCCAATGTGCGGCGAAATATCTCGGGCTTTCGTGCGTTGGATTGGCAACCCTATTTCTCGAACACAAATAACGGGGCCATTCTGGTCGATACCGTCTCGCGCGCGTTACATTACTGGTCCGACGACCAGCGGGTGTATAAACTTTACCCCTCGTCCGTACCTCTGACCGAGGAGCTGACGCGCCGTGGTCGTACAAGTGTGATCCGCAAAGTCGAGGGTCCGAGCTGGTCACCCACGCCTTCGATGAAAAAGCGCAACCCCGAATGGCCGGATTATATCCCGCCGGGTCCTGATAACCCATTGGGAACGCACGCTTTGTATCTGAGTTGGAAATATTATCGCATCCACGGAACACATGATACGCGCAAAATTGGCCGCCGTTCGTCGAATGGGTGCATCGGTTTGTTCAATGAGGATATCGCGGAATTGTTTTCAATGGCGAAGGTCGGCACGCAAGTGTTGCTAATTTGACGACATTTTCGCGCACGAACCCGCTTGCGGCGCAAGTTGCAATTGCATTCCAGTCGGATAGCTGGTTAGAAAAAAACACGAGGTAAGTCTTGGGTGTGCGGTTTCACTATTCGGAACCGTGCAAATTCTGGAGGTTAATATGAAGAAACTCGTTCTCGCCGCTGCACTGACTGCTGCTGCTTCGACCGCTTATGCCGGTAACCTGGAAGAGCCGGTTGTTGAAGCACCGGTTGTTGTAGAGGAAACTCAAGGTTCGTCGCAGGGAATCATCCTGCCGCTGATCCTGCTGGTCGTAGTTGCCGCAGCTGTTGCAGCAAGCTAATTTGACGAGCGTCATCTAGAGAAAAGGCGGTGGAGCGATCCACCGCCTTTTTTCATGCCTGATTGATGGGTGCTGCTTAGTCCAGCCAACCCTTCAGATTGTCTTCGATCACCTTGCCCAATGCCGCGATGTGCGAATCATCATCGTTGAGGCAGGGGATATAGGTAAAGGTTTCACCGCCCGCCTCTTCGAAGCTTTCCTTGATTTCTTCGTTGATCTCTTCCAGCGTTTCGATGCAATCGGCGGAAAACGCCGGTGCGATCACGGCAATGTTTTTCTTGCCCTGCCGCGCCAACTCGGCCACGTGGTCGACCGTATACGGCTTCAACCATTCCTCAGGCCCGAATCGCGATTGGAAGGTTGAAACAAGCTGATCGTCCGACCAATCCAGCCGTTCCTTGAGCAAGCGCGAGGTTTTTGCGCATTGGCAGTGGTATGGATCGCCCTGCTGCAAATACCGTTCCGGCATCCCGTGATAGGAGCAAACCAATATATCCGGCTTGGTCTCCATCGCTGCATAGGCCTGTTCCACCGACCCGGCCAGAGCGTCGATATAGGCGGGTTCATCGAAATAGGCAGGTACGGTGCGGGCGGCCGGTTGCCAGGCTTCATCCATCAGCGCGCGGAAGAACTGATCATTGGCGGTGGCCGTCGTCGCGCCCGCATATTGCGGATAAAGCGGGAAGAACAGGATGCGGTCGCAGCCCGCCGCCACCATTTCGCGCACTTTCGATTTGGTCGACGGGTTGCCGTAGCGCATGCAGAAATCGACCAGCACCTGATCGCCATAACGCGCCTGCATCGCATCACGCAGCTTGGCGGTCTGGTCCTTGGTGATCGTCATCAGCGGGCTTTCGCCCTTGTGGTGGTTCCAGATCGATTTGTACGCTTCGCCCGAGCTAAACGGGCGTTTGGTCAGGATGATTCCCTGCAGGATCGGTTGCCATTTCCATTTGGGATAGTCGATAACGCGCTGATCCGACAGAAACTCGTTCAGATACCGGCGCATCGGCCAATAGCTATAGTCGTCCGGTGTGCCAAGATTGGCCAGCAGGATGCCGACACGGCCCATCTTGACCTTGGGGTGGTCCGCAGGGGCATGATCGGGGCGAGTGGCGTCAAACATTTCGAGCTTCCTGAGAGTTCTCTGTATCTGGCTGAGATAACCGGAAATCTCCGGTCGTCAATTGGACAGTTTGCCTTCTTTCGTTCCCAGCGCCTCGGCCAAGCGCGCCTGCGCTGATCCCGGACGCAATGGTTTTTGCTGGCTGTCGTCGGGTGACCAGCCGGTCAGGCAAATCAATTCATAAGTGGACGACAAACGCCCCTGCGGTGTCGGGAAGTGATCGGCGTAAATCTGCTGCGCCCGGGCAAAGACCTGCCGCTGTGTGGCCTGTTTCATGCGTCCGGACAGGCTGTTGGTCTCTCCCATCGCGCGCAGATCATGCATCAGATGGGTCAAGTCGCGGTATTCCGCCGTCAGACGAGCGGTATCGGCGACCGGCAGCGCAAGCCCCGCGCGTTGTAGTAACCCGCCCAGATCGCGTAGCTCGGCCATCGGGGCGATACGGGGGCTGAGGCCACCTGTGACCTCAATCTCGGCCTGCCCAAGGGCGGCGCGTAACTCGTGCAGGGTTTCACCGCCGAGACACACCACCAGCAGCAAGCCGTCGGGCTGCAGGGCGCGGTGACATTGGATCAGCTGCCCCACCGGATCATTGGCCCAATGCAGCGCCATGGCGTGAATCACCAGATCATGCGCTCTGGGTGCTAGGTCCAGAACCTCGTCATCCGAAACGATCTGTGCCTCCGGCAAAACGTCCTGCCAGATATGCGCAAACGGCGTCACAATCGCCGGGGCCGTAAAGGTTTTATTAACCATGGAGAGCCGATCCTGCACCTCATCCACCGCGGCGCGATGCAAAAACAGCGCCTCGTCCCGCGCGCGGGCACGGTGTCGGATCAGGGCTGGGCGGTCGAACAGAGAGGGTGCGTTGGACTCAGGCAGTTTCATAGGGCGCAACTACCGCATATGGCAGCGGATTCAAACCGCTGTCGAGTTGATCTATCCACCGCGATGTCTGGGATGTGGTGAATTGACCGAAGCGGATTTCGGCCTGTGCGGCGCTTGCTGGCGCGACACGCCTTTCATTGGCGGAGTGGTATGCGAAAGCTGCGGGGTGCCCTTGCCGGGCGAGGTGGATGGTCACCGGATCGAATGCGATGACTGCATGAAAACGGCTCGCCCCTGGCAGGATGGTCGGGCTGCGCTGATGTACGATGGCAAGGCGCGCGCCTTGATTCTGGCCTTGAAACACGGCGACAGACCTGAGCTGGCAAAGCCAGCAGCTCGGTGGATGGCGCAAGCCGGGCGGGATCTATTTCGCGACAACATGCTGATCGCGCCTGTACCCCTGCACTGGTCCCGTTTGATCAAGCGACGGTACAACCAGTCGGCATTGCTAGCCCAGCATCTGGGGCGGGAAACGGGAATTGAAGTGTGCCCGGACCTGTTGCACCGACGGGCACGAACGCCAGTTCTGGACGGGAAAACCGCTGCTCAGCGGGCGGAAACCCTGGCCGGTGCGATCTCGGCGCATCCCAGGCAGGGTTCGCGCATTAAAGGACGGGATATCTTGCTGGTCGATGATGTCATGACCTCTGGTGCGACTCTGACAGCCTGTGCGCGTGCCTGCCATGCAGCGGGTGCAAATCATATTTTCGTGTTGGTACTGGCACGCGTTGCCAAGGATGCCTAATTCGCGGAAGATCACGCGAAACCCAAAGGGACGGAATATGAAACCGGTTGAAATCTACACCTCGCCGCTGTGCGGTTTTTGCCATGCGGCCAAACGACTGCTCAAACAGAAAGGCGTCGAATTCAAAGAGATCGACGTGCTGATGCACCCCAAGCGCAAGCCAGAGATGATCAAACGCGCAGGCGGTAAACGCACCGTGCCGCAGATTTTCGTCGGGACGCAGCATGTGGGCGGCTGCGATGACCTGTACGAACTGGACCGTAAGGGCAAGCTGGACCGTCTTTTGGCGGCCTGATGAAATCCGCGCTGCTGCAAATCACTTCGTCGGATAACCCGGCCGAAAATCTGGAAATGGTGCGCGCCATGGTGGCCGAGGCCGCAGGTCAGGGCGCGCGGTTCATTCTGACGCCCGAGGTGACGAACTGTGTGTCCACCAGCACAACCCGACAGCGCGACGTTCTGCAGCATGAAGAAGACGACCAAACGCTGGCGGGCTTGCGAGATCAGGCCGCCGCGCTGGGCGTCTGGCTGCTGATCGGGTCTTTGGCCATCAAAACCCACGATGCCGATGGGCGTTTTGCCAACCGTTCCTTTTTGATCGACCCGCAAGGGCAGATCGTGGCGCGGTATGACAAGATTCACATGTTTGACGTGCAGGTCTCGGAATCTGAGACCTTCCGCGAATCCAAAAACTATCGCCCTGGCGATAAGGCGGTGCTGGCCAAAACCGATTTCGGCACGGTTGGTCTGAGCATCTGTTATGACATCCGTTTCCCACATCTCTATGCCGCTTTGGCGCAGGCGGGGGCGCAAATTCTGACCATTCCAGCGGCGTTTTCGCCGGTCACCGGCGCAGCCCATTGGGAATCACTGCTGCGCGCGCGGGCGATTGAAACCGGCTGTTGGGTGCTGGCCCCGGCACAGACCGGAGAGCATCCGAAAACCCGCGGCAGAACGCGTCAAACCTACGGTCACAGCATGGTTGTAGCCCCGTGGGGAGAGGTCGTTGTCGACGCAGGGGACGATCCAGGCATTCACTTTTTCGATTTGGATGATAGTTCTGTGTCAGAGGCGCGCCGTCGGGTGCCCTCGTTGACTCACGTGCGGCCTTTCGACGGGCCCTGATCCAGAACCGGACCATGACTGACGAACATAATGCCCTTGCGGTCACGCTGTTCAGCGAGATCCTGACCGCCGATCAACTATTGCGCAACCGGCTGAGCCGGGTGCTGCCCAAGGGCATGGAAATCTCGCATTTTTCGGTGCTGAACCATCTAGTGTTCGTGGGGGATGAGCGCAGCCCGGCGCAACTGGCCAACACGTTCCACGTCACGCGCGGAGCAATGACTAACACTTTGGCCAAGCTGGAATGGGCCGGATACATCCATATCCGCCCCGACTGGGACGACGCCCGCCGCAAGATGGTCGCGATCAGCCCCGCCGGTCGTCGTGCGCGCGATCAGGCAATTTCGTCGATTGCGCCGCTGATCAACCGCGTCGTTGGAGAGCTGGGGCTGGAGCGTGTCCGCAGCACACTGCCGGTGCTGCGGGATTTGAGAATCCGACTCGAAGACGAGTGAGTCAGGCTTTCAAAGCGGGATGCAGGTTGGACGCCCGGAACTCGGTCACGCGAAATTTGGCAACCTTTTCCTGTGCGAACGGGTCATGTTCCAGATACTTCTCAGCCTCCTCCCGGCTGTCGGCGGTCATCACGATCAGACCGCCACTGCGTGGAACCTTTGGCCCGGACATCAGGAACCGGCCATCTTTATATGACTCGTGTACAAAATCCATATGCGAGTCGATTACGGGTTCCACCTGATTCATTGGTACAATGTATTCGATGTCTACGACGAACAGGCTGCAACCTTCGGGGATTACTGACATAAAAAGTCCTTACTCTGGGCGAATGCTGGCTGTGACGTAATTGACGCTCAGATCCCGGTCCGAGATCGACCAACTCCAAAGAATCGGGTTGAATACGAACCCCTTGCGGTCCACCGGCTCCAGCCCGGCTTGGCGCAGCAGGTCGAACAGCTCATCGGGGGTGATGAACTTGTTCCACTCATGCGTACCCCGCGGCAGCCAGCGCATGACGACCTCGGCCCCGACGATCGCCATAGCATACGATTTCGGGTTGCGGTTGATGGTGGAACAAATCTCCAACCCGCCGGGTTTCAGCAATTGCCGCGTTGCGGTCAGATAGGACAGCGGATCGGCCACGTGCTCGACCACTTCCATGTTCAGCACCACATCAAATTGCTCGCCCGCCTCGGCCAACGCCTCGGCGGTGGTGTGGCGATAGTCGATGTCCAGCCCGGACTGTTCCGCGTGGATGCGCGCAACGGGCAGGTTGCCCTCGGCGGCGTCGGCGCCCACGACCTCGGCCCCAAGGCGCGCCATCGGTTCGCTCAGCAGCCCTCCGCCGCAGCCGATATCCAGCAAACGCAGGCCTTGAAACGGGTTCGGCGCGGTCAAATCCCGGTCAAATTCGCCCGCGATCTGCTGTGTGATATAATCCAGACGGCACGGATTCATCATGTGCAGCGGTTTGAATTTCCCGTGAGGATCCCACCATTCTGCGGCCATCGCTTCGAATTTTGCGATCTCGGATGGATCCACAGTGTTCGGATGCGCTTGCATTCCTGTCTCCGTATGCTCTTTTACGTTTAAGGACTATATAGGGCCATAATGGACAAGTACCCGGACCAAAAGCGCGCAGTGCAATATCTGTACCCGCCGATCGACCCGTTCGATCAGCGCATGGTGGATATGGGCGAAGGGCATCGCATTTATATGGAACAATGCGGCAATCCAACGGGGATACCGGTTGTGGTGCTGCATGGCGGGCCGGGCGGCGGCTGCAGCCCGGCGATGCGCCGTTATTTCGATCCCAGCGTCTATAGGGTGATTCTATTCGATCAGCGCGGCTGTGGCCGATCGCGGCCCCATGCGTCGGTGACCGACAATACGACATGGCATCTGGTGGCCGATATCGAACGGTTGCGCACGTTACTGGATATCGAGGATTGGGCTGTGTTTGGCGGCAGTTGGGGCGCGACTCTGGCGCTGATCTATGCACAGGCGCACCCGGATCGTGTGAACCGTCTGGTGCTGCGCGGCGTGTTTCTGGCCACGCAGGCCGAGCTTGATTGGTTCTATGGCGGCGGCGCGGGTAAGTTCTGGCCCGAGCAATGGGCGAAATTCACTGCTCTGCTGACCGAGGCTGAGCTGACCGACACGATCGCTGCTTATAACAAACGCCTGTTTTCGGGGGATCGGGCCACGGAAATCCTGTATGGGCGGGCCTGGTCCGCGTGGGAGAACGCGCTGGCTTCAATTCATGCCCAAGGCGGGACGGGGGAAAGCCCTGGCGAATACGCGCGGGCCTTTGCGCGGCTTGAGAATCACTATTTCATCAATAGCGCCTTTCTTGAGAAGGACGGTCAGATTCTGGACCAGATGGACAAGATCGCTCATATCCCCGGCCATATCGTGCAGGGTCGCTATGACATGATCTGCCCACCACAGGCCGCGTGGAATCTGGCCGAACGCTGGCCCAATGCCGAACTGAAGATGGTCCGCAACGCAGGCCACGCCCTGTCTGAACCCGGTATCAGCGCCGAGCTGGTCCGGATCATGGATCGCGTGGCCGAGGGGGTGGTATGACCCGGATTGACCGTCGTGCTCTGTTTGCCTCGGGTGCTGCCGCAGCTTTGCTGGCGGCCACGGGGGCGTCGCTGGCGGATACGCCTAAGGCCGGAGGTGCGCTGCGGCTGGCTGTGCCACGCGATGACAGCTTGGAACAGGTGGCCCGTGGGGCGGTGTTTGATACGCTGACCGAAATTGCCCCAGATGGCACCTTGCGCGGTGAGCTTGCGACGGGTTGGCACACGGACGCGGATGCGCGGGTCTGGCAGTTCGATCTGCGCGAGGATGTTACCTTTCACGATGGCGTGCCGCTGGACGTTGCGGATGTGATGGCAGTTCTGGGCAATGTTGGGCGGGTCGAGGCCGTATCGCCCAATCAGGTGCAGCTTAAACTGGCTGAGGCAAATCCGGGCCTGCCGTTCCTGCTGGCCGACAGCCGCTTTGTCATCACCCGCGACGGACAAGGCGTGACGCCTTTGCACGCGGCCAATGGTACCGGATGCTACCGCGTGGAACGCGCCGAGGATGATCGTCATTTTCTGGGCCGCAAGGTGGTCGGGCACTATAAGGACGGCAAGGCCGGGTGGGCCGAGACGTTCGAAATCATTGTCATCCCCGACGCCCGTGTCCGGGCTGAGGCGTTGCGCGACGGGTTCGTCGACGTGGCGGCGCTGCCCTCAGGCGGCGAGTTGAAAGGCCAGCGCGGGCTGCGTTTTCACCCAAGCGAATCGGATATGGCACTGGCCGTGGCCCCACATGTGGGCATGCCGCGCCAGATCGGGGCGGGCCGCGCACTGGACGATGGCCGCATCGCCGAACGGTGGTGGATGGCGTAAATCCGATCACGTCTTGCACCGGGGGTTGCAGATTCGGGAAACCCTGCGTATATGCAGTTGCAACAGCGGCGTGTCGGGCTTCGGTCCGGGGCTCCACCGGAAATTTCGACGGGCCGCGCGCCCGTTTTTTTGTGCCCGTATGACAGGGTAGAGCACCTGATGACAAACGACCTGATAGCCAAAGCGGCGATTGATCGGCGGCTGGCCGAGATCATCACCCCCGTGATCGAAGATCTGGGGTATGAGCTGGTCCGCATCCGCCTGATGAGTGGCAAGACCACCACGATGCAAATCATGGCCGACAAGCCTGATGGCGGCATCGAAGTGGATGATTGCGCCGAAATCTCGAACGCGGTTAGCGCCACGCTGGATGTCGAAGATCCGATTCTTGACGCCTATACGCTTGAGGTTTCAAGCCCTGGCATTGATCGTCCTCTGACCCGTCTAAAGGATTTTGAGATGTTCGAGGGGTATGAGGCCAAGATCGAGACCGCCGAGCTGATCGATGGCCGCCGCCGGTTCAAGGGTGAGCTGGCTGGGATCGAGGGCGACGAGGTTCTGATCAACATCCCCGAGGGGGGAGAGACGATCACCATCGGTCTGCAATTCGACTGGTTGAGCGACGCCAAGCTGGTCCTGACCGATGATCTGATCAAGGAAATGCTGCGCCAGCGCAAGGACGCCGGTGCCCTGAACGAAAACGCTTTCGACGAGATTGAGACCGAAGGGTCCGAAGAGGAGACGAACTGATGGCAATTACCTCAGCCAACCAGCTGGAGCTGCTGCAGACCGCCGAGGCCGTGGCCCGCGAAAAGATGATCGACCCCGGTCTGGTTGTCGAAGCGATGGAAGAATCGCTCGCCCGTGCCGCCAAGAGCCGTTACGGCGCCGAGATGGATATCCGTGTCAGCATCGATCGCAAGACCGGCAAAGCGACATTCACCCGCGTTCGCACCGTGGTCGAGGATGAAGAGCTTGAGAACTACCAGGCCGAGATGACCGTCGAGCAGGCCAAGCAGTACATGGAAGCGCCCGAGGTCGGCGACGTCTTCGTCGAAGAGGTTCCCCCGGTTGAAATGGGCCGGATTGCTGCTCAGTCCGCCAAGCAGGTCATCCTGCAAAAGGTTCGCGAAGCTGAGCGCGACCGTCAGTACGAAGAATTTAAGGATCGTGCGGGAACCATCATCAACGGTGCGGTTAAGCGCGAAGAGTTTGGCAATGTCATCGTCGATTTGGGCGGTGCCGAGGCCGTTCTGCGCCGCAATGACAAAATCGGTCGCGAAAGCTATCGCCCGAATGACCGCGTGCGTGCCTATATCAAGGAAGTGCGCCGCGAGGTTCGTGGCCACCAGATCTTCCTGTCGCGCACTGCGCCGGAATTCATGGCCGAGCTGTTCAAGATGGAAGTGCCGGAAATCTATGACGGCATCATCGAGGTCAAGGCCGTGGCCCGTGACCCCGGCTCCCGCGCCAAGATTGCCGTGATTTCGTACGATGGATCCATCGATCCTGTCGGTGCCTGCGTTGGTATGCGCGGCAGCCGCGTGCAGGCCGTTGTGAACGAGCTGCAAGGCGAAAAGATCGACATCATCCCCTGGAACGAAGACCAGCCGACCTTCCTGGTGAACGCGCTGCAGCCCGCCGAGGTTTCCAAGGTGGTTCTGGACGAAGAAGCCGGCAAGATCGAAGTTGTTGTGCCTGAGGAACAGCTGAGCCTCGCAATCGGTCGCCGCGGTCAGAACGTGCGTCTGGCCAGCCAGCTGACAAATCTGGATATCGACATCATGACCGAGGCCGAAGAATCGGCGCGTCGTCAGAAAGAGTTCGAAGCCCGTACCCAGCTGTTCATGGAAAGCCTGGATCTGGACGAATTCTTTGCACAGCTGCTGGTGTCCGAAGGCTTTACCAACCTCGAAGAGGTCGCCTATGTCGAGCTGGAAGAGCTGCTGGTCATTGACGGCGTCGACGAAGGCACTGCGCAGGAACTGCAAACCCGCGCACGCGAATTCCTGGAAGCCCAGGCCAAGGCAGCGCTGGACGCAGCCCGTGCCTTGGGTGCCGAGGACAGCCTTATTGAATTCGAAGGCCTGACACCCCAGATGGTGGAAGCGCTGGCAAAGGACGACGTAAAAACGCTTGAGGATTTTGCCACCTGCGCCGATTGGGAACTGGCCGGCGGCTGGACCACGGTCGATGGTGAGCGAATCAAGGATGACGGTGTGCTTGAGCCTTTCGGCGTTACGCTGGAAGAAGCACAGGATCTGGTCATGACCGCACGTATCATGCTGGGCTGGGTCGATCCCGCCGAGCTGGAACAAGCCGAAGAAGATGGCGAAGCGGTAGACGAGGAGGCCGAGGCCTGATCTCAGGCCTCGGGGTGCGCGCATGGGTCGCGGTGGCGTCCATAAGGATCGGTCCGAAGGACCTGAACGCAAGTGCATCGCCACGGGCGACATTCAACCTAAATATGGGTTGATACGCTTTGTGGCGGGGCCGGACGGACAGGTCTATCCGGATGTTGCGGCGAAATTGCCGGGTCGCGGAGTCTATGTGGCGGCGGATCGCGCTGCACTGGACAAGGCCGTTGGCAAGAAGCTGTTCGCACGCGGGTTCAAAGCGCAAGTCAGCGTGCCACAGGATTTGACCGATGAGGTCGAAAAACAGGTTTCGCGCCGGGTGATCGAGCTGTTGAGCCTGGCGCGCAAGTCCGGTGACGCGGTCGCTGGGTACGAAAAGGTCAAGACATGGCTGGACCGGGAAGAGGCACAAGTGCTGATTCAGGCCAGCGATGGATCGGGGCGCGGCAAGTCGAAACTCAGCACGCCGCACTTTGGAAAATACATCGGTTGGCTGACCGCAGACGAGTTAGGACAGGCATTTGGGCGCCAAACCGTGATTCATGCGGCCATGGCCTCTGGTGGACTCGCCAAACGTGTTGTAGAGGAAGCGCAGCGCCTGCGTGGCTTGCGCGAAACGGATGACGGCGGCAGGGGCCGCGCGGAAGGGTAAAAAGCTTTATGAGCGAGAATGACGGCAAAAAGACATTGGGTCTTCGTGGTGGGGCACGCCCCGGAAATGTGAAACAGAGTTTCAGCCACGGACGCACCAAGAATGTCGTGGTGGAAACCAAACGCAAGCGCGTGGTGGTTCCCAAGCCGGGCGCCGGCAAACCGGGTGGCGGAGCAACGCCGTCGGGTGATCCGTCGCGTCGCCCTGCAGGTATCTCTGACGCGGAAATGGCGCGCCGGATGAAGGCACTGCAGGCCGCCAAGGCCCGCGAAGTCGAAGAGGCCGCAGCGCGTGAAGCCGCCGAAAAGGCGCGCGAGGAAGAACGCGCCCGTCGTCGTGCCGAGCAAGAAGCAAAAGAGCGCGAACAGCGCGAAGCCGAAGAGCGCGCCCGCGCCAAGGCCGAAGAGGAAGAGCGCAAGCGCAAAGAGGCGGCAGAATCCGCCAAACGTGCCGCTGCTGCCCCAGCTGCCGAAGAACCCAAAGCGGCGCGCGCACCGGCCAGCAAACCAGCCCCGGCCGCCACCCCGCGCAAGCAGGACCGTGAACGCGAGCAGCGCGGTCGCGGCAAGGGCCGTGATGACAATCGTCGTTCCGGCAAGCTGACACTGGGTCAGGCCACCGGTGGCGAAGGTAGCCGTCAGCGCTCGATGGCGTCGATGAAGCGCAAGCAGGAGCGAGCGCGTCAGAAAGCCATGGGCGGCCCGGTCGAGCGGGAAAAGGTAATCCGCGACGTGCAACTGCCCGAGGCGATCACAGTGTCCGAACTGGCCAACCGTATGGCCGAGCGTGTGGCTGATGTGGTCAAATCGCTGATGAACATGGGCATGATGGTCACGCAGAACCAAACCATCGACGCCGATACCGCCGAGCTGATCATCGAAGAGTTTGGCCACAAGGTCACGCGTGTTTCCGATTCGGATGTCGAAGACGTCATCAAAGAGGTCGAAGACAGCGAAGAAGATCTGCAGCCGCGTCCGCCGGTCATCACCATCATGGGTCACGTCGACCACGGTAAGACCTCGTTGCTGGATGCGATTCGCGATGCGCGCGTTGTTGCCGGTGAGGCTGGAGGCATTACCCAGCATATCGGTGCCTATCAGGTGAAAACCGATGGCGGCACTACGCTGACCTTCCTGGATACGCCGGGCCACGCGGCCTTTACCTCGATGCGTTCGCGCGGGGCTCAGGTCACGGATATCGTGGTGCTGGTTGTGGCTGCTGACGACGCGGTGATGCCGCAGACGATCGAAGCGATCAATCACGCCAAAGCGGCCGAAGTGCCGATGATCGTGGCGATCAACAAGGTCGACAAGCCGGATGCAAACCCGGACAAAGTGCGCACCGATCTGTTGCAACACGAAGTGATCGTTGAGAAAATGTCGGGTGAGGTTCAGGACGTCGAAGTGTCCGCCATCACCGGTCAGGGCCTTGATGAATTGCTGGAAGCCATCGCGCTGCAGGCCGAGATTCTGGAACTGAAAGCCAACCCCGACCGCGCCGCCCAAGGTGCTGTGATCGAGGCGCAGCTGGATGTGGGCCGTGGCCCCGTGGCCACCGTTCTGGTTCAGAACGGCACGCTGCGTCAGGGCGATATTTTCGTTGTGGGTGAGCAGTACGGTAAAGTCCGTGCGCTGATCAATGACAAGGGCGACCGCGTCAAAGAAGCTGGCCCCTCGGTCCCGGTCGAGGTTCTGGGTCTGAACGGCACGCCCGAGGCCGGTGACGTTCTGAACGTGACCGAGACCGAAGCACAAGCCCGTGAGATTGCCGCCTATCGTGAACAGGCCGCCAAGGACAAACGCGCCGCCGCTGGTGCCGCGACCACCCTTGAGCAGCTGATGCAGAAGGCCAAGGAAGACGAAAACGTCACCGAGCTGCCGATTCTGATGAAAGCGGACGTGCAAGGTTCGGCCGAGGCCATCGTTCAGGCGATGGAAAAGATCGGCAACGAAGAAGTGCGTGTGCGTGTTCTGCACTCGGGCGTTGGCGCGATTACCGAAACCGATGTCGGCCTGGCCGAAGCGTCGGGTGCGCCGATCTTTGGGTTCAACGTGCGTGCCAATGCGTCGGCACGGAACACCGCGAACCAGAAAGGCGTGGAAATCCGCTACTACTCGGTGATCTACGATCTGGTCGACGACGTGAAAGCCGCCGCTTCGGGGCTGCTGAGCGCCGAAATCCGCGAGAAGTTCATCGGTTACGCCGAGATCCGCGAAGTCTTCAAGGTTACCGGTGTTGGCAAGGTCGCTGGCTGTCTGGTCACCGAAGGTGTGGCGCGTCGTTCCGCAGGCGTCCGTCTGCTGCGCGACAACGTGGTGATCCACGAAGGCACGCTGAAGACGCTGAAACGCTTTAAGGACGAAGTGTCCGAGGTTCAGTCGGGTCAGGAATGCGGTATGGCGTTCGAGAACTACGACGATATCCGCGCCGGCGACGTGATCGAAATCTTCGAGCGCGAAGAGGTTACGCGTACGCTGGATTGATCCTGCTTTGTATGGGAAATGAAAACAGCGGCTCAATTGGGCCGCTGTTTTTTGTGAAATACCACGAACCTTAACTGTCTTGAACGAAATTTTCTGACTCTAATCCCGACCGCGCATAAGCAACTCCGACATTGCCACACGGTGGATCCAACATAACGTCCGCTTTGCGGGACATTCCCGACCTACGTAGCTCTCAGACCAACGACGGCTCTCGGGCGGTACAGCAAAAAATGAGTGTGGCGCCCTTGCGCAACGTTAGCTCAAAAGCGAGAGTAGCCTACACAAGGAAAGACCGATTTCGCGCGGTGTCACGACAGCGACTTGATGAGAAGAACCCAGTTTTCGGTCTCAGTCTCCCACCCATCTTTGGCGCATGGGGCTTTATCCAGCTCAGAGTATCCCTTTCGCTCGTATAGACGTCTCGCTCCCACGTTTTCATCGGCGACAATAACGCTCATTTTGTTGTATCCCGCGTCTCGGGCTATCTCGTCGGCGACATCGAGTAGTCTTGAACCAAGTCCTTGCCCCCGGTTCTCTGGGTAACAAGCCAGAACATTCACATACCAGCTGTCTAACGCTTTGTTTTCCAGCTCCTGCAAGGGGCGGAACAACGCTGGGAAGTCATCTCCAATTTCTTCTGGTTCTGATCCGATCCCATAGCCCGTGAGCCCAGCAACTGCCCCGTTTCCATAGTCAATTACAACTACTTGCCTCTCTCGTGCCTTTTCGGCCTGTCGCGCGCGACCGACGGCCCAAGGATCCTCGCCATCTTGTGCCAGCCCGGTCCAGATATGGAGCGGCAGGCCTTCACCTGCAAAATTCACTAAGTCCGCAAGTGCATGGGCATCAGTTTCAACGGCCAATCTCAAAGGCTTTTCAAGTGGTATCACGTCTCGTACTCCAAAGAATTCAAAGCATCATAGACATCTCATGCCAAGTCATTCCTCCATGGTCGGAAGTCGATGGCTGCAAATAGCTGTATCCAAATCGCTCATACAGTGGGACGTGATGCTCTTTGCACATAAGGAAGATCGCCGATTTACCCACTTTTCTCATGCGGTCGACGAATTCAGTCATCAATGCCCGCGATAGGCCCCTTCCCTGATGGGCTGGATCAACGACGACAGACATAATGACGGCATTCGGAGCGTCGGGATCATGCCCCACAAGCTCCTTAAATTCCTCATCAGACATTTCGACGTCATGGGCACATCCGCAATTGATAAAGCCAACGATCTCGCCTTGTACTTCAAGAATGAGGAAACCATCGGGATATTCCTCAATCCTCTTGGATATCTTTTTGAGGGTTGCTGCGTCGTCGCCTTCATAGGCAGCAGTTTCGATCTCAAAGCATCGAGTTGCGTCGGAAGGTTTGGCGTTTCTGAACGTGCTCATGCACGTGACACTAAGCGCGTCGGGGCAAGTTGCATAGCCGCCATTGGTTGGGCCCGCAGCATTCGGTACTTTGGGCTCACAGCGGATAATCCCTGCTCTGTCAAAAACGTTCGGTTCGTTAGGGATGCGTAGGTTTGTGTGCTAAAGGCCAGACCTGACTGATACCCAATTTTCTTGGCTATCGGGACGTCGCCAAAAACGTTCCCGGATGCATAATTATATCGAAATGCTGCATCCCCTTTTTCAGATCGAAATTGACCGCATGCCCGGCTTTGCGCAGCAATTCGGCATAATCTCGGCTCTGGCGGACGAATTCGGGGGTATCCCGTTCCGCCACAGTCACATGGTAACGCGGGCCAGGGGCGGGTAGGTGCAGGATAGGGGACAGATCATGTATCTCGACCGGGGTCAGTTGCAGCGGATCGTTTACGGACGTCAGGCTGATCGGCTCCAGATCATAGACACCGCTGATCAGGATCACCTCGCGCACGCGGAGCCCGGCGCGGGCCAGCGCATCGGCCGAGGTTGCCATGACCATAGCCGCCAATTGCGCCCCGGCGCTGTGGCCCGACAGGGTGATCCGTGACGGATCGAAACCCAGATCAGGCGCATTTGCGGCCAGCCACAGCAGGGCGTCGCGGCATTCGTTGATCATGTCGCCAATCCGCGCCTCGGGGGCCAATGTGTAGTTCAGGGTCGCAAAGGACTGTTCGGCCTCAACCAGTGCCGGGGCCATCATTGCCGACTCGTTCTGACTCAGCGCCTGCCAGTAACCGCCGTGAATAAAGACGTGCAGTGGCGCGCCTGCCCCCTTCGCGGGAAAGAAATCCAGAACCTGAGCCCTACCGTCGCCGTAAGAGACATTCCCGATGACTTCCATCTGTGCCCGGTGCTGCGCGCTGAGCGCGGCGTAGCTGTCCAGATAAGGCGTCAGGTCGCCGCCGATCATCGACCGGGGCGAATATTCCTGCTCTAGCTCTTCCTGCGAAAACCCGCGGTACAGCATCGCTTACTCCTGCTCGGAATACATCAGTTCGGTGCGCATATCGTAAAGATCATGGAAGAACCGCAAATCCAAGGCTTTCCGCAAGAAGGATACACCGCTGGACCCGCCGGTGCCCGGCTGGTTGCCTATCACTCGTTCTACCGCGGTGACGTGATCGAAGCGCCAGCGTTGAAACAGAGACTCCACGTCCATCAGTTTCTCGGCTAGCGCATAAAGATCCCAGTATTTGTCCGTGTCGCGATACACCTGCACCCAGATATTCACGACGCGCGGATCACCGGAGTATGGCTGCGAATAGTCGCGATCCAGCAGGTCCTGTGGTACGTCAAATCCCTGCCGAGCCAACATGAACAGCACCTCGTCATACAAGGACGGCTTGGTCAGCGCAGCGTTCAGAAGTTCCATGACCTGCGCGTCATGTTCGTGGACTTTTAGGGTCGAGGCGTCCTTGTTGCCCAAAATGAATTCGATCTGGCGATAGCCATAGCTTTGAAAACCGGACGAACTGCCCAATGCCTCGCGAAAGGTCATGTAGTCCGCAGGGGTCATGGTCAGCAACGTCTCCCAGGCGGATATCAGTTGCCGCTGGATGGCCTTGACCCGGTCGAGATTTTTCATCGCAGGGCCGAATTCATCCTGTTGCAGAAATCGGCGCACCTCTACCAGTTGGTGATGCATCAGTTTCAGCCACAGCTCGCTGACCTGATGGATGATGATGAACAGCATCTCATCTGGTTGCGCAGGGTCCTGAAAGGTTTTTTGCAGGTTCAGCAGGGTTTTGAGCTGCAGGAAATCGCCGTAACTCTTGCGATGGGTCTGTGCGAAATCGGTGACCAGAGTGTCCTCGATTCCGCGTTCCAGATACCGATCATCCTTATCGCCCATATGCTCCTCCAAACGACTGGGTTCACCCCTGTTTAGGGGCTGAACCCGCGCAGTACCAGAGCGTCAGGTCCAGTCCAGCACCACTTTGCCTGACCGGCCTGATTTCATCGCGGCAAATCCTTCGGCAAAATCGTCAACTTTCATCTCGTGCGTGATGACACGGCTGACATCCAGACCGTTCTGTAGCATGGCGATCATCTTGTACCAGGTCTCGAACATCTCGCGCCCGTAGACGCCTTTGATGGTGATGGCCTTAAACACGATGCGGGACCAGTCGACCGGGGATTTGCCGGGCGGAATACCCAGCAGAGCGATCTTGCCGCCCATCACCAGCGCCTCGACCATTTGATCCAGCGCGATTTGTGAGCCCGACATTTCCAGCCCTACATCGAACCCTTCTTTCATGCCTAGTTCTGCGATGACGTCTTGCAGGTCTTCTTTGGACACATCCACGGTGCGCACGGTCGGAACCACATGTTCCGCGAGCTTCAGGCGATCGGGGTTGATATCGGTGATCACCACATGGCGCGCGCCAGCATGGCGGGCGACAGCGGCAGCCATGATGCCGATGGGGCCTGCGCCGGTGATCAGAACATCCTCACCCAGCAGATCAAAGCTGAGCGCGGTGTGAACCGCATTGCCCAATGGATCGAGGATGGCGCCGATCTCATCCGGCACGTCCTCGGGCAAGGGCACCACGTTGAAGGCGGGCAGTTTCAGATATTGGGCAAAAGCCCCCTGTTCATTCACGCCAATCCCGCGCGTGCCCGGATCAAGGTGGAACTTTCCCGCCCGGCTTTGACGGCTGTCGGTGGTGATCAGGTGCCCCTCGCCCGAGCAGCGCTGACCGATCTCAAGACCTGTCACATTGCGCCCGATCTCGACGATCTCGCCCGCAAACTCGTGGCCGGTGATCATCGGAATCGGCACTGTGGCGGCGGCCCAGTCATCCCAGTTCCAGATATGGATGTCGGTGCCGCAGATGCCGGTCTTGTTGACACGGATCAGCACCTCTTCGGGGCTGATTTCGGGCACCGGGGCCTGGACCATCCACAGACCTTCCTCGGGCTTGGATTTCTCCAAAGCTTTCATCGTGTTGGGTCGCATCAGATCACTCCCAATTCTTTGCCAACCTTGCCAAAGGCGGCCAATGCACGGTCCAGTTCGTCTTTCGTCAAGGCTGCATTCATCTGCGTCCTGATCCGCGCTTGTCCGCGCGGGACAACGGGGAAGAAGAAGCCCGAGACATAGACGCCCTCATCAAACAGACGCGACGCCATGTCCTGCGCCAAAGTGGCCTCGCCCAGCATTACCGGAATGATTGGGTGTTCGCCGGGCAGCAGGTCAAAGCCCAGCTTTTCCAGCCCAGCACGCCAGTATTTCGCGTTGCCGAATAACTGAGCGCGCAGCATTTCGCCCTCTTCGACCAACCGGATCGCCTCAAGACCTGCGGCGACAATCGAGGGTGGCAGCGAGTTTGAGAACAAATAGGGCCGCGCCCGCTGCCGCAGCAGATCGATCACTGGTTGCGGCCCGGCGATATAACCGCCGATTGCCCCCCCAAGTGCCTTGCCCAAGGTTCCCGTTAGAATGTCGACATCGACACCAAAATGATCTGGCGTGCCTGCGCCGTTCGGCCCCATAAAGCCGGTCGCGTGGCAGTCATCGACCATGACGATGGCATCATATTTATCGGCCAGCTCGCGAATTTTTGGCAGGTTGGCCAGGTAACCGTCCATCGAGAACACGCCGTCGGTCGCGATCATGATGTGCCGCGCACCGTCCTCGCGCGCCTGTTTCAGCCAGGCTTCGAGGTCGTTCATGTCGTTGTTCAGGTAGCGATAGCGTTTCGCCTTGCACAGCCGCACCCCGTCAATGATCGAGGCATGGTTCAGACTGTCCGAAATGATGGCGTCTTCTGGCCCTAACAAGGGCTCAAAGAGCCCGCCATTGGCATCGAAACAAGCCGCAAACAGGATCGCATCGTCCTTGTTCAGGAATTGCGCCAGCTTCTCTTCCAACTCGCGGTGAATGTCCTGGGTGCCGCAGATAAACCGGACCGAGGCCATGCCGAACCCTTTGGGCCGCATCGCGCCCTTGGCGGCGTCGATCAGCGCAGGGTGATCGGCCAGACCCAGATAATTGTTGGCGCACAGGTTGATCACCTGCTTGTCGCCCACAGTAATCTCACCGCCCTGAGGCGAGGTGATCATTCGTTCGCGTTTATACAGACCCTCAGATTCAATCTGCGCAAGGGTGTCCGTGATGTGGGACAGGAATGCATCGGCCATGGCGGTCTCCGGTTTATATGAGTCGCGTATCTAACATAACGGATATGGTTCCCAAATAGGGGAATTCAATATTGCAGAAAAAAATCCACGATAACGGAACATGCGGAGGACCCTGAAAATTGCTTTCGATTCGGAGGCGTCTATTCCGGTTTTGCCACGTTGTCCTGAAACTGTTTGGTTGAATTTGTGTGCGGATAGGGTTCTTCGGGAATGTCGACGCCAAGGAAAGTGCACAGTGGTTTCCATCCACTTCCGGTTTCATAGACCAGCAACCGGTCCTTCGGGACGGTGTCGCGGACTTTTTCGATATGCTTCCGAAACACGCTGACGGCGTGATCCCGATCATCCATCCGGCCGTCGAAGATGCCATGAACGATAAACTTGCTGCACATCTCGGCAATTGCGTTTGCATGATCCGAGTCGTGCCGTCCGCGCATTGTGGTCATGAATGGTCCAATCGTGGCCCATATGCTGTCAAACCAGGCATCAGGGTCGCGCACGCTCAAAATGATTTTGGCATCTGGATAATGATCAGAAAGCTGGCGCCAGTATGCGGCGCCTGGCCAGTCGACTTGCGCGCGATAGCCCTGAAACATGGCATCCCAATCAGCTTGCTCGCCATGTGCGGCACGGTTCCAAGCAGGCAGTTGTTCGGGATTGTCCCGCACTTCGAACATGTGGTGACAGGGTCCGAAATTAAGCTGTTCCAAAGCAAGCTTCAGCGAATTCGTCCCAGTGCGGCCAAATCCAGCGCCAATCACTTCCAAAGTCATTTTGGGTAACTCCAATTCGTGTAAATGCCATAAAATAGCACAACACACAGGTATCCCCCAAACTTCGCCCCGGTCGGGGTCAGGCGTTTTTCACAATCAGGAACACGCGCGCGGGACCGTTGGGCGATGCGATCGAGTGCAAGACGTCCGCCGCATAACGCGCTGTATCGCCTTGGTTCAACTCCATTGTGGCCGATCCCGATGTGACGCGAACCGACCCGTCCAAAACCGTCAATTGCTCTTGCGCGCCGCGCGTGTGGGGCTGGCTTTTCAATGCGCCGTCTTTGTCGAACTGAATGTCATAGACTTCATGCCCACCCGCTTCTTCGGGGGGGGACAGGATGCGAATCCGGCAGTTTTGTCCCATATTGTCGATGCTTGGCACTTCAGAGTTTCGCAGCACTTCGATTTGGTTTGCGGTGCCGGTCTCTTCCAGCAAACCGGCGAAATCCACCTGCAAGGCCCGGGTCAGGTTCCACAGGGTTGAGATGGTAGGGCTGCTTTCCCCCCGTTCGATCTGACTAACCATTGAACGCGACACGCCGCTGAGATTGGCCACGGCTTCAAGCGACAGGCCCTTGGCGCGGCGCGCTTCTTTCAGGCGGGCGGGAAGGCGTGTCAGGATATCGTCTGTATTCTCCGTCATGACGGAATTTCATGCGCCTTGTATATGTGGTTGTCAATTCCATCCGTGACGGGACGTCCCATAGGACAGGGCGACGTGGTGTATGCATACTGCGCGCAAATGCACGAGGAGTGATCCATGACTGATATCGTAATTTTGGACGGTGCCCGCACCGCTATTGGAACCTTTGGCGGCGCGCTGGCTTCGACCGCTCCGATCGATCTGGCTACGGTTGTCACCGAAGCCGCGCTGGAACGCTCGGGTGTTGAAGGTGGTCAGATCGGGCATGTGGTGTTCGGCCACGTGATCAATACCGAGCCGCGGGACATGTACCTGTCGCGCGTTGCCGCGATGCAGGCGGGGATCCCAAATGGTACACCTGCGATGAACGTGAACCGGCTGTGCGGGTCAGGCGCGCAAGCGATTGTCTCGGCGATGCAGTCCCTGATGCTGGGGGATGCCGAGTTTGCCGTGGCCGGCGGGGCCGAGAGTATGTCGCGCAGCCCTTATATCGTGCCGCAGGCGCGCTGGGGCGCGAAGATGGGCGATGTCACCTCGTTGGATATGATGCTGGGGGCACTGAACTGCCCGTTTGGCACTGGACATATGGGTGTGACGGCCGAAAACGTGGCCGACGAACACCAGATCACCCGCGAGCAGATGGACCAATTCGCCGTGACCAGTCAGACCCGCGCGGCAGCGGCGATTCAGGCGGGGTATTTCGACAGCCAGATCGCGCCCGTGCAGGTCAAAGTCAAGCGGGACATGGTTGATTTCAAGGTCGATGAACATCCCAAGGCCACCACTGCCGAGACCCTGGCCGGATTGCGACCGGTATTCCAGAAGGACGGGCGCGTGACGGCGGGCAATGCCTCGGGCATCAATGACGGGGCGGCGGCGATGGTATTGGCAACAGCAGACGCGGCCGAGAAAGCCGGATTGAAGCCCAAGGCGCGCGTGCTGGGGTATGCCCATGCGGGTGTTCGCCCCGAGGTTATGGGGATTGGACCGGTTCCGGCGGTGCGGAACCTGATGGAAAAAACCGGCCTGTCGGTGGATGATTTCGATGTGATCGAAAGCAACGAGGCCTTCGCGGCGCAGGCTCTGGCTGTGAATCAGGAACTGGCATTGGACGCGTCGAAGGTTAACCCGAATGGTGGCGCGATTGCCTTGGGTCACCCGGTTGGGGCGACCGGCGCAATCATCACCATGAAAGCGCTGTATGAGCTGGAGCGCGTTGGTGGGGCCAAAGGTCTGGTGACTATGTGCATCGGTGGTGGGCAAGGTATTGCACTGGCTATCGAGCGGCTTTGATTTCGCACCGTGCAGGGGGGTTGTCTGCCCCCTATCGCGCGCAGGCGCGATTCCCCCCGAAGGTATTATTGGCCAGAAGAAGCAGGCGGTCTGGCTCAGCTGAGAGCGTTGACAATCAGGACTAGCGCGGCACCGGCTGCGGCACCGATTGCGGCAGGTAGGGCCGCGGACCATAGGGATGACTTTTGCGGGTCGTCTTTTTGCGTCTGGGCGATCAGGGCATTTTCAACCAGACCCGGCAATCGTGGGCCAAAGCGGGCCAGAACCATGGCGGTTTTGCCGAAGTCCCGCAGCGCGGCGCGGGGACCGATGGATTGCTTTATGTAATCCTCGACCACGGGGCGGGCGGTTTCCCAAATGTTCATATGTGGGTCGAGCGAGCGTGCGACGCCTTCGACCACAACCATCGTACGCTGCAACAGGATCAGTTCGGTCCGGGTTTCCATGCCAAAGCGCTCGGTGACCTCGAACAGGTAGTTCAACAGGCGGCCCATTGAGATATGCGAGGCGTCCATGCCAAAGATCGGCTCGCCCACTGCTCGCAGCGCGCGGGCAAATTCGTCGACATCCTGGTTGGCGGGGACGTAACCGGCCTCGAAATGCACCTCGGCCACGCGTTTATAGTCGCGGCGGATGAACCCGAACAGAATCTCGGCATAGACCCGGCGGGTGTATTCGTCGATGTGACCCATGATGCCGTAGTCATAGGCGATGATATCGCCATTTGCGGCGACCTTCAGGTTGCCCTGATGCATATCGGCGTGGAAATAGCCATCACGCAGGGCGTGCAGCAGGAATAGGTGCAGGACCCGCTCTGCCAGATCGCGGCGGTTGTGACCAACCGCATCCAGTGCAGCATTGTCGCCCAGCGGTACACCATCCGCCCAGCTGAGCGTCATCACCCGGCGCGCGGACAGTGACCACACAACGGGGGGCAGCCAGAAACCGGCATCGTCCTTGGTATTGGCGGCATATTCCGAGGCAGCGGCGCTTTCCAGTCGCAAGTCCAACTCACCCCGTACAACGCCGTCGAAATGTTCGATCACGTCCATCGGTCGCAGGCGGCGCGCGCCGGGGGCGAACAGGTCGACAATACGGGCGGCGAAATAGAACGCATCGACATCCTTGTGAAAGGCACGCTCGATCCCCGGGCGCAGCACTTTGACGGCGACATATTCGCCAGTGCTGACCAGCCGGGCCTTGTGAACCTGCGCAATCGACGCTGCGGCGATCGGTTCGCTGAATTCCTCAAAAACCTCATCGACGGGCTGGCCAAGTTCCTTTTCCACCTCAGCCATGGCTTCGGCGCGGGAAAAGGGTGGCAGCTTGTCCTGCAACACACGCAATTGGGCGGCTAGTTCTTCGCCCACCACGTCGGGGCGGGTCGAGAGAATCTGACCGAATTTGATATAAGCCGGGCCAAGCGCCGTCAGCGCTCGGGTGGCGGGCGGCATATTGGGATCGCCCTTGTAACCCAGCCATTGAAACGGTTTGCCCAACGCATGCGCCAGAAATCGCAACGCGCGGGGGGCCTCAAAGGCGTCCAGCACTACGTTCATGGCGCCTGTGCGTTCAAACGTGGCGCCTGTACGGATCAGGCGAATGATGTTGTGGGGGCCGCGCATAAATCAGATCTTCCAGCCGGAATGCAGCGCGGCGATGCCCATGCTGAGGTTGCGGTATTTGGCGTTTTCGAATCCAGCGGCACGAACCATGCCCAGAAAGGTTTCCTGATCGGGGAAATTGCGGATCGATTCTACCAGATATTGATAGCTGTCGTAATCATTGGCGATCAGCTTGCCCATGCGGGGAATGACGTTGAAGCTGTACAAGTCATAGAGCTTTTGCAGCCCTTCATTGGGCAACTGGCTGAATTCCAGCACCATCAGGCGGCCACCGGGCTTCAGAACTCGGAAGGCTTCATTCAACGCCTCTTGCGGGCGGGTCACGTTCCGGATGCCGAAGGAAATGGTGTAGACGTCAAACGTGTTGTCCTCGAACGGCAGGGCCATCGCATCGCCTACCACCCAGTTCAGGCTGTCGGACATCTGATCTGCCTCGGCGCGCTGGCGGCCTTCGACCAGCATCGGCTCGGTCAGGTCCAGAACGGTGGCGTGGCCGTATCCCGCGCGTTTGAGAAAGCGGAAAGAGATATCGCCCGTTCCACCGGCCACATCCAGTAGACGTTGACCAGGGCGCGGGGCCAGCCAGTCCATCATCGCGTCTTTCCAGACCCGGTGGATGCCCATCGACATGACATCGTTCATCACGTCATATTTTGAGGCGACCGAGTTGAACACGCCCTGCACACGACCGGCCTTGTCGGCCTCGCGCACGGTTTCAAACCCAAAATGAGTGGTCTTGTCGCTGTTGTCGGACATAAGCCTTGCCGTTTATCGAATTTCGTCTCTGTTATAGGGCTCTGGAACCGGGGCACAATGCGGCCCTTTGAATTAGGAGCCATCTAATGCCCGAATTGCCCGAGGTCGAGACAGTAAGACGCGGCCTGAGCCCCGCAATGGAGGGGGTCGTGATCGAACGGGCAGATGTGAATCGCCCCGATTTGCGCTGGCCGTTCCCGGACCGCATGGCCGAGCGGCTGACCGGGCAACGGGTGGATCAGCTGCGGCGGCGGTCGAAGTATATTCTGGCAGATCTCAGCAGCGGTGAAACTTTGTTGATCCATCTGGGTATGTCTGGGCGGATGACAGTATCGGGTGATCCGCTAGGGCAGTTCGTGCATGAGCATCCCATGCCCGAAAAACACGACCACGTGGTGTTTCACATGGCCAATGGCGCGCGTGTGACATTCAACGATCCGCGGCGCTTCGGCGCGATGGACCTGTTGCCCACGGCTACAGCCGAGGATCACAAGCTTTTATCCGTTCTGGGGCCAGAGCCGCTGGGCAATGATTTTCACGAACAGCACCTGATCGAAGCGCTCAAGGGCAAGAATACTCCTGTCAAATCTGCACTGTTGGATCAGGGAATCGTTGCCGGATTGGGCAATATCTATGTTTGCGAGGCCCTTTATCGTGCGGGTGTGTCGCCACGTCGCAAAGCAGGACAAATTTCTGCCGCCCGTGTCGGCGCGCTGGTTCCGATCATTCGGCGGGTACTGCAGGACGCGATCGACGCGGGTGGTTCATCCCTGCGCGATTTCCGCCAAGCCGATGGAGAACTTGGATATTTTCAACACAGCTTTGACGTTTACGGACGCGAAGGCGAACCCTGCAGAACCCAGGGATGCAGTGGGGAAATAAAGAGAATCACTCAGTCCGGTCGCTCATCCTTCTATTGTGCGCAATGCCAAAGATAACTTGATCCAGATAAATCGCGTGATAAGGAATCGTACTTGAACGGAACAACCGGAAGCTTACACCTCATGGCTTTTGAGACGATCATCGTCGAAATCGAAGACCACGTCGCCCTTATCAAGCTCGACAGACCCGATGCGCTGAATGCGCTAAATTCGCAGCTGGCGCAGGAACTGTGCATCGCATTGGAAGACGCGGATACCAACGACAAGGTGCGCTGCATCGTCATTACCGGTTCGGACAAGGCGTTCGCGGCCGGCGCGGACATCAAGGAAATGTCCGAGATGAGCTTTGTTGATGTCTACAGTTCAAATCTGTTTGGTGCTCTGAATGACCGTGTTTGCGCGATCCGCAAGCCGATCATTGCAGCCGTTGCTGGCTATGCGCTGGGCGGTGGGTGCGAATTGGCCATGCTGTGCGATTTCATCATTGCTGCGGATACCGCCAAGTTCGGGCAACCCGAAATCAACCTGGGCGTCATTGCAGGACTGGGTGGTTCGCAGCGCCTGACGCGTTTCGTTGGGAAGTCCAAATCGATGGACATGAACCTGACCGGTCGCTTCATGGATGCCGAAGAGGCCGAGCGTTCGGGTCTTGTCAGCCGGGTCGTACCGGCCAAGAAACTGATGGAAGAGACGATGGGCGCCGCCCAGAAGATCGCTGAGAAATCGCAGCTGAGTGCAATGGCGGCGAAAGAAGCTGTGAACCGCAGCTATGAGTTGCCTCTCAGCGAAGGGATGCTGTTTGAACGTCGCGTGTTCCACTCGATGTTTGCGACAGAAGACCAGAAAGAAGGCATGGCGGCCTTCCTGGAAAAACGCGCGGCTCAGTTCCGCGACAAGTAAAGCGCGTAAGCGACCGAAACAGGCGGGCTTGGCCCGCCTTTTTTCATGACTGCTATGAAGCGCGAAAGAATCGGCTTGGCAAAGCCTGCAAACTTGGATAACTAGCGCCGCTATACATGCGCGTGCGGCCCGCTTGGCCCGACTCACACTCGTGATTCTGATCCGGTGCGGATAGTCCGTGACGCGCAACCTTTGATAACCGTACCGAATGAAGGTCAGAAACACATGGCAAACTCGCCTCAGGCTAAAAAGCGCGCTCGTCAGAACGAAAAGCGTTTTGCTATCAACAAAGCACGTCGCTCGCGTATCCGTACTTATCTGCGCAAGGTCGAAGAAGCGATTGCTTCTGGTGACAAGGACGCAGCAACCGCAGCTCTGCGTGCCGCTCAGCCCGAACTGATGCGTGGCGTCACCAAAGGCGTCTTTCACAAGAACACCGCTTCGCGGAAAATGTCGCGCCTGTCGGCACGCGTGAAAGCACTGGGCTAATCGCTCAGGTTGACCTTGCGTCAGCAAAACAAGGTTGAATTGTTCTCAAAGGCGTCACAATGCGTGGCGCCTTTTTGTTGCTGTTGCCGGAAAGTCGCGCCTTCACAAAACCGAGAGATTCTTTCTGCAAAAGACCCGAGTCAATATCAGAGTTTCGTTGCCGTACGCCTTGGCCTCTTGCTACCACTGTTACAGCGATTCACTCGCTTGGGGGGACAGGCTGTTTCGGCGATCTGACTGACGGGCATCAGGACGGTCACGAAACGAATGTTGGCAATCGGTCACGGCTGATTTGCTGATCTGCTAAAGGTCTTGGGGTAACCGAAGATCTGAGCCCTGTCTAAAAATTTGATTGCGAAGCGCAACCCGGTTACGGGGCGCCCGGATTATGGGTGCCTGATTGCTGGGCTGTGCAAACTTTCGGGACAGTCCCGCCAATCCCATGTGGTTTGGCGATGGGTATCCTATTGCGGTGAATGCTTAAGAACCGGGCAACCGGGCCAGATCAATAAGGCCGACAGGCCAATAAAGAATGGGATGCGTGAGGCGCTTGATGACACAAGAGAAATGGGGACAACTGCGTAACAAACTGCTCAAGGCGATCGGCAAGAACAACTATACCACCTGGATCGAGCCTCTTGAATTCCAAGAGCTGCAGGATGGCGTGGCCACGTTCTCGGTTCCGACCAACTTCATGGGCAATTATGTTAGTCAAAACTTTGCGGACTTGATTCTGTACGAGATGAACACCGCAGGGGAATCGGTTCAGCGCCTGGCGTTTCGCGTCGCAGCCAATTCGCCGGTGCGTCCGTCGGGTGATGTAGAACCTGCGCCGTCTGTTGTTCAGGACACGACTCAGCCGCAGTCCCTGTCACAGCGGGCCGAACCCGCGAATGATGCGCTCGAATCCCTTCAGGCTGCACCGCTGGACGCCCGTTTCACCTTTGACAGTTTTGTGGTGGGCAAACCCAACGAGCTGGCCCATGCCGCCGCGCGCCGTGTTTCTGAGGGCGGCCCCGTCACGTTCAACCCGTTGGTTCTGTATGGCGGCGTTGGTTTGGGTAAAACCCACCTGATGCACGCCATCGCGTGGGAGCTGAAAACCAAACGCCCCGAACTGAACGTGCTGTACCTGTCGGCGGAACAGTTCATGTATCGCTTTGTACAGGCGCTGCGCGAACGTCGGATGATGGACTTCAAACATCTGTTCCGTTCCGTCGATGTGCTGATGGTGGATGACGTGCAGTTCATCGCCGGCAAGGATTCAACTCAAGAAGAGTTCTTTCACACGTTCAACGCGCTGGTTGATCAGAACAAGCAGATCATCATTTCGGCTGACCGCGCGCCGGGCGAGATCAAGGATCTAGAAGATCGCGTGAAGTCGCGCCTGCAATGCGGTCTGGTCGTCGACCTGCACCCCACCGATTACGAACTGCGCCTGGGCATCTTGCAGAACAAGGTGCAGCAATACAGCAGCACCTATCCCGATCTGACCATCGCCGATGGCGTGCTGGAGTTTCTGGCCCACCGTATCTCGACCAACGTGCGCGTGCTGGAGGGTGCCCTGACCCGTCTGTTCGCCTTCGCCTCGCTGGTGGGACGCGAGATCGACATGGAGCTGACGCAGGACTGTCTGGCTGACGTGCTGCGCGCGTCCGAGCGCAAGATTACTGTTGAAGAGATTCAGCGCAAAGTGTCGGACTATTACAACATCCGTCTGTCCGACATCATCGGCCCCAAGCGCCTGCGGTCTTATGCCCGTCCGCGACAGGTGGCGATGTATCTGTGCAAGCAGTTGACCAGCCGATCCCTGCCCGAGATCGGGCGCCGCTTTGGTGGTCGCGATCACACCACCGTCATGCACGGCGTCAAACGCATTGAAGAATTGAAAGTCACCGACGGCCAGATCGCCGAAGATGTGGAAATGCTGCGCCGGTCGCTGGAAGCCTAAGGGTCATCCTATCATTCAAGAAACGCCCCGGAACCTCACGCCCGGGGCGTTTTCTTGTGCGCTTAAATCCACGGTTGAATAGGAACTGTGCCCGCCCGGCCACGCGCCCCTTGACCCTTTGGCCGTTCCGACCCAGAAAACCATAAAAAATCCTTGTGCCTCAGGGTGGAACCGCTAACGTGCCAGTCCCGCCTGTTTTCGGCACGCAAGTCAGAGGAATTGAGGGTATGAAGATCAGCATCGAACGCGGCACCCTTCTTAAGGCCGTTTCGCAGGCCCAATCTGTTGTAGAGCGCCGGAACACTATTCCCATCCTTGCCAACGTGCTGATCGAGGCCGAAGGCGATCAAGCCATGTTCCGTGCCACCGATCTGGATATCGAAGTGGTCGACAAAGCCCCGGCGCAGGTTGAAAAGGCGGGTGCCACAACCGTTGCGGCGACAACCCTGCACGAGATCGTGCGCAAACTGCCGGATGGGGCACTGGTGACGCTGACCTCTGACAGTGCGGCGGGCCGCCTGACGGTTGAAGCAGGCCGGTCGAATTTCTCGCTGGCAACGCTGCCGAAAGAGGATTTCCCGGTGATGGCGTCGTCGGAGTATCAGTCGAACTTTACGGCTTCGGCAGCACTGTTGCGACGGCTGTTCGACAAATCGAAATTCGCCATCTCGACCGAAGAGACCCGGTACTACCTGAATGGTGTCTACATGCATGTGGCTGACGGGTCCGAAGGCGGCAAGGTGCTGCGCTGTGTGGCCACCGATGGCCACCGTCTGGCTCGCATTGATGCAGATTTGCCGGATGGTGCCGCAGACATGCCGGGCGTGATCGTGCCGCGCAAAACCGTGGGTGAGCTGCGCAAGCTACTGGACGATGATGAGATGGATATCGCCGTCTCCGTCAGCGAAACCAAGGTGCGTTTCGCAACGCCCGATATCACGCTGACCTCAAAAGTGATCGACGGCACCTTCCCCGACTACACCCGCGTGATTCCGCAGGGCAATACGCGTCAGCTGGAAGTGGACGCTGCTGAATTCGCGCAGGCCGTGGATCGGGTTGCTACCGTTTCGTCGGAACGCTCACGCGCTGTGAAACTGCAACTGGATGCGGACAAGCTGGTTCTGTCGGTCAACGCCCCCGATAGTGGTGCGGCCGAAGAAGAACTGGCCGTGGCCTATGGCGACGAACGGCTCGAGATCGGCTTCAACGCCAAATACCTGCTTGAGATCGCCAGCCAGGTGGATCGTGAAAACGCCGTGTTCCTGTTCAACTCGGCCGGTGATCCGACCCTGATGCGGGAAGGCAATGATCTAAGCGCAGTCTATGTTGTCATGCCGATGCGCGTCTGATCGACCCCGCGGGGTGTTTTTTAACGAAAGGGATGGGTCATGAGTTTGGCCCTGACCGAACTTACGGTCTCGCATTTCCGGTCCCACAAGCTGGCGCGGTTGTCCTTTGACGGGCGGCCGGTGGCGATACATGGGCCGAACGGGGCGGGCAAAACCAACATTCTTGAGGCAGTGTCGCTGTTTTCCCCCGGTCGCGGAATGCGCCGGGCCAGCGCGGCCGAGATGACCCGGCGACCCGAAGCGCTGGGCTGGAAACTTTCCGGCCTGTTGCAAGCACAGGGCCGGAATTACGAGATCGAGACCTGGTCCGAAAGTGGCGCGGCGCGGCAGGTTCGGATCGATGGCAAAGCGTCCAATCAGATAGATTTGGGTAAACTGGCGCGGGTGGTTTGGCTGATCCCCTCGATGGACCGGCTGTGGATCGAAGGGGCTGAGGGGCGGCGCCGCTTTCTGGATCGGATTGCACTGAGTTTCGACCCCGCCCATGCCGAGGCCTCGCTGACCTATGAAAAATCCATGCGCGAGCGCAACCGTCTGCTGAAAGAGCAGGTGCGCGATGCCCATTGGTATGCAGCGCTTGAAGGGCAGATGGCCGAGACCGGCCATAGAATACACTCCGCGCGGTTGGCCGCGTTGGAACATCTGCAAAGGGCGCAGGAACAGGCGGAAACGGCGTTTCCGTCCGCTGATCTGGAATTGGTGCAAACCGAAGGCGTGATGCCCGAGGCAGCTGAGGATTTGCGCGAGGCCTTGAATGAAAGCCGTTTCCGCGATTTGGCGGCAGGGCGCACATTGGTCGGACCGCATCGGTCGGACCTCTATGGTGTGTTTGCGGCCAAAGGTGTGCCAGCCAAGGATTGCTCGACCGGAGAGCAAAAGGCGCTGTTGGTGTCGCTGATCCTGTCAAACGCGCGGGCGCTGGCCGGGATGGTTGGCGCGCCTCCGATCGTGTTGCTGGATGAGGTGGCCGCCCATCTGGATGCGGGGCGGCGGGCGGCGCTGTATGATGAGATTTGCGCGCTGGGCGCCCAGGCCTGGATGACGGGCACCGGGCCTGAGCTGTTTGCGGAACTGGGCGACCGGGCCCAGACGTTGATCGTGAGTGATGGCCTTGAGGGCTCGGTCGTTTCCGCTTAGGCGGGTTCGCTGACTTTGCGTTCCCACAGGAAGCCACGCATGACCTCGTCAACCGGCGTTTGTGCCATGTGGTTGACGTAGTTCGACATGGTTTTCTGCGCCAGACCCAGCACCACGTCCAATACAGCGCGGTGCGAGTAGCCTGCATCAAAGAACGCCTGCAGCTGTTCCTCGGACGGGTTGCCCCGGGTTTCCATCATTTGCAGGGTGAACGTGCGTAACGCCTCAAGCTTGGCATTGGGCAGCGGGGTTTCGTTGCGCAGGGCCTCGGTGATCTCGTCCGAGACCTTCATCATCTTGGCAATGCCGGTATGCGCTGGCACGCAGTAATGGCATTCGTTTTCCACGTTGATGGTCTGCCAGACGACGGTTTTTTCGTCATTGTCGAAATCTGTCTGCACGAACAGATGGTGCAGCACCTGATAGCCTTCCAAATGCTGGGGGCTTTCGGCCATCACTTTGTGCAAACCGGGCAGGCGGCCAAACGCGGCCTGAGATTTTTCCAGCAATGGTTTGGAACCTTCAGGGGCGGATTCGAGGTCGTGTGAAGGGAAGTTGGCCATTTGGGAATTCCTTTTTTCTGGCGGCTGAGTCCGAAATAGCCTTTCTTGAGCGGTCGCTCAAGTATATATTTGAGCAACCGTTCAAGAATTGGTGAATATGATGCCCCGCAAACCTGCCTATGACCGAGATACCCTGATCGCTCAGGCCCGAGATATATTCTGGCGTCACGGTTGGGCCGGAACATCGTTGAAGGACCTAGAGCGTGAGTTGAAGTTGAAGCCAGGCAGCTTTTATGCGGCGTTTGGTTCGAAAGATGCGCTTTATGCGCTGGCAATGGAACGCTATGCGCAGGATGGCGTCGCCAATATGATGGCCTTGGCGCAGCAACTGGGCCCCTTAGAGGCGCTCAAGGCCCAGCCGCGACTGGTGGTCGAGGCGTCTGTGTTGCCTACCAAGGCTTGCATGTTGTCCAAAACCTATGCCGAATTGCAGGCGCGCGGCCATGAATTGGCAGGCCAGGCCCGCACCCACATGATCGCAATGAAGACCTGTTTTGCAGACCTGTTTCAACGCGCGCAAAAGGCCGGTGAGATCGGTTCGGAACATGACCCGGAGCGTCTTGCCGCGCGGTATCAATCCGACCTTCTGGGCCTGCGATTGTCGGCCGAGCGGGATGATGTGAACGCAGCGGAAATTGCCGCAGATATCGCGGCCGACCTTGATCGGCTTTGATCCGCAAATCAAGGTCATCCAAACCACAAAATCTTGGGGGAGCGCGTGACATTCCCCACCAGAAAACGTATAAGTTACCAAAATAATATAGGTACTGACTGAATGTCCGACGACGCACAGGCACCCCAGGAATACGGTGCTGATTCCATTAAAGTTCTCAAAGGCTTAGAGGCGGTTCGCAAACGTCCGGGCATGTATATCGGCGACACGGACGATGGCTCGGGTTTGCACCACATGGTCTATGAGGTTGTCGACAATGGTATTGACGAGGCGTTGGCCGGTCATGCTGACCATGTGACAGTGAAAATTCACGCCGATTCCAGCGTTTCGGTCAGCGACAACGGGCGTGGTATTCCGGTGGATATTCACCCCGAAGAAGGTGTCTCGGCGGCTGAGGTCATCATGACGCAGCTGCACGCGGGCGGTAAGTTCGACAGCAACTCGTACAAGGTGTCGGGCGGTCTGCACGGTGTGGGCGTTTCGGTTGTGAATGCCCTGTCCAATTGGCTGGAACTGCGTGTCTGGCGAAATGGCAAAGAGCATGTCGCCCGGTTCGAAGGCGGCGAAACGGTCGAGCACCTGAAAGTAGTCGAGGAGTGTGGCGACCGCACCGGAACTGAGGTGCGGTTCCTGGCCTCGACCGACACGTTCTCGAATCTGGAATACTCGTTTGAAACGCTGGAAAAACGCCTGCGCGAGCTGGCCTTCCTGAACTCGGGCGTGCGCATCATCCTGATCGACGAGCGCCCGGCGGAACGGTTGGAAACCGAGCTGTTCTATGAGGGTGGCGTTAAGGAGTTCGTCAAGTATCTGGACCGCTCGAAATCGGCGGCGATGCCAGAGCCCATTTATATCAAAGGCGAACGCGACGATATCGGCGTGGAAATCGCTATGTGGTGGAATGACAGCTATCACGAGACGGTCCTGCCCTTCACCAACAACATCCCGCAGCGCGATGGCGGCACCCATGTTGCCGGTTTCCGGGGTGCGTTGACCCGCACGATCAACAACTATGCGCAATCCAGCGGGATCGCGAAAAAGGAAAAGGTCAGCTTTACCGGCGATGACGCGCGCGAAGGTCTGACCTGTGTGTTGTCCGTCAAAGTGCCCGATCCGAAGTTCTCGTCCCAGACCAAAGACAAGCTGGTGTCGTCCGAGGTGCGCCCAGCGGTTGAAGGTCTGATGAACGAAAAGCTGGCAGAGTGGTTCGAAGAGAACCCGAACGAGGCCAAGACCATTGTCGGCAAAATCATCGAGGCTGCTCTGGCGCGTGAGGCCGCGCGCAAGGCACGCGAACTGACCCGCCGCAAAACGGCGATGGACGTGAATTACCTAGCCGGCAAGCTGAAGGACTGCTCCGAGAAGGACCCATCAAAGACCGAAGTTTTCCTGGTCGAGGGGGACTCGGCTGGCGGATCAGCTCAAACGGGTCGGGATCGTCTGACGCAAGCGGTGTTGCCGTTGCGAGGGAAAATCCTGAACGTGGAACGGGCGCGGTTTGACCGGATGCTGTCTTCGCAGGAGATTGGCAACCTTGTCATGGCGCTGGGCACCGGTATTGGCCGCGATGAGTTCAACATCGAAAAGCTGCGCTACCACAAGATCGTCATCATGACCGATGCGGATGTTGACGGCGCGCATATCCGAACGCTGCTGCTGACCTTCTTCTATCGGCAGATGCCGGAACTGATCGAAGGCGGATACCTCTATATTGCGCAGCCGCCGCTTTACAAAGTTTCACGCGGTAAATCAGAGGTTTACCTGAAGGACCAAGCCGCTCTGGATGACTACTTGATCAATCAGGGCGTTGAAGGGGCCGTGCTGAAACTGGGCTCGGGTGAAGAGATCATCGGACAGGACTTGACCCGTGTGGTCGATGAGGCGCGTCAATTGAAACGCGTATTGGACGCATTCCCGACCCATTATCCGCGCCACATTCTGGAACAGGCCGCCGTTGCCGGTGCCTTTGTGCCGGGTGCTGTGGATGCTGACCTGCAGGGTGTGGCCGACAAAGTTGCCGCCCGTTTGGACTTGATTGCGCTGGAATACGAACGCGGCTGGCAAGGTCGGATCACGCAGGATCACGGCATCCGTCTGGCCCGTATCTTGCGCGGTGTTGAAGAGGTCCGCACGCTGGACGGCCCCATGCTGCGCTCGGGCGAGGCCCGCAAAACCGGCAGCTTTACCCAAAGCCTACAAGAGATCTACAACACCCCCGCCACCCTCATCCGTCGCGACCGTAGCCAGATGATCCACGGCCCGCTGGACTTGTTGCGCGCCATTCTGGAAGAGGGTGAAAAGGGTCTATCGCTGCAACGCTACAAAGGGTTGGGAGAGATGAACCCCGACCAGCTATGGGAAACCACGCTGGACCCGGACGCACGGACTCTGCTTCAAGTGCGGGTGGACGATATGGTCGAGGCAGATGACCTGTTCACCAAGCTGATGGGCGACGTGGTGGAACCGCGCCGTGAATTCATCCAACAAAACGCGCTGAGCGTCGAGAATCTGGATTTCTAAGTCTCTGTAGGTTTGCGCATAACACTTCGCGCACCCTATAAGTTTGCATAGTTTGCCCATAGTTTTGCGCTCCGCGCTTGTCCGCCTTAGCGGTGAATTCAATCAGTTTTGACGTAGTCGTTGCGTTTATGGCGCTTTGCGGGGCTCAACCCCGCAAAGGGTCTCCCTAATGCTGCGCGTTCAACGAAGGTCAGCTTGACGAGGCAAAGCGCCAAAACGTTTGCCAGACGAAATTTGAACATAGGCGCGAAGCCATCCTCATGCTAATTTTAGAGAGGATTTGTAGGGTGGGAAGCTGTTGGATCGCCAGCACACAAAAGAGATTGACCGTGTCTTAAGCGGGTTCGATACAGGGAGAGACCGGCTTGTCGCGGACAGCTGGCAGCGCTGTGTTGAAACCTATGGTATGGATCCCTCACGGCAGGAACCCGCGCATATCCTGCCTGACACCAAATTCCGTGAACATCTAGAGCAATCCGAACGTCTGATCGCAACAGCGCGCTCGGGGCTGCAATCGTTGTTTGCGCAGGTTGCAGGGCAGAACTACGTCCTGCTGCTTGCGGATGCGGATGGCGTCTGCGTCGATTTCTTTGGCGACCGGAACTTTGAGGACGAACTCAGAACTGCCGGTCTTCATCTGGGATTCAAGTGGACGGAAGAGTTGGCAGGAACGAACGGGGTAGGGTCGTGCATCGTTACAGGTCAGCCGGTGACGATCCATCAGGGGGATCATTTTTCGATCACGCATACGCCGCTGTCTTGTACGGCAGCGCCTATTTTCGATACCAAAGGTGGTCTTGCGGCTGTTCTGGATGTTTCGTTGTTGCGTGGCCCTTCGCCTAAGGCGTCGCAGAATCTGGCCATGACATTGGTGACGAATTCCGCCCGTCGCGTCGAGATGGCAAACCTGATGGCATCGACCCGGCGCGATTGGGTCCTGCGCTTTTCAGCAAGCCCCGAATTTCTTGAGGTCGATCCTGAAGCGGCGGTTGCAGTGGACGGAAGCGGCAAGATCATTGGTATGACCTCGGGGGCCCGACGCGCACTGGACCCGGACGGTTCGGGCCACCTGATCGGGTCGCAATTGCAGGACTGGCTTGAAATCAGTGTTGATGACATGCCGGAGTTCATGCGCGGCAGACCGTCCGAAGACCGCGTTCTACACCTCAAGGACGGGCGCGCGCTCTATGGTCATGCCGTTGCGCCACAGACGTCGCAGATGACGGCGGCCCTGCGCAAGCGAGAACAGGTTCTGCCCGGAGCCCTTGGCAGTTTTGCGGGGCCGGATGCGGACCTTCAGCAGCTTTTGAACAATGCTGCACGTCTTGCACCGACCAGCCTGCCGCTTTTGCTGACCGGTGAAAGCGGCACGGGCAAGACCAAACTGGCGCGTGCGATCCACATGGCCGATCCTGCGAGACAGGATTTCCACACAGTGATCTGCTGCGATACCGAGACATTCGATTTCTGCCAAACCATCGACCCCGGCACGCTGTTCCTGCGCGGTGTTGAAGACCTGAGCGAGCCTGCACAGGCCTCTCTTTTAGCAGTGCTTGAGCGGCGGGCTGATCTGAGGATCATTGCCTCATGTCGGCAGCCCCCGGCGGGATTGCAGGGCGGTCTGCGTGAAGATCTGCTGCACCGGATTGCGGGGGCCACATTTTCTCTGCCGCCTTTGCGCCACCGAGCGGATCTGGATTGGCTAATTGATCGCCTGCTTCGACGGTTTGCAAGCCATGATATTCACCTGTCGACAGTCGCGCGCGCCGATCTGAAATCACGACTATGGAGCGGCAATATTCGTGAACTGGAACATCTGCTGCACAGCGCGGTCGCCCTGTGTCAGGACAACATCATCGACTTGACGGATTTGCCAGCCCCGGCGCTCGCCCCTGCGCAAAAGCTGGACTCAGATGATTTGGAAGCACTGCTGCGTGCTTGCGATTGGAACATGTCTCAAGTGGCGCGACGCCTTGGCGTGAACCGGTCGACAATCCTGCGCCGTGTGCGAAAGGCCGGGCTTATTCCACCTGCATAAACGCACATGCCTTTGTGTTGCGCCCTTGTTGCGCGCGCAACAAGTCTTGGTGTTTTTGGCCTAGGTCAAGCGTTGAGCCGCCAAATCGACTTGCCCGAAGGGACGCGGATTTGTCAGCCTTTTGCTCCGTGGAGATAGGGAGGATGACATGCTCGACACAACACTCTCGGATCAGGTGCAGGGGTTCCTTGATGACTTCGGTGCGGCTTTGTCCCAAGGCGATATCGATGCCGCCTGCGATATGTTCCAGGACGATTGCTATTGGCGCGATCTGGTCAGCTTTACCTGGAATATCAAAACGGTCGAAGGCAAGGCGCAGGTGGCAGATTTGCTCGCGCATCAGTTGGCCACAACCAAGCCGAGCGGTTGGAAAATAGCCGAAGGTGAAGTGCCCACTGAAGACGGCGGAATAACCACCGCATGGATCGAGTTCGAAACCGAAGTGGCACGCGGCTATGGGTTAATCCGCCTCAAGGATGGCAAGATATGGACCTTGCTGACCACGATGGTCGAGCTGAAAGGTCATGAAGAGCCCAAAGGGTTCAACCGCCCACTTGGGGCCAAGCATGGTGCGGGTAAACACAGGACCACATGGGCGGAAGAACGGGCCCAAGAAGAGGCTGAACTGGGCTACAAAACACAGCCCTACTGCGTCATCATCGGCGGTGGTCAGGGTGGGATCGCCATGGGTGCGCGGCTGCGACAGCTCGGCGTCCCGACGATCATCGTTGAACGGAATGACCGGCCTGGCGACAGTTGGCGCAATCGCTACAAATCCCTCTGCCTGCATGATCCGGTCTGGTATGACCATCTGCCTTATATCAAGTTCCCGGAAAACTGGCCCGTGTTCTCGCCCAAGGACAAGATCGGCGACTGGCTTGAGATGTACACCAAAGTGATGGAGCTGAATTATTGGACGCGCACGACGGCCAAATCCGCCACCTTCGATGAAGACAAGGGCGAATGGACCATCACGGTGGACCGGGATGGCGAAGAGGTGGTGTTGCGGCCCAAGCAGCTGATCATGGCGACGGGTATGTCCGGCAAGAAACGCATGCCTGATTTTCCGGGTATGGATGTTTTCAAGGGTGAGCAGGCACATTCCTCGGAACACGACGGGCCGGCCAGATGGGCAGGCAAGAAGGTTGTCGTGGTGGGGTCCAACAACTCGGCCCATGACATCTGCGCCGCGCTTTGGGAAAACGATGCCGATGTGACAATGGTGCAGCGGTCCTCAACCCATATTGTCCGCTCGGACACCCTCATGGAAATCGGACTGGGCGATCTTTATTCTGAACGTGCGGTGCGGTCTGGCATGACGACCGAAAAGGCCGATCTGATCTTTGCATCACTGCCTTATCGCATTCTGCATGAATTCCAGATTCCGGCCTATGCCGCGATGAAAGAGCAGGACAAAGAGTTTTATGACGGTCTGGAAAAGGCCGGGTTCTGGCTGGATTGGGGCGATGACGAAAGCGGGCTGTTCATGAAATACCTGCGCCGCGGATCAGGCTATTACATCGACATTGGGGCCAGCCAGTTGATCATTGATGGTGAGATCAAGCTGAAACGCGGTCAGGTCACTGCGCTTGATGAAACTGGAGTTATCCTTGACGACGGAACGCATCTGGATGCCGATCTGGTTGTCTATGCGACCGGGTATAATTCGATGAACGGCTGGGTTGCTGACCTGATGGGTCAGGACATGGCGGATCGGCTTGGGAAGTGTTGGGGTCTGGGCTCTGACACAACCAAGGACCCGGGGCCTTGGGAAGGCGAGCAACGCAATATGTGGAAGCCGACACAGCTTCCAAACCTCTGGATGCATGGTGGAAACCTGCATCAGTCCCGACATTATTCACAGTTCCTGTCGCTGCAAATAAAGGCCCGGATGGAGGGTGTACCAACGCCGGTCTACGGCATGCAAGAAGTGCATCACCTCAGTTAAAGCATGTGCCGCGACCGAGAAGCAGACTTTGCAAATTTGTACGGATGGCCCAAAAAGTACTATGATTTGGTAAGTCATTTACGCCGCGTTTCTGAGATATTTCTCCCAAGTGCTCCATCCACGGGCTGCGTTCTGCTTTTAGGCAACACAATATGTCTGTTTGCAAGATCGCGCGTCGGATGAAGGCTTTTGAAACCTTGTTTCAATTGCCTGGAGAGTCGATTGTGTCCAACATTCAGGCGACCAAAGGATTGAATGCAATGCTCTGCAGGATTGGTGATGTTGAGGTTTGGCGAATTCTTGAAATTCATGCCCCGTTCATGAAGCCAGAAGAGTTGTTTCCAACCGCCGGACCAGATGTCAAAGCTGCTATTGAAAGCCTTGCTCCAGGCAGCATCGACCACAACTCGGGACGACTAATTTTACCCATACAAGGTTTCCTTCTGAAAACGCCCTCACATAACATTTTGGTGGATAGCTGTGTCGGCAATGATAAGACCAATCTAAATCACCAAGCTTGGCACCAACGATCAGACGACCGGTTTATAGCAGCATTGAAAGCGGCTGACCTCGGCACCGACGAAATTGACTACGTGCTGTGCACCCATCTTCACGTAGACCATATCGGTTGGAATACGCAGCTAAAAGATGGTCGTTGGGTGCCTACGTTTCCAAACGCACGCTACCTTTTGCCCAAAGACGATGAAGAAACTCAGCGTTTGCAGAACAGTATTACCTACGTCGAAAGCGTCTTGCCTGTAGTGGAAGCTGGTCAGGTGGAACTGGTGGAGGCAGGGCACAAGTTGGGCGACCATGTGACTTTGTTCCCTACGCCAGGACATACGCCGGGCCATGTTTCTGTACTCGTGAAGAGCAGGGGTGATGAGGCGTTGATTACTGGCGATGCGCTTCATACGACTGCGCAATGTAAACATCCCGACTGGCATTTCAAATTCGATTCTGACGCCGAATTGGCTGTGAAGTCGCGTAGATTGCTGCTTGAGCATTGCTCGGAAACCAGTTGCTTGGTCTTGGGGTCTCACTTCGCGTTGCCCTCAATAGGGCATGTGAAAGCCGATAACGACAGTTTTCGTTGGGACGAATGAGATTTGGCGTCCCGTAGTCGATGATGCCAGAAAGCAGAGATATTCATTAACGAGCGCTGAGCGAACAATGTCCCTGCCGGTTGGAGTGAGGAGCCGCATCAACTATCGTCGAACGTATGTCAAACAAGGGGCAACAGTTGCAACGAAGGTTGGCGGCAATTCTAGCCGCGGATGTCGTTGGGTATTCGGCGCTTATGCACAAAGACGAGCAAGCCACAATTCTAATGCTTGATCACCTGGAAAGCGACATCGTCACCCCAACGATAGCAGGCCAATCAGGTCGTGTCGTAAAGAGCATGGGCGATGGTTGGCTAGTGCAATTTGACAGCGCGGCGCAAGCTGTAACCGCAGCAATGCAGCTACAAGAGCAGTTGGCTGAACACTCGTTAATGAACATGCGGATTGGTGTTCATGTGGGCGACATCACTGAAAAAGGTGACGACATCTTAGGTGACGGTGTAAACATTGCGGCACGGCTTGAGAGCATTGCGCCAACCGGTGGCATCGCAATTTCTGAACCCGTACATTTGAACCTTGAACACACTCTGGCAGACGCTTTCAAAGCAGTTGGGAAAAAGAAGCTCAAGAACATCCAGCGCAGCCTGGATGTGTGGATTCACGATGGACCGCAACTTGGCGCATCGCAAGGCTCGCATTCTTTCACAGAGACGAGCTTGCCAAAGCTATCCATTCATCCTGTCACGTGCAGCGACCAACGAACCGAATTAAAGGAAACGGCCGCAGCTCTTACTTCAGATTTCGGGTCTTATTTTCGAACGATCAACTGGTTAAACGCGGCAATAACATCCACGGAAGCATCCGAGGGATATGCACTTCGCGGCGTGCTGCGTGGACACGGCGACCGATTGCGTCTGGAAGCCCGCTTAAATGACTCTTCTGGTCCTGAAATCTGGACTCAGAAGTTCGACGGTTCGGTCGAAGCTATCTTTGATTGGCAAGACGAAGTTGTAGAAAAACTGTTGGATGCGGTTAGTGGGATCTTGATCCAGTCGCTGACCGCAAAGCTCTCCGCTTTGCCTGAAGAAGAACTGACGGCAGAACAGTGCGTTTTGATGGGCATGATCACATGGTCGGAGGCCAGCATCGACAGCTATGAAGAGACGTTGTCGTACCACGCCAGGGCCATCGAAGCCAAACCAACCCTAGCTGCCGCCTATGCCGAAGCTATTTGGACAATGAATGGCGCGAGAACCTATGATCTTCGACGCGAACTGTCATCTTATTACGAGAAACTACCACACTGGATTGAGGCCGGTCGACACATGGCAGGTCAAAGCCCAACGCTTGATCTGAGTGTTGCCGTGGCGGATTATAATGTGGACGGGGATGCTGATCGACTTTCCGTGGCGCTTGAGCAAATCAGGCAACGAGCGCCATTAGATGCCCGCCTGCATTTGTTTATGGGTTGGGGATACAACTGGGCCGGGTTTCCTAAAATGGCATTAAGCTGTTTTCAGACGGCGCTTCGGTTGGGCCGATATGGAGCCGTTTTCGTAGGTGCTTCTGGAGGTGCTGCCACCTCTTGCGTTATGCTTGGTCGAGACCGCGATGCCATCGGCTACGCTGAGGCAGGTTTGCGCTTCTCAAAAAACTATGCCGCACTTCACAGCACGAGGGCTGCTGCACACGCAATGCTTGGGGAACCTGAAGAAGCGTCTGCTGCTTTGGCGCAAATGCTGCAAATGGAACCTGGTGAGACGATTTCGAAGTGGCGTAGCAACGTGGACTATGGTTGCTCTGAAGGCGCTGAACGCTACTTTGAGGCACTTCGCCGGGCAGGGTTGCCAGAATAGCGGTGCCGGAACCAAGTTGCCCTGGCAAAACCGGCAGCTTGATCGCGCATATTAGTGCCTGCAAAGCTCGAATTTGAAGGGCCGCTTTGGGCTGGGATGCCAACAAACTGACTGGTACATCGAATTCACAAATTGTGGCACCGATCTAGCAGTCAAGGTTTCCCTTAAACCGGTGGCGGCGCATTGGGGAAACAGGTCCAACGCGCCTCATTCGCTTTGGATAACTGGTCTCAGGTCTGCGACGGCACCGGGTCTTGGGTTCGGATGCAATCCCAAAGAAAATAGCGTCGAGCGAACCGGGTAGCTGACTAATGCGACGTGACATAGCTGGTTCCTTTTTTGTTTATGCGCCGAGCTTGGCTGGTCTGAAGGAACTGGGCCACAGACGCGATCCGCCTGAACCCGTAAGTCATCCGTAAGTCACTTGGGCAATCACCTATTGTCAGGCATATTGATAAGCAGCGGCACGACTATTTCGGAGACAACATGACCGCCCCTTCGTCCATCTTCGCGGACAAACTTCGAAGCCATCGAGCTCGCAACGGTAAGGATGGTCGAATGTCACAGGAACAATTGGCTGCTTTGCTGGGATTAAGTGTAGATGCGGTTAGCAAATATGAGCGTTCGCTGTCTTACATCCGAGGTGATCTGGAGCACCTTTTGATAGAAAAGCTCGGATGGACGCGGGATGAAGTTGTGGCTTGCCGTGAGGATTGGGAAAGCCGTTCAATTGGAAAGCAGGCCTCCTACCGGGTTCTTCGCGAACACGAAGTGGCGTTGGAATACGGATCTATCGAGTTTGCCGATGCCGCCGTTCAGGCCTTGGAGTTGGCAAGCGCTCATGAGTTTCCCGACGGGTTCTCCGCCTGCGATCCCATCTGGGCGGAGATTCTAAAGGATGGGGCGATGTCTGGCGTTTATGTCATGATTGGAGATGAATTAGCCGCTCATATCTCGCTCATTTTCCTGGATGAAGATTTGGAAGCTAGGTTCCGCGAGCGCCGATTGGTTGAAGCTGAACTCAGTCTGGGAGCCCTCCGACGCCCGGTTCTTCCTGGCGATTATTTTGGCTATTGCGCCGGTGTCTACATCGCGCAAGGGCATCAAAAATCTGCGCTTCATCTGCTAAATGGGTTTGTAAAAGTACTGGAAGATCTCGTGGAAAGGGAAGTTTATTTAAAAGACCTAGCTGCCATCGCTGCAAGTCCAATAGGGCATCAACTTTGCAAGGATCTGAATTTCCAATTCATCGGGCCACACTTTAACGCCTCAAGTCTCGAATTCTGGCGTCTCGCCGGGGAAAGCATACCCAATTCTCTCTTTGCTCGACGCAGCCCAGTGCTCAAGAATGCTTATGCCGACCGTTTCAAAAAAACTTAAATTCGGTCTGGCAATTGGTCATATGCAAATGACGTCCAGCCCAAAGGTTCAATTGTGGGCGATACATAGAACTGTATTTTGGGCAGCGCTACGTCGATGAAGTTAAGAGTCGAATGTCCGGTTCGAGCTGACAGCTATCTTAGTCGATACTGTGCATGATCCGAATTTTCGATTTGCGTATGAAAGCGCTACGCAAATTCGTGGCAACCAAAACAATCTTCTGATCTCTACAACCAAATACAATACTGCGGCGCTAATCTGGTAGACCGGCCTTTAGCATAGCATCCGCCCAGAATTTGCGCAGGGCTTCAGTCTTGTAGACCATGTGGCCGGTATAGGTTTGCACTGAAAACTGAGGGTCGATTGAAAGAACTGCGTCTACTGCTTTCGTGGCATTTTCGGTGTCATCAAGATCAGCGTGGATTGCTGCCAAACGGATTTGGCACAACAAGGTGCCAGGCAGGCGGGTTTCCAAGTGCCGGTAAACTGTTCTTGCTTGCTCCAGCTGACCTAACCCGCGATAGGCATCCCCCAAATGGCTAAAATACCAGTCCGGGCTGTAGGGCGACAGCCGAATGGCTTTTCGCATGCTGTTCAGGCTTTCCTCAAATTCACCACAACTATTGTACGCAATTGCCAGCATGGCATGAGAAAGCGAGACACTGGGTTGCCGTTCGATAGCTTCATTACAAAAGGCTTTGGCTTCATCAAAACGAGATTCGTTTGTGAAAATATACCCTTGCAGTGCGTAGACATCAGCAGGGACATTTTTCTTCGCCAACAATGCGTCGCAGATAGATTGGGCCTCGTCAGTTGACGCCTTCGGATCTTGATGAAACCCAAGGCGGGCACCGGCTTGTAACGCCCAGCCAAGGCCCGTTCTGAATGATGAGTTCTCGGGGTCAAGCTCAACCGCTTTCCGGTAGAGCTGAATCGCGGCGAGATTCCCTTCTTTTGTAAATTTGTATTGTTCACTGATGCCACGCATCATCAAGTCCCACGCCTCAAAGTTAGGCGCTTGATCAGCCCAAAGCCGGAGCTCTTGCCCGTGTGTAAGGTTGACCGCCAATGAGATAGAAATTTCGCGTGTGATTTCATCTTGAACGGTAAAAATGTCTTCAATCTGACGGTCATAGCGGTCGGCCCACAAATGCGACCCGGTTTGGCATTCAATAAGCTGCCCGGTGATGCGAACCCGCTGCCCCGCCTTTCGAACACTCCCTTCAAGGACGAAACGAACACCTAATTCCCGTCCGACCTGTCTTACATCGACAGACCTTCCTTTGTAGGCAAATGTCGAATTGCGCGCCATCACGATGAGCCCATTGATATGCGACAAGGCAGTGATGATGTCTTCGGTAATTCCGTCCGCGAAGTATTCCTGCTCTGGGTCGCCTGACATGTTTTGAAATGGCAGGACGGCGATTGACGGTTGGTCCGGCAACTCCAACTGCTCACCTGTCAGAACTTCGTAGAACTCAGGTGACAGGCGCGCCGGGTCGAGATCGATGCTGTAGGCGCCAATCCTATGCTCGATGTTTTTTAGATCTTGCTGACCCAGATCCTTGAAGCTGCCTGAGACCTTTCCTTTGATTTGACGGTATACATCCTCGGAAATGCACACGCTTCCGGGTTCTGCGATTGCTTCCAATCTTGCGGCTACGTTGACGCCTTCTCCAAAAACATCTGAACCTTCAGAAATCACATCTCCCAGATGAATGCCGATCCGCAATTGAATGCGTTGCACGCGGGGCATGTCAGGTTCTCGGTCCTGCATTGCTCGTTGAATGGCAATAGCGCACTCTGCCGCGTCGACCACACTGGTGAATTCGGCCAACAAACCATCGCCCATCAACTTGACAATTCGCCCTCTGGACTCGCGTATTTGGGGTTGAACCAATTCAGAAAGTAAAAGGTTTAGGCGTAGTAGCGTGTTTTCTTCATCACGCCCCATGAGTCGTGAGAAGCCAACAACATCAGCTGCCAAAATCGCTGCAAGTTTCCGCTTCACTGTCAGCCCCCCGCGAAAGTTACGTTAGAGGCAACGACCTGCAAGGTCTACATTCGTGCGCCCTTGAACGTTTGCTGTTCCAACGCGGAGATTCTTGTTGAAGCTAAAAAAACGGCCGCCAAGGCTACGCACCGCTAAACTCAGCTTTGGCAACTAAAATCCAACGACCGCTCCGAGCTGCAATCAGCCAAATAAACGGGATACAGATAAATTTGCATTTGATGACGCAGCGGTTGGGCAAAAGAGTTACGGTAAGCGTCAGCCAGTCAATCCTGCCGCCCGTAGCCCATCCACAAGACGTTTGAAATCATCCGGTCGCCGCCACATCGACCTGAATCCACGGGCAAGGCTTTCTACTGTGTCATCATCAACCACAATACCTCGACTTGTGAACTCATCGCGACGTTCGGTGACAAATTCTCGCAATGCGTCGGAGGCGTCTCGCGCTCGTCCGAGCTGCGCGTAAGACGCGGCGACAAAGGCAGTGGCCAATGAGTTGAGCCGCGCTGCTCCCATCAAAAAACCAAGCGCTGCTTCGAAGTTGCCGTTGAAGAATTCGACCTGTCCCATAATCCAGTCGATGGCAGGCGGATGCAGCGGGTCCAGCGCCATCGCTTCCGAAACTACTTCGCGCGCCTTTTCGTGCAAGCCGAGCAGTAGGAAAGCGTAGCCGCACCATGCCATCGACTCCGCCTCGTTTTCTATCATGGAAAGTGTCTTATTGAATTGTGCCTCTGCCTCATCCCAAAGGCCAGCACAGAGATAGGAAAAACCAAGTTGGTCCTGAATGTAGACGTCCCGGTTATCCAGTGCCACGCCCTTTCGGGCGATTTTCAACGTGTGGGCCGGTGCGTCAGCGTCTGCCAGCCCAAGCCACAAGTCTATTACATATGTGTCCGAAAGATACATGTAAGATCGCGCGATGGTCGGATCGAGTGCGACCGCTCGTTCCAACAAAGCTCTGGCCTTGGCCGTATCTCGTGCGTTCAAGCCGTCGCGTAGTGCCTTGCCCTTCAGCATCAGTTCATAGGCCTTCATCTGATCCGTTGGTTTCTGGGTCGAGCGGTCGACGACATCGTTTTGGACCCTACCCGGCAACACTGCGACGATATTTCGGGCCACTTCGTCTTGAACCGCCAGAACGTCCTCCAGTTCGTGGTCATATCGATCCGACCAGAGTTGAGTGCCCGTACGCGCGTCAGCGAGCTGTACCGAGATTCTCACGCGACTGCCGGCCTTCCGCACGCTGCCTTCAACCAGGTAATCTGCGCCGAGAGCCTCCGCGATTTTGGCCGGATCTGTGTCCTGTGTCCGGAACCTGAAAGACGCATTTCTGGAAACAACCTTAAGTGTTCGAAAACGCGATAAGCCCACAATAATGTCTTCCGCAATCCCGTCGCTGAAGAATGCCTGCTCGGGGTCATCACTCATGTTTTGCAGAGGCAGGACCGCAATAGTGGCTTTTCCTGATTCAGGCCTGGGCGGTTCAGCGCATACTGCGTTTAACCTGCCAATGCGCCAAGCATGTACCGGTTCGGCGACGTTCTTTACTGTGTGCTGACCAGCATCCTCCCAGGCGACCGGTATACGGTTCCCGACCACACGATAGACAGCGTCAGACACCAACACACCGCCGGGCGGGGCAAGCTGCTCCAACCTCGACGCAAGGTTCACACCGGAACCAAAAACATCTCCGTCGCGCATGATAATGTCCCCAAGAGTGACACCGATGCGAAAGCGAAGCGGGTCGGAGCCTACTACTGGCACATTTTGCCAATCAACCGCGCAAGAAACGGCATCGACAGCGCTGTCGAAGCTGGCGAGCAGACCGTCACCCATCTGTTTGACAATGCGACCGTGATGCCGACCGACAAGCGGAACAACAGTATCCTCAATGTGCGCTGAGAGGATTTCGAGCGTGCCTTTCTCGTCCCGCTCCATTCGGGCGGTAAAGCCGACAAGGTCAGCAATCAGGATGGCCGCCAGCTTTCGCTCCACCTGTTGTCCTCCTTTCTATTTCATACTGGTCGCTACGTGTTTAGACCATGCGAAAGTGCACAGGGCCGGTTGCTGACTTTGCTCGAAGTCGGTTTCAGCGTTGGGGAACTATGCCATTCGTCTGCGCGAAAAGCTTGGAGGACAAACAGCCCAGTTGTCCTCGCCTTGAGCTGCGTTAGGTCCGCTTTGGGCTGCGAACGGCCTATCGCACCAAATCAGAAAACGCCGCCATCGACCCTTGTTAGACCCGCTTTGGTGCGAGTTCTCCCCACTCATCCGCGCTCATGCTTTTTCGCGTTAGCCCATCCTCTGAGGCGAATTGGGCTGCTTTGACGATGAGAAAGGCCACCGTGATCGCATCTACCTCGCTGCGTTTCTCGAATTCTCCGGTAGTTTCATTGGGCCTTTCTTCTGACATTCCCATTCCCTCTGTATCCGACGCTTTCGGGCAATTGGCTAGGGTCAGGACCCATTGATTTCCGCTTGGCTGCGTGATTCACGGTTCGAAAATCGAGCGGTGACCATGTCTGATCTTTTCTGGCTGACGGATGCGCAGATGGCGCGTCTTGAGCCTTTCTTCCCCATGTCCCACGGCAAACCACGCGTTGATGATCGACGTGTGTTGAGTGGCATTATCTTCATTAATCGCAATGGGTTGAGATGGCGCGATGCCTCTTCGGCGTATGGCCGACACAAGACGCTCTATAACCGTTGGAAGCGGTGGAGCGACAAAGGCATCTTCGCCCGGATGATGGCCGGTTTGGCTACCAAACACGGTGAAGAGAAGACCGTGATGATCGATGCCACCTACCTGAAGGCCCACCGTACCGCGACCAGTTTGGGCGTCAAAAAAGGGGGCGTGGACGCCTGATCGGTCGCACCAAAGGCGGCATGAACACCAAGTTGCATGCCATCTGCGACAGCCGGGGACGTCCGCTCAACCTGTTCATCACCGCCGGTCAGGTCAGCGATTACGTTGGTGCGCGGGCACTGCTGAGCGGCCTGCCGGATGTCGATTGGCTGCTCGGGGATCGTGGCTATGATGCCGATTAGTTCCGGGAAGCGTTGAAAGACAAAGGGATGCGCGCCTGCATCCCTGGCCGGAAGCAGCGGAAGAAACCGGTTAAGTACGACAAGCGTCGTTACAAACGGTGCAACCGGATCGAGATCATGTTCGGCAGGTTGAAGGATTGGCGGCGTGTGGCAACCCGCTACGACAGGTGCCCGAAGGTCTTCCTGTCAGCAATCGCCCTCGCAACACTCGTTATCTATTGGCTATGAGTCCTGACCCTAGTTGCCAGAAAGATTGGAGATTTCCGATTTGCGGTTAAACTGAATTATGAAAGCGACCACAGGGAAGCAAATGAGGACTTGGCTGTTTAAGATACTTGGGCTCGTTGCGCTACTCGCTTTTGCAGCAATCGCTTTTGTTTGGTTGCTACTTGCTGCTCCGTTGTTCTCAGATATGCGACGCAACCTTGTGGAAAAGGCTCTTTCGGAACAAATTGGGCAGCCGCTTCTGGTCAACGACGATGTGAGCGTCGCACTTGGTCGCATTACTCACATCTATGTCGGTGGCGTTGTAATCCCCAGCGAGACACTGCCAGATACATCTCTTGCAGAATTAAAGCTCCTTGAAATGGAACTGGACGTTGCCGCCTTGGCCAACGGACGTCTGCACTTTGACAATCTTTTGGTGGACGGACTCCAGGCAAACTTTCTTACAGCCTCTGATGGCACAACAAGCTGGCGAAAACGCCGACCAATGCCAACGCCTCAAACCAACGGGTCGTTGGCAGAGGACAATCAAGACGCTGAGGCTGAAATCGAGACGTCCGAAGATGGTGGCAATGAAAGCAGTGGGATTCTTACCTTTCTCAGCGACAAGAACGTCAGTTTCACATCCATCGGTTTGAACGTTGACGACCAGGTTTCAGGTTTTTCGTTTGTGTTTGATCTTCAGTCACTCGCCCTCGAACAAGCAGCTGATGAACAAAGAACAAAGGTCTCGGGGACAGGCTCCGTCAACGGTCAAGGTTTCGAAATCGAGGGCGACTATCCCCATGACGCGCCGTTTACGACGCGGGCGAACTTTGGAGAAATGACTGTCCGCTACGATGGCGAGCCATTCGCGGAAGACGAAGGTGGCGGTTACCGGGCTGTCCTGGAGATGGATACCGGTGAATTCGGCGACTTTCTCGATGTCATGGGGTTGGAACGAGTTCTGGAAGGTAATGGCCAGTTGCAAGCTGAACTTGTGTCTCAGGACGTCCTAACAATCGAAACATTTACAACAACCGTAAGCCTTGAAGATGGACAAAAACTCGAAGCTGAAGGTTCTGTTGATGATCTCTATACAGCTCAAGGTGTCGATCTGCTTTTCAATGCGCGACTTCACCCAGAGGGACAACCGCCCCAAGCGGCAAAGAGTATTCAAGATCTCAAGTTTACAGGCTTTGAAATGCATATGGTTGGATCCCTTGCCTCCTTCGAATTCGAGAAATTACTGTTTGAAACCAACGCCTTTGACCAAGGGTTGGGCGTGATCGGTCCGGCCTCTATCGAGAGCATTCGCCGCATGCCGGATGGCCGCCTCGCGATGTTGGGCATTACCTTGCAAGCTGGCCCAATCGAGGAGCCGGTTCTGAAAGCCGAAGGCGAAATACTCGACCTGCTTCAGCTTCAGGACGTAACTTTCGATGGTGTGCTCAACGGACGTGCTAAGTTGATTTTGCCGAACCTAGATGAGGGTTACGTTGATCAGTTCGGCGGCATCAAAGCCGATTTCAACATAACCAATGCGGGTGGGCCAGTTTCTCTCAACAGGTTTAACGCAACCACCTACGGCACCGATCTTTGGGCGCTGGAACTTGCACTATCTGTCAACGAGCTCAAAGGGCTAGCCGGTCTCGACTTCGACGTGGAACTGCATGTCGACAATGGCGCCCAGTTTTTGACTGCGCTCAACCTGCAACCTATCGAAATTGGCGAACTCGGCATTGATGCTGAAACCTCTAGGCAGGGCGAAGATTTTGATGCCGCAATCGAGTTCGAGGCCGGGTCTTCGCATCTTCTAGCCGCTTTGGATGCAAAGTTCCCCGAAGGTGCACCCATCCTCCGTGGCAACGTTACGAGCGAGAGACTCGATCTTAACGACCTGAAGAACCTGACTGCCGTACTGGACCAACTGAAAAGCCTGGTAGGCGAGGCCTCAAAAGAACCTGAAGCTGAAATTCAGCCTTTGGTTTTGCCGAAGGAGACAGATGTTCAGCCCTTGGTTTTACCTAAGGAGAATGGGAAACCTGCCGATCTTCTGGATGTGCAACGTGTACTGAAAGAGGCTGATGTCGAGGTGCAGATCGACTTCAATGAGATTGTAGGCCAGCAAGGCGTAACTTCTGTTTCAAGCCAATTGTCTGCAAAAGACGGAACCATAGATTTTGGTCCTCTTCAAATGGCCTATGGCGGCGGAAACTTCAGCCTGCGGGCGGGCATGGACCTGATTGATTCACCCGATTGGCTTTCCTTGTCGGGATCGACCTCAGGATGGGAATTCGGTGAAATCCTTGATGAATTGGGAATTGGCATTGATGCCTATGGACGTTTGAGCGGTGAGTTCAACGTTTCTGGCAGTACCACCTCGGGCAAGGCCTTCGTCAACTCCATGCGCGGCAATGCGTCTTTGTCGATGTCCCAGGGCTACATCAGCACCAGCTTATTGGAGTTGGCGGGGCTGGGAATCTTCCCGTGGCTGTTTTCAGAAGAGTTCAGACAAGGTTACACCGATATCACTTGCGTGGTAGCTCCGGTTGAAATTCAGGCCGGGCGGGTCAGTTCAAACTCCACCGTCATTGAAACAGGGTCGGTTCAGTTGGTGGCCAGGGGACAAGTGGACTGGCTGAACGATAGCATTGCGATCAGAGCGGAGCCGCGGCGCGTTGGCAAACCCCTATCCCGAAGCGCTTGGCCTTTTGATGTGTCGGGCCAGCTTTCGTCGCCAAAGTTCAAGTTGGATGTGGGCGGATCCAGAAACAAGGCTCCAGAGGGCGCCGATGCTATGCCTGTCGACAGGCAACCCTGTGTGCCTGATATCAATCAATTGCAGTGATCTGACGCGACCTAGTTCTTCAGTGGTTCCGGCTGCTCCGCCTGACACGCCAGAACGGCCTCAATGGCTTTTGCGGATCCGCTTAAGTCGAGTTCGACTTCGGCTCCGCTTTCGCCAATGATCGTAACGCTTTGGCGTTTTCCAAACTCGGTTACAAATGCCGGATTGTCAAAAAATGCGTAGCCACCGGGCACGCCATTCTTGTAGACACCTACAGCCTCACCTTCGAACTGCGCATCACCAAAATCAAATCTTACTATGCCTGTCGCACCGTCCTCGACTTGAACCCAGGCCGGATTGTAGGCGGCAAAAAAGCCGCCAGCCTGGTTTGGTGCAGCGCCAATTTCTACTGTCATATCGTCTTCAAAGGCTCTCCACGCGAGACAACCGTTGCCTTTTTCTGGATCGACGAGAATTGCCCAGTCGCCGGACTCACCCCACTGTTCCATCCCGGCTGCGTGGACAAACCCAGGCAGAAGCACTGCAGTTGCGGAAAGTACCCACTTGATCATCCGGAGCCTCGCTGAGTTCTGAAGATTTCTTGTTTGATTCTAATCATTGCTCAATGTCAATCAATCCAAGCCAATCCAATCCGACGACGGCGGTATTGCGTTTTTGAAGTTTCACAGATGCCCCTGACGAGTTGTTAGTCAGATATGTGAGCAAGCTCACCATCCCAATCAGCTGAAGGTATTTTGGGTTCCGGCGGATCAGCGATGTAAGACGGAGTCATTATTTGAGTTTCGTTTTCATTAAAAACATCGACAATGTTCTCGCGAAGATCCGACAAGATTTTTGGCAAACTCGATCCACGAGAAGTGTACGCGTTGATTTCATAGTTGATCGCGTAATCTGCCAACTGGGTCCAAAGCACAAATGGCTCCGGGCTCTTTCTCAGCCCTTGCGTTCGGTGTGCCGCCTCAATCAGCATCGCTTTGATTTTCTTGGGAGGCTCCTCGTAGCCAATCCCCACCGTCGTGTGCACCAATAGCCCCCGACCATCCACTTTGCGAGAGTAGTTCACAACTTCGGAATTGAGCAGCTGGGCATTTGGAATGCTGATCATCTCGTTTTTGATCGATTTGATGAGTGTTTCCATCAGTTTGATCTCTGTTACGTCGCCTATCTTGTCACCGACCTGAATTCGATCACCCACATTAGTGCTGCGTCTGTAGATGACAAACAGACCGGCCATCATATTTGAAACAACTGTGTTGGATCCCAGCGAAACCATGATGCCGGCAAGAATAGTCAAACCTTGGAAGGCGCGAGAGTCGGAACCAGGAATGTAAGGGTATGCAAACACCAACGCGATAACGATGAACAAAGCCCTGCACAGCATTTTTGTTGGTGCAATCCAATGATCCTCGAAGTCCTTTAGCTCAAAGGCTCCGCTCTCAATGTTTTCGAAGAAAAGATCGAGGCCTCGAATTCCCAGCCGAGTCACAGCGGCTATAATCGCAAGCATGATCAGATTGGGAATGTACCCGACAATGGCCAAAACAACAGTGACCAGCGGTTCACTGACATATTTCAACAGGATTTGGGCTATGCCCTGTGTTTCCGCGAAAGAAAGCAGAACTAAGGAAAGGTAGTAATAGAAGAAAAAGAGGAAGAAGACCCACATCAAAACGTGGAATGCGTAAACGATGATGGAGGCAATAGCCTTGCTTCTTAGAATCGATTTTGTGGCTTCCTCAAAACCTTCTGCTCTCTTTTCCAAGTTGCTTCTGATGTAGTCCAACAGCTTTCGTCGTTTGGCGAAGAACGCATATGAAACCAGAGCAAAAATGACTGTCCATGCAACGGCAGCAATTGCACTGTCGACAAGGCCCTCGTTGGATCGCGCTTCACGATATTGCAGGATCGCGGTTTCAATTGCCGCGGCTTGTAGTGCGGCCAAACTCTCGACGTCCATCTGTTCATATTCGGCATCCGCTTGGGTCGTCGTTGTAATCATCTGGCCATCGGCTCTAATGAGTTTCCCGAACTCAGAGTCCATGATTTCAACATTTATGCTCGAACTCTGAGAAGCGTCGCCAACCTCAGAAAGGCGCTCAGCAACCTTGTCGGCCCGCTCAGTTGCAGGAAGGGCACTCGAACCACGAACGACGAACAGTTCCTCCCCATCTACAATCACTGGAGCAACAAATTCAGAATCTTCTCTTTCTTCAGTCGGAACAAGCGGTTCTTCTGACTGGGCGAACGCGACACTGCTGGCAAATAAAACAGTCGTGAACCAAACTACAAAAGCTCTCATGAATTTGCTCCCTCTACGGGTATCAGGTGAACATCGCGCTGTGGGAAAGGTATCGAAATCCCCTCTACGTCAAACCGCTCCTTTGCTTGCCCCGTCAGGTCCCAATAGACGGTCCAGTAATCGTCAGATTTGGACCACGGGCGACAGAAAATATTGACAGAATTGTCTCCCAACTCACCTACAAAAACTTCGGGCTCGGGTGTCTTCAAACAGAGCTCGTGTTTCGAAACCAGTTCTTTGAGAACGTCGATTGCTTGCGCCGCGTTGTCTGAATAGGCGATGCCAAAGACCAAATCGACCCGGCGTTCTTCTGAGGCGCTGACGTTGGTAATCACGTCGCCCCAGATCTTACTGTTCGGGACGATAATAATCTGGTTGTCAAACGTACGGATCTTCGTGGAAACCACAGACATCTCATCCACAAAGCCGGATGATCCTCCGACTTGAATGTAGTCACCGGTATCAAACGGCTTCAAAACCATAATCATCAGACCACTCGCAAGATTGCCTAGGGTTTCCTGAAGCGCGAAGCCCAGGATGAAAGACAAGCCACCAAGAACGGCAAAAAGCGGAGTGACGTTCACCCCGAACAAGGCCAAGACAACGAGTATCCCAAGAACGAACACAGCCCAGAAAACTGCTGTGGCGATGAATCTCTTCAGCATCCTCGAAATTGTCGGAATTTTTTCTAAACCGCGTTCGGTGACGCGGCGCACCATTCGGGCGACAAACATCATGGCCCAGACAGCCAGCAAAACACCCAAAACAGCCATCAAAAGGCCAACACCCCCTTCCCAGGAGAACAACCAGGCCCACGCATTTTGTAATAGCGTCTGAAAATCAGTTGTTTTGAGAGCCCCTGCCTTTAATGCAAGGATGTAGTCGGAATGGGGTTGCAGGTCTTCTGCCTTGGCCCCTTTCAGTGTCCACGCCTCAAGCACCAACCGATAGTTGTTCAAAAGCGCCGATCCTGAGTCACTTAGGGACGCCAATTGTGACCGGAGGTCGTCTTCTTGCTCCCCACTTGCTGTCCGAAGACCGAGATTAATCTGGGCGACCTCTTCGAGTTGCGAGCGCACAATACCTTGCCAAGTGCCTGCGACCTCGGAAAGCTCATCTGCTGTCAACGGGACAAGTAGAATTTCCAAATCTTCGCCCGAAATGGATGCATCAACGACCTCATCAAGAAGTTCGTCTTGCTCTACTTCGATAGCTTCCTGCGCATCCGTCGTTTCTTGGGCGTTGGCAGAAAAAGCGCCTGTAAGGGTCACCATGCAAAGAAATAGCCAAATTGACCCGATATTGAATAGTCGTCTCATTTATCCGTCCCCCTCTTTAATCGCTAAGGAGAACATACAGGGATGCCATGAATCCACTTTTATATTCAAAATCGAATATTCTGTTGTGACAAATACCGTCTGAAAAAACAGCTTCACATCCACTTGGTTCGGAACGATGGTTGTTCAAAAAAGCGGACTACCAATTCATTGCAAATCGTCGATTGTCTTTGCCCCCTAAAATTGGGCCACTACTTTGGCGGCTGGCGTAGAAAGATAAGTGACTAGGCCTACGTCCCAGCCGCCAGGTCTTCCAACGACCCACCATCACGCAGAAAGTCGCTCCAGATCCACGCCATGCGATCCACAAACCACATCTTGCTGCCCGAGATCACAACAATGCCAAGGAATGTGAATCCCAAGTCGTACGCCCAAAGACCGTATGCAAACGGCAGCAAACCCAATCCGCTGACATAGGCAAGTGCTTTGGCCATTCTAATATGATGAGCCGCAATCTTGTCTTGGTATCGCAGCCAGACACGCTCGCCCAAAACACCTTGGGCTGACCAGCTCTCGAAGGTTCTAGGTCGGGAAAACGCACGCGGATTTATCCAGACCCAGACCAAAACAACCCCAACAGCAACCCATGCCCCACCGCCAATCCACGCCCGACTCCAGATCGCCAACGCCATAAGCGGCAAAGGTGTCAGCACGCGGGTCCAGACTGACCAAGGGTTTGCATGCCGCAACCAAACCTCGTCCTTCATACCCATGAGGCGTTCGGAAAGACGAATTATGTCCATCGGGTCACTCTAGAAACTGCAAACCCATTATTGAGATTGAATCCATCCACTACGGATCACAACCGCTTTCAAGTCTCGTCCTTTAATTAAGATCAGGCACTCGCGATTACATGGCGAATATCCGGATCGATCCTGACAAGGCTTGAAAAACATATCTGGCCCGAACCTTGCTTGAGTGTATCCTTGCCACATTTTGGAGCTTTGGGGGGCTGAAGTGACTGATACAGCGGACTTTGAGAAAATGGAACGCCGAGGGTGGGCGGATCCGTCTATTGCTAAAGGGTATGCCGACGGCTTTGAAATGGCGACGCGCCTGGTTGCCAGAAAGCTTGCAGACGAAGTCGCTGCCGGGCCGAATTGCAAAGCGCTTGATCTGTGCACCGGACACGGTGTCGTGGCAGCAGAGCTTGTGGCCCGCGGTTCGGATGTAACGGGCTTGGATTTCTCTGAACCGATGATTGAGCTTGCCCAATCAGCTGTTCCAACGGCGCGGTTCGTTCAGGGTGATGCAATGGCAATGGAGTTTCCAGATCACAGCTTTAATGCGGTCACAATCGGGTTCGGCGTCCCACATTTTCCAGACCCCGAACGCGGTCTGAGAGAAGTAAACAGAGTGCTGAAACCGGGCGGTAGAGTTGCCTTCTCGATTTGGCGTGGCAAAGGATCAGTTGGCGCGTTTGGCTGGCTGTTCGATGCTGTTGAACGCTTGGCCGACCCATCCATTTCTCTGCCTGCGGGCCCGGATGCGCACATGCTCGTAGACAGCGGAATTGCCAAACCAATGGTCGAAAATGCAGGTTTCCGCAATGTGCGGCTTATCGATGTTGCAAGCGAATTGTGCGTTTCAGATCCTAAGATGCTTTTTGATGTTTTTGATGGGGGTGCAGTGCGTGCGGCATCGCTCCTCAAGCGTCAGCCGAAAGAACGGCGTGATGCAATACGCGCGGATTTGGCAACGCGCGTTCAGGCGGAAGTAAACAAAGACATTCGAGGTTATTTTGTGCCTGCCCCTTCAGTTGTTATCACTGCTTCGTCCCAAGCCTGAGCTGCTTCGCTGTAGATCGATTTCGCCGGATGATACTTGGAGGGATCGTCCATTGATGCCGCATGGACGTAGATGCAGTCACTCATCCGTTCACTTCTACGGATCAGCGGTGAGCCGCAGTTCGGGCAAAACCCGCTAAAGGTCGACAACCCTGATCCTCCTGCCATTTCAAATGTTTTGAGCGCATCACCAATCGAAACAGATTTGGCCACAAGTGGCACCATCTCTGAATGTCCCGAGCCGGTAAGCTGCTGGCAATCTCGGCAGTGACATCGAAACATCGGAAGATCAGAGCGAATTCCAGAATATCGCACCAGCCCACATTTGCAGCCGCCTTCGATCTTATCACTCATGTCTTCTCCTCCACCTAGAAAGGATAGAGCGGCCAGTCCTTTGTGTCAGCTTGAACCTGCCGCTCCGAGGTAACAAGGACCGGCTATAGGTTAGAACGGTACAGCCACGCTTGTTCAGAATCTCCGACGGTTCGCGCCTAACTATGCCTAGCCGATACCGCAAATGCAGAAAGCGTCCGAACGGACAAGTAAACACCTCGGTTTTGCAGAAGATCTGATCATTGTTATTGTGGATGCGGAGTAATGCCGGTGTTCGAGGGGTGCAGAATGGCGCGGAGACTTCCAGGCGAGGGGGACAAGAAATTTTTGGTTTATGCAGGTACAGGTACGGACCTGATCTTTAACCACGGTATCGAGCTTCCGGGTTTTGCGTCGTTTCCCTTGCTGGAGAAGCCTGACACCCGGGCTGTTCTGGCCGGACAAATGCAAGCGCTCGTGCAATTGGCCGGCGATATGGGTGTTGGGTGCATTCTCGACGCACCGACATGGATGGCCAATGCCGACCGTGCTGCACCTTTGGGCTACGATGCTGAACGTCTTTGTGAGGTAAACAAGGATGGTGTCGCACTGATGGAGGAGGTGCGCAAGGCTTCTGGTCGGGATGACGTTTTGGTTTCCGCCTGCGTCGGCCCAAGATACGATCCTTACGCTGATGTCCCGCCCATGACAGTTGAACCGGCGCGTAGTTACCACGGTGCGCAACTTGCTGTTCTGAAAGAAACCAGTGTTGATCTGGTGACCGCGTACACGTTCAACCGCCTAAGCGAGGCTGCTGGCTGTGTTCTGGCTGCAAGAGATATTGATTTACCGATCATTTTGTCATTGGTCGTCGAAACCGATGGCTGTTTGGCTGACGGCACCAAGCTTGTTGATGCCATAGACCAGATCGAAGCAGAAACAGACGGCGCGGCTCTGTTCTACATGGTCAACTGCGCACACCCGACGCACTTTGCCGACGCGCTCAACGCGCATCCAAGGCTCAAAGGTGTTGTTGCCAATGCATCAAGTTGTTCGCACGCAGAACTGGATGAGGCCGATACCTTGGATGAAGGAGATCCCGTGCAGCTCGGCCAAGAAATTGCGGATGTCATGCGGAAAAACCCGTCTATCAGGGTGTTTGGCGGTTGCTGCGGTACGGATATGCGACACCTAAGGGAAATGGCTTTGGAGGTAGATCGCGGATAGCGCTGATGTTTTATTTACGGCGGCGTATCACCGTATGGTTGAAGCTTGATGATAGGCTTTAACGGGAAAAACAGTGATCCGAGAAGTAATTCCGATGAAATGCTGGCGAAGCGTCATGACAGGTGCTTGACTTTGCTTTTATAGACCGTGGACCAAACGTGTTCTACCGTCTCGATCACGCAACTCAATTTGAGAAGCTCAACTGATACCTTCAGGATGGAGACTGACGATGTTTGCTGGGAGGATGACAAGCTTTCGCACTCATATGCAAGAAGCCGGAATCGACGTTGCTCTCATCACCGATGACGACAACGTTTATTATCTGACGGGCTATTATGACTACCTGCATATGGAGTTCGGGCGTCCAACCATCCTGGTTGTGCACAAGTCAGGTGAAAGCCTGCTGATCACGCCGACAATAGACCTGAACGCGGCACGTTCGGCGGCTCATGTTGATCGTATCGCGGCCTGGAATGACGGTATGGGCGAAGAGTGGAGATCGGAACTGCCTAAAGCGGTCAAAATGGCAAAGCGCGTCGGGATCGAGCCTGATCACATGCCGCCTGTTGTGCGGACATATCTGGAAACGTTGGTCCCGGTGGAAAACCTGGTCAGCGCCACACCGATATTGGCTGAAATGCGAATGATAAAATCCGCCCAGGAACTTCAATTGGCCCGGCATGCCGGGCAAGTTGCAAGCGCTATGATGGACGCCGGACGCGACGCCATTGCAGACGGAGTGCCGGAGTTCGAAGTTGCGATTGCCACGTCCCAGGCTGGAACACGAAAGGCCGCCGAGCTTTTAGTGGCGCATTACGATGACGCGGACATGTCGCCCAACACTCATTTTCTGCAAATAATGGCGTCGGGCGACACCATCACCAAAACCCATCATCGCGCCTCAACCCGGATCATGAAACGAGGCGAGCCGGTGTTTTTATGCTTTTGCGGCATGACCAATTTTCACCGCTTCAAACTGGGTTTTGACCGCACCTTTTGGATTGGTGAGGTGGCGGACAAACAACAAGAGAATATCTATGAGGTTGCCGTGGCAAGTCAGGCCGCCGCACTGGCAGAGCTGCGCCCAGGTGTGACCGCCGAAAGTGTGCATACCGCCTATGCCGAGGTTATCCAGGGGGCGGGTTTTGAATACCCGTTCCGGTGTGGTCGCGCGACCGGCTATAGCTTTTTGGAGAAACCACAGCTCGTCACCGGCGACACGACAGTGTTGCAGCCAGGGATGGTTTTCGCTGTTGATGGTTCAGTGTCAGTCGATACATTTCGTGCGCAGGTTGGCGACAGTTTCATAATCACCGAAGATGGTTGGGAGGCAATAACGGAACATCCAAAGTCCTTGGATGCCGTTATCCTTTGACCTTCTGACCAACGCAGTCTTTTGAATGCATTGGCGTGGCGAGCGCCTGAAATGGCGAGCCGGGTCTTAGGATTTTGTAAGTTTTGCTCCACGATCTCGCGATTGCGTTGCATCTTTAGGCATCCGCAACGCGATAAGGTGCGAGAAGTTGGAAGCACCTCCGGCACCTTCGATAGCGCAGTTTCAGAGGTAAATAAGCCACTTTGGGACCCGGCAATTGGAATGTATAACTGGCAGTGCATTGGAGAAGAAGGCGTGGCGGAAAACTTGCGTTAACAGCCATTATTCGATTGGGGGTAGATGGAAAATGAGTGATGATTCTGAAACCTACCGAGGAATCTGTTATTGCGGCGCATGTAGTGTTTCTACTGCCGGTGAGCCGATGGTCATGGCTTATTGTCATTGCCACTCTTGCAGAAAATGGCATTCGGCGCCGGTCAATGCCTGGTGCCTCTGGTCGGCAGACAATGTCTCGTTGTCAGGACCGACGGTTCACTCGGACAAGAATGATGAAAGCCATCGTGTTTCCTGCGGCAAATGCGGAGGTGCATTGGTGAATATCAAACCCGGAAAGGACATTGTAGCGGTCTACGCAATGTCGCTGGCCGAATCCGGTTTGAGCTTCGAGCCGGCCTTTCACATCTTCTACGGCGAGCGTGTTTTCGACATGGCTGATGGCCTGCCGAAGTGGAAGACGGTTCCGACATCGTTTGGAGGGGATGGTGCCGCTGTGACCGAACCGGACAAAACCGGTTGGATTTCCTTGAACACGCGAGCCGAAGGTTGAAACGCAAACTCACTTCGATCTTGGCGGCTGACATTGTCGGCTTCTCGCGGCTTGTGGAAGCCGCCGAGGAAGCCACGCTGGCCCGTCAGAAAGAACTGCGCGTGTCCGTGTTTGATCCCGGTGTTGCGCAGGCAGGTGGTAAGATCATCAAGTCAACGGGCGACGGATTTCTGGCCGAGTTTTCTAGTGTAGTGGAAGCGGTTCGCTTCGCGATATCTGCACAAGAAGCCGTTCGCGCAGAGGAAGAATCCACGCCTCAGGATCGGCAGATCAGTTACCGCATGGGCCTTCACATAGGCGATGTGGTTGTTGATGACGGCGATATCTATGGTGACGGTGTGAATCTCGCAGCTCGCTTAGAGGGCGCAGCCCCGACGGGCGGGATTTGCATCTCCGCTGCCGTTCGTGACCAGATCGTTGGCGTAATGGACGTGCTATTTGCGGATATCGGTGAATTGACATTAAAAAACATCTCGCGCCCGATCCGCGCCTTTGTTTGGCCCCCCGACCAAGATGGTGGGCAGAACAGTGTCAGCACACCACCCATCGGTGGTACATCCAGGAAACCGACCATAGCCCTCGCGGCATTCGAAGCCCTTGGCAGCAATGATGATGCCAAGATGCTGGCAGAGGCCTGCAATCACACGGTAGAGGCGGCGCTTGCCAATCTGACCGGATTGGATCTGATCGCTCTCGATGCGGACCCGGATCATATCGCAACCGCAGTGTTTCAGGCGTCCGGCAACCAGGTCCGTACCACCCTAAAGCTACGCGAGACGAGCACGTCAGCAACCTATCTGACCCAGCGGATGAACGGTGATCTTTCCGACCCCTTCTTGGCGGAAGATCTGTTGTCAGGTGAAATCGCAACAACGATCCGATACGGAATTTTGCAACGAATTGCTGAGCACGCGGCTGAGACAGAGACAAACGATCCCGAGGCAATGCTGAACCTCGCAGGGCATTACATGATGGGATCGCAGCCCGAAGAATGGGATGCGGCGGGCCGTCTGCTGGACAGGATCCTGAAGGTCCAGCCACGCAATTTTATGGCCGTTGGGATGAAGGCGAACACGTTGATCGGCGAATTGGTATGGGGTTACCGTCCGATAAACACGGAGGATATCGAAGCGGCCGACGCCGGGTTGAGCAAGGCGGTATCGTTGAATGACCAAAGCGACTACTTGCACCTGATCCGGGGGATTTTTCACTACGGTATTACCGGCGATTTGGAAGCGGCGGTGCGGTGTGTTGAACGCGGGTTCGAAATCAGTCCGCAGTTCGCCCAGGGGCATATGGTACTGGGCTGGATTCAGAACCTGATGGGCCAACCAGAGTTAGCGCTGAAGTCCATCAAAAAGGGCTCGTTTTCTCTTGCCAAGAACCGGATATATCACCGTGTCCCACAAGCGTTGGCCCAGACTTATCTGGTTATGGGCGACTTCGAGAATGCCATCGCCAACGCCAACCGAGCGTTACAAAATTCGCCGGGGCTGCCGGTCGCACAAATGTACCTTGCCAGCGCAGCCGGTCAGGCTGGTCTACCTGATGAAGGAGAAAGGGCGCGGGATGCCCTAATTGCGTCAGATCCGGACTTCCGAGTTAGCGGCGTGCGCAGGTTCCATTTTCAGGACCCAACACGTTGGGACGCAATCCTGGATGGACTTCGTTTGGTGGGGCTGCCCGAGTAAGCTCTCTCGGGAAATTCTGTGTTGTAGTGTGCTAACATCAATCCCCGAGGGGACATTATGCACAACAAAGTATTGGCCGTTTTAGTTTTACTCGTGAGTTCAGGGCAGGCAATCGCCCTCGATTGTGGTGACAAAACAAACTCGTGCAAGATTGAAACCGGAGAATATCATATCGTTCTTCCGAACGATTGGCAGGGTGGACCTGCTGTGATGCACCTGCACGGTTATGGCGGTACAGGTGAGAAGATTGTAGGGAACTCGGCGTTCGTTGAAGAATTCACCAAGCGGGGATACGCATTTATCGCGCCAACAGCTCTCCCATGGTTGGATGGTAAACCCACCGACTGGTCTGTTCGAGACGGTTGGAACACCTACCCTCGCTCAGACGTAAGATTTCTCCGTGAGGTTTTGGCTGACGCTGCCCTTCGTGCAAACGTGAATGTGGGCCGGGTGTTGCTGACAGGATTTTCCAGAGGCGGATCAATGGTCTGGGAAGTTGCTTGTCTTGCACCGGAAATAGCGCTTGGTTACGCGCCGGCTTCCGGTGGTTTCTGGCTCCCGGCAACCGAAGATTGTCTAAAGCCGGTACACTTGCTCCATACCCACGGGTTTGCCGACAAAGTTGTTCCGCTTGAAGGTCGCGCAATACACAGCGAGGAGTCTGACGTTACCATCACGCAGGCAGATATCTGGCAAGGCCTGTCGGTGTGGCGGCAAGAAAACAAATGCCCACCCAATGCTGCACATCACGAAATGACCGAGGGTCTGTGGCGCAAACGCTGGAACTGCGAATACGGTAGTCTCGAAATCATTCTGCATGACGGAGGGCACGGTTACCCGCCAGGATGGAGCTCCACAGCGCTTGACTGGTTTGAAAGTCTGGGAAACTGACGCATCATCAATTTCAAAAAAATTTGGTTTTGCTACGGTGAGACTTAGAAGAGCTTGTGGATCGGTCGGCTGGCCAAAAGGCACGTCTTCTAGATTTTAGTTAGAAACGCAGAGCGGATAGCCGTTTTCATGGCATCCAATGGCCCGGTTTCCTGTGAACCGGCTGCCGCCATCACCAACTTCGAGGTGGACGTTCTGCTGAAACCAAGGGTCTCGCCCACTATCGATAGACCGGCATGAAGTGAGGAACGCCCCAGTAGGCCGACCGCTATCCCTGCTTCGACCGCCGCGATTACACCAGCGACACTCTGGCTGGAATAGACAATGCGGTATGGTTTTGCGCGGTGCTCTAGCGAAGCGATTGCCGCGTCGCGCCACCAACAGGCGTGATCGAATACAGCCACCGGCAAAGTTTCATCGACTGAAAACTCCCGATGTGCGGATGAGACCCAAAATGTTGGATCCTCAAACAACAGCTCTTCATGAGGCTCTGGGCTTTCAACTTCATAAACTGCAAGGTCCAACGACCCCTTGTCGATGGCGTCAGGGAAACCGGTGCTCAAAGCGCAGGTCACCTCCAACTCAACCTGTGGGTGGTGGCGGGTGAATGCTGCGATAATCTGAGCCAGTTTGGCTCGACCGTGATCATCTGGAACGCCAATACGCAGTTTGCCCGTCACGGCCGTTTGGGAAATGTCCTGCAATGCCACGTCCAGACGTGTTGTCACTTCATGTGCAACGGGCAACAGCAGACGACCTGCATCGCTTAGGACGACCCCGCGCCCGTGCCGCTTAAATACGGGTTGGCCGAGGATGGATTCGAGGCGTTTGATTTGAAGGCTTGTGGCGGATTGGGACCTATGGATACGTGCGGCGCCATCCGTGACGCTGCCTGCTTCGGCGACGGCAACAAAGGTGCGCAACAAATCGCTATCCAGATTTACCATTTGAATTACCAATATCAGTGATTGAAACTATTCGTTTCACACATGTTTGTTCAACTCCTATTTTTCAAGATCAAAGGAGTATCCTATGACCGATCAGACAATTGTCCGCCGGCAATCAGGTAAGACTTATGTGGTCTGGGGCGTGTGCCTATTGCTGTTGGTCAGCATCGGTTTCGCCTGGCCGGAACACATTGCGGAAGCCACTAGGTTTGTCCTCTGGGGCCTCGTTGTCGTTGCCCCGATAGTTATTCCAGGCATCCTTCTGGCGGCCTGGATCATCGCCAGCGGAGCAGACACCCACATTGCTGGCGTGTTCGAAGGCAGGACACTCCGAACAGTGGTGGCCGCATCATTGATCGGGGCCATCACGCCAATTTGTGGTGTCACCGTACTGCCATTGATGGCAGGGTTATTGGCTGCTGGCGTGCCGCTTGCCCCGATCATGGCGTTTTGGTTGTCATCCCCGATCACAGACCCTGCGATGCTCGCAACGACCGCTGCCACTCTGGGATTGAGCTTTGCAATTGGCAAAACGCTCGCAGCGTTCGGATTGGGTGTGTTCGGAGGGGCAGTTACCAGCTTATTTGCCAAAGCACCTTGGTCATTGTACGCGCTTCGCAACAATGGTCTGGCACGCCAACTCAGCACAGCGCGACGTTGCAATGACCAAAACTTCGACCCATGGGTTTGGAGAACTCAAGCACGTCGGCATTCATTCAGAAAACAATTCTGGGCAACGGCACGGCTTATCTTAATCTGCCTGATTCCTGCCTTTGCGGCCGAATACGCGTTGAATGCTGCACTGACCCCAGGGGTGCTTGCGGCTTATGTTGGCGAGGATCAATGGTGGGCTATACCCGCAGCGGTTTTTTTTGGTGCACCAGCCTATATCGATGGTTACGCCGCGCTCCCACTTACGCGTGGGCTAATTGACAACGGCATGTCTAAAGGTGCCGCCATGGCCTTTTTGGTTTCAGGTGGTGTGGTCAGTATCTGGGGCGCAATGGCCATCGCCCCGGTTCTCAAACTGAAGCCATTCTTGCTCTATCTTTTGCTTGCCATTTTGGGATCTCTCGCCGCAGGATACGCTTTTGGGTGGATCGCCTGACCGCTCACGAGAACTTGAGCAGGCATCGGCAAAGCACTATTCAAATCCGTAATTCGGCCATAGAACCGTTGCCGAGGAAAACGAAGACTTTTTGGCTCGTTCGGCTAAATCGAATAGAATGCACGTCACGGCCTTCCGCAGAATTTGGGCTTCAGAAACTGGATTCCAGTTCCGCAATTTACCACAAACGCTGACGAGCATCGTCCTTCAGATAAGGGTTAAATTTTGCCGCCCAGAATGCACCTATGATTGAGAGATAGCCCTTTAAAGCTGAAGAAGGAGCGCGACAGCTGCCATCAATTGAGAGCGTTTTTCGAACCGCGCAAATTTATGGGCAAATCGCGCAAGCTTGTGCGCAAATACCGCGCAGAATTATGGGCGAACACAGCCGAATTTCCTGAATGTCTTCAATGAAGACAATGCTGCGTTATGAGAACACCTGCAGTCTCTGTAGGTGCGCCCATAGCTTTGCATTTCGCCCAAAGAATTGCGTTTTTGGCCCAAAACTTTGGGCGCATTAACCTTCAACTTTCTTAGTTCGAGGCTCCATATCTTCGGGTCTCATTCTTTGCTTATTTCGCGCCATCGCCGAATTGCCGGGGAAGGTTTTCGGGTGGCCGCTTCCAGCCCAAACCGGACATTCGATACTGGCATTCGCAACTCCCGAGATGCGGGAAGAGGTGGCCATTTCGTTTTCTGCAATTGAATACGACAAGCCAGTGCGATTTTTTTCGGCAATCAAACCTGCGGTAAAACAAATGCGTATAAGCGTGACTTTTTGCCATCATCGGTCAAGATGTAAAGAACGCCACCACTTTCATCCAAAGCTATCCCCTCAGGATTCTTCACTTCCTTTACTTCATCCTTTTTGGAGTAAATTAAATCGATAGTTTTGACCGTCAGAACTTCAGGATCAAAAACGAATATTCGGCGCCCTTCATCGCTGAGTATCCATAAAGACTTGGTCTTGCCGGACCAGGCGATCCCGCTGATGTCTAGTTCGTCATCGTCGGCGCGAGATGAAACGAAACCAGCCTCAGCCGCTAATGGAACTACTCCAATAATCTCATCAATTTTCGAGGAAATGACGAGCAGCAGTCTTGGTTGACCCTCAATGACTACAAATACTTGCCCAGAGTCTTGATCTACAGTGATCCCTTCCGGTCCCTTGTTCAAAGGGTTCTCAGCAAGCATTTCAGCAACTTTGCTGTAGCCCCTGAGTGAAGAAATTGGAGTAGAATTGACTTTGATTGGGTCTGTGGGTTGGACCGTTACGATGGATCGGTCAGTTTCTTGTAACAGCAATACAGACCCATCCTTTCTTCCAGCGACACCTTCCAAGTCTGTGCCCAGATATTCTGGAAGTTTGAACGAACTCTTTAGCTCTCCATCTACTCCTAGAAGGTGCAGCTTCGATGCTTCATCGCTTACTGCCCACAAGAATCCATGAACACTGGAAAGCGACAATCCGGATGGCTCAGAAAAGCCCGCTGAATTATCTGCCACTTTGTAAGACCCAATAAGTTCCAACATATCAGTCTGCGCTCTCACTGGGCTCGTTAACGCAAAAACGTTGGCGATCACAGCAAGGCTCGCGCAAATTACCTTTGCAACTCTTCGTTTGTGCCGATCATTTGGCTGGTTCATTCGAGTAAAACCTGCGTTCGTTTGGACTTAGTTCATACTCGATCAAAAATCGATGTTGTCCAACCTAACACAGTATTTGGCGGAAGTATGATGTCTGATCCAGCAAGGCTTTACCGGAACTAAATTCATAAGGTTGAATTGGTCTATGGGAGTGCGGCTTAGTCGTGAGGTGTTGAGCGATTAAGCCAAGTTACTCACTACAGAGCGAATATTCGACGATTCAGCGGGAGGAAAAGACTGTTGAGTAAGCTATTTTCGATTGCATCGGTCCTTTTGGCGGTGCTTTTGCCTAGTGTTAGCTATTCTCAGATTGATCCTGCTTCCTTGCTTGCAGGAACATCCGAGTCAGAGATAGTAATTGAACGAAGCTGGACTCAGTTCCGCGGCAAACAGGAACTCTACTTTTTCACACTGGACGTCATCGTAACGATCATTTTGACCGCTTTGATTGTCTATCATCCCGTACGACGTAAAGCGCGCCGAAGTGTCAGCGATCTGGTTATGCCCAGATTGTTTTTCCTGTACGCGCTGATCGGAATGGCCGTAGGGTTCCTCGTTGTTCAACATGGGTCAATGATTGGTTTCGTTATCTTTGGCATCGGCGCGTTGCTCAGGTTCCGCTCCAATCTGGATGACCCGGTCGATACAGTCGAAATGATTATCGTAACGGTTCTTGGTCTTGCGGTCGGTTTGGGCTTGCCGCTGATGGCCACTCTGGTGGCAATTGTGTGTTGGTGTTTCATTTGGCTAGGCGGACGCAACAGGGGTGTCGAAGTTTCCCTGAAGGCCTCAGACGAAGAGCACTCATTGAACGTCAGCGGCGCCATTGAAGCTATGGCCGCAGACGCTGGATGGAAGCTGGTCAGAAAACACCACGTCCCCGGAAAATCTCGCGTTTCATTGCTTTTCATCACCTCGGGTGGACTTTCAGAAGCCCGGATAGAAGAGATGATAAACGACTTGGTTCCTGAAAAAGTTGAACTGAAACTCAACCTCTAATCATTTGACAAGGTCCAAACGTTTCAACACCGCGTTCGGGGATCTGATCTCTTTCGGAAGCGACTTGAAGTTTACCGACCTTTCGAAATCAGGTCCTCGATATACTGCTATCCCAAATTCTCCGTTTGGCTGAAACGTAACATGAGTGAAGCTGTGAGGTGATCTGGCTTTTGAGCCGATAAGCCGTCGGGGACCACCTCCCAAACAAGCTTGGGAGACGTAAGCAACACCGTCTTTCCAACCTGGATAGAAGGCATGATGGTGGCCTGACAGATGCAGAACGACACCGCTTTCCAAATAGATTTTTTCAAGTGTTGGGTCGCCGATGATTTCGCGTTCGCGCTGGATTGCGAATGGCCAAAGTGGGAGGTGACTGAAAGTGACAATCGGGTCTCCGTCTGCACCCAGTTCCTGTAGGCGATCCTGCTGGTCACCGGATAGGGGTCCTAGGGTCGTTGCATCCAGAGACGCAAACGTAATGCCCTGCATCTCAAATGCGTAGAAGAACGGGTAGTCATCTGAAAGCAGGAAGTCGACGTCTGGTTTTCTCGGAGTCCATTCCTCTGCGTATATTTTTCTTTCCCGCTCGAACCCACTGTACGCAGAGGCGTCATGGTTTCCTGGCGTAACCGCAAATGGAATGCCGGCAGCCGCTAAAGGATCTGATACGGCCTCGTGAAACGCCTTCCACATATCCCTGACCTGTTTGTCGGACAAGTTGGGAATGCGCTGCCCCGCAACCATATCTCCGGTCGAAATAACCAGATCTGGATCAATCTCGACTATCCGCTCAATCGCTTTGTCGACGCGGGCATCGTATCTTACCGAACCATAGCTTCCATTCAGATCCGATATGACGATGACATCCAATGCCGCCGCTTTGCAGGCGACCAGAGCGGTCCAAATGAATGCCGCAAAGAGCGTAGAAAGCTTACGGGTCACTACAGTTCACGGCCTCCACTTCGGTGTCGTTTCTCAAAAAGAATGCGACAGGATCCAAATCGAACATCAAATCACCATTAGAACAATTGTCCTGGAGGATGGATGTTGCCAGCGCGGTGTTTTTCACAACTTGGGCAATCTGACTGTCTGACAACCCAAAGCTTTGCGACAACCAGCCGTAGACGGGACCTTGAGATTGAAGGTCATTATTCAAAGCGACCAAGCGCCGATACGTACTTGGAGAGAAGTGCCGCATTTTCTCTAGCATTTGAGTAGATTTTGCGAAATTGGCATACTCGACCCGCCCACCAGCATCGTTGTCGTTTAGATTGCTGCGACGGATCAATAATGCGTCGGCGGGAACGTCTCCATCGTTTGGTTCATGGTGCTTGGCCTTCCTATGCTTCAGGTCTCCGTCTTCGACCCAATACCAATAGGGTGTGAAGTCTATGTTTCCCACACGGTCCTGCTGGCTAAAGATGAAGTCGAGTAGAACAATCTCGGTGAGTTCTTGCATCCAAAATGCCATCTGTTGGTCACTGACATCGGGGCCGAGATCCTTGTTGATCATCCGGTCTTTTCGGCCTTCTTTAACGCCCTCTGCAATGGCTTCTGGCAAGGGTTTTGAAGAACGCAAAGCCAAGAAAGCGGGGGTTTCCTGAAAATCGCGGTTTTGACCTTTCCCCCAGCCAGACTTACGAGTGCCGTTGATTTCCGAGCCGTATCGATGCCCAGGACTATCAAGCAGTACACCGTAAATTTGCGTTCGATCCGCGGTGAATAGATCGTCGGTTGGCTGGTATGATTTCGGGTCAGCATCCGCGGCTGCGAAGACCCGCCAGCCTTCGTGGTTCATGCGCCCGCCATGAGATCCACCAGAAATCGCAAGGCCAGGCTCGGCGACCTCGGAAAAATGCGCCTGGGCGTCCATGCTACGCCAAACAGCGACTGGAACTCTGACAGTTGCGTCGAAATACCTGGAGAAATGATAGTAAAGCAGTGAAGACGTGGAAAACGTTCCACTGGTGCCTTTTTGGTTCATGGTGGACTTGAATTTAGCCACCCTATCCTTGGCCAGATCTTTTGCCGCCTTCCCCTCCTTGCAAGCGTTTCTCTCGAATTCAGAACGGTTCCCCACGTAAGGTCCTTCCGAAATATCGTAGACGGCCATTCCTGGGCTGGTGCTCCAGGTTTTTGGGCAAATAGCAATTTCGGAGGCATAGAAATCGATCTCGCAATAGGCCGCTTCTTCCTCAAGATTGCTTTTCTTATACTCGCCCGTTGGAACTTTATTGATCCGAATACAGCGTTCAGTAACACCGTTGGGACTATTAAATGTCGTGGCTTCACCTAGAACATCGTCGTTCGCCCACAAGACGGCGGGTGCAATGAAAGCAAGTGACCCCAGAAGGATGAACTTCATTTGGATAGTCCTCCCAATATCATTTGGGGCAAATCGTTGCCTGTTGTTCGGTGGAGATTTTCAACTTGGGGTCGACGCTGAAGTTGGAGAATTTTGAGTCAATCCACTGGTCGCACCCGCCTGAACAAGGGGCCCCGTTTCGGGCATCATTCCAATATTCCTTGGCCCTTTCTTCTGTCCAACCACAAAACTGAACGAGCGCCATTGCCGACAATGCCCCCGAGGAATGAACGCCCCACATGCAGTGCACCAATACAGGGCCTTTTCCAGGGTTTTCAATCACCTCGTGTATGGAAGCCATGACAGCACCGGGTCGGGAGGATCTGGCACTTTGATAGTCAAAGGATCCGTTTCCACAACTTGTGCGACCGTACTCAGTGTTTTTGCCAAAGTCGGCATAAAACCCGGTTGAAAACCCTTCACCGCACAAAGTTTCGCGTTGTCCTTCACTCAGGCCCGTTCGGTCCTTGTCGCCGCCTTTGAAACCAGAGCGATACAATACTCCGCTTAAGACTGGGCGAAAAAAAGCGACACCATCAACTCCTCCGTCGCCACCCTTTGAAAGCATTTGACTGTTGCTTGGGCCACCGTTTCGACTGGTCACATCAGAATTCGCCGCGGTTGCAAGAACACCAATGAATATGAGGGACGTCAAAAACCGCATGCGTATTCCTTTCTGTTTTCAGCCAGCGATGCTCACGCTTTTCTTGCCGGGAGTCCCGCGGAGAGGCTCGTTCACGGTAACCATGTAAGGTGGGCGGTTGGCTTCCCGTCCTAAAGTTTCAAATTGGCCACACCAGATTGATGAGAAAGACGACTACGAAGTAGGCCAGAACAACTTTCCAGTTCCATTGGTGTTTGTTTTCTTCGTTGATCACCCCGGCAGATTTCAATACGAGGTTTGTGACTATCAAAGCTGCAACAGTCACCACAGCGTGTGCAAGATCGAAGTGCATTTCTCAGCCTCCTTCACTTTTATAAACTAATCCGGACAAAATTCAGCAGTCGGAGGAAGGAAGCATGGTGACATCTGAATACCGACCCTCAGATGTAGTAATGCGCGCGCAAGCGCCTGTATTCCGGTTGAACCAGTACGAGGTCAGACCTTCGCTTCGGATGAGTTCAAATCCGAGACTTTGGATGCCCATTTCAGCCTGACCGGCGCGCGCACCTTCAAAAGACGAAAGGTCGCTTGAACTGCCGACGGTTGGCGACCCAGTATCCACTGATCCCCCGTTATCGTCACATGCCGCCAAAGCAAGGGCACAAACTGCACCTCCAAGCAGCGATAGATTGGTTCTCATTTCTTCTCTCCCTTTCTGGTCGCCAGCAATCCAAAAAATCCAGTGCAACTCACGCGTGGTCTTACTCGATTCCAAATATGACGTTGTAGTCAACTTGCACATTTCCCCGGTTAATAACTTCAACGACATGGTCACCAGATTGCCAAAGCTGGCCCCGGTATTCCTTGTCCGCCGACATCAACTCCAGAAGCTCCGAGCCATCAGGGTTGCGAATGACGTAGTCCAACGACCCGTTTCGTGGCGCGACGCGCACATACAGAAACTGTTCGTTCTGCGCGCCAAGGACATATTGTTGAGAGGCGCCGGGCTCGAGTTGGCCGACGAGTTCGACACCGGTGGACCCGGCACCGAATTTGACACGCTGGCTACCGGTAGACCCGGCGGCACCGTCCATGGCTCCACCGCCATCATCCATGGCTTCGACAACCGACATCTCGCCGATGCTTCCATCCTTGTAAGCGATGCAGCGCCAAAGTGTTCCACCTGCATCACGCAGCATAACGAGCGTACCAGCTTCCGAGAACTGAGAGCTTTCAATTGTTCCGGATTGACCGTCTGGTCCACCAACCTGCCGCAAATGGTCGATACAAGCGTCGTCGGCTTCTGACATTGCAAAAGCAGCTGTGCCCGCGATTGCGAACATGGATGTGAGGAGCTTGAGTAAAACGAGTTTCATCAGATGGTTCCCTGTTGGCTTGTCCTTAATGTTTTGTTCCGTACAAAGCGGAACCTCACTTCGCTTCTCGTAACTTTGACAGAAATTCATCGCATGCCTGTGCGCTGCCGACGATCTCGCCCGTCGTTTCAATTCCTTGCATTGACGCCATTTCGGAATTCACGCGATTGAGGATCTGATCCGCTTGCTCGGCGGTGATAAGGTTCTCGGCTTTTGCTCCTTTCAATGTGGTGCAGACACCAGCGGACAAGCCTGTCGCAACGCCGACACCTACCGCGGCCCCGCCACCCAAGGTCATCGCCCCAACCACGCCGAGGACGAGCCCGATCACAATTCCCAAGATCACTTTTCCCATGTTTTCCTCCCTTTTGGTGAGACAGAGCTCTTCCTTCATTTCTGGTGTAAACTGCGAGCCCACCTGCAAATGAAAACCAGCGCCAAAATGTTGAGCACCGGTGCAATCGCCGCGAACCACGGCTTGGCGGACTCCGAAATTAAGTCCGCTACAAGTATCCAAGGTAGTCCCAACGGCAGCAGGAACACTCCGGACAAAGGGTCTGGTTCCTGTCCCAACCAGCCGAACGTGCCCGTCAAGAATGCAACCAACGCCAACAGGTACAGGACCGCGAATACGATGATGGTGGTTCTACAAACCAAGTCGAGCCTCAGCAGATCAAGCCAGTACTGCGCAGCCGTATTCAGCTGCGCACCAAACAGATCACAATGCGCCTTCGTCGCCCAGGAACTCGATACCAGCTGTCGCGCCATCACTGTAAGCAATGCAATTCCAAGGAGCACGATCCTCGCCAACGCCTACAGTGACCTGTGTTCCCGCCTCGCTAAACGCGGATGAGAGCACCACGACTTGCGAATTGTTTGTCGTATTGGCTACATCTCGCAAACACGCCTGCTGAGCCGGCGTGAGCTCGGCGGACGCGCTTGATGTACTCGTATCGTCGCAGGCCGCAAGCAGTGCGAAACATGTCGCGCCTGCAATCATCACCATCTTGTTAGACATTTTCTTCTCCCTCTGGTTCCCTTGAAATTAGTGAAATTGGATGCGCTTGTTTGAAGCTCTCGCGTCTGAGTGCCCGACAGAACATGCTTCCATCCTGTGAATACCTTTCCCAAAACTTGCCGCGGGGGGCTTGGTCGGCGGGACGATATTTCGTTGACTATCGGGGCCGACAATAACGTGTGAAGGCCGAATGACGTCACTAGCAAATGCTAGAGCAAACTCTGGAAAGAGGGCGAGTACGTTAAGTTTGGGCATCGCGTCCTCCCAACGCTCAATCATTGTAAAGTGCCTTCCGACTGCCAGCACTCACTCCAGCAGTCGGAAGGGCCCGACAAATCGGGCGACAGCGACAACAACGGAGGTAAATAAAGTTGTGTCGAATTCGCATATTTGAATCTAATTTTTTACAAATCAATATTTTTTCCGCGCGTAAAATTCTTTACGCTCTCGTGCGATAGGCTTCTGCTTTCAAACAAAAAGGTAAGAGGGAGCATCCTAAGGGGCGAGTGCGTTCTCTAGAGCGGCGAAGCGTTTGAGACCGCACAGAAAGCAAGAAAGGAGTGAAATATGGGATTTGGCGAAGCAGTAAAAGCGTGTTTCTCAAAATACTTCCAGTTCTCCGGTCGGGCTTTACGCTCAGAATACTGGTGGTTCTTCTTGTTCGTAGTTCTCGCGAGCGCTGCTTTAGCTGTGCTGGATACAATCATATTCGGGACCAACCCCGAAACAGGGCAGGGATCTCGGGTTCTGTCCTCTGTTTTCCAACTGGCTGTTCTCATACCCATGCTGGCCGCCGGTTGGCGAAGGCTGCATGATACAGGACGACCTGGCTGGTATTTGCTGCTGCCGATGGCGCTCAGCATTACAACGCTATTTGTTATGCTGGGTGGGGTGGCGTTCTTTTCGGTATTGGAGCAAGGGACCGAGAACCCTGACGCATTGCGAGGACCTGCGGCCGTCCTGGGCGTAACCGGTATTGTTGTTGTCTCAATTCTTCAATTGGTTCTGTCCATCCTGATGATCTGGTGGCTTACGCGACCTTCCCAAGAAGGCGCAAACGAATACGGCGAACCTGTTTCCTGATCTGGCTGTCCGGGCAATTGGCTAGAACTTCTGCTGAACGACAGTGCGAACCGTAACTCAATGGAGAGAAAAAAATGAGCTGCAAAACCATTTCCATTGGAATGCTACTGATGGCAGTGGCGACCACAGCATCAGCGGAGTGGTCGTTCAGCTCCGGGCCCAACCCCAATGCGTTTATTCAGACAGGAAACATGACGCTGGAACTTCAGTGTGACCGTATTCGCTTTGCTCCGGCTGGATTCGAGGACAGCCAGGACATTGCGGACAAGCAGGGGCTTTCCATTCGCTTTTTGAAGAACAGCACCACCGAAGTTGGAGCATTTCAGGTTGGCGCAGAAAACGCTGCCGTGCAGATCGTCGACAATTATCCGGTCGAGGTCAGCTTCAACAGTCAGCAGGACTATAGTTTTGTACTGGACCAGCTTGCGGCCAACGCGTCGGTCAATCTGTCGATGAGTGATCAAGATGTCAGCTATGGGATCTTTGACTTGAAAGGTTCCAGCGCAGCAATTCGGTCCCTTCGTTCTGCGTGCAACTCGGATGCTAGCCAGGGGACCTCTTACGAAGCACCCGAAGGCATCGTCTATTGTGGTGGCGGAGCGATAAAACGCGTGATCGAACCCGTAATTTTAGACAATTCGGAGGGGGAGTGGGACGCAAGAGTAACGGTCAACGGCGAGTCGATTAGAGCCATGACGGCCTACAGTTACTTCGGAAACTCTGAGCCGCCGGCGGGATTTGTTGTCGCCCTGCTTGGGGAAGACAGGTCCGAATTTCTGATTTTTAACGAAGGCTCAGCAAACTGGCTGGAATACGGGGACTACAGGTATGAACAATGCAATTGATGCCACCTTCCAAACGGCTTCCCAAGTAGTGCGTCAATTGAAAGGGTTGGTTTTTAGGATTGTGCTGGTCTCTGGCCTAGTATGGAACTCACCAACTGTCGCGGCTGATGTTTCGCAACTTCCCATCGGTTTGCGGACAAAGGTTGATCTGGCGGCACAAGCCTGCGCGGAGTTCAACGACGGTCATTTTGACTTAGATTGGGGTGCGGTTGAGAGGGTCGATCTAGACGGAGACCTACAACGCGACTGGGTTCTGAATGAATCTGGTTTCGCGTGTTCAAGCGCCGCATCTCTATATTGTGGAACTGGCGGATGCATGTCGCACTTCTTGATTGAAGAAGAGGTTCAATCCTTGCTCAACCAGGGCTGGACGGTTGTTGATTTTGGGCTTCAACGCGTTGTTGTTGCGGATATTCATGGATCCAATTGCGACGGAATAAACCCAACGCCTTGCGTCACCGCCAGTGTTTGGGATGCGGACGCTAAGACGTGGCGCTCGTCTGCTGGCGATTGGGAGTAAACTGCATTTGTGTGTAGCAGATGTGCCAGAGGCCCCATTTTTCGATGGGTTTTCTGTGGCACGCAAACTTATGGGCGAATTGTACAAAGTTATGCGCAAATACCGCGCAGAGTTATTAGCAAACTTCCAAGATTTTCTTCAATGAAATCAATGTTGGGAATGCAGCGTTATGAGCGCACCTACAGTCTCTGAAGGGATTCAATAAAGGTTTCTTGTTGTTGCGAACTTGCCTGCGGGTTGGGACGCTACTGGAACACCTTACTTCATGGACATCGCAATCCGGGTCGTAACTAAACGTGAGCAGTGTTGCTGGGGTTCATGCTCAATGTGACTTCCGGAATCCCAGGTTTGGGTTCTCAGGCAGTTTGAACATTCTGCGCAGAATGCGGACTCTGCAAAGTTCAACCAAAGACGTATTTTCGGTAATGATCAAGCAATCAATATGCGGCGCTAAAACCCGCATTTTTGATAGATTTCTGTTTCGGCTGCCATCATATTTGTGACCCCGGTTTTTTCGTCCCAGGGTCACATTTAGATACGCGAGTACTATTCGGCTGGCATCGTTGATGTTTCGGGATCAACAGTTGATGCAATGCCAGCCGCTTCGCGGCGACCATCGTTCCAGATCGCTTTTATCAAAGCAATGCACATCAGCGCCATGACGATAGAGAAAGGTAATGCGCCGATTACCATAGCGGTCTGAATGGCCCCGGTTCCACCTGAGATCAGAAGGCCTCCAACCACCAATGCCAGCGCAGCGCCCCAGAACATGATATGCGGACGTGCCTTGGGCCCTTCGTCACCAGCCGCGTTGATCGTATTCACGATTAACACGGCCGAGTCAGCCGAAGTGACAAGGAAGGTCATCAGCAAAATCACGATCACAACCGCCATGGCCCAGGCCAGGAACTCGGCTATGGGCGCGAGCATGTAGGTGGTCATGGCAAAGATCTTGTCACCATTGGCCGCATCCAGGATCACACCGTTTGCGCCACCGTTCAGTTCAAGGTCGATAGCGGTGCCGCCGGCCCATGCAAACCAGACAAAGCACATCAGCGACGGTACGATCATCGCACCCAGCACGAACTCACGGATGGACCGCCCCCGCGAGATGCGCGCCAAGAACAATCCGACGAAAGGTGCAAACGCGATCCACCAGGCCCAATAAAACACCGGCCACCAGCCCTGCCATTGTGCCAGCAGGAAAGATTCAGACCCTTCTACGCCATCCGAGGCGTAAACGTTGAAGCTGAGCCAGGGCAGAGCAACCAGATAGTCCCAGATGCCGACAAAGAATGCCTTGGCGCCAAAGAACGTAGCCCCGAACAGGATGAAGAAACCCAGAAGGAAGATCGATAGCGCCATATTAATGTTTGACAGCCACTTGATGCCCTTACCCACACCAGACAGAGCCGACAGTGTCGAAGCCCCCATGATGACCAGCAACGCGACGATGATGCCCAGCGTTGTGGCTGAACCGTCTGTATTTGCCAGGCCGCCGATGCCGATTCGCGTCAGGCCCGCAACGAACTGCTCAACACCAAAGCCAAGCGTCTGTGCCACACCCAAGATGGTTGCAACGACGGCGACGATATCGATCAGGTGGCCAAGGTTGCCCGAAAGCGCCTTACCAAAGAGCGGCGTCAGGGATGAGCGGATCGTCAGCGGAAGCCCACGGCGATAGCTGAAGAATGCCAATGCAAGACCTGCAATCGCGTAGCACGCCCAAGCGCCCAATCCCCAATGCAGATAGGACCACACGTAGGCAGTGCGCACATTGTCCGCATCTAGGGCTGTAGTGACCCCCTGTATAACCGAAGGATTGTTCTTGAAGTGGGCCACGGGTTCCGCCACCGCCCAGGTCAACATCCCAACTCCGATACCTGCACCGAACATCATCGAGAACCATGAGAAATTCGAGAACTCCGGCTTTTCGCCTTCTACACCCAGGTTCAGACGTCCTGCAGCTGGCCAGATGGCCAATCCAATACAGACGATAACAAACCCTGTTACGACCCAGATGTACCAAGCTGCAAACTGAGCCAGAATGGCTGCATTCCAATCGCCAAGGATCCTGCCGGCCTGGGTCGGCCAAACGATGCACCAGACGACCAGCAAACTAATGATAATCTTACTGATCACCGTGACGTTAACACTGAACCCCCTATAAAAACCGTTGTCAGCGGTCTTAATCGGAAGTTCTGATAGAGGTGGCTTTATCGCCATAATCAACTTCTCCCTGTTTTTGATATTCTGGTGGGACAGTCTGCTAGTTTTGGCCCGATCGCCCATATTGCCGGGAAACCAGTGAGCCCAACGATGCACACCAGTTGCATCGTCAATCTCACTGGGTCCGGGGAGTTAAAACGCGCCGAAATTCTTAGCTTCTCAGAGCCAGCGCACGCGTGTGAATTTCGTTAATCGGATGGCTGTCCGCACCTATGGCCGCGGTTTTGTTTGGTTATCATTGGCTCCCGTGTTTCTCTCACAGGGCTGCACTCGCGCCCATTGGCTTAGTTTTTGGTATAAATTTTCTCTCTTTTGCAGTAGCTGAGTAATTATGGGTGACATTAACAGAGTTAATACCAATCTAAGCCGAAACCTCGTGGCGCTTTATGCGTTCGAAATGGTCGCGAAGCATGGAAACTTTACAAGTGCCGGCGATGCTCTCGGGCTGACCCAGTCCTCGATCTCGCAACGGATAAAAGGTTTGGAGGTCGATCTGGGCGTCGTCCTCTTCAAAAGAGAACACCGGGGCGTTTCACTGACGTATGAGGGGTTGAGGCTTTTGAATGTGGTCAGACCCGCAATGACGCAGATGAGTTTTGCGGTAAACTCTTTGCTCGAGCGCAAAACTAAACCCAGTGTTCGAATCTCAGCCGATTTTGCGTTCTCAACATTCTGGCTGCTTCCGCGTCTTGGTTACCTCCGAGAGGAAATCGGGGATGAAATTGAAATTCAGATTTTGGCCTCCACTGTGCCGCCCGGCCTGGATGATACCGATTGCGACATTCGTATCCATGTTGCACCCAAAGCCCAGATCAAACCTGATGAAATACTACTCTTGGAAGAGGTTGTCGCCGCTGTTTGCAGTCCTCAGCTATTAGAGAAGATTGGATCAATCCAAAATCCCGCGGACTTGCTGGATGTTCAACTTCTGAGCCTGTCAAAACCTGCAACCGCAGCGTGGCAAACCTGGCAAGGATGGTTTGATAGCCTGGGCATAACTGGCAAAAGAAAGAAAAATTACATCAGTTTCAACAACTATGACATGGTCACCCAGGCTGCTTTGTCTGGTGAAGGTGTCGCATTGGGGTGGATTGGATTGATTGATGATCTGCTCAGCAAGGGGTCTCTGGTGACCGTTACGGACGATTTAGTCTTCAGCGATGCTGGTTATGTAATGTCTCGAAGTCATACCAACTCCGGCAGGGGGTCCAGGCTTGTGTTCGACTGGATTGCGGATCAAGTTCTCGCAGCATCTTCGAATTAGAACGTCGCTGAGTTGTTCAGTCAGCTCGGCCATAACGTCCGGTCAATTCGAAAACTACGGCAATACTACAACAACATGAAGCGGCATTGAAAACTTGCTTTCTTCTCGCTTTACGGAATTGCAAAGTCTGGTCGCGAATGTCGGTTACGGGCTGCAACAGCCAAGTATGCAACCCGTAGAAAATGACTGCTGTGGGCCAAAGCTGCCGAAAACTGACCCGGTCCTAAGGTGTTTTGTCAACCACGGGCGCGCATCTCCAAAGCGTCTTGTGTAGTTAGAATGTGTCCCGCGTAACCCCATGAACCGCTGCTTACCTCTAGCAACCGGACAGACGTTCCATTTTGTATTGTTTGCCCGGCGACTTCACCGAAGGCCTTGGTGACATTTTGTATTATCTTTCCTTTTTCTTCTGCCGAAAACACACCTTCAAGCACCTGAATTTCAATTGAGGGCATCGCACACTCCATTTCTTAAGACTTACCAAAGTGCTGGTCTATACTTGGTCGATTGTTCGACAAGATGACATGCAATGCCCATTCTTGTAAGAATCCTATGCAGTTCGAGAGGAGCAACTACATGTCAGCAATGGTTTCATTTCGCTCGGTTGTTGATCCAACGGATTGCGATTTCCTTGGACATATGAATGTTTCGAGGTACTTCGCCGCATGTTCCGACGGTGTTTTAGCCATTCAATCTGAAATGGGGTTAACCGCAAACGATATGCGAACGGGCCGCCGTGTTTCATTCGCCGTAGTCAACGCTCAAAGCGATTTCCGCGCAGAGCTTACTGCTGGTGAATCGATACGGCTGGAGACGGAAGTTGTAGCGATTGGCTCCAAATCCATGACCTTTAGACATCGGCTTTTTCGAGCTGACGGCAACAAGATAGCGTTCGAAACCGAATTCAAATGCGTACTGCTAAGCCTCGAAACCCGCCAAGCCACAGAGATACCCGATGACGTTCGCGAACGTGCAACCAAATGGTTGGGGAACCCAACCTGAATGACCAGAAAGTCCCGAATTGCGTTGGTTCACTCCGACCAATCTTAGCGCCGTACATCAATCGGTGGCTTTGGTCAGCATCGCTAGAATTACAAAGCTCGGTTTTGAAGGTCCGCTTTGGGCTGCGATCTGTCGCAGACATTGTATGCAGAAAATGTCTGCTGTGAGCCCAATGCAGTCATCCATCGTTGCTTGAGCAGGACAATAAATTGCGCATTTGACAACAAGTATTTACGGCCCTCATGCTAAAACTTGGAATTCGAAGTGGAACGACCAAAGGTAATTTCATGTTTAGATCATCAACCCGAAGTGAAGCAGAAAGTTTGTTAAGCGGACTTGCTCTTGGATTTTCTGCGGACCCATTCATGCGTTGGCTGTATCCTGAACCTGCCGATTTCCTCTCCCACTTCCCGCGAGTAATGGACTTCTTTGGAGGGCGTGCATTTGAACAGGGCAGCGCGTTTCGAAACGATGATTTCACCGCTGGCGCACTTTGGCTTCCGCCAAGCATTCACCCTGATGAAGAACGGCTTGTCGCCTGTTTTGAGCAGACGGTCTCACCAGAAAAGCATGATGCGTTGTTCGAAACCTTTGGGCAGATGGACAATTATCATCCCGATGAGGACTGCTGGCATTTAGCTTTTATTGCGGTCGACCCAATTCACCAAGGAAAAGGGTTGGGTTCCGCGTTGCTTGAATGCTGCCTCAAACGTTGTGACGAAGATGGAAGACCTGCTTACTTAGAGTCGACAAACCCTACAAATCTATCGCTGTATAAGCGCTATGGTTTTCAAGAGATGGGTCTAATCAAAGCCGACCAAGCCCCACCCCTATTTCCGATGTTTCGAGCCGCCCAATAGCGATAGATCAAACGGCTGCATTGTCCGCTTCTCGGAAAACTGCAAAGTCTAGTTTTGAATTTCCGGTTTGGGCTGCGACCGGTCACAGATACGCGTCGCGGATATCTGAGCGAACTGCCGTGTCGCAAAGCGACGTGACCTATTCTTTGACCCATGGTAGTGGCCCTGTGAAAGGGCACTCCATGACAGCGGAACAAAAACTACAAAACCCGACAGCTGGTATTGTGTTCGTGCTGATCGGAATATTGGCGATTTCTGTCAATGACATGCTGATCAAATTCCTGTCTGGCGGTTACCCATTGCACCAGATGGTGTTTACAAGATCGTTGATCGGGATCGGGTTCAGCTTTGCCCTGGTCCAGATGGAGGGCGGTTGGCGCATCCTGAAAACCGATCAGCCGGAACTTCACCTTGTGCGCGGTTTGCTGATTGTCATTGCCAATCTGACGTTCTTTACGGCCCTGGCGGTAATGCCGCTGGCAGAAGCCACCGCTGTTTTCTTCGTAGCCCCCTTGATGATCACCTTGCTGAGTATCCCATTGCTTGGCGAAAAAGTTGGGCCGATGCGGATTGGTGCTGTGCTTGTGGGATTTTTGGGCGTGGTGATCATGACTCGCCCATGGGAGGCAGGCGGCGAGCGTGAAGTTGGTCTGTTGATGTATGCCTTACCGATTCTTGCTGCATTTACCTATGCCCTCAACAACGTGATGACCCGTTTTCTTGGCGCAAAGTCCAAAGCCTCAGCAATGGCCGTGTACATTCAGGCGTGCTTTATCGTTGTCAGTCTGTTGTTCTGGTCAGTGGCAGGGGATGGACGTTTTGCGAGTGAGCTCGAGAACGATAGCCTGATCTTCTTACTGCGTGCGTGGGTTTGGCCCGAAGGGGCTGACCGCTGGTTGTTTATTGGCCTCGGATTCAATTCTGCAATTGTCGGGTATTGCCTTGGCCAGGCCTACCGAATGGCAGACGCAGCTACAGTGGCACCGTTTGAATATGTCGGTCTTCCCATGGCTATTTTCTGGGGATGGGTCATCTGGGGCGAACTCCCAAACCTGCCTGTCGCAGTCGGTATTTCACTGATCTTGGGGTCAGGACTGTTTGTCTTTTTGCGCGAGCGTCAGAAAAAGAGGCACGTTGTTACTGAAAAGAGAGTGCACCGTCGGTATTAGGTGCCAAATCAATTCTGGCCAAAAGCCGCTCAAAAATACCTTGGGATATTGAATATCAATCACAGTTGAGCACTGATGAATCTTGTCATTAATGAGATGAGATTTTTGATGCGATACACAGTCATTCTTGCTGCGCTAATTCTTACCGCTTGCGGCAATGAACCCACAGAGCCTTTGACGCGACTTTATCCCGGTGAAACCCCTGAGCTGCGCGTGATGATCAACGAAACTGCGGACGCAAACGGTGTACCGCGGAGCCTCGTACACCGTGTGATCCAGCGAGAAAGCGACTACCGCCCCAATGCCCGAAATGGTCCCTATTATGGGCTGATGCAGATTCTGCCTGCAACTGCGCGCCAGATGGGATTTCGCGGACAGCCTTCCGACCTCTTAGACGCTCAGACCAATCTAACATACGCCGTTAGATATTTGCGTGGTGCTTGGATGGTTTCAGATGGAAATGAGCCCGAAGCGGTCATGTGGTATGCCCGCGGGTATTATTACGAGGCGCGAAACAGATGCATGCTTGTGGCCACCGGGCTTAGGGATACTGAGGTGCGAAAGTACTGCGGATGAAGCCCGTCTCTGACATTCTTACTCCCCTCTGGATTTGAGACTTTTGGGCAAATTGCTAACTTTGAGTTATTTGTCATGGCCCCGGAAAAGCTAGTTGTCGGGCGTGCTAGCGCTTCCTCAGGAGAGGCTCCAATTCTGTAAACGACCTAGTCCTCCGGCGCAAGTAGTTTGCACTGGTGTGGAAAGACGGGAGACTGGCACCGAAATTCCTACCTGTGCGTTGCTTTAGGTGTCGTCTGGTGACACGCCCTGCCTATTACCAGAAGTTGGTTCAATCTCCCGAATTGCCAACTCCGCGATTTTTCGAACCAGATACCAAACGCTGCTGCGGCGTGTATGCCACTTGATTCAGCCAGTCACATCCTGAGCCGGGATCCTACCGCTAGTGTGGATGAGGATCTGGCGCGATTGCGCAGGCAGATGATGGCTGTGTTTGAGCGGTGAAGTCTGTTTGACAGAAATATGCAGAAACCGAGTTTGTTGAGTTTCCGCTACGCGTAGCGGTAGATAACAGATTTGCAGAGCAGTTGTACTTGTCGGTGGGATTTTCTCCAACGGGTATCGATATTCGAAGACCTAGTTAATACCCGTATTTCAGTATGCTCTTGGCCATTCGTATTTATGGATGGGCTGCTTGATATTGTCTCTGAATTCTCAGAAGAGAATGGACATTTAAGTGCCCTGATCTCGCTATTCTTGCCGGAGGCAGAAAAAGCAGGGGAGACACGAATTTTCCAGATGCTGTAAGACGTATGAGTGACCAAAAGCTAACACTAAGCTGCCTTCAGACCACCAGCATCGCCTGCGATACCGACTATGCAATCATCGCCGATCTGAATGCGATTTGCCGGGCTTTCACCTCCGAGTTCCAGTTTGGGTGAGGTTAACCAGAACGCGCATTGCCACGGGGTCATTTCACGTGGCAGGGCTTTCAACACTTTTTCCATCAAAGGAAGCGGGGTTCCATCCTGAGCAAACTGGAAAGATGGATAGGCGTTGGCTCCTTTGTAAGGTAAAGAAAGCACCTTCCCGGTTCGTGTCCAGATGTCGGCTATCCGCGTGATCTGCCAGGAGCCCTTCTGCCATTGTGCGTGCACGCCTACATCGTCCAGCAACGGATACTCACGCGCAAAATCATCCATCCGGGTGTCATTGACCGCGCAACAATGCCCCTCGAAATTATGCAAATACATCTACTCACTCACTGAACTCACTAACAACTCATGAAACGATACTGCCAAAAAACCGTTCTAACCAAAGTTAAGAAGTTCACATTGGGCAAATTAAACTTCAGCTGCCCTCGTTTTTTTTGCCTAGCGCGCTGAAATTATTGTTGGTTTGCTTGCGATGACCCGCCGTTCTGATGCTCGTAAAACCAGTTCTGAATTCCTGGCTTTGTTACTCATTGGAGTAGTAATCCTCACAAGATGAGGGCATTGGCCATGAATCTACCGAACCAATCTCTGGTTTGTGAGTGATCAAGATCAGCGCGTTGGACAAAGCCGCCAGTCACTCAGTCCAGTGTTGGAAACTAGTACCGAGCGCGGGCTCTCTTTTCTACGATCGCGATCCTCCTCGTCTGACACTCCCGCAAAAAGACAAACAGTCCTGATCCTAAGATTAGCGTGACACCAACCGGGATGGGGAGGTTTTGTATTTCTACCGACCTAAATTCCTTTCTCTGGTCACAATACGGACTGACCATTCCAAAAATTTCCTACCGCCACCTTGAATTTCTGGACCAATCATTCCAAATCATGCGCATGAGCAAAAAAACTCTCCCAAATGGCGACATCAAATCATCCGCAGGTCCAGGTAGACCTCGTGCCTTTGACGAAGCTGAGGCATTGGAAAAAGCCTTGTGTGTATTCTGGCACAAGGGCTACGAGACCGCGTCCGTGGATGATCTGACCAAGGCCATGGGTTTGAGTCGGTCCAGCTTCTATGGAGCGTTCGGCAACAAGCAGGCTTTGTTTCACAAAGCCCTCAGCCACTATTCAAGGCGTGGTTTGAAAGCGCTGCGTGACGTTGCTGACGCGGGCGGAGATGACCCTGTTGGTGCGATAATGGAAGCTTTGGCGAACCCGCAAGGCGGTCGTGATGGCTGCATGCTTATCAACTGCCTGACGGAACTTGCTCCTCATGATGATGAAGTGGCGGCTCTCGGGCGGCAGCATTTGGAGAATATTGACGAGATTATTGCGAGAACGCTTGAGCCTTCGGATCCGGGACAGGCCCTCGACAAGGCACGCGCCTTTGCGTCCCTTGCAATCGGAACACTAGCCTTGCGCAAGGCGGGCGTTCCCGCTGAGCAGATATCGCAAACCCTGAAACAAGCCCGGTTGGTGATTTCGCCATAAGGCCTCCCGCCACCATAAGGAAATGAAACCTAAAACAAACTCAATCAAAAGACAGTGACCCTAATATTGGACTGATTGGTCCAATAATATCTGAACGAAGTTTACCAAAGAAGGAAACAGCAATGGCTGATGAAAAACTGTTCTCCGGCATCAAAGCTGGTGCAATCGAGCTGAAAAACCGCATTGTCATGGCGCCATTGACCCGCAACCGGGCAAGAGCCGAGGATGACAGTGTCCATGAATTGCAGGCCAAGTACTACGCCCAGCGGGCGGGTGCAGGTCTGATCATCACAGAGGCTTCGCAAATCTCGCCCCAAGGCAAGGGCTATGCCTGGACGCCCGGCATTTATTCCGAAGCGCAGATCGACGGCTGGAAAAAAGTGACTGAGGCCGTCCATGCCAAGGACGGGAAGATTGTAATCCAGCTTTGGCATGTGGGCCGGATTTCGCATTACAGCTTGCAGCAGGATGGTGGCGCCCCTGTTGCACCATCCGCAATTGGAGCTAAGGCCAAGACGTTTGATGGTGAGCAGTTTGTTGAAACATCTGAACCGCGGGCTCTGGCCATCGAAGAAATTGCAAACATTGTTTCCGACTACCGGAGGGCTGCGGAAAACGCCAAAGAGGCTGGTTTCGACGGTGTCGAGGTCCACGCAGCCAATGGATATCTGATCGATCAGTTCCTGCGGGACGAGTCCAACAGGCGTGAAGACGAATACGGCGGTCCTGTCGAGAACAGAGCGCGATTCCTGAAGGAAGTCATGGACGTGGTTGTCGACGTGTGGGGCGCCGACCGCGTTGGTGTTCGCCTCAGCCCGTTCTCGGACGCCAACAACATCTCCGACAGCGACCCGCAGGCGACGTTCTCCCATGCGATCAAATTGTTGAATAGCTATGGGTTGGCCTATCTCCATCTCGTGGAAGGACAGACCGGCGGCCCGCGCGATATTCCTGAAGGTGGCGATCTGAAGGCGCTCTATGAGTTGTTTGACGGTGCGAAAATGGGCAACAACGCTTATGACCGGGAAATGGCGGTCGAAGCGGTTGAAACCGGAGCCGTCGATCTGGTGGCCTTTGGTCGGCCGTTTATTTCCAACCCGGATCTTGTCAACCGGCTGGAGAAAGACGCCGCGCTGAATGAGCTGGATGCAACTACCCTCTACGGCGGTAACGAAAAAGGATACACCGACTACCCAGCACTAGAAGAGGAAGCGGTTGCCGCAGAGTGATGCATCACTCTTAACTCCTTGGTAACAGGCGATACCAAATAGAGTGAGCGCGCCGGTTTGGACGCGCTCACTTCGAGGTTACGGCAATACCCTTTCTTGAAGCGGGGTTCTGTCACAAGTCTACGAATGGACTGCTTCCCTCCGATTGCGGTGATTAAGAGAGGCTTTTGAGTTTATCTTCAGCGTCTCTTTGAGTTGGCGAAATCCAGGTTTCAGCAGATACCACGTCCGAGAAAACGAGCTGCGTGAGCCGACGTGATGGATTTTGGACTTATCTGCCGCGCAGAGTTGGTTCTTCGTATTTGCTGCTGGTCAGGTAACGTTAGGTTGGGAGTACGATATGGAATTACCAACGCTGACGTACGAAATGATAGCCGTACTGAGTCTATTGTCTTTTACGGTCTTACTTTTTGTTACCGAGATTATACGGATCGATGTTGCAGCAATTCTTGTAATGGTTTTGCTTGGCGCACTGAGCTATCTACCGGGGTTAAATAATCTAGCCGATATTTCCAACCTCTTCGAAGGTTTCTCCTCCAACGCTGTGATGTCCATCATCGCAGTTATGGTAATTGGGGCTGGGCTTGATAAGACTGGACTTATGTCAAAGGTCGCGGCCTTGATCCTCAAGAATGGTGGCACGACAGAGGCCCGGATAATCCCCATAATTTCAACAACGGTTGGTGTCATCAGCTCTTTCATGCAGAACGTCGGAGCTGCCGCGCTTTTTCTGCCTGTTGTGAGCCGCATCTCAGCACGTACTGAAATCCCAATGAGTAGGTTGCTTATGCCCATGGGGTTTTGCGCGATTCTGGGTGGTACGATCACATTGGTCGGGTCGTCGCCCCTCATCCTGTTAAATGACTTGATCGTTTCGGCAAATTCATCCCTTCCGGCTGACCAACAAATGGAGACATTTGGGTTGTTTTCAGTCACGCCTATCGGTGTGATGCTGGTGCTGACAGGGGTGCTTTACTTTGTGCTATTTGGTCGTTGGGTCCTTCCAGCGCAGCGAGAGCGTGGAGAAGACGCAAGCTCAGCTCGGTCCATGCAGACCTATGTAGAAAACACCTATGGGCTTAGGGCCGATATGTTCGAGATTCGTGTTCCAGAAGGCTCGATCTTGATTGGACAAACGCTCGCGGATGTCATGGTCGCCCATAATATTTACATTCTCGGTACATCCTATCGCGGCCACAAGGTCATCGCGCCGATGGCCGATACAAAGATCGAAGCCCCGGCGCGGCTCGCAGTGCTCGGCCTACGTCGGGTGGTTGAGCATCAGTTCGCTGAGCCTTACGGCTTAGAGATACTACCCCAATTAGATGTCTTTGCAGATGATTTCGCGGCGACTCAATCAGGGGTGGCAGAGGTTGTTATTCCGCCCGGTTCATCGGTCATTGGCCAGACTCCGATTGATCTGCGCCTCCGTCAGACACACGGTTTGTCTCTGTTGGCCATTCAGCGCGGTGAAGAAACACTGAGCCACGTTGAAACTGAAGATCATTCAGCCACGCATATCGGGCAAGTCCCTTTGCAAGCTGGTGATACGTGTGTGGTGCACGTGCAGTGGGACCGTCTGACACGGCTTAAGTCGGACAGGGATTTTGTCGTCGTTACTTCGGATTTTCCCCAGGAAGAGTTACGTCCACACAAAGTCGGATGGGCGCTTGCTTTCTTCCTAATAGCGTTGAGCTTAATCCTGTTTTCCGATCTGCGCTTGTCATTATGCCTGTTGATCGGCGCTATTGGGATGGTTTTGAGCCGGGTGCTATCGATTGATGAAGCCTACGAGTCGATCAGTTGGAGCACAGTTTTTCTACTCGCTTCGCTGATCCCGTTGGGCCAGGCAGTTCAGAACACCGGCACTGCGGATTGGATTGCAGCACATGTGTTGGCCCTCCTGAAGGGGTGGCCGATCTGGTCTTTGCAAGCAGGGATCGCCGTTTTGGCAACGGCGTTCACGCTGGTCATGTCCAACGTAGGTGCAACTGTTCTGCTGGTGCCGCTGGCGGTTTCTATTGCCGTATCGGCGGGTGGTAACCCGGCTGTGTTTGCTCTCACCGTGGCAATTTCAACGTCCAACTCATTTTTGATCCCAACACACCAGGTGAACGCGTTGATCATGGGCCCGGCAGGCTACCGGGTGGTCGATTTCGTTCGCTCGGGTGGAATCATGACTCTACTTTTCTTGGTTGTCTCAATGACCGGACTTGCGCTCTTCTTCTGATGCGCTTCTTGGCGATCCGCATTGCTGAACTCTGCTTCAGCTCAAAAGAACTGGCAAGATGAGGTCTTTGAGACCAATCCTTTTGTTGGAGCAGCAGATCCGAGATCTATACAAATGGACCTTCGCTGCGAGCAAGAGAAGAAGGGCGGCGAACAAATGCAAACCTGACGTCGACATACCCCGGTACTGGACCGTTTTTGTTTTATCGATCACTGTTGCTTGGCCAATACCGTCGGCATATTGGAGAGTTCACAATGAAGTTCCTTCGAACACCTGACCATCGGTTTGACGGGTTGCCAGATTTCGCATTCGGCCCGAACTATCTTGATGTGGATGATACCGAAGGCGGTCGTCTCCGAATGCACTATTTGGACGAGGGGCCGACACAGGCACCGACAGTATTGTTGATGCATGGAGAGCCAACCTGGTGCTTCCTGTATCGGCACATGATCCCATTATTCAAAGATACGGGCCACCGAGTTCTGGCGCCTGATTTGATTGGGTTCGGACGGTCGGACAAGCCAGCTGAGCGGTTCGATTACACCTACCAACGCCATGTAGACTGGATGTCCGAGTGGTTGCGGAAAGTTGACCTAACGAGCATCACATTGGTTTGCCAAGACTGGGGCGGGCTCATAGGCTTGCGGCTGGTTGCGAGTATGCCCGAGCGGTTCTCTCGGGTAGTTGTGGCAAACACGGCCTTGCCCACTGGTGACACTCCCTTGGGCGAGGCATTTCTTTCTTGGCGGGAATACTCGCAATCCGTTCCTGAATTTAATTCGGGACGCATCGTATTCGGCGGCACAACATCCAAGATTTCCGATGAAGAGGTCGCAGCCTACAACGCACCGTTCCCGGATGCGCGCTATCTGGCAGGCGCTCGACAGTTTCCAATGTTGGTGCCCGACAAACCCGACAACCCAGCTTCAGAAGCCAACCGAGCCGCATGGAAAACCCTAAAGACCCTCGACACTCCGTTTCTGACCGTTTTTGGAGAAGATGACAGGATCATGGCGGGGGTGGACAAAGTGTTCCAAAAGTCGATCCCAGGAGCTGCCGGTCGAAACCATACCGTTGTGCCTAAAGCCGGGCATTTCATTCAAGAAGATGCTGGCAGAGAGCTAGCACAGGCGACATTGAAATTCATTGAGCAAACTTAGCTGGTATCAGTCTGGTTTCTTCCCCTGTGGCCTCAATTCACACCAAATTTGCGACGCAAGTGCTCGGCCAAGGCCGTTATGCGACGTGGTTGGGCTCGGCTAGGCGGAAACATCATTTGCAAAGGTTTCGGTGGTGGGAGGAAGTCGCGCAAGACAGAAATAAGTCTGCCAGATCGAACATCGTCGCCGACATCCAGCTCGGACTTCAGTACGACCCCATGGCCTGCAATCGCCCAATCGCGGATGAGTGAACCATCATTGACTATTCGGTTTCCTTTTACCGATACGCGCTGGGCATTTGGTCCTGATCCAAACTCCCAAAGGTTGTCGATCATGTCTCCAAACCTCATGACCAAGCAGTTGTGGTTTAATAGATCTTCGGGTTTTTCAGGCGTTCCGAATGAGGCCAGATAACTTGGGGACGCACACACGAAACGTTGGTAGCTTCCTAGATTTCGCAACCTGAGCGAGCTGTCCGTGATGTTGCCGAAGCGAACGGCGAGGTCAAAACCCTGGCCTACGAGGTCGACATAACCGTCCGAGAGGGACAGTTCGATTGAGACGGCTGGGTTCTCTTCGGTGAATTCGGCAATAACCTCGGAAACAAAACTCCGTCCCAAGTCAATAGGCGCACTTACGCGAATTGGACCAGACAGAGTTTCGGCGCCGTGCCGAACAAGTGTATCCAGGTCCGCAACCTCACTGAGTATGCTTCTTGCTCCGTTAGCTAGTGTCCGGCCTTCTTCGGTCAGGCTAATGGAACGGGTGGTGCGGTTGAACAAAACCACTCCGTAATGTGCCTCGAGAGCCGCGAGCCGCTCGGACACTGTCGTGCTCGACATCCCTGTGTCGCGCGCCGCGGCCACAAGACTGCCTTTCTCGGCTATGGTCAGAAACAAGCGAAGATTGTCTAAATGCATTAAACGGTATTTCCGGATTATATGTTCGATTATGCCCCGTTTATCCCGAAAAGACTGCGGCGTAAATCTAACGCATCGCGCAAATACACAAGGGACCTATTCCAATGGCCAAGTTGACTATCGTCGCCAACATCAAAGCTAACCCCGACAAGATTGACCTCGTAAAGGCCGAGCTGATCAAGCTCATCGACATAACCCGTGCCGAAGAAGGTTGCGTTAACTATGACCTGCACCAGGACAACGACAACTCGGCTCATTTCGTGTTCTACGAAAACTGGCAAAGCCGAGAGCTTTGGCAAACCCACATGGGTGCTCAGCACCTTGCGGCTTACCTGGAAGCAACAGAGGGCGCCGTTGCAGAATTCACGTTGAATGAGATGACAGTCATCGGTTGATAGAGAACCGGACAAAGGAGCACGTTATGAAAGCCGTGGGATACCTTGAGACAGGGTCGATTGATCGGGCGGACGCCTTAATCGACTTTGAGGCCGACAAACCGACGCCGAAAGAGCACGACTTGTTGGTGAAGGTGCAGGCCGTGTCAGTGAACCCAGTCGATACGAAAATTCGTCAAAAACGTGCTCCTGTAGGTCCAATACCTGATATTCTGGGGTGGGACGCAGTAGGGATCGTCGAAGCAGTTGGCGAAACGGTTGAGACTTTCCGTCCGGGAGATGCAGTTTGGTATGCCGGGGCGATCAATCGGCCTGGAACCAATGCCGAATACCATCTTGTGGATGAGCGCATCGTGGGGGCTGCTCCAAAATCCATACCTGCATCAGCGGCTGCGGCGATGCCGCTAACGACACTTACTGCCTTTGAGATGCTGTTCGACCGCTTGCGAGTTCAAGATGCCGTTTCCGGCGGGACCAATACGTTGCTGGTTATTGGTGGCGCAGGCGGTGTCGGGTCAATCACCATTCAATTGGCACGGGCTCTGACTGAATTGACAGTGATAGCGACGGCGTCCCGACCCGAGACACAAGACTGGGTTCGAGAGCTGGGTGCACACCATGTCATCAACCATGCGGAACCTTTTGGCTCACAACTCGAGGCTCTCGGTATTTACAGCGTGGATTTCATTTATTCGACAAACCATTCCCAACTTTATGCTTCCCAAGCTGGAGAGGTGATGACACCTCAAGGTCGCTTTGGGTTGATTGATGATCCTGAAACCTTCGACATCGCGCCGTTCAAACCTAAATCGATCTCATTGCATTGGGAGTTCATGTACACTCGGTCGCTTTTTGGGACTGGAGATATGAACCGTCAAAGCGAAATCCTGAATCAGGTCGCCGGGTTGATAGATGACGGAAAGATCAGATCCACAGCGACCGATACACTTGGTAGGATCAATGCCACAAACTTAAAGAAAGCGCATACTATCCTTGAAAGCGGCAAGGCCAAAGGGAAGCTCGTGCTTGAGGGTTTTTAGATGAGAATTGAGCGGCTGGATCATGTGAATATCGTGACGACTAAGTTGCCTGAGATGGTTACTTGGTATGAAGAGGTCTTGGGTTTAAAACTCGGGGCCCGCCCTGATTTTCCGTTTCCCGGAGCTTGGTTGTATGCGGGTGATCACGCCGTCGTTCACCTTGTGGGTCACGAAGGAACGCCTAATGTCGGCTCCGAAGTGAAGCTCAAGCTCGAGCATTTTGCGCTCTCAGCCACAGGGTTGAGAGCATTCGAAGAAAAACTGATCTCGTGTCAGATCCAGTATCGCAAAACTGATGTCCCGGGGGCTGGAATGGTGCAAATCCATGTGGCCGATCCTGATGGAAATCACATTCACATAGACTTTGAAGAAACCGAATAAGTGGCTAACCCGCGAAATAGTCGCAACGCAAAATCAAGCCGGTAACTTCTTGCCGATTAGGGATTGAGGTCCTTGCCGGGTTGCTTCCAAGACTTGCGTGGGCAACATTTTTTGGGCGGTGCAAACGTCGATTTGGAGATCAGTATGCCGGACCTCAAAACAAACAAGAAAAACGTCATCGCTTTCTACGAAATGATGTTCAACGAGTGTCGACCTGCCGAGGCCATAGAGATCTTTGTTGGGGAAACCTATACGCAGCACAACCCGCATGTTGGCGACGGCAAGCAAGCCTTTGTCGAGTACTTCGAGCGCATGGCTGCCGAATACCCGGGAAAGCGTGTGGATATCAAACGTGCCTTTGCTGAAGACGACCACGTTATTTTGCATTGCCACCAAATCTGGCCCGATGGTCTCGAGTACGCAGGGATCGATATTTTTCGCCTGGATGTCGATGGGAAGGTTGTCGAGCACTGGGACGTTCTTCAGGAGGTTCCGGCAAACAGCGAGAATGAAAACGGCATGTTTTGACTTAACCGTTCTGACAGCGGCGCATGGAACTTTGAAAGGTCCTGTCGGCTGAACCACGATAGTCAAAGGGCATAAGTCTGATCCAAGAAAGCTGCCAGAGCGTATTTGTCAAGAACCTTGTCGAAAGGAGACAAAAATGCTTCCGACCAGAATTATTGCGGTGTGCCTCGTACTTTTAGCATCTACCTCGCTTCAAGCCGGAGTTCAAATTCGCTTCATAGAAGGTGCACCCAAGGACCGTTTTGTTCTAACGAATGTCGGAACGTGCGAAGTAGAAGCCTCAACCCTCAAAATTGACTTGTCGCAATCTGCCGGACGCCTGATTTTCGATGTCACCGAAAGTGGCGCAGGCGTAGAGGTATTCCAGCCGCTTGAATTCGTTGAGGGTGCTGATGCACTGCGGCAACTTCCTTTGGTGGTGGACGGGCAAAATACAATTGAACTTGAGATCGCCACCCTCGCAGTCGGGGACAATCTCGCCTTTACCATCGATGTTGATGATACAACCGGTCAACGCGAAATCACCGTAACCGGGTCCGAGATCGAAGGCGCAACAGTGTCATATGCCGACGCAGTTGAGACCAAAACTGCAACCTTCTCTTCCGACGCAGTTGTCAACGTAGCGACCAAGGACTGCTGAAAGCTGCCTTACAATGTCGAACTGGATGGTCCGCATAGCATTTCTTGCCCTCGTGATGGGAGGCGGCATCCTGATCGGGATATTGACCGCACCCGGCGATTGGTATGGGCAGCTTTCTAAACCCGCCTTCAACCCACCAAATTGGGTTTTTGGCCCAGTTTGGACGGTGCTCTATGTCTTAATTGCTGTGACGGGTTGGCGTCAGTTTGAAACAGACCGAAGTTCGACCGCAATGAAGCTGTGGTGGGCGCAGATGGGTCTGAACTTTTTGTGGTCCCCAGCCTTTTTCGTACTGCAACTGCCGTGGTTTGCCCTTGTGGTCATTGTCGCGTTGTTGGCCGTAATCTTCATGTTCATCGCTCAGGTTAGGAATTCAGATCAGATCTCCGCATTGGCCTTCCTGCCTTACTTCGCGTGGGTCGCATTTGCCACGGCGCTGAACCTTTCCATTGCGATACTGAACTGAGAAGGAACAATATGCGTGCCAACTTCATTGGGCTTGTTTCAGGTCTTGCTATCATCGGATGCACAATGGCTCAGGCTGATGGAAAAATTACTGAAGACTTCTTCAAGTCTCCGGAGACGCGTTGGGACTACATTGCCGACAGCGTCATGGGAGGGGTCTCTTCAGGGCAGGTGCAGTTTCATTCGGAAGGTGATGTTGCATTCGCGCGGTTGACCGGAACCGTGAGTACAGAAAACAACGGCGGCTTTATCCAGTTCCGACGCAAGTTACCTGTTCGACCAGATGAGGGTGTATCAGGCGTCAGGTTAGTGGTGCGGGGCAACGGCGAGCAATACTTCGTTCACCTCAGAACACGTGGCACGGTGCTGCCCTGGCAATACTATCAGGCCGAGTTCGAAACTTCTGACGAATGGACCGAGGTTTCTTTACCTTTGTCAAACTTTAAGGCTTCAGGTGCCATGTTGCGCTCTATTCCCGTCGCTGACGAAATCACCTCAGTTGGAATTGTCGCCTACGGGCGCGATCACGACGCCCGTGTAGATGTCAGCGAGATTGGTTTTTACTGAAGGTCGCCTGGACGATGGCCCGAAATACGTCGGGGTGTTTCCCATTCGCTGTAGACGCGTGTCCGAGAAGAGCGACACGCGGCCAGATTATTTGTCAACAAAGCTAAAGCTGTGACCCAATTGGTAAAATACTTAGAAAACCGGAAACTATGTGATCCCAAGCTGATCCTGTCGGTTCGGATTCATACTCAAGGACGTTGCCATCATCGCCTCTTGTTGTCCATTTAAGCTGACCGGCGTGCTCTAGCGTCACGTTATATGTGTATGCGGGTAGCGCGTCGTCCAAGGCACCCATAGTCCGTGCGGTCAATGCTGGTGAGTCAATCAGAATTCCCATTTCGGTGTTGATGTTGACAGACCGCGGGTCCCAGTTGAACGACCCTACGAACAAGTATCGGTCATCAACTGCAAATGCCTTGGAGTGTAGGCCTGATCGAGATTGAGCCCAGTTAATACCCCGACGTTGGACCTGATAGGCGTCGGGGCGCAGTTCGTAAAGTTCTACTCCACCGCGTAGAAGTGCACGGCGTTTCTTGGCGTAGTGCGCGTAGACGGGTGCGACGTCGTTAGATGCAAGTGAATTGGTCACGACCTTCACGTTAACACCGCGGCTCTCAAGTTCGGTAAGCCATTTCACACCGTTGTTGCGCGGCACGAAATAGGCGGAGACGATGTTCACCTCACTGTTGGCATTCTCAAAGTACGGAAGCAATTGAGATGCCAGAACGGGACCTGAGTTCTCGAGACCCGCGGCTTTTGAGGGCGGATCAGCATAAAGTTTCGCAGGCAGCCAATCCAGTGACAGGGCTCCATCCGCGAAGTTCTCTTGCGCTGATTTTCTGAGGGCAGCGCCGTACTGCGTTTGCCTCGCTTCCTCGACCAGTTCATTCAACCGGACTCGTGCATCAGCAAGGTCAAATTCCTGAGGTTCTCCAACGACCACACGAGCCGGAACGGCGAATTCGCTGTTCCAGTATGCGTCAAAGCTTTGCGACACCTCGCGTACAACTGGGCCTGCGGCCAGCACATCCAGATCGGCATAGTTCATTTCTTTCCGAGCCAGAAAATACTCGGCACCGATGTTTCTGCCACCCACTATCGTGAACACGTTGTCCGCCGTCATGGACTTGTTGTGCATTCTGCGGTTGATGCGTTTGAAGTCCGTCAGACCCGCGAACAAAAGGCTCTGATCGCGCCAAAACGGATTGAACAGCCTGATTTCTATATTCTCGTGATTGTCCAATGCGGCTGTCATCGCGTCATAGCTGGACGTATCCATGTCATCCAGCAACAATCGGACACGAACACCCCGATCTGCGGCCTGCAATAGACTGGCTGCAAAGAGGTGACCCGTTGGGTCGTTGTGCAGAAGGTAGTATTGCGCGTCTATCGTTCGCTCAGCCGCAGCCGCCAACAAAAGCCTTGAGACGAGCGCTTCTTCGCCATCACTGATTAGCTTGACGCCTGACCGACCGTCTTTGGGATTCCCAAGGCGATTGGCCGCCAGGCCCAGAGCTGTGCCTGAAGTCGCTGGCAGCGAAGCCGATACCGTCTTTTCATAAGTGCGGGTTTTTGGAGCGCAAGCTACAAGAGCCAGCGCACACCAAACACAAACCACAAACTTCCATCGCGTCATCAGCTTGCTCCATCCCCGTATCCTAGGTGACTACGTCGGAGCACGCGATTGCAAGTTTGTTCTATGTAGCCTGAGGTTGTTTCGTTTTTGGTGTTGATTTCGCACATCCTACTTTGTCGATTGGCGACTGTGACGGCGCGCTAGTTCGAACGAACTCTGGCAGTTCCCCAATAGGCGGGAATTTAACCAACCACTCGTGGTATTTGATGGTGACGCGTGGATTGCAATATTTGACGACATGCCCATCTTGCCTCGAGGATCTCCGTCGCTGCTCCTAGGCGCAGATAGCATGGTGTTCTGATCGTTTGAGGTCGCGCATTGGGCGGCGCTGGTTCTACTTAGTCCCGTTCGCTGTCCAAAGCTTCGCGTATGAGCGTCAGATTCGGCAGCGAATTGCGAAATGGATCGAACCCGAGTTCGTACAAAACAGGATCCAGGGCTTCCGACATCCGCTCCATACAAGCTTTCAAAAACTCCGCGCCTCGCGGTGTGGACCGGGCAATTTTTGAACGCTTGTCATTGGGGTTGGCTTCAAGGGTAATTAAGGCATGACTTTCAAGACTGGAGAGCATGTGCGTCATCGACGTCTTGGGCACTTGAAAAGCGTTCGATAGCTGAAGTGGCGTCTCTCCCTCGGGGCGCCGGACCAGGTGGCCCAATATGCCAAATTGGGTTGCGGTCATTCTGCCAGGTAAGAACGCTTCTAGCTTGGTCGAGATCAACTGATTGATGATCCCGACCTCGGTGAAGAACCGGTAGACTTCGTTGGTCTCATGTTCAGGCTTCATTCAGAATTCGTGTCTCCAGCGGCCAGCGGGGTGTGGCAATTGGTTCGGGCCCATACCCCAAACGCAGCAACATTTGCACTGTGTGCCCTGTTGGCGCAAGAAGCTCATGCGCCAGAGCGTATTCATCGGCCATCTCGGGATATTCCTGAAGTGCCTGACTGACCGGATGAACGCCCAGGCCCATTTCGGTTGTCTTCAGGTAAAAACGCATCAATCGACGCCCGGTATCGAGTTGATCGCTTCGCGTGTTTGTAGCCGTCGTGATGACCGCGTATTGCGGCGTCGCGTCTAGCATGGCGAAGTAGCCTCGCATGTGTGACTGAGTGCCTGGGTGGTCAACGTTCATCAGGGTCTCATTGTCCAACAGACCTGCTAGTCGCAGTGTTTCCAGCATGGGATCACGCAGTTCAATCCCGTCAGGGTTGGCGTTGATTTCTGCTTTCCCGATCCGCATGAGGTCGACGGATTCTTTCAGCGTCTGCGGTGTACGCATCTCGATTTCAAATGCGCGTTTCGTGAGGTCTCGAATACGGGCCACTAGACTCTCATCGGAAATCAGAGTGGCGTAGTTTTCAAGGACTGACATTTCCGCCTCGGACAGCCGCTGTTCAGTGTACGGTTCTTTGTTGGAATGCCGTTTGAGGATTTGATCTGATAGTGGATCGGATGTCCCGCCTGGCACAAACACTGCTTCTGCGATGGGTCCGTCATCCCCATCTGGCAGTAACTTGACCTCGGTATCGAACCCGAAAGCACTTGCCGCCAGTACCATCGTCTCAACAAATGCCCCGAGGCCAATATAGAGCTGACGGTGGTAAGGATCGGTTTCCGGAAGCTCGCGATCAGGATCGCGGTAGATGCGCACCTTGTCTCGTCCAACCAACTCGACCAGCCAAGGTTGCAAGTTGTGCGGATTGGGTGCGAGAATTGCATAGGACAAAGCAACTTTGCGTGGGTCGTCATACGGTTTTGGCGTCCACGGAGCCAGCGCGTCATGCGGCGTGCGTGTAGCGAGAAACGCAACCGCACCGGTTGCCGCCAGTATTGTGCTTCCGCCTAGAATCTTGAGAAAACGTCTTCGGTTTGGCATCTTGACTCTCCAATAGTGCGATATCGTACTAATTTAATACGAATTCGTACCACATCAACCCCAAACGATGCAGTGATTGGTTGAGTGATTTGAAAAAAGAAAATCAGAACAGCCGGACGCAACCGTGGACTGCCGTGGGCGACAAGTATTCGGAGCGCCTTTGATGTCGAAAATTGGCAGTTATTTTAGTTGATTAACGACCGGACACGAGAAGATCAGAGGCTGTTGAGCCGATGCTTTTCGAGTATCCCGCAAAGCATAGCCTGCGCTTGCAGCCTGTGTTCTCGATGACGTTCGCGGGCGGCATCTGGACGACCTTCACTAATCGCTTGAAAAACAACCCGGTGATCTTCATTGGATTTGACGGGCAGGGGCCTGATGAACAACGTCGTTGCGCGCGCGCGACGCACCTGGTCGCTCATCATGGCGACAATCGCTTCGACCCGTTTGTTGCCGCCCAACCGAACGAGCTCCTGATGAAACAACTCGTCGGCCTCGGCCCAGGCTTCAAGGTCTCCGGTTTCGATGGCTTGGTCCATCTTTGCAATTGATCCAGCAAGTACCGCCAGTTCATCTTCGGAATAGCCCGCTTCGGCAGCGCGCTGCGCTGCGAGGCTTTCGAGTTCCGTCAGTATGTCGTAAATTTCACGCATATCATCTGATGAAACAGGTAGTATCCGCACGCCCTTGCGGGGCCTCATTTCCAGCAACCCTTTACTTTCCAACATCAACGCAGCTTCCCGTATCGGGGTGCGGGACATGCCCAGAGTTTCGGCGAGTTCCGACTCCAGATGGTCTGTCCCGGCCGCAAGTTCGCCGGACAGGATCATCCGCCGCAAGTCCCTTACAGCGCGCTGCGTATTGGAAAGAGTTTTTGCGTCCTGATCTTTCACGGCGTCTCCAGGTTGATTTTTCGTCCCTCCGCAGCCGAAAGATAGATCTTCTCTTCAATGCGGATCACGTCCAGATAATCTCGGGCCGTGTTTTCCAACGGCGTGCCTCTTAGAAGGCCTGAAACGACGTGACTTTGCAAGGCGTGGACGCAGTCGCCTCCAAACCCATCGTGATCGCTTGGAGGTAGAATCTGCTGTCGCTCCTGTTTTCCAAAAACGCGGAGTTCTACTGAACCGTCGCCGATAAGAACCAGTGATCCTTCCGTTCCTTCGACGAGAGCTTCGCCCATGGTCTGACGCAGGTTTTCGGCGCTGTGGTCAAGGCACCTGTTCCCATCGAACAGAGCTTTCAAACCGTTGGGGTGGTCAAACAGGATGTAACCTGCATCTTCGCCCGCTATAACGGGGTTAACTTGGCGCAAGTCCGCATAAACTGCGCTGGGCGCATCGAATAAAAATCGGAATGTGTCTACCCAGTGAACCGCTGTTTCATGAACGAGGAAACGTGGCATATCCTGAAAGTACGGCTGCCGGTCTAGGTAGGCGCTTGGTCCCTGTCCGTCACCGGGTCGAAGTCGGAAAGTCGCTTGTAGAGGTGTTCCAATTCGACCCTCGGCCATCGCCTCTTTGATTGCGCGATACCAAGGCTGGAAGCGAAAGTTCTCGTGTATTACAATAATGGCACCAACGGCTTCAGCCTCTGAAACAATCTTCTCAGCTTCATCCAGAGACAAGCAAAATGGCTTTTGGCAGATCAGCCACTTGATACCAAACCGCAATGCCGAGCGGATTGCCTCGGCCTGCGCCACAGGCGGAAGGATGATGTCCACGAGATCCGGTTCTTCCGCCTCCAGCATTTTTGACAGATCATCGTAAGCGGCCAGTCCTGTTTCCTTCGCCTTGTTGATATCACGGTTGCAGGATGCAATCGGAACCGCTCTGGGCATTCGGGACCAGCTTTCGTAGTGGAACCTGCTGAAGTACCCCGCACCCACACACGCGACCCTAATGGCTTGTTGAGTATTCATGCCCGCAATGCTTCCAATACCGACGCGGCTGCGTCCTTTGTTCCGGCGGTGCCACCTAAGTCACGCGTCAGGTTCTGTCCGTTCGCAGTCACCTTTTCCACGGCTTCGCTCAACCGTTCACCGTCGTTGGACAGGTCTGGATGATCATGGGTCAACCCCAACCATTCAAGCATCATTGCTGCGGACAGGATCATCGCAAAAGGATTGGCAATACCCCGTCCCGCAATGTCCGGAGCGGAACCATGGCAGGGTTGGAATACAGCGTGATTCAACCCGATATCCGCTGACGGAGCCAGTCCAAGACCACCCATGAGACCCGCGCCAAGGTCGGAGAGGATGTCTCCGAACATGTTCTCAGTCACCAATACATCGAATTCCCAAGGCTTTTGAACCATCCATAGAGCGGTGGCATCAACATAGGCATGGTCTGCCTGCAATTCGGGATGGTGTGCAGCTTCTGCATCAAACATCGATCTGAAGAACGCAAAGGCGCGGAACACATTAGCTTTGTCGACACATGTAACTCGACCCCGACCGCGCCCGGTTCTTTTGCGGTTCTGGGCGAGTTTAAACGCGAAACGGAACAGTTTTTCGGACACCTCACGAGTGATCAGCAGAGTTTCACGTGCTTCGTGTTCGGTAACTTCGCCAGTGCCTTGGGTGAAGAACAGTCCTTCTGTGCTCTCGCGTATCAAGACAAAGTCGATCTCTTTTCCGGTGGGCAGCGCCAAGGGGGTCATTTGCCCGCTGCTTACCTTTACTGGCCGTACACCAGCGAAAAGTCCCAGTTGCTTTCGCAGATCGATCTGCGGTGAAATCTCGGTTCCGTCAGGGTAGCGAACGTCCGGCAAACCCATTGCAGATAGCAGAATAGCGTCGGCGTTGCGTGCAGTTTCGAGTGACCCAGCCGGAAACGATTCTCCAGTTTTGGCGTAGTGGCCTGCGCCCGCCGGAGCGTCTGTAAACACCAGTTCGTATGAAGGACTGCTGCGCGAAAGCTGGTACAGAATTTCAAGCGTAGGGGCCATAATTTCCGGGCCGATCCCGTCCCCGTGGAACACTGCCACATTATAATTTTTCTTCATCTTAGCCCGCTTCCTTCCCGTTTCGCATTCATAGCGCGATAGCAGCTTTCACTACAGTCCGTTGACAACGCATTCTTTAATGTATACGCAAATAAATGCAATAATAAACGCAAAGCTGTTTGGGAGGACTTGGAAATGAAACAAAAGCTAGGGCGGTTGGCGGCCGCAGCCGTGATGGCGACCGGGATTGCAGGGGCAGCTGTTGCGCAGGATTATCCCTATCGTGATATCACCACAGCTGTGGTCTGGGGGGCCGGAGGAGGTACGGATACGATCAACCGAATGATCATGGCCGAGATGGAAAAACACCTTCCGGTCTCGATCAATGTGATCAATCAAACAGGTGGTGTCGCAGGCTCCAACGGGATGGTCTATGTCATGAACCAACCAGACGATGGCTATACATTGGTTGGTTTGTCAGAGTCGAACGTCACCGCTGCTGTGCAAGGTGGTTGGGATAAGAAATTTGATTTTTGGTATCCGTTCATTGTTGGCGGATCACCTGATCTGATCTCGGTTCCAGCAGATAGCCCTTACAACACGCTGGAAGAGCTGGTCGACGCCGCAAAAGCTGCTCCTGGGACCATTCCAGCGGCGGCTTCCGGCGCAGGTTCGATCCACCACTTGAACCTTCTGGCCATCGAAAAAGGGTCCAGTGCAGAATTCAAGTTTGTTCCATACAAAGGTTCAGCGCCCGGGCAGGAGGCAGCAATAGCAGGTGAAGTCGCGTTGGTTGTGACTTCTCTAGCTGAACAGGCCCCGTTGATCGAAGGCGGTCAACTTAAACCGCTTGCGATGTTGACACCCGAAGATGCGCAGATTGCAGGGGCAACAGTGCCTTCTGCCTTTGGCATCTATGACGGTCTCGATCAGTATTTACCGCTCAAACAGGCCATCGGGTTTGCAGTTCACAGTTCAGCGGGGGACGACGTAAAGGCCGCGCTTGGTGATGCCTTCGAGCAAGCGATTGCCTCCGACACCGTCGCTGAATGGGCCTCTGCAAACAATTATGATGTCGGTGGTCAACACGGCGAAGAAGCTCAAGAGCTGTTTGCGAACCTCGAGGCTACTTTTGCCTACACCTTGCAAGATCTGGGCGCTGCCACAGTGGATCCAGCCTCGCTGGGTATCGAGAAGCCCTAATCCGATCAATTTTGAAGGGGCGCGCTTGATCGCGCCCTTTCCGATAAGAGGCAGGCAATGGACAAACCTGACGATACACTGATCATGCGGGCGCGCGATTTCTGGGCATCGATTGGTCTGATAGCAATTTCCACCTTTTTCCTTTGGAAGACGTCGGACATCCCGCTATGGGGTGAAAACCGCGCAGGTGTAAGTGGATCGGATTGGTACAACTCGGCTGCAATTGTACCGCTGTTCATCTTCGGTGGATTGCTTGTGTTGTCCTTCGTCTTGCTAGCTATTTCGATCCGCTCAGGTGGAGCCCAAAACGCGCTTAGCGCTTTGGAAATCGGATGGGACAAGTCGGAAGCCTTTCGAGCTTCAACAATCGGCCTGATCCTTCTTGCATATGTCGTGGGACTGGTCCCCAGAGTGGACTTCATTCTGTGTTCTGGGTTGCTGATTACAGCTTTGACTTACGGCTACTACGGAGGTCATGCGCGGCGTGCTTTGGTCGCCTGTGTCGCAGTTGTCGTCGCCGGTTTGTTTGCGTTCGCCGTGTTTCCTGCTCAGGCGGATTGGAATGCACATGGTGATGATTGGTTCACACTGGCCTTGTGGGTCGCGTTAACACTAGTGGTGTTGACCAAAGCGGCTTCCGAACGCGTTTTGCGGTTCGTTCCATTGGTGGCGATACTTGCCCCGCTCATCCTCGTTTGTGCGATGGCCTTTGTTTTCCGGCAGAACGTGCCCGCGCGCGGCGGGCCGATCTTCAAGCAAATCGAATACCACTACTACGTGACGCTTCGTCCGCTATGGAAAGGCTGACCGGATGGACTTTATTCTTTCGCAACTGGCTGGATTTGGGACTGCATTCGTGGGCCTGGCAGTGGACCCGCTGACCTATCTGTATTTGATTGCATCCGTGTTCCTGGGCGTCACGTTCGGCGCATTGCCCGGCCTTACGGCAACCCTGGCCGTTACGATCCTGACGGGTTTCTTCGGCAACAAAATCCCGCTCGACTATTCGCTCATCGCTTTGCTCGGGGCCTATGTCGGCGCGATTTACGGCGGCTCTTACCCGTCTATTTTGCTGAACATTCCGGGCACGGCAGCCAGCGCGGCGACGGCCATGGATGGCTACCCTCTGGCCAAAGCGGGTCGAGCGGGCGAAGCACTAGGGCTGACCACGACGGCCAGTTTCATTGGCACAGTTATCGGAACCATCACGCTTTTGATTTTTGTCTGGGCGCTGCTTTTGGTTTCAAAGAACATCGCAAGCCCGGAGAAAGCATTGCTGGCCCTGTTCGGCATTCTGCTTTCTGGCACTTTGATGAGCGAAGACCTGGTGATTAAGGGATGGATCGCCGGTCTGATCGGGCTTGCGATGTCCATGGTGGGACTTGACCCTCTGTTGTCTGAGCCGCGCTATACCTTCGGCTGGTCTTACCTGATGAGCGGATTTCAGGTCGTGCCAGTTTTGATGGGTGCCTTTGCCATCCCCCAAATTATCGACGGTTTGAGGCACGTTGAGGCTGGGAAAGTTCTAGCCCTAAAGGGCCGAATCCTTCCGAACCTACGCTCCATCCGACGCTACCTGCCCACCATTGGCCGGTCAGGAGTGATTGGGACCGGGGTAGGAGCGCTTCCTGGCGTCGGCGAAGATGTCGCCGGTTGGGTCAGCTACGGTGTCGGTAAGACCGTATCTGCTGAGGGCGATAAGTTTGGAAAAGGGTCATTGGAAGGTCTGCTGTGCTCTGAAACAGCAAATAACGCCTGCATTGGGGGCGCGCTAATCCCGCTTTTGGTTTTGGGCATTCCCGGTTCACCACCCGCCGCGGCATTGATGGGGGCTTTCAAGATCAACAATGTGATCCCAGGTCCGACGATAGACCCCGAGATCATTCTGCGCGTGGTTGCAATTTTAGTGCTGGCCTCCCTGACGATGTTCCTGATGGGGCTTTTCACCGCTCGGGTCTTTATCAAAATACTCGCCATCCCGCAGACCATCTTCTTGCCAGTCGTGATGGTCCTGACAACAATCGGGTCTTTCAGCGTCGGTGGTGGCATCAATGATCTATACCTGATGCTTGGCGTCGGCGCCGTTGCTTACTTTATGAACCTCATGAAGTACCCAATCGCTCCACTGGTTATCGGGGTTATCCTGGGAGGTCTTTTTGATGAAACCTTCCGCCGGTCATTGTTCCTGTCGGATGGGGATCTTTCGGTCTTCTTTTCTCGACCTGGAGCGGCCATTCTGCTGGTGCTCAACATTGGTCTGATCCTCAGCCAACTGCCCGCCGCGAAACGCGCTTTCTCACGCCTAAAAGGAATTTCAGTCTGATGTTTGCGGTTACTGTCACTTTTACTCTCAAACCCGGCACGAGAGACACTTTTTTGCCGCTGATGGTCGAAAACGCTTCAACCTCTTTGCGTGAAGAACCCGGATGCCAACAGTTTGACGTGTGCCTCGGCGACGATCCCGAGACAGTTTTTCTTTATGAGGTTTATGATGACAGCGCGGCGTTCTCTGCCCACCTAGAAAGCGCGCATTTTCAGTCCTTCGATGCGGCGGTGGCTGATATGATCGCCACCAAGGTAGTTTACCAGTATTCCGAGGTCATCCGATGAACGATTGGGAAATCCATGCCGTGAAATACGCGGATCGCAACGCCCGGACGCGAGCCGATAGCTTCATTTTCGATGATAATCATGACGCTCCTCACGCGATGGATTATTTCGTTTGGGTGCTCAAACGCGGTAACAAAGTCGTTCTGGTCGATACCGGCTATGACTCCGATGAGGCCGCCGCACGTGGTCGTCCCATCGCGATGGACCCTCGCGAGGCTCTAAGCCCTTTAGACATTATGCCAGAAGCGGTGACTGAGGTCATCGTGACCCACCTTCATTATGACCATGCAGGGGGGCTGCATTTGTTCCCTAACGCGAAATTGCACATGCAGTCGGCGGAAATGGCCTTCGCCACAGGTCCATGCATGTGCCAGGATCACCTGCGTGCGCCTTTTACGGCTGGCCATGTATGTGAGGTCGTAAAGCGTCTCTATTCAGGCAAGGTGGTGTTCTATGATGGAGAAGCCGAGATTGCAGATGGGGTAACGGTGCACTGCATCGGAGGGCATTCGCGCGGGTTGCAATGCGTTCGCGTAAGAACGGCGGCCGGGTGGATGGTACTCGCCTCTGACGCCTCGCACTATTACGAGAATTTCATGGCACGCAAAGCCTTTCCTATCGTCGTCGACCTGCAAGACATGATGGATGGTTTCGAGACCCTTGAGAGGTTGGCTTCGCATTCTAGGCTTATCGTGCCCGGCCATGATCCACTTGTGCGTGAGGTATTTCCCGTGGGCGCGGCACCGCATATCCATAGGCTGGATCCAGGGCCGACGCGGGACATTGAACTATGAAAATCGGTGTCATAGCGGACGATTTTACTGGTGCAAGTGATGTCGCAAACACCTTGGCGAAGGGTGTTGAGCCGGAAGGTGGACTACGAACGGCTCAGTTTCCAGGTATTCCAACTTCCCCAGCTGACAAAGAGATCGAAGCGGGTGTGATCTCACTTAAGAGCCGCACCGCACCTATTGAGGAAGCCGTAGCGGACAGCTTGCAAGCTCTGCGGTGGCTTAAGGATCAAGGATGCCAGCAGTTCATTTTTAAATACTGCTCGACATTCGATTCCACCAATGAAGGGAACATCGGCCCGGTCGCGGAAGCGCTTGCCAACGAACTGGACGCGCAGAAGGTGGTTTTCTGTCCGGCCTTTCCCACCACGGGGCGTACCATCTATCACGGCCATCTTTTTGTGCTCGGCAAGCTATTGCACGAGTCTGGGATGGAAAATCACCCTCTTACTCCGATGACGGATGCGAACATCAGGCGTTGGTTGCAGCACCAGGCCAAAGAGGCGGTTGGGTTGGTTCCAGTTGGCACCGTGAAGCAAGGGCCAGAGGCGATTGCTGATGCGTTGCAGATCGCAGACGAACGCTTTGTAATCGGTGATGCGATTTCGGACGAGGATTTGCTGGCCTGGGGCGAGGCACTGATGGATGCCCAGCTGATTACCGGGGGATCCGGGATCGCATTGGGTCTACCCAGAAACTTCGTCAGAAAAGCTTCGTCCAAAAGAGGTGGCATTGTGTTCACAGGTATCTCTGGGCCTGCCGCTATCCTTGCAGGGTCATGTTCAGGTACGACACGCGGGCAGATCGATGTTCATGCGGAATCCAATCCGACGTTCGCCATCGATGTTCCGGGTGTTATGTCCGGGGATGTGACCACGCAAACGCTTCTGGATTTCTTTGAAACGCATTCAGGAGAGTCCCCTCTCGCTTACTCATCAGGAAGCCCGGAAGAGGTGCGTGCGATCCAAAGTCAATTCGGTCAAGAAGTAGTAGCGGACAGGCTGGACAATCTCTTTGCGGAAACAGCACGAGAACTTGTTCAAACGGGTCAAAAGCGCCTTGTCGTGGCCGGAGGAGAGACGTCAGGCGCTGTCGCCAAGGCCGTCTCTGAGGCATTGGGTTCACAGGCCATGTCAATTGGGCCAGAGATCGATCCGGGCGTGCCAGTCTTGAGCGTTGGAAAGACTGAACCCATTGCGCTGGCTCTAAAGTCTGGAAACTTCGGCGCTCCGGACTTTTTCGCGAAGGCCCTCAGAATGATGGAGTCCGGTAAATGAGTTCTGAAGAACAGACACTGCGACGGCAGATGTCGGAACTGTGTGCATCACTGTTTGCGCGTGGTTTTTCCGTCGGCACGGCGGGCAATGTCTCCGCGCGTTTACATGACGGGATCCTCATGACGCCAACGAATTCCACCTTGGGCGATATCGACCCCGAGCGCATCGCCAAGATTAGTTTGGATGGCAACCACGTTTCCGGCGACAAGCCGACCAAAGAGGTTTTTCTGCATCAAGCCTTCTATGACACGCGGCCGGAAGCGGGCGCTGTGGTTCATCTGCACTCGACCTGGGCCACTGCTCTGTCGTGTCTGGAAGACACCGATCCCAATGACTGTATTCCGCCGCTTACGCCGTACGTGGTGATGCGCGTCGGCACGGTCAAACTGGTTCCATACATCAAACCAGGCGACCCGAAATCCGGTTACTTGATCCGCGAACTGGGCGGCAAGTATAGTGCGGTTCTGTTGGCCAATCACGGTCCCGTCGTTTCGGGAAAGGATCTCTTCTCAGCGGTCTGTGCAGCAGAAGAGTTAGAAGAAACAGCCAAGCTACTAGTGGCTTTGCGGGGCCTGTCAACCCGGTTGCTGGATGTAGCTCAAGTCGCAGAACTCAAAGAGACTTTCGGAAGGATTTAATCCGGCACCGAAAGGTGGAGTGCGCAGACTTTTGGGCAAATCGTGCAGAGTTATGAGCAAATATCGCGCAGAAATATGGTCGAACTTCAAGAATTTTCTTTAATGAAATCAATGGCAGTAATGCAGCGTTAGAAGAGCACCTACAGTCTCCGGGTTAGGTCAGCATGCAGACCTTTTTCGACAGTGTCCGCTTGTTAGGCCTGATCTTAGAGGTGGACGACATTCAATTGGCGTCCAGGCTCAATAGCCGGACACGTCGCGGGCGTATTCCTGATAGATGCCGGGGTCAAAGATGGAATTCACTGCAAGCTCGCGTCTGGGCAACATGTCGCCGGGAAACACCTGCGCGGCCAGAAAAACCTCTGGCGTTACAAACCTCAGACCCTCGGGCAAATCCCCCAGCGTAGACGCGGGTTCATTGGTCGCAAGGTTGTAACCCCAAACCCCGAAAGAAGGGATCGACATCTGATAGTTCACCACCTGCGGGAACATCTCGGACAGGGTTTCCGATATCGTCCAATAGGTATGGGGGGAAAAGAAAGGTGAGCTGCTTTGTGTCACCAGAACGCCGTTTTGGGACAGAATGCCCTGAACCATGGCGTAGAACTCGACCGAATACAGTTTCGACAGCGCCTCACTATGAGGGTCGGGAAAGTCGATGATGATCCGGTCATAGATCTGATCGGTGGATTTGACATAGTTGAAAGCGTCGGTGTTGTGAACGTTTAGTATGGATGCCTCCATGCTGTTGTCATTCAGACGTGCGACGGGGGCCAGATTGCGCCCCAGGTCGGTCATCGCTGGGTCAAGATCGACCAGATCGATACGCTCAACGCTGGGGTGTTTCAGGATTTCACGTACGGCCAGACCGTCGCCACCGCCAAGCACCAGAACCGACTTTGGGGTGCTATCCCCCCAGGACAAGGCGGGGTGGACCAACGCTTCGTGATAGCGGTATTCGTCGGTTTCAGCGAATTGCAGATGGCCATCAATGTACAGGCGTACGTCGTTTTTTTGCCAAGTATTGGTAACGACCAACGACTGATACTGGGACTGTTTGCGCCAGACGATGCGATCAAAATACAGATGATCCTGCGCAAATGCAGTGATGCGCCCGGCCACCAGGGTCAGGGCGAACAACAAAACTATGGTACCAATGGCACAGGCCAGCATCCGTTTGGGCGCATCCAACTGGTCGCGCAGACACAGGACGCTGAGCAGGCCAACCATTGCATTGGTCAGACCGATAGCGAAAGAGGATGAAATCAGCCCAAGCGACGGCAGCAACAAAATGGGAAACAGAACCGATCCCCCAAGCGCACCGATATAGTCTAGTGACAGCACATCAGCGATGGATTCCCGCGTTGTACTGCTTTCCGACAATACGCGCATCAGCAGCGGTATTTCCAACCCGACCAGAAATCCGATGGCCGAGATGAAGGTGAACATACCCACCGTGTAAAACCAGGGCGCATAAGGAAAAAGCATGAACAGCGACACGCTGCACAGACCACCGATCAGCGCCAGGATCAGCTCAACCCAGATGAACGTCTGGATCAGGTTGCCGTGGAAAAAACGGGACACATAGGACCCCACGCCCATGGCAAACATGAAAAACCCGATCGTAAGTGAGAACTGATAGACTGAGTTTCCCAGCAGATAGCTGGACACCGTACCGATGATCAATTCGTAGACAATGCCACAAAGGGCAACAACAAGGATTGCGCCAAGAAGAACCATCGCCTGCCGCCGGGGCAGCGCCGTGTAACGCGGTGTCAGAGTATCAGTCATTTCAAAATCCGAAAACGGGAAGACCCGGCACTGATAACGCGCCGGGTCTGAGTGGGGTTTGGTGTAGTCGCGGCGTCTTATTTACCGGCGCGCAAACCGCCCGAGCGGGCGCTGCGCGGGGCCGAGTAGCTGTTGCGCGGTGTCACTGACCGGTTGTTGAAGCTGGACGCGGTAATGCCGGCCGAGCGTTGGCGGCTGATCAGATTGCCGATCAGAGCCCCCGCCAGGAACCCCGCCCCCGAAAACCGCAGGCCCGCGGATTGGCCGGTGGTGTCGGTGGCGATCAGACGGTTGTTGGCCTCGTCAATCTCGATGGTGAAAATCTCACCCTCGCTCGAGTCGCGCGTGCCATTTGCGTTCGGATCGACAAAACCCGAGAATTTGGCGTCAGACAGAACCTCCATGCCCAGCGGTTCGTCATAAAAGCGCGGGTCCGAGTTCATGACCTGAGCCAGATATCCGGTGAACTCATCCACCTGCTCGTCAGATGCTTCGGCGATGCTGTTGGCTTCCAGGTATTCCTGATACTGGTTGATCGCGAATTCGGTCCGGTCCAGAACCTGCCCGAGATCGGCGGTTTGCTCGGACTTCGAACTAAAAAACACCGAATAGGCCACAAAGCCCAAAACGCCAACAATGGCTATCGTCTTAATGTTTCCAAACATAACTTCTCCTATTGATTTGAGATTGTGATTCAGGATTCGCTCAGGTCGCTGCTCCACCAGACCTGATGCAGGTCTTTGCCGTAGAACTCTTTAAGTTCGCCGCATTTTTTCAGGCCATTGGCCTGCAGTTCTGTTGCGTTGGCGTTGGACAGGTCGGACGGGATGGCCAGAACGGCCATGCGATAGCTTTGCGCGCGCGCTAACGAAAGCTGTTGATCCAGCCCGCTCAGCCCGCTGCTGGTTTCGCACCAGCGCAGGCCGGCAATGTCGTCCGTTTCGGCGGCTTTGTGAATGTCGGTGAAGCTCAGGCCAGTGGTTGGCGATGGCTCTGCCGCCTGTATGTCGGGCGCTTCGGGATTGTCCAATCCATAGATGATCTTGGCTTCGCGTGGGCCGTGATACCCGGGTACCGTCAGTTCGACTTCGGCTCCGAATTCCTCATACAGTTTATGCGCCGCGGCATAGAGCTTTTTGCCAAACTCTTCATAGTCGCTGGTTTCGATGAAAATCTTGCGGACATGCATCTGGGCCAGTTTGCCAAGCAGGTCGTTCAGCATCTGGCTTCCCAGCCCCTTGCCCGCATGCGCCTGATCCAGATAAGTCCAGGACAGCCAGGCGATGTCCGGCGCATCTTCGTCGAGGCAATAACCGATCAGCCCCAGCACCTCGCCGCGGTCCTGCAGGACGAACATGTTGTCCGTTCCTTCATGCACGAACTTGTTTTCGGCTTCGTCGGCATCATCTTCGTCGGTTTGGGCGATGATTTGGACAGCCGGGGATACATGCCGCCATTCCATGGGTTTAAGGGTTGGCCCTTTTGAGCCGAACAGGGCGCTAAACATGGCGAGTCCTCCTCCGATCAAGGCGGATGTGCTGTGGGTGAAAACGGCGATCTGAGGGCGCAGAAACAACAGCTCGGCGATAAGGACAAAGACAATCAGCGCCAGCATCCAACTGCGTCGCCCCGGTGTGCTTGTGGCAATCACTCCATAGGAAACCAGGCCATAGGCGACACTGGACAGCCCCACAAAGCCGGGTCCGGCCAATGCGAATTCTGTGGTCGTTCCGGCAACGGCGCAAAGGATAACAAGCCCTGCGGTTCGGGCGCTGCCCAAGTGCGGTTCGCTGAGGCTGCCGCCAACAAGGATTAGCAGGCAATTGAGCGTCAGATGGTTCAGGTTGCCATGTCGGATCGAAAACAACAGATGATCGGGTAGCGTCACAATGGGTCCGGAATACCGAACCGGACCCCACAGCGCATAAACGATTATCGCGCATAGTATGAGACTTATCGTGACCGGGCATCTGCGCAGTTCCTTCATCCGCCCTTTAGCAGCCCGCCGCCGCAAGCCGGTGTCTGCTCTGTCCGATCAGACCGCGCTTGATGGATTGCACATCGACGCGCTGGGGGCGGAAATAGGACTTCAAAACCTCTAAGCTGCGCTGTGGTTCTGCGTCACCGCACATAAAGATATCGATGGCGGCATATCCGTGTTCGGGCCAGGTGTGGACCGAGATGTGCGACTCGGCCAAAAGTGCCATGCCTGTGAAACCTGCCCGTTGTCCGAAATCGCGCATGTTGATCCCAAGAACCTGAGCATTGGCAGCAATTGCTGCGCGTCTCAGGGTCTCTTCTGCTGGGGAAGGATCGTATAGTGCGCTTGCATCGAAAAAATCTGCTATAAGGTGTAGGCCCAGAGAAGATGAGAACCCATCCATATGAAATCGAAACCTCAAATCCAAAAATTCTGTATCCTGACTATCCCTCTGATCTTGGTAGTCAATCTCAACTCAAGTTTATCTGAATTGGGTTGCCGGGCTGTGGCAAAAAAACACAACTCATGAGGGATTTGCGTTAAAATTTAATCAAGACCGCGACTAGTTCTGTTTTGGTGCTTTTGGGTGCAATTTCACATAACCTGCTGATCGGCTGTCTCAGGTTTGCTTTGACCTGGAATTAAACCGGTTCTGCCAGATCCTTGCGCGCTGTGCGTCGCGGTTTTCATATTCGGTGATGGCCTGGGCAATACCGCGATCCACCGATCCTTCCCGATCCGACCCGATATCCGTCATGCGCATGGTATACCACGCGGTCATCCCTCCGGGTGGAAGGGTAGTGAAGCGGGGGAAGGGGACCTCGTGTTGTCGCGCCTGCCACGTCCGGGGCAAAGCGGGATCAAGAACAAAGCCCCGTGCGATACCCACCGCATCCACATCCCCCGCCATAATTGCGGCTTCTGCCTCGTCACGGCGCTTGAATCCTCCGGTGGCCATAAGCGGGATCGCGGTTAGACCGCGCGCCGCACGAACGAAGTCGAGGAAATAGGGGCCTTTGGACGTACGATCGGAACTGGACGGAGCGCCCGGGAAATAAGTTCCGCCGCTGATGTCCAATAGATCAACACCTTTGCCTTCAAGCCCTGCAACCACCTTCAGCGCGTCTTGTTCTGTAAGGCCGCCGTCCAGCTGATCGGTGGCGTTGAGTTTGACAGCAACTGTAAAATTGCGGGGCACTGCGGCACGAACGGCCTCGACCGTGTCGATCAGCAGGCGCATCCGCGCGTGGATTGCGCCGCCATAGGCATCCGTCCGGCGGTTGAAGAGGGGTGAGAGAAATTGGCTCAGAAGAAACCCATGCGCGGCATGGATCTGGACGCCCCCAAAACCAAGTTTGGCTGCAAGATGGGCAGTGCGGGCAAATTGATCCGGGATTGCTCTGATTTCGGGCAAAGACATGGCTTCGCTGCGAAAGTCTGGGAAGTCTATCGCACTTGGACCTCTGGGCTGGCTGATCGGTAAATGGGCCAACGTCCCGGCATGGCCGAGTTGCAGCCAAAGCTGCGCTCCGCCGGTCGACCCGCGCCGGGCTAGATCGCTGAAGGCCGCCAAGTCGGCTTGTTCATCAAGCACCAAATTGCCCGGTTTTTCGGGAAAATGAGGATTGCCTTGCACTTCGCCGATAATTGACGCGGCCACACCCCCTGTTGCCCAACGTTCATACAGACGCATCTGTGCAGCGGTTGGGTTGCCCTGACCGTCGGCCAGTGAATCCGACATGGCCGATTTGATGATCCTGTGCTTCAAAACACGCCCGTTCGGCAGTGTAAGCGGCGTGAAGAGAGAGATGTTCGAGGCGGCGGGCAAGGTGGTTCTCCTTGGTTTTTTGATCTCCACCTTAGATAATTTGGACAATCTCTTTTGATAATGTAGTGAATGGGATTAGTTTTTGATATTTTTTGGATCAAATGGCACAAAAGGCTGAACTGGAAGTTCTTCTGGCCGTGGTTGATCACGGCAGTTTCTCGGCTGCGGCCCGCGCATTGGGATACACCCCGTCGGCCGTGGGCAAGCGGGTGTATCAGCTAGAGCAGAGGTTGCGGGTGCCGCTTCTCATACGCTCGACTCGGCGCATGACCTTGACCAAGGCGGGACAGCGATATGTAGAGGAAGCGCGCGAGATTCTCGCCCGCCTGACGGCACTGGAAGAGGACATTGCCGATGGTGCCGACAGCCTGCATGGAACGATCCGCCTGACAAGCTCGGCGGCTTTTGGTCAGCGACACGTGATCCCTCTGGTCATTGAATTCATGGATCTCAACCCCGAGGTCGAGATTGACATGCTGTTGACGGACAAGGTTGTTGATCTGGTCGGAGAAGGTTTTGATATCGCGATCCGCAGCGGCGTTTTGCCGGACTCATCGCTTGTGTCGCGGAAACTGATGAACAATCGGCGGATACCATGTGCAGCGCCCACCTATCTTGAGCGGCATGGCGAACCGCAGCAACCACAGGAATTGACCGCGCATAAATGTCTACGCCTGGGGCCGGAAAAACACCTGTCGGATTGGGGATTCACAGGAGCAGCGGGTCCCATATCGCGTCTTGGGCCGGGGTTTTCATGTAACAGCCTCGAAGCGCTCCATGCAGCGTGCTGCGCCGGGCGCGGCATTGCTTGGCTGCCGGAGTTTCTTGTCTCGAATGACTTACGCACTGGTCGCTTGACCTCGGTTTTGCCCGATCATGCTAAACCGAATGCCGGTGGTGGGATCTTTATTCTGCGCCCAGAAATGCCGTTTTTACCGCAGCGCGTGCGGGCCTTGATTGACTTTGTGGCCGACCATTTCTCGGGCAAGGCCAGCCCCCGAGATGCTTGAGGTGCGGGCCGAGAAGGTCTGTTGCGCCTGAATTGATAAGATAGTTCCGCCAGAGCTGGGAATATTGGAACATTCTTCTTTTAAGAGTGGTGGTAAATCCACGATAAACCCCATATTAAGTGCGTCACGAATCCATCAGGCAGAAAAACAGTCCCGTGTTCGACCTACCGGCGCAGCGTGCGCATCTCTCCGAAAAATATGATCTGACCCCATCGCCCGAGCTTGCCGCAAGCATGAGCGATATCTATGACCGCATGTCGCGCGTGGTCTCGCCCGTCGATTGGGCGATCTATGCGCCCTATGTCAAGGCGATCAACGACCTGAAGGTCGAGCGCAACGCGGTCATTCTGGGCCATAACTACATGACGCCCGAAATTTACCATGGCATTTCGGATTTCGGCGGCGACAGCCTGCAACTGGCGATCAAAGCGACCGAGGTCGAGGCGGATGTGATTGTGCAATGCGGTGTGCATTTCATGGCCGAGACATCCAAGATTCTTAGCCCGGACAAGACGGTCCTGATGCCGGATATGGAGGCGGGATGCTCGCTGGCGGAATCGATCACCGCCGAAGGGATCGAGGAAATGCGTCGCCGGTATCCAGGCGCGCCGGTTGTTTCGTATGTGAACACCACGGCCGAGGTCAAAGCGGCGTCAGATATTTGTTGTACTTCGTCGAATGCCGCCCAGATTGTTGCGGCGCAAGACAGTCAAACGGTCATCATGACGCCGGATCAGTATCTGGCGCAGAACGTGGCACGCGATGTGCCGCAGAAAAATGTGGTCTGGTGGGAAGGGTCATGCATCGTGCATGAACAATACAGCCCGCAAGATCTGCGCGATTTCCGGGAATGGAATCCGGGCACCCGCCTGATTGCGCACCCTGAATGCCCACCGGACGTTGTGGCCGAGGCAGATTTCTCGGGCTCCACCAGCGGTATCATCAAATACGTCTCGGACGAAAAGCCGGAAAAGGCGCTGCTGATTACCGAATGCTCGATGGCGTCGAATATTGCGGATTCACTGCCCGAGGTTGAGTTTGTCGGCCCCTGCAACATGTGCCCCTACATGAAGAAGATCACGCTGGAGAAGGTGCTGTTCGCGCTTGATACCATGACAGGGCAGGTCGAGGTTGACGCCGAAGTGGCGGACAAGGCCCGCCTGTCGGTGCAACGCATGATCGACTTGTCACGCCAGCTGGGTATTTGATCCGCGACATGCAGAGCGTTGAGACGCCGCGTGTGGTCATCATCGGCGCCGGGCTGGCGGCAGTCTATGCGGCCCTGAAGCTGGCCCCTTGCCCTGTGGTGATGATTTCGCCTGAACCGCTTGGATCGGGTGCAAGCTCGGCCTGGGCACAAGGCGGCGTTGCCGCTGCCATGGCGCGGACGGACAGCCCCGAAGCGCACGCGGACGACACCATGCGCGCCGGGGCCGGGTCGGTCCTGCGCGAGGTGGCCGAGTTCGTCACCAATGCCGCACCGGAACATATTTATGATCTGTCCGACTTGGGCACCGGGTTTGATCGCACCGCCGATGGTGGGTTCGTGCAATCGCGCGAGGCCGCGCATTCCGCAGCCCGCGTGGTCCGCGTCAAGGGCGATCAGGCCGGAACCGAGATCATGCGTGCTCTGATCGAGGAGGTGCGCCGAACGCCGTCGATTCAAGTGATCGAGGGCGCTCAGGCCGTCGGGCTGGAAAGCGACGGTACACAAGTGACCGGCGTTTACCTGACCCGCGCCGATGCCGCCGATGCGCCGCCGATATTGCTGCGCGGATCAGCGCATGTTCTGGCCACGGGGGGATCCTCGGGCCTTTATGCCCAAACCACCAATCCTGCACGTATCCGCGGGCAGGGGATCGGCATGGCTGCTCGCGCAGGCGCGCGCATTGCAGATGCCGAATTTGTACAGTTTCATCCCACCGCCATCGACGTGGGCGAGGACCCGACGCCACTGGCAACCGAGGCGCTTCGGGGCGACGGTGCCATCCTGATCGACAGCTCCGGCCACCGGTTTATGCCCGACATCCACCCTGACGCGGAACTGGCCCCCCGCGACACGGTTGCGCGCGCCGTTTACCTGCAGGCGCAGGCGGGCAAACGCCCGGCATTGGACACGCGCCAGGCCATCGGGGCCGAGATGGCTAGGCAATTCCCCGCGGTCACCGAGGCCTGTTTGCGCAACGGTGTCGATCCTGCGACCGACCCCATCCCCGTGACCGCTTCGGCGCATTATCACATGGGCGGGGTTGAGACCGATCTGGACGGGCGTAGCTCATTAACAGGGTTGTGGGTGTGTGGCGAGGCAGCCTCAACCGGGTTGCATGGGGCGAACCGGCTGGCGTCGAACGGGTTGCTTGAGGCGCTGGTGTTTGCCCGCTCTTGCGCGCGCGACATTGCAACCGTTGTGAGTGCGCAGGACGCGGCTGAGGTGGACATTTGTTTTGTCGCCGGTGGTGAGCCGATCAATGAAAGGGACGTGGCCGCCCTGCGCGAAACCATGACCGAACATGTGGGTGTGGTGCGCGATGGTACCGGCCTGCGCCAAGCGTTGACGAAAATCGCGACGTTGGAAGCCCGGCATGCGGGCTCTGATCTGTTTCTTAACATGACCGCCACCGCCACCCTGATCGCGGCTGCCGCGCTGTTGCGCGAAGAAAGTCGCGGTGCCCATTCCCGATCCGATTTCCCCGATCTTACCCCCGGCCCCGGCCAACGCTCGGCCCTGACGCTGAGCGAGGCGCTGGCCCTGCGGGACCGCATTGCAAAGGACACAGTATGAAATACCCGGCCCTGCCCGACTTGATCCTTGAACCGATGGTACGTTCCGCGTTGATGGAGGATCTGGGGGCCAATGGCGATATCACCACCCTGACCGTAATCCCTGCGGAAGCCACTTATTCTGCCCGCCTGAACGCGCGCGAGGACGCGGTTGTCTCGGGTATGCAGGTGGCTGCGCTGGCGTTCCGTCTGGTCGACCCGGCGCTGCGTGTCACCACCCACATCGCCGACGGCCAACGCTGCACAAAAGGAGATACGTTGATGGAAATTGAGGGCAGCGCCGCTTCGATCCTGTCGGGTGAGCGGGTGGCGCTGAACTATGCCGGGCGCATGGCCGGGGTGGCGACCGCGACGGCGGCGCTGGTGGCCGAGACCAAAGGCACCAATGCTCGCATCACCTGCACCCGCAAGACCACGCCCGGCCTGCGTATTGTCGAAAAACAAGCGGTTCTGCATGGTGGCGGGTTCAATCACCGCTTTTCCCTGTCCGATGCGATCCTGATCAAGGACAACCACATCGCCGCTGCCGGTGGGGTACGCGCCGTGCTTGAGGCTACCAAGGCCCGCGCCTCGCACATGATGAAGGTCGAGATCGAAGTGGACACGCTGGACCAACTGGCCGAAGTGCTGGAGGTCGGCGGGGCCGATGTCGTGTTGCTGGACAACATGCCACCCGAGACATTGAAACAGGCGGTGGCACTGGTCGACGGCCGGATCGTGACCGAGGCATCGGGCAATATCAGCCACGACACCGTGGCCGCCGTGGCGGCAACCGGCGTGGATTACATTTCATCCGGGGCGCTGACTCATTCCTATCGCACCATTGATATCGGGCTGGATTTCTAAACAAATCAAATCCTCTCGCGGATGGGGGCCGCTCCGGTGCCATTCCCTCTGACCGCCCGCGAATAGTGATCGTGACCTATGTCAATGACGGCTCTGCGCCAGTGTTGTTCATTGGGGGCATATCGCTGGCTGGGCTGTGCAATCCTGATTGCCGTGCCCATGGACAGTTTGGGGGTGTGATGGCTGTCGACGGCCCAAGCTCCAACTAAGAAGAGGCTCGCGTTGAACGCGCTGGGTTGGAAGAGGTGTTTGACCGGTTGGAGGGCTCAAATGGCTGATGGATGTGGTTGCGACCAGCACGCTCGGATGTATCTGACGGTGACAGAGGCATTGGCTCGCGGACTGACCGTTGCCGACCCGATTGCCGAGACCGAAACCGTGTCCCTGATCGATGCGACGGGTCGGGTGTTGGCTGAGGATTGCACCAGCAAGGTGGACATGCCCGCCTTCGACAATTCAGCCATGGATGGCTTTGCCGTCCGCACGGCTGATCTGGGCAAAGGGCCCGTGTTCAACCTGCCGGTGGCAGGACGCATCGCCGCCGGGGACAGCGGTGCCCATGATACGCCAGCGGGTGCGGCCTTGCGCATTTTTACCGGTGCCCCAGTGCCCGCCGATTTCGACGCCGTGCTGATGCAGGAGGATTGCGAGGCCACCACCGGAGGTATCCGATTTACCCGCCGTCCCAAACCTGGCCAACATATCCGCCGCGCGGGGGAGGACTTGAAGGCCGGTACCCCGATCCTGTCGCAAGGATGCGAGATCACCGCGCGCGAAGCTGCAGCACTGGCTTCGGCCGGGTATGGCGATGTGAATGTATTCCGGAAGCTGAAGGTCACCCTTTTTTCCACCGGTAATGAGCTGCAACAACCCGGTGAACCGCTGGGCCCGGGCCAGATTTACAACTCGAACCGCTATATGCTGCAGGCTTTGCTGAACAAGCCGTGGATTGATCTGATGGATATAGGCCCGGTCGCAGATGACCCCGAGCGGCTGGAGCAGGTGTTGCGGCAGGCCTGCGATGATGCCGATCTCATTGTCACAACGGGTGGTGTTTCGGTGGGGGATGAAGATCACATGCCGCGCCTGTTTGAAGCCATTGGCGGCCAGATTGACGTGATGAAGGTGGCCATGAAACCTGGTAAGCCGATCATGTTCGGTCGGTTCGGCGACGCGCTTTATGTCGGGCTGCCGGGCAATCCGGTTTCGGCCTTTGTGACATGGCAGATAATCGGGTCGCACATGATGGCGCGTCGGGCTGGTCTGCGTCATACGCCGCCAACCCCGGAACAGGCGGTGCTGGCCGAACCGCTGCAGCGCCACGCTGGGCGTCAGGAATACCGTCCGGTCATGATCAATGGCACGACTTCCGACGGCGTTCCACGGCTGCGTTTGATGGCACCTTCATATAGCGGCCGGGTTGCGACGCTGGCACAGGCGGATGGTCTTGCAGTCATCCCTGCGGAAACCGAAACGCTGCCACAAGGTCATAAGTTGCCGTTTCTTCGTTTTTGAAACAGATGCCCGGATCAACTTAGGTTTTTGTACATATAGGTCGTAGGCTCTAGCCGGTCCTCAAGCGGATTGCGGCAATAGTCCGGGATCTCTCCGGCGATCTGAAAGCCTAGGCTTTGATACAGGATGCGTGACGGGTCTGTACTGCGTGTGTCAAGCACCAGCAAGGTACGGCCTAGCTGGATAGCCCGGTCCTGAAGCGCCGCCATCAAGACCCGCCCCAAACCCCGGCGTCTGGCGCTGGGGTGAACCAGCAGTTTGGCCACATCGGCCCGGTGTGGCTGGTTGGGCATCGTCGCGGGGATCAATTGCACCGTGCCCACAATGCGTTCGTTTTCACGAAAGACGAACAGGTCCAGCGAGCCGGTCTGTACGTTGGGCCGCACCCGGTCTTGCCAATAGGCGCGGGCCTGATCCGATGAAAAGGGCAGGATGAACCCGATACTGGCCCCGTCCTGTACACAAGCGTGCAGGATATCGGTCAGGTCGTCCAAGGCGGTGTCAAAGCTGCAATCGTCGATGCGTGTAATCATATCAGCACCAATAGGTACCGTGCCCCACGCGCGGGCGTTGTTTCAAACCGCGTGGGACCCGCAAGGTGATAGCGCAGGCAATCGCCGCCATTCAAATCATGGGCAACGCCGTCTACGGTCAGTTTCAGCGCGCCGTCCAACATGATCAGGTGATGTTCTTGCCCAGGCTTTGGTGGCGCATCGTACGTGATTATCGCATCGGGGGGCAGGTGACCTTCCAGCACCTCTCCGCTAAGCCCAGTGGCGGGCGGAGATACCGAGCGACGGGTAAATCCGGTTTCCGGGTCGCGCCATTCGGGTTGCCGTTCGAACGGTACGCGAGGGTCGAAACTGTCTTCGACCATCATCAGCAGACGCGACATCGGCAGGCCATAAGCTGCACAGAGCCGCCCCAGCGTTTCAGCGGTCGGGCTGACATCGCCCTTTTCCATCCGCGAAAGCGTGGCGCGGCTGATGCCGCTGTGTTCGGCCAGTTGGTCCAGTGACCACCCATGGCTCCGGCGCAGTTCGTTCAGACGGTTGGCGAGGCGGTTCGAGAGATCATCCAACATGTTCATATGTGAGAATATCGTTCATTATAGAGATTATTCTCCAAAAATATGTAATACGCAATAAAAAAGGGCGCAGAAATTTCTGCGCCCTTCAAAGTGTTAAGATCTCGTGCGCTGGGTTATTTCCAGCCAGCCTCGTTGAAGATTTTTTGCGCTTCAGGAAGGTTCTTTGCGACCTCGGACAGGTTCACTTCATCTGCCTTGAACTCACCCAGTGACTTGACCGAGTCCGCAAGTGCGACGCCGTTCACCGCTGGGAACTCGTCATTGCCGGCCGAGAAATACTGCTGGGCCGAGTCGCTGGCCAGGTATTCCAGGAACAGGATCGCATTGTCCTTGTTCGGTGCATTCGCGGCGACACCGGCCCCGGAAAGGTTCATGTGCGCGCCAGTGCTGTCGTTGTTAGGGAACACCCAGCCGATTGAGTCGATTTCCGACGAAACGCCTTTGACATCTTTGCGGATGGCGCGGGCAAAGTAATAGGTGTTCGACACGGCGATATCACATTCGCCCGAAACAATGCCACGCAGCTGGTCGGTGTCGCCGCCCTGCGGATCGCGCGCCATGTTGGCGACGATGCCTTCGGCCCAGGCTTTGGCGGCCTCAGGTCCTTCGTGGGTGATGATCGATGCCAGAAGCGTCTGGTTATATGTGTTGCTGGACGAGCGGATGCAGACCAGACCCTTGTATTCAGGTTTCGCCAGATCGGCGTAGGTGGCCGGCGGGTTGGCTACGTTTTCCTTGTCGAAAAAGATAATGCGGCCACGCTGCGAAAAGCCGAACCATTGGTTGTCATTGTCTTGCAGATTGGCGGGGATACGCTCTTCGAGAACAGCGCTGTCGATCGATTGCAAAATGCCCGCGTCTTTGGCCCGCGCCAGACGCGAGGTGTCTACAGTCAACAGGATGTCCGCGGGCGAGTTGGTGCCCTCAGCTTCCATCCGTGCAATGAGTTCGTCGGCCTTGCCTTCGATACGGTTGATGGTGATGCCGGTCGCCTCTTCGAAATCAGAATAGAGACGTTCGTCGGTGTCGTAGTGGCGTGAAGAGTACAGGTTCAGTTCACCTTCGGCGGCGGCAGAGGTAGCAACCAAAGCCATCAGAGCGGCGGCAACGCAGGTAGAGGATTTCAGCATCATTTGTCCCAACATTGAAAATCGTTGCGGGTATTAACCCGACTGATTTGGTCAATTAAACGATTCTGAGGGGGATGCAAGGAAATCTGACAAATTTAGTTGGTCAAAATGTCGCTCGCCTTTCCTGCTGCGCACTTGCTGTCAGGATCGACGCTGTTTGCTCTGTCTTCCTTCCGGTTGCGGTGGTGCGGGTGACGGCGCCGGCTCAGGTTCCGGATCGTCGCTGAGTACCGGTTCCTTGGTCAACATGGCCTGAGTTACAGCTTCCATGTATTTTTGCAGCATGACCGGCGGATCGGCCGGTGCGAGTTTGATGGTCAACCTGCTTGCACCTTCCTGACTATAGGCATAGCGCGAGGAATAGCTGGCGTTGACCTGGGCCGCCACGGGCCCCCAGCCGCCTTTCACTGAAGCGCTACCTGATTTTTCGGTCTGTTTGGTCATCGAGATTGCCATTTTGACCTCTATCTCGGCCTCCTGCACCGCATAGAATGCAGGGAGGAATCCCATCGACACGAGGCTGAATTCTTTGGCGGGGCCGTCGGGATTGGAGAGATCAGGAAGCAGGATTTTTTGGTCGGCCATATATTTAGCCATGTCGGTCGAATGACGATCCAACTCGCTTTGTGATTCAGCGACCGAAAGTGCCAGCTTTTGAACCATTTCTGCAAAGGGAACGTTCAGCAGTTCTTGCCCGATACTCATTGTTCAAACTCCTTTTGAAAAATTTGTGTTCACTCGATGATTTGCGTTTTTGACCGCCTTCGGACCGAAAACGTAACTTTCGATGCGTTCTGGCTGACCGCCTGTTTCTTGGCGTTGGTTGCGATCTGTGCCTTATTGCCATCTTGGCCCAGCCCGACCACGGCCTCGACCTTTACATTGTCGATGGTAAACTCGCTGCTTCCGTCTGAACCGGCGAGAATCTGTTCGCCCAGTGCCTGTGAAAATTCCTGAGCGTCGACAACCTGAGTGTCTTCGTCGCCCGAATTCATTTCTGACCGACCCTGAGCCAACGGGTTTGTTACCGGAGACCCCGTGCCCATCAGCATGCCGCCGCCGCCTTCTTCCAGATCGTCAATCCGATTCTGCAGGTCCGAAATTGTTTGAAGCAAAGTGGTCTCGCGCTGCTCCATTGCGGTAAGACGGTCAGCAAGTGACTGCAACAGTGTCGCAAAGGCTTCGGGCAATTCGGTGACGCGTACATCAATAGGTGGCCTCTTGGGGGCCTTAACTGTCTTACGTGCCATCGGTGTCCTCTGGTGACCTGTTGTCATCTACTGGGCCCGGAGCAAAGCGCATGCGCATGGTCGATGCGCTTTTGGTGTCGACCGTATCGGTCTGGGTCAACTTCGGTCCCATGAAGATCGAGATGATTGCGGGCCGCTTGCCTTCTTCCGTCTTAGTGCTCATCTCCATTACGACTTTCAATTCCACATCGACATCCTGCATGTGATAGAAAACCGGTGGGATGCCCATGTCGCGAAGCTCCTGCGGGTAGTTCTTCAGGGCGTTCAACTGGTCGAGGCTTAGTTGCTCGGCGGCTTGCGCCACGCTCCTGCCAATATCCGCGACCATATCGGTCAGGGTCGTTCCGAGTATTTCACCGTCGGCCAAGTTGACCTCCCGTCATCGAAAATCCGGAGAACGTTAACACGAGAACGCTCTATCACAACGCGAAATATCAAATTCAAACATGCCTGGCCCCTTGCCGGGCTAGACACAGGCGAAAAAAATATTTGGAAAACAAAAAAACCGCGCTCGAAGGCGCGGTTTCTTTAAGTGGTTATGTGCAGTTCTTAGCCCTGACGAGCTTTGAACTTGCGCTGCGTCTTGTTGATCACGTAGACGCGGCCTTTGCGACGCACAATACGGCAATCACGGTGCCGGTTCTTGAGCGAGCGGAGCGAGTTCTTGACCTTCATTGGTCTGTCTCCAATCTGCGGCGCCTTCATCAAGGACGTGGCCAGCGCCTGGGTTAGTCGGGTGCCCCGGAAGCCCGGAACAGTGAAATCATGGTGGGCGGTACAAGGATCGAACTTGTGACCCCTTCGATGTCAACGAAGTGCTCTACCGCTGAGCTAACCGCCCACGTCCCGTTGCGTTGTCCTACCCCATAACGAAATGGGGCGCGGAACCCCGCGCCGGTAGCGGGGTCTATAAAAGGAGTCGCAAAGGGGTTCAAGGGGTTTGGTAGAACTATTTTCCAGTCTATGTTCAATGCGAACAAGGAGTCACCATGCCGAACGCCCCCTATGTATTGGACATGCCCGCCAGACGCACGTCATGCGTGGTGTTTTCTTCTCCTCATAGTGGTCGGAGTTACCCTCAAACGCTGTTGAACCGCACGGTTCTAAGTGAAAATGTGATTCGATCCTCGGAAGATGCCTTTGTAGATCAGCTGTTTTCTGCGGCGGCTAAATTTGGCGCGCCGTTGATCTCGGCAGTGTTGCCGCGGGCGTATCTGGATCTGAACCGCAGTGCCGAGGAGTTGGATCCGGCACTGGTCCAAGGGGCGCGACGTTCCGGGCATAACCCGCGGGTGGCATCCGGGTTGGGGGTGATTCCCCGCGTGGTGGCCAATGGGCGTGCGATCTATCGCGGCAAGCTGACAATGGACGAGGCGCGCCTGCGCATCGACACCTGCTGGCGGCCCTATCATGCACGTCTCAAATCCTTGTTGGCCGAATCACTCGACGTCTTCGGCCAGGCGATATTGATCGATTGCCACTCGATGCCGCATGAGGCGGTCGCCATGGCCAGCAACGCGAAATCCAAGCGGCCAGATGTGGTGCTGGGGGACAGGTTTGGCGCGTCCGCCTCGATCGAGGTTGTGGATCAGATCGAAGCGGCCTTTGTGTCCGCCGGGCTGAACGTGGCACGCAACGCGCCCTTTGCCGGGGCGTATGTGACCCAGACCTATGGCCGCCCCGCCCGTCATCAACATGCGGTGCAGATCGAAGTTGACCGGGCGCTTTATATGGACGAGGCCAACATCGTGCCGAATGAGAATTTTGCCCTGTTTCAAGAGATTCTGCGCGACATCATTCAGGAAATCGCCAGCATTGGCGATGATCCGGTCCGCCTGGCGGCCGAGTAAGCTCAGCGCAGCGCGCGGCCTTTCACAATTGCATCATTGCCAAAGCGGCGCCGAATCTCGTCGGTGGCGCGTTCGGCCTGTGATCGCTGAGTTGCTCCGGGATCCAGCAAATCGCCCGATATATCGGCCTGCGCTTCGGGGCACAAATCAGACAAGCCAACGCCCAGCAATCGATATGGCCCCTGATCGCCAACCTGGTCGAAAAGGCCACGGGCCGTGCGATAAAGGCGATCGGCAATCTGGGTGGCATCGCGCAGGGAAATGCGCCGGGTGATGATCTTGTGATTGGCTCGTTTGAGTTTCAGGGTGACAACACGCCCGGCCAATCCTTTGGCCTTTGCCCTGTCCGCCACCTTTTCGGAAAGGCGCCAGATGTGCCCATCCAAAATATCCAAACTGGCGGTATCTTCGAAAAACGTCGTTTCGTTGCTGATGGATTTCATCGGCTCATGGGCCGAGACGCGTCGCTTGTCCTGCCCGCGCGCCAGATGCCACAGCCGGTAACCCATTGATCCGAACCGTGCGGTCAGCGCCTCTTGGTCCCAGCGCAGCAGGTCGGAAAAACTGCGGATACCCGCGCGATCCAGCGATTCCTGCGCGGCAGGGCCGATGCCCCAGATCAGCCGCACGGGTTTGTCGTACAGGAACTCAGCCGTTTCCGCCTTTCCGATCACCGAGAATCCGCGGGGCTTGTCGAGGTCCGAGGCGACCTTGGCCAGAAACTTGTTGTGCGACAGCCCGATAGAGCCGGTCACGCCCAACTCATCCTTCATCCGCCCAACCAGCCGCGCCAGCATAACGGCAGGCGGCGCGCCATGCAGGCGCTGCGTGCCGGACAGGTCCATGAACGCCTCGTCCAGCGACAGCGGTTCGACCACCGGGGTCAGTTCGTCCATCATCTTGCGAATCTCGCGCGACACTTCGGCATAGACCGACATGCGCGGCTTGATCACCACCGCCTCGGGGCACAGTTGCAAGGCTTTGAACATCGGCATGGCCGACCGCACCCCGCGAATGCGCGCCACATAACAAGCGGTCGACACCACGCCGCGTTTGCCGCCGCCGATGATTACCGGCTTGTCGGCCAACTCGGGATTGTCCCGCTTTTCGACCGAAGCATAGAAGGCATCGCAATCCATATGTGCGATGGACAGATCAAACAGCTCGGGATGCGCCTTGATCCGCGGGCTGCCGCAGGCAGTGCAGCGCCGTTCGTCGGTCAATGTGGTCAGGCAATCTCGGCAGAGACCGGGCATGAAATCTTCCCGCCTTTCATGCGATTCAATTAGTGGTTTCCTTATACCAGCCCCAGCTGTGGCACGAAATGCCAGCGATTACTGAAAGCAGGGTCATGTCCGAAAGAAGACCCCCCGCGAAGTGGCGGGGGGAGGTGACGGACCTCAGGAAGAGAGGGTCCGCGGGGAGTATCACACCCCTAGAATCGCGCAAAACCGCCAATTTCGATAGGACCGAGGTCACACATGAGAAACTCGTATTTTTCATGTGTGTTTTGGGGCACAGCGGCGATTTGGCACGGTTGGGCCGGAAAGTGACGTTAGGTCAACTGGTTGCAAGCCGTTTCTGCGCGGAAATTCGCTGATTTGGTGGCACTTGTCAGTGATGTGTCAAGGAATTTAACTCAGCAAGAACCGCCTGGGCTGCGGCTTTTGGGTCCTGTGCCTGATAGATCGGGCGGCCAACAACGATGTGATCGGCACCGTCGCTGATTGCACTGGCCGGGGTGGCCACACGTTTCTGATCGCCCAATGCTGCGCCTGCTGGTCGGACACCTGGAGTAACGATCAGACGACCTTCGGCCTGGGGCAGGGCGCGGATCAGCGCGGCCTCTTGCGGGCTGGCGATGACGCCATCGGCCCCGGCCTCTAGCGCGCGTGCCGCACGTTCGACCACCAGTTCCTGCACGTTGCCCTCTTTCAGCAGGCTGGCATCCAGATCGTCGCGGTTCAGCGAGGTCAGGATGGTCACGGCGAGGATTTTAAGGTCCTTGCCCGAGGCACCCTCTTTCGCGGCGCGTACCACATGGGGATCACCATGCACGGTCAGGAAATCCAGATCGAACTGTGCTAACCCGCGCACAGCGTTTTCCACTGTGTTGCCGATGTCGAACAGCTTCATGTCCAGAAAAATGCGCTTGCCGTGATCCTGTTTCAGCTCATTAGCCAGGGCCAGCCCGCCCCCGGTCAGCATACCCAGTCCGATCTTGTAGAAAGATACGGCATCGCCCAGCCGCTCGGCCATGGCCAGACCTTGCAAGGCGTTTGGAACATCAAGGGCAACGATCAGGCGGTCATCGGACATGGGGCAAGCTCCTTTTTGGCAAACGTCTGCGTCCTAACGGGTTCCGCGCCTTGTGTCCATGCAGGACCGATGTTTGATCGAAGTCGCAATCCTCATGACTGAGTGTGCTATGGTCCTCCCGTTACAAAGAACATTTAAGATGGGGGACTCATGAAACAGTTTGCAGGTGCGGGGTTTGTTTTGTCTTTGGTTGGCTGTCAGCAAATGCCGTTGCAGCCAGAGGCCGCAGATACGGTCATCAGATCCCCGACCAATCAGGACCTGCGCCTTGTGCGCGGCTATCGTTCGACCGACGATGATTGCCAGTTAACCGGCGAAACGGCCTTTACCGTCGATTTTCTGGATGACGCGGCTGATCTTGTGTCCTGCCCCTCAGGCAGCGATGCGGCGCAATCATTGGTCGACATGTATAATGCACGGCAAGTCGCAAAAACCGGAGGGTATACAGTCTATTCCGTACCGCGCCGTTAAGTGCGGAATCTGCGGCTTAGCCTCTTGAACCGTCAAAGATATTTCCCAGATTGAATGTGAGGCCCAGACCGACGCGTGCCGCCAAGCGGGCGCATCACATTCAGGGCGCTTGAGATAAAGGAGAATGCTATGGACTTGAACAAGTTCACCGAGCGGGCACGGGGGTTCGTGCAGGCGGCGCAGACGATTGCGCTGCGCGAGGGGCACCAGAGGTTGGAGCCCACACATATTTTGAAAGCATTGATGGATGACGATCAGGGGCTGGCCAGCAACCTGATCACACGTGCAGGTGGCGCGCCGAACCGTGTGGTCGAGGCGCTGGATGCTGCGATGGCCAAAATCCCGAAGGTCAGCGGCGACGCAAGCCAGATTTACATGGACGGCCAGACCGCCAAGGTATTGGACGAGGCCGCCAAGATTGCCACCAAAGCGGGCGACAGCTTTGTGCCGGTCGAACGCGTGTTGATGGCACTGTGCATGGTGAAATCCAAAGCCAAGGACGCTTTGGATGCCGGCGCTGTGTCCGCGCAGAAACTGAACGAGGCGATCAATGATATCCGCAAGGGTCGCACCGCTGACAGCGCGTCGGCGGAGGAAGGTTATGACGCGCTCAAAAAATATGCGCGCGACCTGACCGAGGCTGCGGCCGAGGGCAAGATCGACCCGATCATCGGACGGGATGAGGAAATCCGTCGCTCGATGCAGGTTCTGTCGCGTCGTACCAAGAACAATCCGGTTCTGATCGGGGAACCCGGCGTCGGTAAGACCGCGATTGCCGAAGGTATGGCCCTGCGCATCATCAATGGTGATGTGCCGGAATCGCTGAAGGACAAGAAACTGCTGGCGCTGGACATGGGCGCGCTGATCGCCGGGGCGAAGTACCGCGGTGAGTTCGAAGAACGCCTCAAGGCTGTTCTGACCGAGGTCACCGAGGCCGCCGGTGAGATTATCCTGTTCATCGACGAGATGCACACATTGGTCGGTGCCGGTAAATCTGACGGTGCGATGGATGCCGCCAACCTGATCAAGCCCGCGCTTGCACGGGGTGAGCTGCATTGCATCGGTGCAACCACGCTGGACGAGTACCGCAAATACGTCGAAAAAGACGCGGCCCTTGCGCGACGGTTCCAGCCAGTGATGGTGCAGGAGCCGACGGTCGAGGACACGATCAGCATCCTGCGCGGTATTAAAGAGAAGTATGAGCTGCACCACGGTGTGCGCATCTCGGACTCGGCACTGGTGTCGGCGGCGACCCTGTCGCATCGCTATATCACCGACCGGTTCCTGCCTGACAAAGCCATCGATTTGGTCGATGAGGCGGCGTCGCGTCTGCGGATGGAGGTAGACTCCAAGCCAGAAGAACTTGATCAACTTGATCGTCAGATTCTGCAGATGCAGATCGAGGAAGAAGCGCTGAAGCTTGAGGATGACGCAGCCTCCAAGGATCGTCTGGAAACCTTGCAAAAGGATCTGGCCGACCTGCAGGAGAAATCCGCCGAGATGACCGCCCAGTGGCAGGCCGAACGCGATAAGCTGGCAGGTGCGCGCGATCTGAAGGAGCAGCTCGACAAGGCGCGGGCCGATCTGGAGATCGCTAAACGCGAAGGCAACCTCGCCAAGGCGGGTGAGCTGTCTTACGGCGTCATCCCCGAGCTTGAGAAAAAGCTGACTGAGGCCGAAAACGCCGAAAGCAATGCCATGATGGCTGAGGAGACGGTGCGTCCGGAACAGATCGCTTCGGTGGTCGAACGCTGGACGGGTATCCCGACCTCGAAAATGCTGGAAGGTGAGCGCGAGAAGCTGCTGCGGATGGAAGACGATCTGCATTCCCGTGTGATCGGTCAGGATGCGGCGGTCACTGCTGTCGCCAACGCTGTGCGCCGTGCCCGTGCGGGTCTGAACGACGAAGGCCGCCCCTTGGGTTCGTTCCTGTTCCTCGGGCCGACCGGCGTGGGTAAGACCGAGCTGACCAAGGCCGTGGCAAACTTCCTGTTCGACGACGACAACGCGATGGTACGCATCGATATGTCCGAGTTCATGGAGAAACACGCGGTCGCCCGTCTGATCGGTGCCCCTCCGGGTTATGTCGGTTATGATGAAGGCGGTGTGCTGACCGAAGCCGTGCGACGCAGGCCCTATCAGGTCGTGCTGTTTGACGAGGTCGAAAAGGCGCATCCGGATGTGTTCAACGTGCTGTTGCAGGTTCTGGACGATGGTGTGCTGACCGATGGTCAGGGCCGCACCGTGGACTTCAAGCAGACGCTGATCATTCTGACGTCGAACCTCGGCTCTCAGGCGCTCAGCCAGTTGCCCGAAGGTGCGGACAGTGCGCAGGCCAAACGCGACGTGATGGATGCGGTCCGGGCGCATTTCCGGCCGGAATTCCTGAATCGTCTGGACGAAACGATCATCTTTGACCGGCTCAAGCGGGCCGATATGGATGGCATCGTTGATATCCAGATGGCACGCCTGCAGAAACGTCTGGCCGCCCGCAAGATCGAGCTGGCACTGGACGATGGCGCCAAGGAATGGCTGGCGAACGAAGGCTATGATCCGGTCTTTGGTGCGCGTCCGCTGAAGCGCGTGATTCAGCGCGCGCTTCAGAACCCATTGGCCGAGGCCCTGCTGGCCGGCGAGATCAAGGACGGCGAGACTGTCCCGGTGACCACCGGAGCCGAAGGTCTGATCATCGGTGACAGGCTGGGCACGTCAGATCGACCCCGCCCGGACGATGCCGTGGTGCATTGATCTGAGATTGGAAACCAGAAAGACCCGCCAAACTGGCGGGTCTTTTTTTTACACCTTGGCAAAATGCCCATTCAGAAAAACAGCGATTTCCGTCAGCGAGGCATCGGCTTCGGGTATCTCCGGGTAAAACTCGAACACGTGCCACATGCCCTCCCATACACGCAGGGTGCAGTCGGCGCCGGCCTGTCGCAGCAGGCGATCCAGACGCACGCAACCGCTCAACAAATGATCGCGGGTTCCCGAAGTCAGAAAGACGGGTGGAAAGTCTGCGTCGAAGGGGCCGTAAATCGGAGATACGTCGGGGGCTGTCAGGTCGACCTCTTTGCCAACATAACAGTCACGGAAAAAGTCGATTTCAGACTGATTTAGAAACGGGTCGCGATCTGCCAGTCCGCTGTCCCCGTTGTTCTGCAGGTCGACAAAAGGTGAAAGCAGGGCCAGTGCCGTTGGTAACGGAACGCCATTTGCGCGCATTCTGTGGACTGCAGCCAATGCAAGATTTCCCCCGGCAGATTCTCCGCACAGGCAAGCCCCAGGCGTTTCGGCCAGTACAGACGAGATGACTGCGGTGCAGGCATCAAGGGCCGCCGGGTATGGCGCTTCGGGGGCCAAGGGATAGTCCGGTGCAATCACGACCGCGCCGGTCTTGGCCGCCAGCCAGGCTGAGATTGGCAAATCCTCAAACGGGCTGCCAAGGGTAAAGCCGCCGCCGAACAGATAGACCAACCTGCGGCCAGAGCGCGGTTCGGCAGGAGTGATAACCATGCAACGCACACCGCCAATTGTTTCATCGGACAGTGCAACGCCGGACATTTCTACGGCTGCGGTACAACTGTCTGCGTAATCCTCTCGCAACATAGCCCGCATTTCGGGAAGAGGCTGCGTTAGATCCCGAATTGCGGCTTGTTCGGCATAAGATGCAGCCTTGGCACTGATTGCGGCGGGGGCGAGCATAGGTTTGTTTTTTCTGTGGTTCATACCATTGATATCGCAATGTCAGCAGGCGCAAGGGATCTAATGGATGCAGGTATGCTTTGACGGTTTCCCCAAAAACACCGCACTACGTCTGTCGATCCATTGCAAAGCCTGCACGTTCCGGGCCTGAATTGCAAAGCTTAGCTTGGTTGGGAACGTTCTGAAGTCCACGCCTACAGGCGACTACGTTACAATCTCGTCGCTCAATCGTGACGCTCATTACCTTGGCACTGTGCTATCAGCGATCTACCTCATACCCGAGGTGTTTTGACAACGGAGACATACATGGCGCATCGCTGGACCAATACATTGACACATGCGGACGTCACCCCAAGGGCGGCGTTTTTGAACCGGCGTCAGGTTATGGCCGGGCTGGCAGGTGTCGGACTGGCGGGGATGGCGCGCGGCGCGGCAGCGCAAGAAGCGCTGGAGCCGAACACCTGGGAAGAGATCACGTCTTATAACAACTTTTATGAATTCGGGACCGGCAAGGATGATCCTGCCAAATATGCCGGTGCGCTGACCACCGAACCATGGAGTGTTAAGATCGACGGTCTGGTCGACAATCCGGGCGACTATGACTTTAAGGATATCATGTCCGAGATGACGGTCGAAGAACGCATCTATCGTTTCCGGTGTGTCGAGGCCTGGTCGATGGTGATCCCATGGAACGGGTTCGAACTGGCTGATCTTCTGAACATGGCAGGTGTTCAGGAAGGGGCCAAATACGTGGCCTTTGAAACCGCCTTGATCCCCGATGAGATGCCGGGCGTGCGCTACCCGATTCTGGAGTGGCCTTACCGCGAGGGTCTGCGCTTGGATGAGGCGATGCATCCGCTGACCATCATGGCGACGGGTATTTATGATCGGCCGATCCCAAACCAGAATGGTGCGCCGCTGCGTTTGGTGGTGCCGTGGAAATACGGCTTCAAGTCGATCAAGTCGATCGTGCGGATCACTCTGACAGAAGAAGAGCCACCCACCAGCTGGAACATGTCGGCGCCACGTGAGTATGGCTTCTATAGTAACGTGAACCCGAACGTGAACCATCCGCGCTGGTCGCAAGCCTCGGAACGTGAAATCGGCGGCGGTCTCTTTGCCAAGCGTATCCCAACCCTGATGTTCAACGGCTATGAGAACGAGGTCGCCGGGCTGTACGAAGGCATGGATCTTTCGCAATACTATTAAGTCTATGCAGCAGGTGAATCATATATTACGCCGTATTCCCGCTTGGGCGGTCTACTTGATTGGGGCGCTTCCAGCGCCCTGGTTGTTTTACCAGGGGCTGACAGGCGGATTGGGCGTAAACCCGATAGAGGCGTTGGAGCATCGTTACGGAGAGTTGGCGTTACAGCTTCTGATTGGTGTGCTGGCGATTTCTCCTCTGCGGCGTTTCCTTGGCCTGAACCTGCTGAAGTTCCGCCGCGCCCTTGGGGTTCTGACCTTTGCGTATGTCACGCTGCATCTGTTGGTGTGGCTTGTGTTGGATGTGCAGGTGCCCAGCCAGATTTGGGCGGATATCGTTAAGCGCCCTTATATAACGGTCGGCATGGCCGCTTTTGTCTTGATGCTGCCGTTGGCGGTGACGTCGAACAATCTGTCGGTGCGGAAATTGGGTCCGCGATGGCGCAGCTTGCAGCGCCTGGTGTTTCCTGCGGCGATTCTGGGTGGGCTGCACTATGTCATGTTGGCCAAGGGCTTCCAGATTGAACCGCTGGTCTATCTGTCTGCAATCGTCGGCCTGTTGCTACTGCGTTTGCCTATATCCGGTGTGCTGACTCGGTCGCGTCAGGCCGATTCCATCTGACTCGGCGCTGAGTCTATGGGTAAGCCTGTTCAAAAGCTGAGATTCGAGGTGGGATGCGCTGCGTGTTGCGGGTTTCGTGGAGTGTGACATTATTTAAGCTTATGATTTATATGGGTAAAATTTAAATCTGCGGTTTTTTGCGAGTTTGTCGAATTTTCCACTTGCGGGTTGTTTGGGTAAACCTTAGAACCCCCTTCACCGGCGCTGCTGAGGCGGTGTTGGGACGCTGGAGACGGCGGAGA
>NZ_JBQFTX010000009.1:0-209747 GCF_056538905.1 Ruegeria sp. BE10
CGTCGACAAATACTGGTCCCCCGTCAACCGCGTCGACAACGCATATGGCGACCGAAACCTCGTCTGCACATGCCCACCAATGGACGCATACCTCGACGCAGCTGAGTAAATCACACCCCCCGCCAAAAGGCGGGGGGTACACCGACCAAAACAACGCAGCCAAATCAGGCAGGGGGAGGAGAAATGAAACACTATGTCCTCGGCAACAACCACGTACAGTTGGCCCGAACGGCCTCTGAACGGCTGCGAAGTATCGACGTTTTTCTAAACGATCCCGAGGCCGAAGGTTCGGCCGAAATGGTTACCGAGTTTTTTCATGCTCTGAATGATCTTGTCGAAGATCACACCTATGCCGTCACCATTCGGAATACATCCGAAGCCTTTACTGGCGACCCCCTGTATTGGGCGGGTCGCACTGCGATTTTCTGGGGCGACATTCACAAACCCTGGCACTGCGCCAGACAGGACAAGACCCGCGTTGCGCAGATACTGAATCTGGCGTCACGCTCCATTCTGGTCGGGGGGGCTGCTCTGCTGCTGGCGCACAGCGCGAAGACTGATGAGCCCCTCGCCGCTATCCATCCGAACTTCTCGGCCGCAGCGCAGGAGATCGGGCTTGCCGACTGTCACAAACCCACGCACAAATCACCCGATGGGCGGGTACACAGTGCCGCGACCAAACTGAGCGCCCTGCGCCTGCTGGCGGAATTCGTAGCATTGGACCACGGTGAACATCTAGCCGAAAGTCTACGCGGCTACATTGGCCTGACCGAACCAAAACGCGGCTGTGCAAGCCAGTTGGCCAACCGCCTGATCCAACGGTCCGGGGCTGATCCAATGGTCCGGCAGGTGATCGAAAAGATGCTGAACAATGTCGAAGACCCGCTGAAAATCTCGGACCTGTCGCAGGCGCTTGGGGCCTCGACCCGTCAATTGCAGCGGCGGTTTCTGAACAAGACCGGTGTCAAATTGTTGACCACCTATCGCGAGCTGCGGCTTGAGCGCGCCTACAGCTTGCTGCGCTATACCGACATGCCACAGCTTGAGATTTCAACAGCAACCGGGTTTTCATCAGCTTCTGCCCTGGGGCGGGCTTTCAGGGCGCAGTATTCCACCACGCCCGAGGCCGTTCGCAGCTGCCGATTTGCCGGAGAACTTAGGGATCACGGCGCGCTGCACTAACCTGCCAGACACCCCTTGCCGGGCCCGTAAGTCCGGGCCAATCTGCACGAATTCTGCACAACTGCTGCAAAGGTTCTGCGATCTGCCCCTGCAATCTTGAGGAAACTCAAGCAGGAGGCTGATATGCCCAATGAACTTATAATCCGGGGGGTGCCCCGCTCACTTGCCCATGATGGCTGGTGGCTGGCCAGTGAAAGTGGCACGTCGGTTGACCCAACGCCCCCGCCTGCGACCCCGGGAAACGTTCTGGACGGCGTCCGAAGGTTTCCGCGGATTACTGCACTGATCCTGCTTGTTCTGCTGGGCGATCTACTGTTCTGGGGCCACAAACCCAGGCTCTCACTGGCACTTTTCGCTTGGTGCATCTTTGCTGCCGTCTGGGTGAACAAGCCCACCCGCTCAAAACTACTGGCGCCCGCAGTTGTGTTGATGCTGGCCACCCTGCCCTTGATAGAACATGTCCAGCTTTTGTCGGTGACCTTCCTGATCGCGGGGCTGCTCAGCGCGATCGTGTTGTTGCAAATCCCACCAGAGGTCAAATACCGCAAGCTCTTTCCCTGGCTGGCCGGTGGAGTCTTGCGCCTGATCAAAAGGGTTCCGACTGCCGGGCTGAAGGAATGCGCAGCGCACGTTCGGGGATGGCGCCGTAAACCGGTAGCACATGGCGAAACCGGCCGTTCAATAGTTCATGTATTCATCCGCAACTGGGCCTTTCCGTTGGGTGGCTTCTTCGTGCTTGGGGCGTTGCTGATCAGTGCTAATCCGGTGTTGGAACATGCTTTGGTCCGAGTGCTTAAGGTCGATTTCGACCTGTTTGTGCTGATCAGCCGGATCGCGTTCTGGGGCGGGCTGGCCTTGTTGATCTGGCCGTTCCTGACAGCCCCCGCGCCGGATGCGCCTATGGCAGCCCCCACCCTAAGCTGGAACATGTCACGCCTATTGAATGCCGGATCGGTTTTCAGGGCTTTGGTCCTGTTCAACCTCATGCTGGCGGCGCAGAGCATCATGGACATCTCGATCCTGTTCGGCGCCGCCGCCCTGCCCGAAGGTATGAGCCACGCCACATATGCCCATCGCGGCGCTTACCCCCTGCTGATGACGGCCTTGCTGGCCGGGGCCTTCGCACTGGCAGCGCGCCCCTTTCTTGGGCAAAGCCTAGCGTTGAAACCCTTGTTGCTTGTATGGCTGGCACAGAACGTTTTGCTGACCTTGTCCGCAGCGTTCCGGTTGGACTTGTATATCGACGCGTTTGGCCTGACTTACCTACGGATCTACGCGCTGATCTGGATGGGATTGGTGGCAATTGGGTTGGCCATGGTGGCCTGGCAGGTGCAAAGGGGGCGTTCGTCTGTCTGGTTGATGCTGCGGGTCACTATGTTGAGCGTGGGAACCCTCTATATCTGTGCGTTCATAAATTTCGCTGCGCTGATTGCGGCGGATACATTGTCGCGTGCTGCAGATTCGGATACTGCGACCCGGACCGACTGGATCTATCTGTGTGCCTTGGGGCACTCGGCCTCCAAGGCAATTTCTACCCAGATTGCCAAACAGCCGATCATGCACATTCCCGACTGGGCGCAAAGCTGTGTGCATCCTGCCCCAACCCATCCGAACTGGCGCGAATGGGACTTTCGCACTGCACGCGTGAATGGCTATCTTACAGCGAACCCCAAAGGCGAGGCGCAATGAAAATCCTGTTGGTTGACGATGATCCCCGCCTGCGCGATCTGGCTGGTCTGGCGTTGGAACGCGCCGGCTTTCAGGTGATCGCCGCCAGCGATGGCCAGATGGCCGTGACCCACGCCGCCCGCGAAGCACCGGATCTGATCGTCCTGGATATTGGCCTGCCCGAGATGGACGGGTTCGAGGTCTGCCGCCGCATCCGCGCCCGATCCGAGGTTCCGATCCTGTTCCTGACCGCGCGCGATGATGAGATTGACCGGATACTGGGCCTGGAAATGGGCGCGGATGACTATGTCACCAAACCCTTCAGCCCGCGTGAGCTGGTGGCGCGGGTGCGCGCGATCCTGAAACGTGCATCCGGGTCGCGATCCAGCCCAACCTTGACCCATGGGCGGATCACGCTGGACCCAGGCGCGCATGTCTGCAGGTTGGACGGAAACGCCGTATCGCTGACCGCAACCGAGTTCACTTTGCTGGCCACTCTGGTCGAACGTCCCAGTCAGGTACACACCCGCGCGCAGCTGATACAGGCGGTTTGGGGGGCGTTGTCGCAAGTCTCGGACCGTACTCTGGACAGCCATCTACGCAACTTGCGGGGTAAGCTGGCGCAGGCCGGTTGCACTGGGGTGATCGAAACTGTGCATGGTGTCGGCATCCGCATTCAGGACACCGCGGCATGAGGCGCAAGTGGCGCCCCAGCCTTGCCTTCGTGCTGGGCGGCGCCCTATGCGGCACATTGCTGTTGTCCCTGACCGGGCTGGTTGCGTTTCGGTATCTGGGACCGGAACTGGGCTATCGCAATGCCGCCGTTTTGCTGGCGGTGATCATCACGGCGGCCACGGCTGTTCTAGGCTGGTTGTTGGTGCGGCTATTGCTGCGACCGATCTTTGCGCTGGAACGTTTTGCCACGCAGGTTGTTCGGCACCCCGCCGATCCCCTCTCACCGCCCTCACGTTTTGGCACTCAGGAGCTTGGCACCACCGCCCAGCGCGTCATCGACATGGCCGAAACCCTGCGCAACCGTGAAACCACTATCCGCAGTTTCTCGGACCATGTCACGCATGAGTTGAAGACGCCTGTTGCAACACTTAGGGTAGCGACGGAATTACTGCGCGATGATGACACGCTATCGGCTGAAAACCTGAGGCTGGTGGACCAGATTGCCGGCGCGGGCGTGCAGATGGAACAGCAGATCGACGCCATGCGTCAGGTAGCCCGCGCGCGCGAGTCGCGTCATGAGGGGGTGACCTGTCTGAACGCGGTGCAAGACGCATTGTGCCGCGATTTTCCCACTCTCGAAATGCGTTTTGACGGCGGCGATCTAATTATCCCGATTGGTTCCAATGGCTTGCTGGTCGTGTTGCGCCAATTGCTCGGCAACGCGCAAGAACATGGCGCGCAGGTTGTGACCCTGTCGGCAACAGAAGACGATACCGAAGTGATCCTGCGGCTTGGCGATGATGGGCCAGGAATTTCCTCCGGCAATAAAGCGCGGGTATTTGATCCGTTCTTTACCACTAAACGCGATCAGGGCGGGACTGGTATGGGGCTGTCCATCGTGCGCAATACACTGCGGGCACACGGTGCGGATATCTCGTTACTACCGACACATGACGGCGCTGCTTTTTCGATCTGTTTCTCGACCAAATAGGCGCAGATCATTCCCAGGATCAGTCAGTGTTCTCGACGGTGCTAGTCGATCCAATCTGATGCGCCCCTGAAGGTCACGCTCAGATAAGATTAGGTTTCAGTCTCGTTTTCTTCGTGGCGCGCACGCCGCAGATCATTGATCATCGCCTTGGCAAGCGAGACACACATCAGCAACAAGACCACGCTAAAAGGCAGCGCACCAATGATCATCGAATTGGTCAATGCCTCAAGCCCGCCGCCCCCGGCCATCAGCAGCGTTCCAATCACCAGCGTCAGCAACCCGCCCCACAAAACACGGTGCATGACCCCGGTTTTCTCGGCCCCGCCGGACATAATCGTGTTCATCACCAGAATGCCGGAATCCGCTGACGTGACCAGAAAGGTCATGGTCAGCACCACGCACATAAAACTGATGATTACCAGCAGATGTCCCGAGATCATCTCGCTGAGCGTCACAAACAGCGTCGCCGTGGTCGAGGCCGCGAGAATGGCGCCATCGGCGTCTCCGTTCAGTTCCAGATCAATGGCCGAGCCGCCCAGAATGGTCATCCAGGCAAAACAAACCAAAGACGGTGCAACCACTGCACCAAGGATGAATTCGCGCACTGTGCGCCCACGCGAGATGCGGGCCAGAAACAGACCGACAAAAGGGGAAAAGGCAATCCACCACGCCCAATAGAAGGTCGTCCAGCCCGATTGCCAGCCGAACAGCCGCCCCGGTGTACCTGCTTCATAGGCGGCCTGCTTTGTCGTGTCAGGCAGGTCGGCCACGTCCCCGCTTAACCCTGCCAAAAAGCTGTCACGCGTGTCCCAGGCATAAGTTGCGCCGGGAAACAGCTCGGCCACGAAGGGGGCGGCATCAGGTGGCAGGGCTGCGGCATACTCGGATTGGGACATCGGGGAATGGGCCTGCAGGCTGAGCGGTAAAAAATTGACGATATAGTCCACCAATGCCTGCCCATAGATCCTGATCGCAAAAGAAAACGAGCCAAAGAAAACGAACACCGCCAGAAGAATCAGTGACAGGATCAGATTAAGGTTCGAAAGGTATTTCACCCCTCGCCCCACGCCGGACACCGCCGAAAGGGTCGACATCATCATGACCAACGTCAGTGCCGCAATCAAACCGGCGGTCGAGGGTTTCATGACCCCTTCCATCAACCACTGCGCACTGGTGATCAGAAAGGCTCCGTCGACAAGCTGCGACACCCCATAGCCGATGGTCACCGCCACCCCGAGGATGGTCGCCACCACGCCCAAAATGTCGATCACGTGGCCCGCAACCCCGTTGGAATACTCGCCCAACAGCGGCGTCAGCGCCGTTCTGATCGTCAGAGGCATGTCGCGAGTATAGGCGTAATAGGCCAGGCTCAACCCTGTCACCACGTAGATTGCCCAAGCGTGGAACCCTGTATGCAGAAAGGTATAGCGATAGGCACCCTGAATCGCCTCGGCGCTTTTCGGGGCGACTTCACCAGACATGGTCAGCGGATTTGATTCCCACAGGCCTAGTGGTTCGGCCGTAGCATACACCATCAACCCAACGCCCAGCCCGGCCCCGAACATCATCGAAAACCATGAGAAGTTGGTGAATTCGGGCCGCTCATCATCACCCCCCAACCGCATACGCCCGGTGGCAGGAAGGAGAGCAACCACAAACAGAAAGAAGGCAAACAACGCGACCGAGAGGTTGTAGAAGACGTTGAACTCGCTCAGCAGCCCGGATTTCCACGACCTCAGCGTTTCATTCGCATTCAGCGGCCAGACCAACGCCCATAGCACCAGCAACGAGACAGCGATCTTGCTGACCAGCGCAATCGGCAGGTTGTAGCCCTTGTAAAACCCGCTGTCCTGCCGTTCGATTTTAAGATCCGTAAAGGGGTCTTGCAGCGACATTTTGCGTGGGCCCACCTCGGTTTCCGTGCCGTTCAGCATCCGAGAAACCCCGGAAGACTGCAACAATTTTCAGGTCTTGCGGGAACTACTCGTTGGCAGTTCGCAACCCAGACAGCCATTCCCGAACGGTCTGAAATGCCGCATACAGCACCGGGATCATAAGCAGACCCAGCGTGCTGTCCAGGATCATGCCAAACAGTACCGGATACCCCACCGAGACCCGCGCCGCCGCCCCTGCCCCGCTGGACAGAACCAGAGGCATAACCCCCACGATGAAACACAGGCCCGTCATCGTCACCGGCCGGAACCGGATTTCAGCCGCCTTTAGGGCCGCGTCTTTAATGCTGGCCCCGCTTTCACGTTGCTGATTGGCAAATTCGACCACCATGATCGCCTTTTTCGCGGCCAACCCGATTAGCAGCACCATCCCCACCTGCGCAAAGATATTGCTGGTCAGGAACGGTAATACCGCCAATGGGATCAACGCGCCCAACAGGGCAAAGACCGCCGACGTGATGATCGACAGCGGCAGAATCCAGCTTTCATACAGCACCACAAGAAACAGATAAGCCAAGACCAGCGCCGACAGCATGATGAAGGGCACAAGCCCCTGTGCCTTCACCTCTTGCTGGGTGACACCCGACCAGTCGATCCGAAACCCATCAGGCAGCGTCTTGTCGGCAATCGCTTGCATCGCGATGATTCCGTCGCCCGAACTGACCCCTTCGGCCAATTGCGCACTGACCGAGGCGGCCGTGAACAGGTTGTAGCGCGGGATCGTGTCCGGTGCGAGGACCGGTTCGCTGCTGACGAAATTGCGCACGGGCAGCGAGTCTCCGGCGCTGTTTTTGACATAGATGTTATCCACGTCATCCAGCGTCTGACGGAATTCGGCATCGGCTGAAATCACCACCCAATAGACGCGCTCGTCCAGTATGAAGTTGTCCACGAAGTACGAGCTAAGATTGGCCTGCAACGCGGTAAAGATATCCGCCACGCTGACGCCCAGCGTCTCGGCACGGTCTCGGTCGATGGACAGCTTGTATTGCGGGCTTTGGGCCGAGAAATCGCCATGTGCACGCGAAAACTCGGGCGCGGCGTTCAGGGCGGTTACAAAGCCGTTCATTACCGCATCCAATTGTGCCCCGTCGCCTTTGCCCAGATCCAGCAGTTGGACCGAGATACCCCCTGTCGAGCCCAACCCGTGAATGGTTGGAAAGGGAAACACGTATGAGACCCCCTCTGACAATGTCGCCAGCTGTCGTTCAAGCCCATGCATGATGGCGTACCACTGCAAATCCGGACTGGTGCGTTGATCCCATGGGGTGAGCGTAACAATGGCCATGCCCACATTCGAACGCCCCCCGGCCAGCATGGAATGACCCGAGACCGTTGTGACCGCTGCAACCCCTGGCGTCTGTTCGATCAGCTTACCCACCTGCGCCATGAAGGCCTGCGTACGCTGCAGCGAGGCTCCGTCCGGCAGCTCCATCGAGGCCATTAGTACACCGTTGTCTTCCTGCGGTATCAGGCCGGTTGGTACGGTTTTGAACAGATACACCGTCACGCCGACGGCCCCGGCAAATACCAGCAGCGACACCGCCATATAGCGCAGCATCAGCGCCACAAGGCGCAGGTATTGGCGCCGTAGCCAGATAATTACTGCCGGAACAATCGCCAGCGGACCGATGGGCTTGCTGTCAGTTTTCAGCATCATCGCGCACAAGACCGGTGCCAACGTCAGGGCGTTCACCGCAGACAGGACAAAGGCAAAGATGATCGTCAGCGCGAACTGGAAATAGATCGTCCCCGTCACGCCGGGAAAGAAGCACACCGGCACGAACACGGCCGCCAGAACAAAGGTCGTCGCCACGATCGGCCGGTTGACCTGAGACATCGCCTTCAGGGTCGCCGCACGCGGGTCCAGCCCCTCATCCCGCAGGATACGTTCGGCATTCTCGATGATGATGATCGCGTCATCCACCACCAGGGTAATGGCCAGAACCAAAGCGAACAGCGTGATCATATTGGCGCTGAACCCGATGGCATAAATCAGCGCCACAGCACCCAGCAGCGACACCGGGATGGCGATTGCCGGTACGATGGTTGCACGCAGGCTGGCCAGAAACAGAAAGGTCACCGCAATCACCAGCCCCGCCGTCAGGGCCAGCGTCGTCATGATATCGCGGATCGAAACACGCACCGCGTCAGTAACGTCATAGGTGATCTCATACGACACGCCCTTGGGAAATTTCGCCGACAGATCCTTCATCAAGGCGCGCAGTGAGTCTGAAATCTCAAGCGCGTTGGCGGCGCTTTCTTGATAGACGGCGATTGTGGCCGAGTCCTTGCCGTTCAGCTTGGTCGACCCGGAATAGGTGGCCGCGCCCAGCTCGATTCGAGCAATGTCCTCAAGCCGCGTGACTGACCCGTCGGGGTTCGAGGCGACAATGATCCGCCCAAATTCCTCGGCATCGCGCAGCAGCCCCTCAGCCCGCAGCTTAAACTGGAAATCGGTTCGTCCCTCGGCAAATGGCGGAGCCCCGACTTGTCCGGCGGCGGCGATGACGTTCTGATCCTCGATGGCGTCGGCAACCTCGGACGCGGTGATATTCAACGCGGCCATACGTACCGGATTGATCCAGACCCGCATGCTGTATTCCAGCTGACCGAATTGCGACACCGTCCCTACCCCCGGCAATCGCTGCAACGGGTCGTGCAGGAAATCAGCACCGAAATTGCTGAGAAACAGCTCATCCCGCGATCCATCGGGCGAGGTCAGGTTGATCACCACAATCATATTGCCTGACCGCTTGGTAACCTCGACCCCTTGCTGCAATGCGGCCGAGGGCAGTTCGGAACTGGCCAGCGCCACGCGGTTTTGCACCTCAACAGCCGCCACGTCGGGGTCAGTGCCTAGCTCAAAGGACACGTTCAGCATATAGGTGCCGTCATTCGAGCTTTTGGACGACAGCGATAACATGCCCGGAATGCCGTTCACACGCTCTTCGATGGGGGTGGCGACGGATTCAAGAATGACCTGCGCGTCCGCCCCCGGGTAAGACGTATCCACATAGATCTGCGGCGGCGTGATATGCGGGTATTCGGTAATCGGGATCAGGCGTACACAGACCGCGCCGAACAGAACCATCAGGATCGCAATCACGGCTGCAAAATGCGGCCTGTCGATGAAGTAGCGTGCGATCAAACCGGCCCCTAACCCTGACTGTCTACTGCTTTCACGACCAGCCCGTCATGTATCTTCTGAAGTCCCTGCACCACCACACGGTCGCCTTCGCTCAGCCCAGATACCACCTGAGTGCGGGTCGCGGTCTGAGTGCCGATCTCGATATTCTGCCGGTGGGTTTTGCCGTCACCGTCGACCGAAAACACGAAAAAACCCTGCTTGTCGAACTGCACAGCGTTGCGCGGAACGGTCAGCACTTTGGGCTCCTCTGAACCGGCCAAACCCACGGTCACGAATTGACCGGGGATCAGCACGCCGTCAGGGTTGGCGAAACTGGCACGTAGCTCAATCGTGTCGGTGTTCTGGCTGACGCTGTCGCCCACGAATATGACTTTGCCCGTGGAGGCATAGGTTTCCCCATCCGCCAGTTTGATGTTTGTGGTCAGTTTGATGTTGCCCGGCGTGATGCGCCCTTTGCGGCGTTCTTGCAGCAAGACCGGCTCGCTGATGTAAAAACTCACCAGCATCGGATCAACGCTGTTAACCGTTGCCAAAACTCCGGTATCGGAGCTTACCAAATTGCCCGCATCCACCGCTGACAACCCGATGCGCCCATCAATGGGACTGAGGATTTCCGTGTAATCCAAATCAATCTGCGCGATTTTCAGATCGGCCCTCGCCTCATCCACCGCAGCCTGCCCTGCGGCATAGGTTGCCAATGCCGTGTCCAAAACAGCCTGTGGGACATCTCCCTTGTCGAACAGAGCCTGCTGACGATCCAGCGCCGCCTTGTCGGTCTGCGCGCTGGCCAGCGCGCTTTTCAGCGCCGCCTGTGCGCTGTCCACACTGGCCGCGTATTTCTTCTTTTCGATGCGAAAAAGAACATCCCCTTTGGCGACTGTCCCGCCTTCGATAAAATTGACTTCTTCCAGAAACCCTTCGACACGGGCCTGCAGATCGACGCTTTGATCCGCCACGACCCGGCCAACAAACTGGGCCTTTTTCTGCAAATCCTCCAACGTCACCGGCGCGACGGTCACACTTGGCGGCGGCGCGTCGGACTGGGCCGCTGCCGGGCCCGGCAGAAACAGGGGGATCAATGCGCAAACAAACAGCTTGGTAGGGTTCATAAAGGATCCCCGGTAGTTTGTGATCCCTTCACTATCCCTGCATCCCCCAAACGGTGCAACGGTTTTCTGACTGTCACGGCGTACGCATTTCCCTGCTATATCAATCCCTTTGATACAGGGCTTGCCTGTCGCTGGTTCTTGGGATTTTCTGACGCCAACCACCAATTAAAAGGCCGGGCCTTCATGAAACTTGAATTCCATCACATCAACTTTGTCTCGGACGATGTTGAGCGGTTGCACCGTTTCTACACTCAGGTTCTGGGGTTGGCCGATATCCCGATCGAGAATTTCCCTCGGCCCGATGAGACCGACGACAAGGGCTATAGCGGCAAGATCCGCTTTGCCACCGACGGGGCCATGCAGATGCATCTGGCCGAAAAGAACCTCGACGTCGCGTTCAAACATGGTGAGACTATCAACCCTGTCGAACGCGGCCACATCGCGTTTCGCACCGATGATATCGAGGCGTTCAAAAAGCTGCTCGACGACAACGGCATTCCGTATTCGGACTATGGCACCGCATTCGCGAAAGAGTGGCACCAACTGTTCTTCTACGACCCCGAGGGCAATGTCATCGAGGTTCATCAAGCGGTTTAGCCAGCATCGGAGGCATTGATTGAAACAGGCCGTATTGGTTGTCGACGTCCAACCCAGCTTTGACCCGCCTGATTGGCTGGTCGAACGCAGCCGTCTGTTGGCGACCAAATTCCCCTCGGTCGCTACCGTTGAACGCCATGACGAGGACAAAGTTCCTTTTTTTCGGCAAATTGGGTGGAAGCCACGTTCTGTCGACGAAAGCCTTGTTCAGGCAGATCATATTGTCCTGAAATACGGCTACAGTCCGCCCCTGGAAGTCATCGCACAATTTCAAAGCTGGAAAGTCGACCGTGTGCTGGTCTGTGGCATCCAGGCCGACACCTGCGTTCTTGCCGCAGGGTTCGCCCTATTTGACGCGGGCCTGCAACCGACCATAATTGCCGATACGGTTGTTGGGTCTTCGCTTGATCGCAGCGGTAAACTGGGCGTGGACCTGTGGCAGCATCATTTTGGCCAGGTGATTGATAGGCACTCGGATATTTTGTGACGTCGCAATCCCTGTCCGCATCGGAGAGGAGAGCTATTGTGACCTCGAACCGCATTTTAAGAAAAACAGCCTTTGCCATTTTTGCGGCCATCCCTTGTGCAGCATATGCAGAAGGCTTTTCACTGACCGGCCAATACGAAGGGCGCTATGCCTGTGACAGCACCACGGGTGGCGTGCCCTCAAGCTGGTCCGACCCCATGAGCGCCGGGATCGTTCAGGACGGAGACCGCATATCCATCGACCTGCGATACACGGACAAACAAGAGCTTGGGGCTGAATACTCGCTTTATACCGGATCAGTTGTTCTGAACCCCGAGGGCACCTTGGTCAGCGGCTATTTCGAAGCCTGCGGCGGCACTTTCCCGTCGAAAGAACTTGCGCGGTTTTTTCCCGCTGCTGCAAACACGCCATTCAGTTTTTCGGTGACCAGTGTTTGGGCTTCGGATCAGGTGCCAAACCTGCCAGGTCTAACTGTTCAAACCTGCACCTGGAGCCTGCAGCGCGTGTCCACGGAAACACCCACAGTCAGGCCGTGCGAGACGGCGGCTCAATAAGGAAATTTTCAATCTGGACCTATTTCTTAAGTCCAGATGTTTAAATTGGATCCAAAAGACCCATATAGCCGCAATCTTATAAATTAACCGTGCTTGAACAGCGACAATACCCCTGTCAGGCCCCCAATCAAACTGGATGGTCCCGATGAATTTTATTCTACGCGGTAGCCTGGTTACGCAAATCATCATCGGTCTGGTAGCCGGTGCCCTTCTCGCCACCCTCTGGCCCGCTGCTGGTTCAGCCGTCGGTCTGCTGGGTGATTTCTTTGTCGACGCGCTAAAAGCCGTCGCCCCCGTTCTGGTGCTGATCCTTGTCTGCGCCGCAATCACCAACCACAAGAAAGACAGCCAGGCCCGCATGGGGCCGGTGGTGATGTTATACATTCTCGGCACGTTTGCCGCTGCACTGGTTGCAGTGGGCGCCAGTTTCCTGTTCCCCGTCTCTTTGCACCTGACTGGCACGCCCGAGCTTTTGGACGCCCCGGACGGGCTGGCAGAGGTGGTCAAGAACATCCTGCTGAAGATCGTGGACAATCCGGTGAACGCGCTGGCGCAGGCCAACTATATCGGCATTCTCGCCTGGGCCATCGGCCTTGGGCTGGTTTTCCGCCACGCCAGCGACTCGACCAAGACCCTGATGTCTGATCTGGATGGCGCGATCACCAAGATCGTGGCTGCCATCATCCGGGTTGCACCCATTGGTATCTTTGGCATCGTGGCCTCGACCATTGCTGAAACCGGCTTTGAAACGGTTGCCAGCTACGGCCAGCTGCTGTTGCTGCTGATTGGCTGCATGGCGTTTATGGCGCTGGTTGTGAACCCGCTAATCGTGTTCCTGCGCATTCGTAAGAACCCCTATCCGCTGGTCTTCACCTGCTTGAAGGAATCCGGGATCACCGCGTTCTTCATGCGCAGCTCGGCCGCCAATATTCCGGTCAACATGGAGCTGTGCCGCCGCATGAATCTGGATGAAGAGACCTATTCGGTCACCATCCCCATCGGCGCCACAATTAACATGGCCGGTGCCGCCATCACCATCACGGTGATGACACTGGCGACCGTGCACACCATGGGAATTCAGGTCGATTTCTTCTCGGCTCTGTTCCTAAGCATTATCGCTTCGGTTGCAGCCACCGGCGCGTCGGGCGTCGCGGGCGGGTCCCTGTTGCTGATCCCAATGGCCGCCAGCCTGTTCGGTATCGACAACGCAACGGCCATGCAGGTGGTCAGCATCGGGTTCATTATCGGTGTTCTTCAGGACTCGGCGGAAACCGGTCTGAACTCGTCCACCGATGTGCTGTTCACCGCGGCAGGATCGTACAAGCAAGGCGATCCCTATCCCCGCAAACTGCCGATGGAGCAAGTCGCCGCCTAAGCGGCCCTGACCCCCCCACAACCGTCAGGTTTTACTCGGCGGTTGTGGGGTCTGCACTACCCCACCCGGCGGCGCGCATTGCCGAAGTCAAATCCCGTACAGGACCTGGATCGGCAAATACCCTGGTTTTCAACGCCCCCAACGGAAAGTTTGGCCAGGTCCTGGCGTATAATTCGGCTAGTCTGCGTGCCTCACCCCGATCACCGTTTTTCCAATGCGCGGCCATCAGATAGGCAGTTGAAATTGGCCCGAATGGGCCGCCGCGCGCGATCGTAGTCTCATAGGTTCGGATTGAGCCCGCATAGTCGCCGGTGTGAAACTGCGCCGCACCCAGCGCGTTTCCGGCCACCGACCCACCACCATCTTCAGCCAGCGCCTGATAATGCTGTGCCTGTGAAAGTACGCGTTCAAAGTCAGAAGTATAAAGCGATATCAGGGCGTCAAATTCCGCAATATGTGGATCATTGGGGGCCAGCTTGGTTGCCCTGTGAGTCAGACTGACGGCCTGATCGAAATTGCCGGCAGCGAACTCAGACCATGCTCTGGCCGACAAAGCCCAGGGCGCATCCGGGGCCAGTTCAAGTGCATGGGCGCTGTTCTTATCGGCGGCGCCAAGCAACTCCTCTGCGACAGGATCGTAGAACTGCAAAATGGCAAGCATGGTTTCCACCTGCGCAGCCCCTGCATAGCCGCAGTAATACAGCGGGTCCCGCTGTATAGCCGTTTCAAACACCATCAGAGCCGGGCGGAGCCGTTGTAAATCCACAACCGGAAAAATCAAGTCCTGACCAGCGCTACACAGGTTCATCGCCTCGACCCGGGTCGGAGAAACATCGTAGATCGTGGATTGATCGCCGGTGGTCGGTGGCGCATTGCGGCCGCTCAGATGCGTGGTTGCCACATAACCGCCAAGGCCCAGCAGAACCGCTCCGGTTACCGCTCCGACCAGCGGCAGGTTGCGCTTACCTCCAACCTCGGCCGCACCCGACCGAAACTCTGGCGCGTAGCTGCCGACGGGCAAGGTGATGACCACCGGGTCCGACGCGCCTTGCCCCCCGTAATACGCCTTAAGTTTGCGCCGAACGCGACCCGCGTCGACACGCACGACCCCTTCGCGTCGGGACAGGTCATCGGTGCTGTAACCATAGACGTCCATGGCAATCGTCTTGGCGCGGATTTCATCCGTGCGTCCGGCAAGCGCCTCGGTCACGACATAGGTCAGAAAGGACTGCATCCGCGCCGAACCCTTGAAATCCTTGGACGCAAGAACCCGATCAAGCGCCGACTGGATCTGTTCCTTTGGGAACGATCCTGCATCCCTCTGCGTGGTATCGTCGGTTGCGGCAGTCAAGAACTATCCTTTCAAGGTAAGGACTTGGCGGCATGCTGCTACGGTAGCATGCGGTTTAATACGTTCAAGACATATTCTTGGACAGGCATGTTTAAATGGCGAATCCAGCGGATGCCGTTACAATGACAGATGATGACTTCTTTGCAGCACAGTTTCCCGGCGCGGCACATCAATTGCAGGCTTTGCGCGCGCGAGACAAGGAGTTTGACCAAATCTGCGCCGATTACCACGAGGTACTCCGCGAGTTGGCGCTTGCCCCGCGATCCGCAGGTGGAACGCAAACCCGTTACCTCGCGGATCTGGCCGAAAGTGTCTCGGACCTGCGAAGCAGTATTGAAAAACGGCTGCACGCCCCTGACCGCACAAATGAGTGAAAGGTTGACCATGAAACTCTGTACCCTTCTGCCCCTGCTGATCCTGACCGCCAGCCCGGCCATTGCTCAGGACACCCCGATCATTCACGATGGTGAGTTCGAATACCTGCGCGCGCAGTTCGGCACTGCCTGGGACGCACAGGATGTTGAAATTGACGCCAAGCTTGCCGAAATCCGCGATGCGAATGGCGGCCAACCACCCAATTTCCTTTACATCCTGATTGATGACGTGAGCTTTGGTCAGATGGGCGACCGCAAGATGAACTACGTCATGGGGATCGAGACACCGAACATCAACCAGCTGGCAACCGAGGGTCTGTCGCTGATGCGAATGTATACAGAACCCTCCTGCACACCCACACGCACGGCAATGCTGACGGGCCGCCATCCGGTGCGAGCCGGGGTGGAAGAGGTCAAGGTGGCGCTGGTGGGCGAGGGTCTTCCGGCCTCAGAAGTCACTCTCCCTGAAATCCTGAAACAAGCGGGCTATAACACCGCCCATGTCGGCAAATGGCATCAGGGCGATATCGAACAATCCTACCCCCACAATCAGGGGTTCGACTGGGCTGCATTCCCCCTGCACCAACAAGTACAGCTGAGCCTCATGACCCCCGAGGCGATGCGGTCCAATGCCATGCTCGGCTATGTACCCGAAGGACAGAACAATCAGTTCCTTCTGGACGCGCGGTTCAAACCCTACGGTCTGGTCACAGGTGTCGAGGCCGAGGCGGGGGGCGTGGCCCGCGAAGTCGACATGGCGGCGGGCGAGGTTTGGACGCAGGCCAAATACGAAGACATGAACCTGCGGTATCAGCAACAAGTTCTGGAGCAACTCCAGCGCGTTGCGGCTGAAGATGCGCCATTCTTCGTGCAATACTGGCCGCTTTACCCGCTGAATTTCGTCTATCCCGATCAGGCGATTTCACGTAACGGGGGCTTTCACGCGGACAAGCTGCAGCTACTGGATGGTTGGATCGGTGATCTGTTGGACGCGCTGGAACAGACTGGTGAAGCCGACAACACGATCGTCGTCCTGATGGCCGACAATGGCCTGATGTATCACTACGAGGGCACCTCAGGCCTGAACCAACTGATCTATCGCGGCGGCAAGACCCAGCATCTTGAGGGCGGCGTACGCACCGATGCCTTCATCCGCTGGCCCAACGTCATCGAAGCCAACAGTGCAGCAGGCGATATCTTTCACGTCTCTGATATATACACCACCATGGCCCGGATCGCGGGAGCGACGGACTATATCCCGCGCGACCGCGTAATTGACGGCATCGACCAAACCGCCCTTTTGCTGAACGGCGAAGGCCACGGACGGCGCGATTATGTCTATGTTTACGAGGGGCCGGTCCTCCGGTCTGTGGTCAAGCAAGAGTTCAAGATGCACCTGCCTGCCCCCGGACAACCCGGCGCTGGCGCACCGACCTACAACATCTATCGCGACCCGCGCGAACAACACCCGCTGGTGGGGTATTCCCTTTGGGCCGGGGCCTCGTTTCAGGACATGGTCAAACGCCATCAGAAAATGATCGCCAAATACCCGCATTCCGAGATTGGCACTGGCCTGCCCTATGAAGGGATCGAAAACCTGCGCCCAGAATCGGAACTGGCGCGCGAAACCTTCATGAGCTGGCAATGAGGTAAACCGTAGAATTTTAGAAATAAACATCATAATGTTTCAATGTGAGAATGCCTCGGCAGTCATAGGCCAAGAGAACATCTTGCATACAAGGGGAGTACGGAATGAAACTGGGATGGTTAATCACCTTATCATCAGGTCTTGTGGCCACATCGGCATTGGCGCAGGAAAACCCCATTCAGCACGACGCCGAATTTTACGTTCTGCAAGCCCAGCACGCCGACCAATGGGCACAGGATGATGCTGCTGTAAACGAAGCATTGGCCGCGTTTAGGGACGGCAACGGTGGCAATCCTCCGAACATCATCAGCGTGTTGATCGATGATTTGGGCTTTGGCGACATGGGCATCCCCGAATTGAACGCTGTGCGGGGCTATGAGACGCCAAACATCAACGATTTCTCGGATCAAGCCATGCGAATGGTGCGTATGTACACCGAGCCATCATGCACGCCGACCCGTGTGGCACAGATGACTGGGCGTTTGCCGGTAAGGATGGGGATGGGCGACACCGCCGTAGATATAGCAGGGTTTGGCTTGCCCGGCGATGAGGTCACCCTACCGGAAGTTTTGAAACAGGCGGGCTATGCCACAAGCCATGTGGGAAAATGGCACATGGGGGACATCGCAGAAAGCTGGGCCATGAACCAAGGCTTTGACTACGCCCAAATGGCCGTACACCAGCAAGGACAACTGACCATTTTCAACGATGATGCCATAAAGGAACAGGTATCTGTCGCGATCCGCGATTATGACGACAAATACACTTTGGACAATTGGTTCAGACCTGATGCATCCGCGATGATGACAGTAATCGAAGGCGAGGCCGGCGGTCCGATCCGCGAAATCCGCATGGAAACAGGTGAACGTTGGAATGCCGCCAAATACGACGAGATGAACCAAGCCTTTCAGGACAAAACCCTGTCTGAACTTGAGCGTTTGGCCGGCGATGAAGAGCCTTTCTTTCTCCAATATTGGCCAATGATTCCCCTGGATAACACGCGTGCTGGTCGTGACGGACCCGAAAGCGCCAACGGCGGGCTGTATGTCGACAAAATGCAGTTGCTGGATCAATGGCTTGGTGACCTATTCGCCAAAGTGGACGAGCTTGGGCTAACCGAGAACACCATCATTGTCGTAATGGGCGACAATGGCCATTTCACCAAGTATTCTCCGCAATCAGGGTTCACCCCAATGATCTTCCGCGGTGGAAAAGCTGACACGACAGAAGGTGGTGTTCGTGTTGATGCCTTTATTCGCTGGCCGGGAATGATTGAAGAAGACGCATTGTTGAACAGCATTGTTCATGTCTCTGACATGTACACAACGTTTGCGCGGTTTGCTGGTGCGGAAGAGTTCATCCCTCGCGACCGGCTTGTCGATGGTGTGGACCAATCAGCCGCACTTCTTTTTGCCGATGAATCCAAAGCACGCCGGGATCACGTGATCATCTATTCGGTCGCCAAGCCCGAAGCTATCGTCAAAGATCAGCTCAAGCTCAAGCTGCCGGGACCCGGTGAAAGCCCGATTGTTGCCAAGTTTTTCGACCTATATCGCGACACGCGTGAGGAGTATTCGGTGTCGACCGAAGTTGGTGCCTGGGGTGGACAGGAGTTCGTTCGGATTCTCGGGCGCCACAATGCGCGAAAGGAAAAATTCCCGGATATTCCTCCGGCCACGGGTGTTCCGTACGAGGGCATCGACAACATCCGCCCCGAGACACAGCAAGCGGTTGAAGCGTTCCTGGTCAAACGCCAATCGTCACAACAATAAGCTTAGACTGCCCGCAGTATTTCCGCGGGCGGCCTTTTCAACTGACAGCAGGTAAGGCGATGGCTGGAAACATAATCTTCGCACTTGGCATAGTGGTGTCGCTTGGCATTGGCTTTGTCTATTTCCGCGATCTGGGCGACATCTCGCAAATGCTGTTGAAGGTGAAGCGTGAAAATATGGTGCGGTTCATCCGGCATGAATACCGCCTGATCAGTATCGGGTTGGGTGCATTTGCCGTCTCCACGCTGACCTTTCTCTTTTTGGGTGGCGGGTCGTTCTGGTTGTGGGCTTTGTCTGCGTTGCTGGTGCTGTTCTTTTACGGCTTCCCTTTTGTCTGGGTGCATCTGGGCCTGCGTAACCAGTTGAACGACGCGGCCTTCTTTCCGATCAGCGAGGCCCGCAAATATGTTGGCCCAACCGCGCCGGTCATCGTGATGGATCACAGCGGCCATGCCCGCGCGCACCCGGATGCACAGATCATGCGACCTCATCTGGCCGGTGACGTCGATGGGTTGGGCGGTGAAGATGTGGTGATGACCTATTGCGCAATGGCCAACCTCGGCCAGGGATACACCCCACGGATCGAGGGCAAGCGGCTGGACCTTGAGGTGCTGGCCCAGCACGGCAACAACCTGATCCTGCGCGACAATGAATCCGGCGAGCCGATCCAGCATATCTATGGCTTCCGCGAGGCTGACCGCGACCCGAACGCAGATGGGCTCGCCTGCCCCCTGCGCCCCGAGGCGCAGATGAAGCCCTGGCCGACCTACCGGATGACGTTCCGAGGATTCCAAAAGGCCTTTCCCGACGGCGAAGTCTTTCTGAACAAACCCTCGTCCAATCCTCTGCTGCGGCTGCTGGACATGGTGACCGAGATCACCTTTGGCTGGGGCATCGGCCGCCAGCATCAGGAAGAAGCACCCGTAATGGACAATATGGATCGTTCCGATGACCGGCTGCCCAACAAGACCTATGTCTGGGGGATCACAATCGGCAAGGATGCCGCCTGCTGGACGGATGATTTCGTCATCGACAACAACTGGATCGTCAACGCCACCGTCGGTGGCCGCGATGTCGTAGTCAGTTTGGACCCGAAATACGAAAGCTTGGGCGTGTGGTATAATGACAGTGGTCAGCCCGTTTCACATTGCGATTTCTGGGGTGTGTCGGACCAGGGTCAGTTGCAACGGGTAGAAACTCTGCGGGCCGGAATATTCTGGCACGTCTGGTCCGAGTTTTTCCCGGACACTGACATAAATCGCGTCGGCTCGGGCGCAACGGACTCTGAGGACGTAGCGGCATAGGACCCATTTCGGAAACACATAATTTAAGACAGAAATAGTGAGGGACAGAATGGTACAATCCAAAAAAACAAGGCTCGGCACCGTCGCAGCGGCCTTACTGACATCCGTGGCAGCACCCACCTCGGCGCAGCAGTCCGATTGGTCTTACGAGGCCACTATCTATCTGTTCATGCCCGAGACCGAGACCAGCATTGAAACCCCTAGGGGTACGCTTGACGCGACACTTAGCTTTACAGACGCGCTGGAAAACCTCGACTTTGCGTTCATGGGCGCGCTGGCGGCAACAAACGGGCAATGGAGCGTGCTGGCCGACTATAACTATACCAACTTGTCTTTTGGCGATACCGGGCCTGGCGGCGGCGACCTTGAAACTTCGGTCAAGACACAGTTCCTGACGGCCTTATTGGGTTACCGAGTGCGCAATGATCCAACCGTCAAGGTGGACCTTGCGGGCGGCTTCAGGTGGTACAGTACCGACACTGATTTCTCGCTGACACCTGTGGGAGGTCCCGCCTTTACCTCTACTGCCGACGAAAGTTGGGTCGACCCGGTAGTTGGGGTCCGGGCACGGTTTACGCTATCCGATTCATGGACCAGCACCGCTTATGTGGATTACGGAGGATTTCGCAGCGGCAGCCAGACCTGGTCGGTTCTGCTGACTGCAGACTACATCATAAACGACAGGTGGATGCTGCGGGGTGGATACCGTTACATATCTTTCGACCACGATATTGACGGCAATGATTACGAATTCGATCAATCCGGCCCGCTGATAGGTGCTACTTACCGGTTCTGAGTGCGCAATCTTTAACAACCGGGGTTACGACAGATGCGCTGTGGCCTCAATCTCAACCATGGCTTCGTCTTCGACCAAACCGGCAACGATGATCATCGACATGGCGGGGAAGTGCCTGCCAAACACCTCTCGGTAGGCTGCGCCGACTTCGGCCTGTTTTGCCAGGTATTCGCTTTTGTCGATGACAAACCAGGTCAAGCGGGTCACGTCGGTTACCTCACCACCTGCGGCTTCGACAATGTCCACGATATTTTGCAGGGCCTGTTTCATCTGGCCAATAAAGCTGCCGTTGACGAATTCCTTGTTCGCGTCCCATCCGATCTGGCCGCCAATATGCAAGGTTCCATCCTTGGTCAGAACGCCGTTCGCATAGCCTTTGGCCGGAAGCCAGCCGTCGGGCTGAATGATCTTATGGCTCATGTCGCGTCCTTTCTGAATGTTTCCAGCTTGCTGCGGATGGTATCTGGCCACGCCTCGGGGCGGCCATCGGCGTTGATGTGGACCAATGTCGCCAAAGTTGCCAGCCGCACCTCATCCCCACAACGGGCGGTCATCGTGTACCCCGCCGAGCTGTTGCCGATCTGTGTGATTTCAAGTTGGAAAACCAATTGGTCTCCATGGCGGCTGGGTGCGGGAAACTGGGTCTGGATCTGAACAGTTGGTACGGCACCTGCGCGATGCAGATCGTGGAACGGCGCGTTCAAGCCCTGATCAAAGAACGCCTCGACGCAATCATTGATCATCTCGAAGTAACGCGGAAAGAACACGATCCCGGCAGGGTCGCAATGTTTGAACAAGACTTTTTGATGAAACTCAAACGCCATCAGACCCCCACATATTTTTCGGAAATTTCAGGGGTCAGGTCAGTGATGGTACCGGTCCAGACAGTGCGGCCCCGCTCCAGAATGACCGCTTTGTCAGACACAGCCGCCAACTCCTTTAACGATTTGTCGATCAGCAGGATCGCCACGTTGGTCTCTTGCCGCAGGCGGTGCAGCGCTGCCCAGATTTCCTGCCGGACGATCGGGGCAAGCCCCTCGGTGGCCTCATCCAGGATCAGCAGTCGGGGGTTAGTCATCAGCGCGCGGCCTATCGCCAGCATCTGCTGCTCTCCTCCCGACAGGGAAACCGCCCGTTGCCCCTGCCGTTCACCCAACCGGGGAAACAACTCGGTCACACCACGCAGGGTCCAATCCCCTGGACGTGCCGCCGCAATCAAGTTTTCACGCACAGTCAGGTCGGCAAAACAGCGGCGCCCTTCGGGCACCAGCCCCACGCCTTTGCGCGCGACCTTGTGACTGGGCAACGCATGCAGGTCCTGACCGTCCAGCGTCAGCGTGCCGTCTGACCGGATCATCCGGCAAATGGCCTTTACCGTGGTGGTCTTACCCATCCCGTTTCGCCCCATCAGGGCAGTGACCTCACCCTGCGCAATCTCAAGATCCACACCAAACAGGGCCTGACTGACACCGTAAGAGGCGCTGAGGTTTTCTATCCGCAGCAGACTCATGCCTCGTCCCCCAGATAGGCGTCGCGCACTTCGCGGCTGGTGCGGATTTCGTCCGCCGTGCCCGTGGCGATGACCTTGCCATAGACCAGCACGCTGATCCGATCGGCCAACGCAAAAACCGCGTCCATGTCGTGCTCGACTAGCAAAATGGGCGCTTCCTGTCTCAGCCCGTCAAGAAAACCCGTCAGCCGTTTCGACCCTCCGGCACCAAGCCCGGCCATTGGCTCGTCCATCACAAAGGCTTTTGGGGACAAGGTCAAAGCAACTGCAACCTCCAATTGCCGCCGCTGACCATGGCTGAGGTTGGCACAGCGCGTATCGCGGTCATCGCTGAGGCCCACGCGCTCCAACGCTGCCTCGGCCCGCTCGCGTAGCGCGGGCCGTTTCAGGGCAGGTCGCCAAAACCGCAAAGCCATATGTTCGGCGCCCATCGCGCCCAGCACGGCGTTTTCCAGAACGGTGTCTTCCATGCACAATTGGGAAATCTGAAAGGTGCGCCCCAACCCGGCCCGCGCCCGTGCTTGCGTGCTATGCCCCGAGACATCCCGACCATTCAGCAGGACACGCCCGGAATCTGGTTGCAACCCACCGCAAATCTGTTGGATCAGCGTCGACTTACCCGCCCCGTTGGGGCCGATGATCGCATGGATTTCGCAGGGTTTCAGGTCAATCGACACATCGTCGGTGGCCTTGAGCGCGCCAAAGCTTTTGTTCAGGTTCAGCGTGGAAAGGACGGGATCAGACATGTGCCCCCTCTTTCCCGGTCAGCAGACCGATCAGCCCCCCACGCCCGAACAACACAATGCACAGCAAGGCCACGCCCAGGTAGACATGCCAGAAATCGGTAAGTTCACCCAAGAAATGTTCCAACGCAACAAAGGCGCAGGCCCCGATCACCGGTCCCATCAGACGTCCAACCCCGCCGATGATGATCAGCACGATCAATTCACCCGACAATTGCCAACTGAACATCGTGGGGGAGACAAAGCGGTTCAGGTCTGCAAACAGCGCGCCCGCCAGCCCGGTGATTGCCCCTGAAAGGACAAAGGCCAGCAGCTTCAACCGCATCGGGTTCAGGCCCACGGTCTCGACCCGAGTGGGTGTCTGACGCGCCGCGTTCAGCGCCAATCCGAAGGGCGAGGCCTGAAAGCGGGCAAATAAAAACAGCACCACACAAAGCAGCGTGAAACAAATGGCGTAAAACTGGATCGGTGCCAGTGTGTTCAGACCGGGAAAGTCGTTGCGGATATAGATCGACAGCCCATCCTCACCCCCGTACTGCGCCCAGGAGATCGCGAAGTAGAAAAACATCTGCCCAAAAGCGAGCGTGATCATGATGAAATACACCCCAGACGTTCGAAGCGACAGCAGCCCGATAAAGAACGCCACCAACCCGGACAGGATCATCGCCACCAACCAGATCACCGGCATGGACTTGGTGCCGCCGGTGGTGAGCAGCCCCAGATCCAGCGCCGTGTAGGTCTGCGCGTGATAGGCAAGTATGCCCATCGCGTACCCTCCGATCCCAAAGAACACGGCATGACCAAAGCTGACCATACCGCCAATCCCAAGAATGATGTTCAGCCCCACCGCCGCCAACGCCAGGATCACCGCCCGCGTCACTAGTGTGATCGTAAAGGGCTGGTCTGCCATAACAGCCCAAAGCGGCAATGCCAGCAGACCCGCGATCATTGCGGCATTAAGGTATTTCTCATTCAGCCTCATGCGCGGGCTCCGAACAATCCGGTGGGCCGCCAAATCAACACCAGCCCCATCAACACGTAAATCCCCATCGAGGCCAGCGCCGAACCGCTTTTCTGCGCCGCGCCATTGTCCATGAACAGCTTGAACAATTCGGGCAGGAACACCCCGCCCAGCGTGTCGGTCAGCCCGACCAGCAGCGCGCCGATAAAGGCACCACGAACTGAACCGATACCGCCTATGACGATGACTACAAAAGCCAGGATCAGCACCGGCTCTCCCATCCCGACCTGAACCGATTGGATCGCACCAACCAGAGCACCTGCCAACCCGGCCAGCGCCGCGCCCAGCGCAAAGACCAGCGTGTAGAGCTTCGAGATATCTACGCCCAATGCTGCAATCATCTCGCGATCATTCTCACCGGCGCGAATTTGGATACCTAATCGGGTGCGTTCGATCAGCGCCCAAAGCCCAACCGCCACGGCCAGCCCGATGCCGATCAGAGTCAGGCGATAGAGCGGGTATTCGATACCGCCGGGCAAGGTCACAGGCCCCGATAGCGCATCGGGAATGTCCAAAAACAATGGAAAAGAGCCAAAAACCCAGCGTGTTCCTTCGGAAAAGACCAGGATCAGCGCGAAGGTGGCCAGCACCTGATCCAGATGCGGCGCGTTGTACAGTCGCCGGATCACAACCATCTCGACAATCGCTCCGGCCAGCGCTGCGGCGGCCAGGGCGGCGACCAACGCCAGCAGGAAAGACCCAGTGGCCCCTGCAACGGCAGCGGCGGCAAACGCCCCAACCATATACAGCGAGCCATGGGCCAGATTGATCAAACCCATCACGCCGAAAATCAACGTCAGGCCAGCCGCCATCAGGAACAGCATCACACCGAACTGCAGCCCGTTGAGGATCTGCTCGATAATCAGGATCGAGGACATGGGAACTCCGGTGGTCTGCCCGCCCCGCAATCGGGGGCAGGCAGAGGGTCAGTTACATTTTGCACTCGGCCGCATATGCGTCAGAGTGGTTTTCCAGCGCAACGCCGAGGATCTTGTTGGTGAATACGTCACCTTCCTTGATCACTTCACGCGCATAGATGGTCTGAACCGGATGATGGTTCGGGCCAAAGCTGAAATCACCGCGGGTGCTGTCGAACTCGGCCGCTCGCAGCGCCTCACGGAAAGCATCGGCATCTGACGGGTCGGCCTTGTCCAGCGCCGACAGCAGCAGATTGGCGGTGTCAAACCCTTGACTTGCGTAGAGCGAAGGCAGACGTCCGTATTCCGCCTGAAAGCTTTCCACAAACGCCGCATTGGTCGGGTTGTCGATATCCTTGTTCCACTGGGAGGTGTTCACCACACCCATTGCCGCATCACCAACTGCCTGCAGGATGCCCTGATCAAAGCTGAAGGCCGGACCGACCACGGGCAGGTCGATCCCACTGTCGGCATATTGCTTGAGGAAGGAAATCCCCATACCGCCCGGCAGGAAGAAGAACACACTGTCTGCATCGCTAGCCCGGATTTGGGCGATTTCAGCAGCATAGTCGGTCTGTCCCAGTTCGGTATAAATTTCACCGGCCAAGTCACCCTCGAAGAACCGCTTATAGCCGGTCAAGGCATCCACGCCAGCCGGATAGTTCGGGGCCAGAATGAAACTGTTCTTATAGCCCGCACCGTTGGCATAGGCCCCGGCGGCCTCGTGCAGGTTGTCGTTCTGCCAGGCGACGTTGAAATAGTTCTGATGGCAACCTTTCCCGGCCAAGGGAGACGGGCCCGCATTGGGCGACAGATAGAATACGTTCTGGTTCACCGCCGCAGGCACAACCGCCATGGCAAGGTTGGACCAGATGATCCCGGTCATCACGTCAACCCGTTCGGATTGGATCATCTTGTCCGACAACTGCACGGCGATGTCGGGCTTGCGCTGGTCGTCTTCGATTACAACCTCAATATCGTCTCGGCCTGATTGCGCGATGGCCAGCATGAACCCGTCCCGCACATCGATGCCCAACCCGGCCCCGCCGCCAGACAGCGTGGTGATCATCCCGACCTTGACCTCGGCCACCGCACCGGTGGCGCACAGCGCGGAAACCGCAGCGGCCGCTAGAAACTTTTTCATCTTCATCTCCCTTCGTTGGTCTTTCGAACGCGCCTTTTGCCAATCTTCCCCGCGTTCAGCCTATGCCCCTGACAGGGCGTTCTTTTTTGTTATGCCGCTATTCACACCGATCACGCCCCGTTCGTCGAGGGGGATTTCAACCTGAAGCGCTGAATTTTTCCCGTCGCAGTCTTTGGCAACGCGTCGCAGAACCGGATCGAGCGTGGGTACTTGTAGGGCGCGATTACGGATTTGACATGAGTTTGCAGCGCCTCGCGCAGGGTATCTTCTGCCACAGCACCTTCGGTCAGCACGACATGCGCCTCGACAATTTCGCCCCGATCCGGGTCTGGGGCACCGATCACGGCGCATTCCAGCACGGCCTCGTGCGCCAGCAGCGCGGCTTCGACCTCGGGGCCTGCGATATTGTACCCGGCCGAGACGATCATATCGTCATTGCGTGCCGCGAAATGGAAATAGCCGCCCTCGTCCTGATAGAAACTGTCGCCGGTGATGTTCCAGCCGTCGTGAACATAGTCCTTTTGACGATCATCATTCAGATATCGGCAGCCGGTCGGGCCTCGCACCGCCAATCGGCCAATGTCGCCCGTTTTGGCCTCGGTCCCGTCGCGGTTCAAAACCTTCGCTTCGTACCCTTTGACCGGCCTTCCGGTACAAGCGGGCCGGTGATCGTCGAACCGGTTTGAGATGAAGATATGCAGCAATTCCGTGGCCCCGATGCCATCGAGCATCGGCTTGCCTGTACGTGCAATCCAATCGTCATAGACGGGTTTGGGCAACGTCTCGCCCGCCGAAACGGCAGCGCGCAGGCTGGACAGATCGGCCCCATCCTCCATCGCTTGCAACATGACCCGATAGGCGGTTGGAGCTGTGAAACAGACGGTGGCTTTATACTTTTCGATGATCTCGATCATGCCGGGGGGCGAAGCTTGTTCCAGCAAGGTCGCCGTTGCCCCAAATCGCAGTGGAAACACCGCCAGTCCACCCAGCCCGAAAGTGAATGCCAGTGGAGGGGACCCGACAAAGACGTCCTCAGGCTGCACGTTCAGAACCTCGCGCGCATAACCATCGGCGATGATCATCAGATCGCGGTGAAAGTGCATCGTGGCCTTGGGCTCTCCGGTAGAACCTGAGGTGAATCCTAGAAGGGCAACGTCATCGCGACCCGTTTGCACGCATTCGAACTGAACCGGTTTTTCCAGCGCCAGACGATCAAGTTCGGCATCGTGGTTTGAGGTGCCGTCGAACCCCACGACGCGCTCTAGGAACCGGCTACCCTGTGCGCAGGTTTCCATTTCCTCCATCAAACGCGTATCGCAGAGGGCGAACTGGATCTCGGCCTTGTCCACATGTTTGGTCAACTCTCCCGCCCGCAGCATGGGCATAGTGTTGACGACTACGGCCCCAGCTTTGGTCGCGGCCAGCCAGCAGGCCACCATGGCCGGGTTATTTGCCGAACGGATCAACACACGGTTACCGGGCTGTACTCTTATATCTTCGACCAGCACATGCGCCAGACGGTTGGTCCAGTCGGTAAGCTCTTTGTAGGTCCTCTGCCGCCCGTTTCCGATCAGCGCGATATTGTCGCCAAACCCCTTGTCCACCATCGCATCGGTCAGCTCATACGCAGCATTCAGAAGGTCGGGATAGTCGAACCCGTCCAACAGAAAATCTGGCCATTGCTCCTCGGACGGCAAGCTATCGCGGCTGAACGTATCGATATGTGCGGACGGTCCCAACATCACTTCCCCTCCCTATGCGCGGCCATTGCCTGACGGGCGATGACCACTTTCTGAACGTCCGAGGCACCCTCGTAGATGCGCAACGCCCGGATTTCACGGTACAGCGCCTCGACCGGCATGCCCGATCGGACACCGTCACCGCCGAACAGCTGTACCGCCTTGTCGATGACCTGCTGCGCGTGGTCGGTGGCAAAAAGCTTGGCCATTGCGGCCTCACGTGTGATCCGTGGTGCCCCACTGTCTTTGGTCCAGGCGGCGCGGTAGACCAGCAGCGCCGCCGCATCGACGTCCAGCGCCATATCGGCGATGTGTCCCTGCACCATCTGCAGATCGAACAGCGGCGCGCCTTGCACATGACGGGCGCTGACCCGCGTCAACGCCTCATCCAACGCGCACCGGGCGAACCCCAAGGCCGCTGCCGCCACGGTCGAGCGGAACACATCCAGCACCGACATGGCGATCTTGAACCCGGCACCGGGCGCGCCGATCATCGCCGACGCTGGGATACGCGTATCAGAAAACCGCAGTGTCGCCAGCGGATGCGGAGCGATGGTGTGCAGCTGTTCGGCAACCTCAAACCCCGGCAAGTCGGGTGTTACCACAAAGGCAGACAATCCCTTAGCACCCGGCGCCTCGCCCGTGCGGGCGAACAGGGTGTAGACATCGGCAATGCCCCCGTTCGATATCCAAGTCTTTTCGCCGTTCAGAACATAGTGATCGCCATCACATGTCGCGGTCATGGCAGAATTCGCCACATCGGATCCTGACTGCGGCTCGGTCAGCGCAAAGGCTGAAATCGCCTGCCCGCTGCGCGTTTTTGGCAACCATTCGGCCTTTTGCTGGGGTGAGCCGAACAGGGAAATCGCACCGGTGCCAAGGCCCTGCATGGCAAAGGAAAAATCAGCCAACCCATCATGCCGGGCAAGGATTTCCCGGGTCAGACACAAAGTCCGCACATCCAACTGGCCGCGTTCGTCCGCAGTTGGCTGCAGCAGCCCCGCCGCGCCCAAGTCACGCACCAGCGCGCGGCAGGCGGCATCCGTGTCCGCGTGGTCGACCTTTAGCTCCTGCACGACCTCTTCGACTCGCGCGGCCCAGTTGCGGTGGCGTGGCTCGAAAAATGGCCATGACAGGAAGCTGCGATCTGCCATCAATCCCCCTCGAACTCTGGTTTTTCTTTGGCGACAAAGGCGTTGTAGGCACGCTCAAAATCGCCGGACTGCATGCAGATGGCCTGCGCTTGTGCCTCGGCTTCGATGGCCTGTTCGATCGACATGGACCATTCCTGCGCCAACATGGTTTTGGTTATCATATGCGCGAAATTCGGTCCCGCAGAGATACGCCGGGCCATGTTCTGCGCCGCGCCCTCAAGCTGATCCGCCTCGACCACGCTGTTGTAGAACCCCCAGCCAAGCCCCTCCTCGGCGCTCATAGACCGCCCGGTATAGAGCAGCTCTGCCGCCCGCCCCTGCCCGATGATACGGGGCAAGATGGCACAGGCTCCCATGTCACAACCAGCCAGCCCAACCCGTGTGAACAGAAAGGCGCATTTCGCCTGTGGTGTGGCGATACGCAGATCGGATGCCATGGCGATGATCGCTCCAGCCCCAACGCAGATACCGTCCACCGCCGCAATCACCGGCTTACCGCAATTCACCATCGCCTTGACCAGATCGCCGGTCATGCGGGTAAAGGCCAACAACTCTTTCATATTCATGCGAGTCAGCGGGCCGATGATGTCATGCACATCGCCACCCGAGCTGAAATTACCACCATTCGACGCAAAGACCACGGCGTCCACATCATCGACATAGACCAGATCGCGAAACCAGTCGCGCAGCTCGGCATAGCTGTCGAAGGTCAGCGGGTTTTTCCGCTCAGGCCGGTCCAAGCTGACCGTGGCAACGCGGTCCTGCACCTCACACTGGAAATGTTTGACGTCACGGATCATTAGGCTCCTCCGGCAGGCTGAATTCGGTGGTGAGCGTCCTTGCATCCTCGGCCGAGAATTGGCCCAGCATATCGGCAATCCATGCCTCATGCGCGGCGGCCTGGCGGGCGAATTCCGCGCGGCCCTTTTGGGTCATACACACGCGATGGGCGCGGCGGTCTCCGGGCACCGGCACCCGCACCAGCAGGCCATCGTCAGCCAGCCGGTCCACGATCCCGGTCACGTTGCCATTGGAGACGCGCAGCACGCCGGAAATCTCGCTCATTTTCAGGCCGCCCTCAAAGCGCGAGAGCGCTGCCATCACGTCGAACCGGGGCAAGGTCGTGTCGAACTCGGCCCGGAAATTCTCACGCAGTTTGGCCTCGATACCTCGGGTGGTTTTCAACAGACGCAACCACAGGCGTAGCCGTTCTTTCGAGGCATCCTCAAGCGGGGGGTGTGCAAGGGTCGGAGTCATATTTCACCTCCCGAAAGGCTGAGCGTGTGGCCGTTCACGGATTTCGCAGCGTCCGAGCACAGCCATTTCACTGCGCTGGCGACCTCATCCGTTTCGATAAACCGGCGTTGGGGGTTGCCCAGGTGAAGCGAGGCGGCGGCGTCCTCTGCGCTCATCCCCGTTTTTTCGACGATGGTTTCGATCGAACGTTCCAGCATCGGCGTGTCTACAAAACCGGGGCACACGGCGTTGACGGTGATCCCGGTCGGGGCCAGTTCAACTGCCAGCGAGCGGGTCAGGCCGATAACCCCGTGTTTCGCGGCGCAATAACCAGAGACGTAAGGATAGCCTTTCAATCCCGCTGTCGAGGCGATGGCGACCAGACGCCCGGCGCCCGCCGTCTGCATGTCTGCCAGCCCGGCCTGCCAGACGTTGAACACACCGATCAAGTTGACCTCGGTCATGCCGCGCAGGTCATCCGCCGTCATTTTGGCAAACGGCACCGAATGCGCCGCGCCTGCATTGGCGATGACCGCCGTGACCGGGCCCCGTTGGGCGCGGGCGGACTCGAAAGCGGCCTGTACTTGCACCGTGTCGGTCACATCGCAGACTTCGAAAGGTAGCCTCTGCTGCTGCAAGGTGGCCTCGGTCCGACCCAAAAGAGTGATCGCCACGCCATCCTCAGCAAACGTCTTCGCAATCGCTGCACCGACCCCGGTGCCACCGCCTGATATGACTACGTGACTCATACCTTACCTGCCATTTCTGCGTCGCGGTCGGCCAGACGCCAGGCCTGATCGCGCCCGGCCTCATAGGGTTTTGGCCAGATCTCCTGCCGGTCGCCCAGCGCCGTGGCTGCGTGCAAGGTCCAATAGGGGTCGTTCAGATGCGGTCTGGCCAGACAGACCAGATCGGCGCGCCCGGCCATCAAGATCGAATTGACGTGGTCGGCCTCGTAGATGTTGCCAACTGCCATTGTCTTGATGCCACGTTCATTGCGAATACGGTCCGAGAATGGGGTCTGGAACATCCGCCCATAAATCGGCCGCGCCTGTGTCGAGGTCTGACCTGCGGACACATCCACGATATCCGCCCCCGCCGCATCGAACATCGCCGCGATCTCAACGGCCTCTTCCGGTGTAATGCCGTTTTCACCCGCCCAGTCACTGGCCGATATACGCACTGCCATCGGCTTGGCCTCGGGCCAGACCGCGCGCATGGCCGCGAACACCTCAAGCGGGTAACGCATGCGGTTTTCCAAACTGCCGCCATAGTCGTCGTCTCGTGTATTTGAAAGCGGAGAGATGAAGGACGAGATCAGATACCCATGAGCCGCGTGCAGTTCTATCATGTCGAACCCGGCGCGATCAGCCATTTGGGCAGCTGCTGCGAACTCCGCCATGACGCGATCCATATCCCACCGATCCATCGCTTTGGGTATGGCGTTGTCGTCTGACCACGCAATGGCCGAGGCGGAAATCAGGGGCCAGTTGCCTTCCTCCAACGGCTGATCCATGCCCTCCCACCCGATGCGCGTCGATCCTTTGCGCCCGGCATGACCGATCTGGCAGCAAATCTTGGCGTCGGTCTCGGTGTGGACGAAATCGGTCAGGCGGCGCCATGCCGCCTCATGCTCGGGCGCATACAGACCGGGACAACCTGGCGAGATGCGACCATCGGCACTTACACAAGTCATCTCGGTATAGACCAGCCCTGCCCCACCCTTGGCGCGCTCGCCATAGTGGATCAGATGCCAGTCGGTCGGGCAGCCATCCACGGCCTTGTACTGTGCCATGGGTGAGACCACGATCCGGTTCTTCAACTCCATCCCACGCAGACGGAATGGCGCAAACATGGGCGCGCGGGCGGGAGCGTTGATCCCGACCCCCGCTTGCGCCATGAACCAGGCCTCGGCCCGGCCCAGCCACCCGGCATCGCGTTCGCGCAGGTTTTCATGGCTGATCCGTTGCGACCGGGTCAGCATGGAATAGTTCAGCTGCACGGAATCCAGATCCAGATAGCGTTCAACATCCTCGAACCACTCAACCGAGTTCCGCGCCGCCGATTGCAGTCGCAGTACTTCGAGCCGCCGTTCGTCTTCATAGCGGGCAAAGGCAGCCTCAAGCGTGTCTTCGCTGTGGATATACTCGGCCAGCGCAATCGCGCTTTCCAACGCCAATTTGGTTCCCGACCCGATCGAGAAATGCGCCGTAGCCGCAGCATCCCCCAGCAAAACGACGTTGTCGTGGCTCCATTTCTCACACAGCACGCGCGGAAACCGCAGCCAGGCTGAGCCACGGATATGGTTGGCATTGGTCATCAGAGCATGCCCGCCCAGATGATCCTTGAAGATGTCTTGGCAAACGGCGATCGAGTCCTGCTGGCTCATCTTGTCAAAGCCATAGGCATCGAATGTCTCTTGTGTGCATTCGACAATGAAAGTCGCGGTGTCTGGATCGAATTGATAGGCATGGGCCCAAACCCAGCCCTTATCGGTCTTCTCGAAGATAAAGGTAAATGCGTCGTCGAATTTCTGGTGCGTTCCCAGCCACACAAACTGACACAGGCGCTGGTCGATATCCGGTTTGAACACATCTGAAAACTCGGCGCGGGTTTTCGAATTCAACCCGTCCGACGCAATGACGACGTCATAGTTGGCCATATAGTCCAAGGCGGATGCAGCCTCGGTTTCGAACCGCATCTTCACATCCAATTCGCGGGCGCGGGCCTGCAGGATCAGCAACAGCTGCTTGCGCCCGATGCCGCAGAACCCATGCCCGCCAGACACAGTGCGCTGGCCTTTGTGAACCAGCGCCACATCGTCCCAATAGGCAAACTGTTCCCGAATTCTCTCAGCGCTGATCGGATCGTTGACCGCCAGATTGTCCAACGTTTCATCGGACAGAACGACGCCCCAGCCAAAGGTGTCATCGGGTCGGTTGCGCTCGATCACCTCAATCTCGGCCGCCGGATTTCGAAGCTTCATCGAAATCCCGAAATAAAGACCCGCCGGTCCGCCGCCAAGGCAAGCAATGCGCATCGCTAAACTTCCCTTCATCCGTCTGAACACCTTAAACGCTAGACCGAGTCGCTGATCCCTTCAAGTTAAAATATTTTATGCTTGAAGTTTTTTTGCGAGAAGTTACGCTTTCAGTTATTCTCCAAAACGTCGGGTGGCCGGATGGTGGTGCGTGTCGAAACAAAGGACGATTTGGCGGTTGTGACGATCGACAACCCGCCTGTGAACGCGGCCAGTCAGGCAGTGCGCGCGGGGCTGTTGGCAGCCATTGCTGAGACCGAAGCGAACACCTCTGCCAAGGCCGTCATACTGTGCGCTGAAGGTCGGACATTCACTGCTGGTGCGGATGTACGCGAGTTTGACAAGTCGCCAATGGAACCCCACCTGCCGGACGTCATCCAGGCGATTGAAGACACAATAAAGCCCTGGGTCGCGGCACTGCACGGTTCTGTCCTTGGCGGTGGACTTGAGATCGCGCTTGGGTGCAGTCACCGCGTGGCGCTGCGCAGCACCAGGTTTGGCCTGCCCGAGGTAACGCTGGGCCTGATCCCTGGTGCGGGCGGCACCGTTCGACTACCGCGCCTGATCGACCCGCTTGAGGCGCTGAACATGGTGACCAGCGGTAAGCCGATCTCTGCTACGACGGCGCTGAACCTAGGTCTGATTGACGATATCGCCGACGGTGACCTGATGGCCTGTGCCAGTGCGCTGGCCCGGTCGGCCGCAAACGCTCGCCCTAGAACTGCTTTGCGGCACCGGAACGCCAAACCAGTTATGGACCCAACAGCTTGGGAAGCAGCAAAGACCGGCATCATCACAAAAGCGCGCGGCGCACATGCGCCTGCCGCAGCAGCAAGGGCCGTGCAAGCCGCGCTCGATCTGCCCGCGGATCAAGCTCTGATTCAAGAGCGTGAGACGTTTTTGACCCTGAAATCCGACCCGCAAAGCGCGGCCTTGCGATACATCTTCTTTGCCGAAAGATCAGCGTCGAAACTGTCCGAACTGAAGGACATGGAACCCCATCCGCTCACAAGCATCGGCGTGATTGGTGGGGGCACCATGGGGGCCGGAATCGCCGCCGCCTGCTTGTTGGCAGGGCTGCCAGTGACCTTGGCTGAACGGGACGAAGCTGCCCGTGCAGCCGGGCAAGGTCGCATCACAGCCATCCTAGACAACAGCAGAAAGCGCGGCCTGATTGACCAAGACAAGCTGGAGGCTCTGACCGCCGCTTTATCAACCACGACCACATTCGAAGCTCTGACCGAAACCGATCTGATCATCGAGGCTGTATTCGAGGACATGGAGCTGAAAGCGCAGGTTTTTCAGGAGCTTGATAAGCATATCCGGCGCGACGCCATTCTAGCCAGCAACACGTCTTATCTGAATATCAGCGCCATGGCCGCCCAAACCAGACACCCCGAACGTGTGATCGGCCTGCACTTTTTCTCACCCGCCCACATCATGAAACTGGTTGAGGTCATCATCCCAGAAAATGCCGCCTCATCCGTTGTGGCCACTGGCTTTGCGCTGGCCCTCAAGCTTGGAAAGATCGCCGTGCCCGCCGGAGTATGTGACGGATTTATCGGCAACCGCATCATGTCAGCCTATCGACGTGAATGCGAATACATGGTCGAAGACGGTGCCCTTCCATGGGACGTTGATCAGGCGATGCGCGATTTTGGTTTTCCCATGGGGGTGTTTGAGATGCAGGACCTTGCGGGCCTCGACATCAGATGGGCCAAGCGCAAAAGCCAAGCTGCGACCCGCGACCCCGCCCAGCGCTATGTTCACATTGCCGACAAGCTGTGTGAGGCGGGACGTTTCGGGCGCAAGGTTAGCCAAGGTTGGTACGATTACGCGGACGACAAAGCGACCCCATCGCAATGGGTGGAAAACCTTGTTCTCGCGGAATCCGCGCGCAAAAAGATCGCGCGCACTCCGATATCCGACACCGAGATCGTCCAGCGCATTCTGACCACTATGCAGACCGAGGCGCAGGCCCTTTTGACGGAAGGCATAGCGCGGCGCCCCGAGGATATCGACGTGGTCATGGTCAACGGGTATGGCTTTCCACGCTGGCGCGGCGGCCCGATGTTCCTGAAACACCACCCTTAGTTGGATTGAACACCCTCAGAAATTCGGCGCGATCATGTTGGCATAGTTGTTGGCCAGCACCTCGGCATCAGTGCGGTTGAACTTGACCGAGGGCAGCGCCTGCATGTCGATCTGTGCCGCATTGTCGAATAGTTTCGCCAGATCGACGGTCAGATGAACCTCTTGCTTTCCGTCTGCCAAAACCTCTGCCGGAACTGAAAATTCGACCTCGCGCGCGTTCTCGGAAAACCCCACGTGATAGACCAGGGGGGACACGTCCCCACCCACTTGCAGCGCCCCTTCGAATACGACAAATTTGTACCCTACCTCCCAATTCCAGGCCATCTGACTGTTGGGGTCCAGGTCCCCGCGCACCTCAATCGAGCTGTTCGCAGCCGGGTCGACACCGATCAAGAACCGCACAGTTTCAATCGATGGCAATGGCACGGCAGGCAAGGTGATCGAATGCGCGCTGTCCGCATTGTCAAAGCGCAGCAAATGATAACTTTCGGGTTCGGCATAGGTCTCATCCCCGTGCTCGAAAGACAGGTTGCTGAGGTAGAACCTGAAGTCGCGAACCCTGAACTGACCCTGCCCGCCCGGATTATCATAGATGAATTGATCATAGATCAGAGGCTCATCCCCCATCTGGGCGTGGAATGTCAGCGTGATCGGCTTGGCTTTGTTTTGCCCTGGGTTCAGCACGAACCACCCCGCGATCAGGACCACCAAGGCTGAAACTACAATGATCGGACGCATCACGACCCTCCCTCGAACGGGTTGGAAAACTGCGGGTTGGTCAGAAACGCCTCATCCGTCAGAGTGTGCAGGAAGGCGATGATGGCCTGGATTTCATCGGGCGTCATGCGCAGGCCCACCGTTTCCTGCCCCGCCTCGGGCGCGTTGTCGGCCTCAAGGATCAACGGGCTGAGTGTATCGCTGACCACGATACCATCGTTGTAATGGTCCATTACATCCTCCAGCGTGTCGAACCGACCGTCATGCATGTAGGGAGCTGTGACGGCGATGTTGCGCAGGGTCGGAACCTTGAAAAACCCCTTATGCGCCGGGTTGCCCGTCACCGCCATCAGACCGTCGGGCAAGGTCTCATCCGGATCCAGCCCGTTGTTTGAAAACCCGTCCAGCGCATCGCGAAAGCCCGAGGTCAGGAACTGACTGTGGCAATCGATGCAATTGCCGCCCCGCAGGGACACCTTGGTATCAGGATGCGCCATGAACAGCTTGCGCCCATGTTCTTCCTGCGCGGTCAGCCGGACCTCACCCCGTAGGTATTGATCGTATTTCGAGTTTGACGAGATCAAGAGCCGCATGAAAGTCGCCAGCGCCTTGGCTGTATTTTCGGGCGTGACCGCACCATAGGCCTGACGAAACATCTTGCGATAAGACCCTGAGGCCTGAAGCTCCTCCATCAGCGCATCGATATCCTGCCCCATCTCATCCGGATGTTGGATCGGCATCAATGCCTGCTCTTCCAACGAGGTCGCACGGCCGTTCCAGAAAAACCTCTCCTGCCCCCAAAGCAAATTGGCGAGGCTCATCGAACTAAAGTCCAGCTCACCCCCGGACAATGTCGGCGACTTTGCCAGCCCATCGGTAAACGCCAATTCCTGCACGTGACAGGTTGCGCAGGACACGTCATTGTTGCCCGACAGGATGGGGTCATAGAACAGGTGCCGGCCCAACGTGAACGCCTCTTGCGTCAGCGGGTTGTCGGGCGGAACGGCAAACCGCCCGAACACAAAAGGGGCTGAGAAATCGGCAATGGGCGTTGCCGTCGGGCCGCGCATCCGATCCCAAACCATCCAACCAGCCACCGCAATCCCTGCGGCGGCCAGGATCAACACAACCCAACGCATTCCGCCCCCCAACGGCCGTCAGTGGTGGTGAACAAACCCCGAGCCGAACAGTCCTTCGAGGTTATCCACTCCCTTGTTGTAACGCTCTTTGAAATCAATCGTGGCCAGACGCTCTCCGGTCTCCAGATCATGAACCGAGATCGTATGGCTGGCCAGATCGGCGATGAAATCCACATCGGTCGGATCATCTTCAACCCCGTTGCCCAGATTCAGCAGATTGTTCTGAACGGCAATCAAATCGCGCCCCGAAGCCGAGGTGAAAAAGATCATATGATGCGCCCCCGGATCGGCGACGATATCCGGCCCGCTGGGCACCAGCTCGGGCAACGCGGCCAATTCATAGCGTTTCACCACACCCGGCAGGGCATGCGAGATGAACAGCTCATCCTCGGTGCCGTAGAATTCCAGAGGTACAGCCGTTTCATTGGCAACACCGCTATAGATCACTTCGGCCTCACCAAAACTCTTGGAACTGGCGTCATAAGGTACTTTCCACGTCTCGAACCCGAACATTGTATTGGCCAGAATGGCCGGTTCGATATCTGGATGGATGCCCGGGCGGGCAAACAGCACCTCGACCGGAGAGGACGGAAAGTCCAGCGGCTTTTCTTTCTCAACCACGATGTTTTCAATGGGCTCCAGCGCGTTCAGATCAATGATCGTCAACATGTTGCCAACACCGGTGGCCAGATCCGGATGCACGGTCGAGGTCACGACCATGCGGTCCTCAAAAGCCGAGATACCATGCGGATACATGATATAGGGCGCGCCTTCGCCCACCTGGCTTTTGCGGGCTTCGATCACTTTTACGACCTCATTCGTCTGTGGATCAAAAACGCCCACCGAACCGCCATCATCGCCGCCGGTTCCGCCCATGAAGGTCACGAACATGTATTCCTGACCGTTCGAATTGGCCCACATGATGTCTTCACCCACCATCTGTCCCTGCGTATCCAGACAGGTAAAGCCCGAAATTACCGGCGCACCGCCCGCATCGCGGGCCAACCCGACCTCGGCCAGGCTGCACGAGGGATCAAGCCCCGTGGCATAGAGCCTGCCATTCGGGCTGTAATACAGATGGTGCAAGGGATGCTCCATCTCAGGCTGTTCAACCTCGCTGAGGATTTCTCCGAACCGATCCGACTCCGGGTCCAGCTCAATGATTGCGATACTGTGAGTCGTATCCAGCGTCGGCAGCCCGCGCAGCAGCACCATGCCCTGGCTTTCTTCGCGGTCCTGCGACAATGCGGGCGACAGACCTGCCAGTATTAGGCCAGCACCGATCAGAACACTACGTGTAGTATGGCTGAATTTCATAACTTCCCCCCCTGAGATGAAATTTAGGAATACTTGTGAATAAGATGCACCTTACCCTACGTCATATCACAATATTGGAATGGAACCAAATTCCTGGGGACCGAAAGATTTGTTGACGGATGGGGCATTCCTCACTCAATGTTCTAGGCATCAGAGGATAAGGAACCGAAGCTGTGACAGCCACCCTTCGACAACCGATGATGCGTCGCGACACCGGGTGCGATCTGGTCGTCTAACCCGCGGGGACAGACCGTTATCATCTGACCCGACTTCGGGTTTGTTCCACCTTTTCAGGCTGATACCCAAATGATCCAACCAGATGGATTGCGCATGGCAATCGATATCGGCGGTACGTTTACTGATACCGTCCTGCTGAACAGCGCATCGCAGGTGGTGGCAACCACCAAAACTCCCACCACTCCACATCGCCCCGCCCTTGGTGCCGTTGCGGGTGCCACGCATGTGCTTGAAGCCGCTGGTGCCGATTGGCATCGGGTAACCGGGTTCATTCATGGCACCACGCTGGCCACCAACGCGTTGATCGAACGACGCGGGGCCACGACCGCCACCATCACCACGCGTGGGTTCCGGGATATCCTCGAAATCGCTTATGAGCGGCGCTACAGCCAATATGCGATTGATCTGGTCAAACCCGACCTGATCGTGCCGCGCACCCATTCGCTGACCATCGGTGGGCGCATGGACGTCAACGGGCAGGAACTGGAACCGTTGGACGCGGCGGCCATCGCGCCTTTGGTGGACGAACTGACGGCGCTTGAGGTCGAGGCCGTCGCCATCTGCCTGCTGCACGCCTATGCCAACCCTGCACATGAACTGGCCCTGCGCGATCTGCTGGCGCTGCATATGCCCGATTTGGTCATCTCACTCAGCCACGAGGTCAGCCCCGAAGCGCGCGAGTTCGACCGGCTGTGTACCACCATTGCCAATGCCTACGTGCAGCCGCTCATGGCCGGATATCTGCAGGATTTTGAGGCGCGCTTTCGGCAGATGGGATTAACCTGCCCGATCCTGATGATGACAGCAGGCGGCGGCATGACCACGCTGGACACCGCCGCCCGGCTGCCGATCCGATTGGTGGAATCTGGCCCCGCCGGGGGGGCCATTCTGGCCGCCCGCATCGCCGAGGCCACGGGCGAAACCGACGTGTTGTCCTTTGACATGGGCGGCACCACCGCCAAGCTGTGCCTGATCGACGAATATCGCCCTCAGACCGCTCGCAAATTTGAAATCTCACGGGCCGAACGCTTTATCAAAGGCTCGGGCATGCCGGTTCGGATACCGGTAATCGAGATGATCGAGATCGGCGCCGGGGGCGGTTCCATCGCCAGTGTCGACCGTCTGGGTCGCATTCAGGTCGGCCCTCATAGCGCGGGATCAGATCCCGGCCCGGCAGCCTTTGGCAAGGGAGGGGGAAATCCCACGGTCACTGACTCCGATCTAACGCTGGGTCTGATCGAACCGGGGCGTTTTGCTGAAGGACGACTGCAGATTGATGAAAACGCAGCACAACAGGCGATGGCTAAGGATGTCGGCGAGCCGTTGGGTTTGAACCCCGATCAGGCCGCCTTTGCCGTCAGCGAGATTGTCGACGAAAGCATGGCCAGCGCCGGGCGAATGCACGCGGTGGAATCCGGCAAGGATCTTGGCAACCGGCTGATGATCGCGTTTGGCGGTAACGGTCCGTTGCACGCCACCCGTGTCGCCCGCCGCGCCCAGATGCGGCGCGTGTTGATCCCGCGTGATCCCGGCGTCGGCTCGGCTGTTGGATTTCTGTTCGCGCCAGTTTCCTACGAAGTCATACGGTCACGCTATGCTCGGTTGGACAGTCTGGATATCGACGGGCTGAACCGGTTCTTCGGCAGTATGCAGGCCGAGGCGGAACAGGTTGTCCGCGCCGGTGCGCCCGACGGTGCGCTGCTACAACGCCGGATCGCTTATATGCGATACCATGGTCAGGGGCATGAGATCGAAATCCGCCTGCCCGACCGCGCTTTGGCTGCCTCGGATCTGAATGCGCTGAGGGAGGCTTTTGAGGCGGAATACAGCCGACAGTTCAGCCGTATCGTACCCGGTATGACCATCGAGATTCTGAACTGGGGATTGTCCCTTTCATCTCCAGCACCGGCGCATGAGCCTTATTGCGGCACCCCGTTGCAACAACAGATGGAGGCAACCGAACAGCGTCAGATTCTTTGCGACGTCACCGGGGAATGGCGCGCCGCAGGCGTGTTCAACCGCACCGACCTGACGCCCGGAGCCGTATTCAGCGGTCCGGCGCTGATTGTCGAAGCACAAACGACCACATTTGTAAGCGCAGACTTCAGCGCAACCGTCGATGGCCAGGGCAATATCTGGCTGACGCGGCAAGAGGAGGCCAAGGGATGATCCAATCAGATACACGCCTGCAAGTGATGTGGAACCGGCTTTTGGCCGTGGTCGAGGAACAGGGTCAAGCGCTGATCCGCGCCGCCTTCAGCCCGATCGTGCGCGAATGCGGCGATATCTCGGCCGGGATATTCAACACGCAGGGCCGGATGCTGGCCCAGGCTGTCACCGGCACGCCCGGACATATCAACACTATGGCCGAGGCAGTCAAAACCCTGCGTGCCAGATTTGCCGAGAGCAACATGAAACCCGGCGACATCTACATGACCAACGATCCGTGGATCGCATCGGGCCACCTGAACGACTTTTTGCTAATGATGCCTGTGTTCTATGGCGATACCGTTATCGGTTATACGGCCTGCACCTCGCATCTGGTCGATCTCGGCGGGTTGGGCATGGGGCCGGAAGGGTCGGATATCTATGACGAAGGGCTGCTGATCCCCCCCTGCAAACTGGTCAGCCAGGGTGAGGTCAACGCGCTGGTGCTTGAGATCGTCAAAGCCAACTCGCGCGAGCCCATCGCGAACGAAGGTGACATTTATGCCTTGATCGCCTGTTGCGAGGCCGGATCGACGAGGCTGGTTCAAATGATGCAGGAATTTGGCATCCCCGACCTGAGCGCGCTGTCCGATTACATCATCGAAACGTCACGTCGCGGCACGTTAGAGGCCATCGCCGGCCTGCCCAAGGGCACATGGCAACACGTGCTGAAAGTAGATGGTTACGACAAAGAGATCGAACTGCACGCAGCGCTGACCATCGCCGATGATCACCTTTTGCTGGACTTCGACGGCACAGCGGCCTGTGTGGGAAAAGGGATCAACGTGCCACTGAACTATGCAACCGCCTATTCCGTCTTTGCCCTGCGTTGCATCATCGGGGCGGATATCCCGAACAATGCGGGTTCGCTCGATCCGTTTCGGGTGACGGGCCCCGAGGGTTGTATCCTGAACGCGCAACCTCCGGCACCGGTGGCGATGCGACATACATTGGGGCAGATGACCCCCGACCTGGTCTATGGCTGCCTGTCGCAGGCCCTGCCTGAAAAGGTTCCGGCCGAGGGGGCATCATGCATGTACGATCTGCCCCTGCGCCACGCGCCGGAAGCGATCGACCGGGGCGATGACCAGTTTGCGTTGGAATTGGTGTTCAATGGCGGCACAGGCGCACGCCCCAGGCTAGACGGTCTGTCGGCCACGGCCTTTCCCAGCGGCGTTTGGGGCAGTCAGGTCGAAACCACCGAGGCGGTTGCCCCTGTGCTTTTTCACCGTCGTGAACTGCGGCCCGATTCCGGTGGCGCCGGGCGTCTGCGCGGCGGTCTGGGGCAGCATATCGAACTCAGCGCGTCCAAGGATCAGGATTTGATGCTGTTCCTGTCGGTCGAGCGGATCAAGAACCCTGCCAACGGCCGAGAAGGTGGGTTGGACGGCGCGTCCGGTCGCATCACCGTGATGCCGGAAAACCGCCAACTGCCGGGCAAAGGTGAGGTTCGGATCAAGGCCGGTGAAACGCTGATCTTTGAAACTCCGGGTGGGGGTGGCTTTGGCCTGCCCGAGGAACGCCCGGAGGAGGCGGTGCAAAGCGACGTCCGCGCGGGCCTTGTCAGCGAGGCGATGGCCCAAACCCAGTATCGGAGGCAAACATGACCCAACCGCACCCGCATATTGCGTGCATGTCCCCCTATGCGCTGGCCAACCTTGACGCGCCCGAGGGCAAAACCCTGATCTCGCTGTCGCAAAATGAAAGCCTGCGCCCGCCCAGCCCCAAGGCGACCGAAGCGGCAGCGCAGGCGTTGGGCAGCTCGATGCTCTATCCCGATCCGGACTGGACGGACCTGCGGCACGCACTGGCCGAACTGCACGGAATAGATCCCGATGGTATTTTGTGCGGCAACGGATCGCTCGACCTGATCGGATGCCTGGCGCGCGTGTTCGCAGGGCCAGACCGGGCGGTGCTGGCGCCCGCCCATGCCTATCCGTTCTTTCAAACGGTGGCGCAGGTGACAAACGCGCGGTTCGACCCTGCCGCCGAAGTAGATGCCGTCGTCAGTGTCGACGCCATGCTTGCCGCGGTCCAACCGGATACCGGGATCGTCTTTGTCGCAAACCCCGGCAACCCGACCGGCACGCGCATTCCGAAAGCCGAACTTGTCCGCCTGCGTCAGGGCCTGCGGCCTGACATTCTGTTGGTGATCGATGAAGCGTATGGCGAATTTTCTGATCACCTGGGCGAGCGGTGTTTCGATCTGGTTCAGGGCGGAAACACAGTCGTTTTACGCACGTTTTCAAAAGCCTACGGCATGGCGGGGTTTCGCGTCGGGTGGGGTCTGTTCCCACCTGCCATCGCCGGAGAGTTGCGTAAAGTGATGAATCCGAACAACGTCCCGGCCAGCGCCCAAATCGCTGCCGCGGCAGCCGTGCGGGACGATGCCTATATGCGCGAAACCTGCGCGATCACCGCAAGCTTGCGGGATCAGGCAACGGCCCAGTTGAAACAGGCCGGGTTCGTGCCTTACCCCAGTTTCACCAACTTTGTGCTGCTCAACATGGGCAGCACCGAAGCCGCAGCAAGCGCGGACCAAAGGTTGCGGTCCGAGGGCGTATTCCTGCGCCCACAAGGCGGCGCGGGCTTGCCTCATTCCCTGCGCATGACCGTCGGTCCGCAGGCGGCGATGGTCAAAGCGATAGAAATCCTGACGCAATGGAAACAGGAGGGACAGATATGACAGCTTCCAGAGGGCGGGCCCGGTTCGGCCTGCTGGTGCCCTTCACCAACACCAATTTTGAGCCTGACCTGGCCCTGATGTCCCCTACAGGCGTTTCACTGCACGTAGCCCGATTGGGTGGGTATGACGAGGATGAAATCCCCGACGAATCCCAGATGCACGATCTAGGGGCCGCCGACTTGGATGAGCCTTTGCGCCTGTTGATGGGAACCAAGCCGGACGTTGTCTTTTACGGATGCACCTCGGCCACGCTGACTCATGGCCCAGAGTTCGACCGAGATCTGGCCAACCGCATCAGCGCCGATAGCGGGGCCAAGACGGTGACCGCAGCAGGGGCGTTGGTGCATGCGTTGTCCACCTTGGGGGCCAAGCGTATCGGTTTCGCCTCGCCCTATGTTCCGGCGATCAACGACATGGCGATTGCTTTTCTGGGCAAGCTGGGGGTGGACACGATCCAACGCTCGGAAGTGTCTGAACCGCTTGGCAATGAAGGCCAGGGGGCGTTAGAGCCGGATGCCGTATTCGAACTGGGCCGCGGGGCTGATCACCCCGAGGCCGACGCGCTGGTTCTGTCCTGCACCGACATGCGCAGCGTCGAGGTCATAGCCCGGCTGGAAGACGTGGTTGGGAAACCGGTGATCAGCTCGAACCAGGCGATGCTGTTTCAGGCGTTGCAACTGTTGAATATCGATGGACCCATCCCCGGGTACGGACAGCTATTGGAACGCGAAAGGTGATCCGAGCGGTCAATCCTTCAGTTCACCAACGGATGTCACTCCGATTTGGGCCATGGTGATGCTGAATTCTTCGCTCAACACATCCCAAAGCTGCTGCAGGCCCGCCTCGCCTGCGGCGGCCATGGCAAATTGCAGGATGCGGCCAAAGAACACATAATCCGCACCCGCGGATAGGGCCTTTATGGCGTCCTCACCGGACTGCAACCCGCTGTCATAGAACAACGGGTATTCTTCGCCCACGGCGGTGCGTATCTCTCGCAGCGCTTCAATCGCCGCCGGGGCGCTGTCCAGCTGCCGCGCGCCGTGGCTTGAGACCTGAAGTGCGTCCGCGCCCGCTGCTTTCACGGCCAGCGCGTCCTCGGGGTCCAGCACCCCTTTGACGACCAGCTTGCCCTCCCATTGATCGCGCAGACGGGCCAGCGTCTCCCATGTTGCCTTTGCGCGGCTTTCGGTGCGGTCGAACTCGTAACCCTCAGTCAGAAAGTTCGCCATCTGAGGTTTACCTGCCATCAGGGTTGAAAGGGACCACTTCGGATGCAGGGCAAAGTCCACGAATTGGCGTGGGCCGATCCGAAAGGGCATCTTGAACCCATGGCGCAGCTCACGTGGGCGTCGCCCGACCTCGGGAACATCCACGGTCAGCACCAGCGTCTCGTAACCTGCAGCGCGGGCGCGATCGACCAGCTTGAACGTGCCCGAGCCGTCGCCGCTGAAATAAAGCTGGAACCAGGCGTTGCCTTCGGCTTCGACAACAATCTCCTCCATCGACGTCGAAGCGACCGTGGACACGCCCAAGGGCACGGAATACCGCGCGGCCAGACGGGCCAGCATCAGATCAGCCCCGGGTGCGGACAGGTTACACATGCCCATTGGCGCGATGCCGAAAGGGCGTTGTGTGGGCTGGCCGAAGACTTCGGTCGCCAGAGACCGTTCGCTGACGTCCCGCAACACCCGCGGGCGTATTGTCATAGCGTCCAGGGCGGCACGGTTGCGGGCCGCGCCGGTTCCAAGCCCCGCCGCGCCGTCAATATAGTCGAATACCATCCACGGCAGACGCCGCCGCGAAATGCGGCGGGCGTCTTCTGCGCTGTGGATCGCGTTGCTTGGGATCAAGCCTGAACGGCCTTCATAAAGCGGTCACGGATGACTACCGGATCCATTGTGATGACAGGCATCTTGGCATTCCCGCTTTCGCATTTGCTGACAATGATGGTCATCTGTTTGGCATCCAGCGCCTCTTGCAGCACACGGCCTGTATCTTCGGCCTGGCATTCGATCACACGTTCGCACCCGGCAGCCTCGGCCATTTTCGCCAGAGAAGTTTTTTGCCCCGCATAGGTCGGTTGATCCCCGGTTGAGCCATAAGAGCCATTGTCGACGATCAGCAGGATATAGTTATCGGCCAAGTTGTTGGCGATGGTCGGCAGCGTGCCAAGATTGGTTAGGATCGAACCATCCCCGTCAATCACGATCACCGGCTTCGGCTGCGACAGTGACAGCCCAAGACCGATGGATGAGGCCAGCCCCATCGTGCCCAGCATATAGAAATTGTTCGGCTGATCATCGATTGCGTGCAGTTCCTGGCTGGGGATACCGATGTTGCAGACAACCAGTTGATCACGCAGGATCGGGGCGATTTCTTTCAGAATCTCAGAACGGATCATTGGTCGCCGTAGCCTCCCCAGAAATTGGCATCGGTCAGGATTGCGACCGGCTTGTTGCACATGAAGGTGTATTTCAGGATCGCATCCAGTTCCTCGACATCCGCCTGATGGTGAAAGTGGTAGGTCGGGATGTTCATCTGCGCCAGCAAGGCTTTGGTGTGCACAGCCATCTCGACCTGACAGGCAACGGGTTCGCGCAATTCTCCACGGTATGAGATCAGCATAGGCAGCGGCATGCGATAATACTGGATCAGCGTTGCTAGCGTATTGATGGTCACTCCAATCGCCGTGTTCTGCATAATGATGGCCGGGCGCTTACCGCCCATCCACGCGCCTGCGCACAGGCCCATCCCTTCGTCTTCCTTGTTTGACGGGATGTGAAAAATCTCTTCCCGCGCGTCGATCTCCTCGATCACGCCAGCAAGCTGCTTACACGGGACGGTGGTCACAAACGAAATATCGTTCGCCACCAGATCGTCAGTGATCTTCTTGTCTATGTTCATTTCCGGTCTGTCAGTCCTGTTTGGGGCGCCCGGGGCGCGATTGATGGTTCAGATGCCACGATGCACATGCACCGCACATCCGGCATGACGGACGACGCGCGACGCGGTCGATCCCAGAAAATAGTCGCTGAGGCCCGGCTTGTGCGAACCGATGACGATGCAGTCAAAATTATTGCTGTTGGCGTAGTCAATGATGCTCCGGGCGGTGTGGCCCTTGACGATCTCGGGCTGGATGCCCTCAAGATCCTCAGTCTTTTCTTTCAATACTCTGGCAGCGGCCCGAAAGCCTTCCGCGACCATCTCTTTGTCCAGATAGGCACTGACCGAACCCTGTGGCATCTCATAGACGTGCAGCGCGACGATCTCGCCACCCTCGGCGGTCAGCGCGCGGGCGACCTCTAGCGTGTGTTGCGAAATATCGTGATCCAACGCCATTGGAACCAGAATTTTCTTATACATGAATCCCTCCGTTTCTTCCGGGCCTATGCCCACGGCATGAGGATGATTTTCGGTGCCGCAACGACCCCATTGCGCAAGTCACGAAACGCCTCGGCGCCTTCAGACAGGGCCCGTTCTTCAACCCAATCCAAACCACCCAATCGGCCATCAAAAATGGCCTGCGCGGTTTGCCGGAAATCCTCGGCCGTATATGTATAGGTGCCGATAAAAGTGATTTCCTGCAAGGTCATGCGGCGTATATCCAGCCCACCGGCGTCTTCGCCCAACCCGACATGGGCAATTACCCCGCCCGGCTGAACCATCGTTGAGGCCATGGACCTAGTGGCAGCAAAACCGACCGCGTCGATCACAAGGGGGAAGTCTTGCATCGTCTCTTTGACCACGTTGAACGCACCAGTGCTCTGCAAATATGCGCGCCGTCCGTCGCTGGGTTCGACGATAACCACATCATCAACATCCATCGCAGACAATGCCAGCGCTGCGGCCACACCGATGGCGCCGCCGCCAATCACCAACGCTTTGCGATCCATCGTGGGATGCAGCGCCTCAAGGCCCAGCCGGACCGCGTGCCAACTGACCGCCAGAGGCTCGGCCAGCGCAGCCATTGCAAAGCTCACATGTGCCGGTACTTCGACCAGATTGCTGGCGGGCATGGCGACATATTGGGCAAAGGCCCCTTCACGCGGTGGCATTGAAATGATCTGACGGTCGGCGCACAGGTTCTCGCGCCCCGACTTGCACGCGCTGCACTTGCTACAACTCACCAGCGGGTTGATGGTGATGCGCGCGCCATCGCGTGGGCCGCCTACAATCGTGCCTGCGGCCTCGTGCCCAAGGATCAAGGGTGCCGGGCGGCGTGCATCGTGGCCCAGATAGGCGTGCATGTCCGATCCGCAGATGCCAGCGGCCTCGATCCGGATAAGATGTTCGGCTTCCCGCGGCGCAGCATCCGGGACATCCCGAAAGGCCACTTGTTCTACACCTTCATAGACTAGAGCTTTCATTTCGCCGTAAACCCTCCGTCAACCATCAGCACCTGCCCGGTGACGTAATCCGAGGCTTTCGAGCACAAAAACAGGATCGGCCCGTCGATATCCTCAACCCGCCCGTTGCGCTGGGTACAAGTCTGAGCCGCGTTGCGAGCGGCACGTTCGGGATCATCGAACACGGCTTGGGTCAGTTCGGTCGGGAAGAACCCCGGCCCGATGGCGTTGGCGGTGATCCCGTGCGGCGACCAAGCCTCGGCCATGGCGCGCGTTAGTTGCCCGATCCCGGCCTTGGTTGCACCATAAGCAATGCCCCCCGGAAAAGCCCGTGTGGTTTGCAGCGAGGCGAAATTCACAATCCGTCCCCAACCGCGTTTCTTCATGGCAGGCACCATCGCCTGGCTCAGGAAAAACGGCGCGCTGAGGTTCAGCGCGAGCGTGGCATCCCAACCTTCGGCGGTGACATCATCCGCTGCTTCGCGCGTGTTTACCCCGGCCGCGTGAATAACAATGTCCGGCGATCCGAATTTCGAGCCTATCTGTTCCACCAACGCCCCTGTCACCGACCGATCGGCCACATCGGCAACCACGGTTTCGGCACGCTCACCGATTTCGCGTTTCAAATCTGACAGTGCCTCGGCCCGGCGAGCCACGCCAACCACCTGAGCACCGGCAGCAGCCAGAACAACCGCCACCCGGCGACCAAGCCCCGAACTGGCCCCGGTCACGCAGGCCACCTGCCCCGTCAGATCAAAGAGAGATCGGGGGTCATCCATCTGACGTTAGGTCAAACTGTTCATCAGGAAAATACTTGGCCAGACGAACATCTGCCGCCCGGGCGTGCCCCTCCATCCCTTCCAGGCGGGAAATCCGGGCAGTTGCCACAGCAATAGGCTTTGAACCTTCGCGCGTGGCCCTCTGCCAGGTGACGATTTTCATGTACTTGTGAACACTCAGCCCGCCGGTATAGCTAGCGGCACCCGATGTAGGCAGCACATGGTTGGTTCCGGTCGCCTTGTCGCCGTAAGAAACCGTCGTTTCCTCACCCAGAAACAACGAGCCATAGCAGGTCAGCCGGTTCAGCCACCAATCCAGATCTTCGGCCTGAACGGTCAAATGCTCGGGCGCGTATTCGTCAGAACAGGCCGCCATTTCTTCACGATCCGAACAAACTATCACCTCGGCATAATCACGCCACGCGGCCGAGGCGTTTTCGCGGTTCAGTTCCGGCAAGTCTTCAATAAGCGTTGGCACCAACTCCATCACTTTTTCGGCCAGAGCACGATCATCGGTGACCAGCCAAACCGGCGAGTTGTAGCCGTGTTCAGCCTGAGAGACCAAATCGGTCGCAACCACATGTGCATCGGATGAACTGTCGGCAAGGATCAGGCTGTCAGTAGGCCCTGCGATCATGTCGATGCCGACCTTGCCGTAAAGGATACGTTTCGCTTCGGCGACAAACTGATTGCCAGGGCCAACAAGGATATTGGCGCGCGGCAATCCGAACAGGCCATAGGTCATCGCGGCCACACCCTGCACGCCGCCCATGGCCAGAATGCTGTCAGCACCACAGATATGCGCCGCATAAACTATCGCCGGGGCCACCCCTGCACCAGGGCGTGGAGGGGAACAGGCCGTGATATGGCGGCACCCGGCAACCTTGGCCGTCGTGACCGTCATGATCGCGCTGGCGATATGGCTGTACCGGCCACCAGGCACATAGCATCCCGCCGCATCCACCGGGATCGCCTTTTGGCCAGCGACGAAACCCGGCACGATCTCCATCTGAACATCGGACACGGTTGCCTTTTGCGTTTCCGCAAAGCGGCGCACGTTGTCATGAGCAAATCGGATGTCAGCCTTCAGTTTTTCCGGCACCAGCGCTATGGCGGCGTCAATCTCGTCCTGAGTCATTAGGACATTGCCGTCGAATTTGTCGAACTTGGCGGCATATTCCATGGCCTTGGCGTCGCCACCTGCCTCGATATCGGCAAGGATGGTCTTGACCGTTTCATGCACTTCGGACGCATGAGATTCAGGGGTCAGCGTCGCCTTTTTCAGATAGTCACGAGGCATAGTCAGCAAGTCCTATTGGTAGATTTCAGGTAGCAAAGTGGTCGACACCGCCGGGACATACGCGATCAGCAAAACCACGATCAGCATCGTTAATACGAAAGGCACAGCACGGGCGGCAATCTTCAGAATGGACTCGCCTGTAATGCCAGATACGACAAACAGGTTCAGGCCCAGAGGCGGGGTAATGAAACCCACACCCAACGCGGTAATCATCATGATACAGAACTGAATCTCGTTCATGCCGATATTGTCCGCCAACGGCTTGAGGATGGGGGCAAGGATGACGATATTCGGTGTCGTTTCCATGACACATCCAGCGGCAATCAGGATGCCGATCATCAGCAGGATCAGCAGATAGGGGTCATCGGTCAACGATGTGATCGAGGCCACGAACCCCTGCGGCACACCCATGATCGCCAGCGCCTCGGCTAAGGGGGCAGAGAAAGCGATGATGGGCAGGATAACGCCATTCACCTTGGCGGAACTGACCAGCATTGAAGGGAAATCGGCCAGCGTCAGCGTACGCAGGATAAAGCCCATGATGATAGTGACAACAACGGCGGTGGCGCCGGCCTCGGTCGGGGTCAGACGTCCCGAGAAGATACCGTAAAAGATAATGCCTGGCACGATAAAGGCGTACCAGCCGGATTTCAGCGCTTTGCCTAGATTGGCCATCCATTCGCCCATGGTCATCATGCCGCCGCCCTCATAAGCATAGAGGCGGTTCATGATGATGTTGGTGACCAGGATCGACACCAGAATGGCCAGACCGGGGATCAACGCCGCCAAGAACAGGGTCGAGGCGGAAATACCCAACACAAGACCGATGATGATATAGGCGATGGACGGCGGGATCAGAATACCAGTACAGGCACCGGCGGCCACCAGCGCGCAGGCATAGGGGCGCGGATAACCACTTTCGACCAGCCGGTTGATGGTCATGCGGCCAACTGCGGCAGCCCCCGCCGCGTCCGAGCCGGAAATGGCCGCGAACATGCCGCAGACCAAAACGGTGGCGGATCCGAAACCGCCCTTGGCGAAACAGGTCAGCGCCTCGGCTACATCCAGAAACTTGCGCGATAGCCCAGTGCGCACCAGCACGTCACCGGTCAGGATAAACAGCGGCACAGCGGTCAGGGCAAAAGCGTCGATGCCGGTGAACAGGCTTTCGCCAACAAGGCTGAGCGGCAAGTCGCCCGACATAATCAGCATGACAATCGCAGCCGTACCAATCGCGGCCCATACCGGAACCGCAAGCGCGATCAGGCCCACGAACATGATTACAGGCAGATAAAAATCCCAGCCCAGCTCAACGGTTTGATTGAGGGAATTCCAGAGCATCCTGTTTCTCCTCAGTCAAACAGCTTGTCGCCTTCGAAAACGGGCGTGCCGTCACGAAGCGATTTCAAATCACGCAGGAAGGATTGGATCAGACGCCAGATCATCAGCGCGAATCCGGTGGGCACCGCCATCAGGAACCACACCTTGGACACTCGCAGCCCGTCCGTCACCGAGCCGAACTTGGCCGAAACGTGGACCGCCTCGAACGACCAGTAAAGTGCAATGATCGCCACGACGAACATCACAAGGTCACCGAAGATATACAACAGCGCTTTGGGTCGTTGCGGCAGGTAATGCATGATTACGTCAATGCGGATATGGGCGCGTTCCCGGACCGCAGCCGCAGCCCCGATCCAGGCAAGATAAATGAAGGAATAGCGAACGATTTCCTCACCCCAGATCGAAGAAAACGCGAAAATCTCTCGCCGCAGAACCTCGATGGCCATCGTAATCACCAGCATCACGTAGAACACCAGCAGCAGCCAGCGTTCGGCGTTGCGGTCTATGTTTTGAAGAACGGTCATCGTATCCCTCGACAAAAGAGCAGTCAGGCGTTGGCCTTCTGTTACGGGCCGGTTTCGGCCTGACTGCTAAGGATGATAGCGGGCACATTGGCTGCGCCCGTCGGCTTGGTATTACGCGTCGTGGACGTAGTATTTGCCCTGCGTTCCGGCCGCTTCGACCAGCTTTTCAAAATTGTCCATTGATCCGGCCAACTCGGTCTTGAACGGATCCCATTCCGACCGCTGATAGCCACCGACATCTTTCCACTCGGCCAACTGATCGTCGGTCAGCGACTGGAATTGCACACCGGCCTTGTTCAGTTCAGCCATGGCAAAGGCGCGGGCCGAGGGTACTTTGGACAGGTTCTGGTGGCTGGTCATTTCCGCCCCCCACATGATGCCTTCCTGCACATCCGCAGGCATCGAGTTGAACCATTCAAGGTTACAAGAATAGACCTGACTATCCGGCACCGCCTGCGTGAAGGTCACGTTGCTGAGAATGTCTTTAAACCCAAATACATAAAGCGCGCCGACCGACGGATCGAGCGCATCGGCCACGCCTTGTTTGATTGCCGAAGGTGTTTCACCCCAGGCCACCGGCGTCGGGTTCGCGCCAACCATCCGGTAGTATTGTTGCAGCATTTTTGAGCCCGGCACGCGGAACTTCACGCCGCTCATATCTGCTGGTGTGACAATGGGGTTCCCGCCCTGACGCACCGCAACGACACGCGGGTCGATCACCACATAGAACAGCGCCTTGAACCCGGCGGCCTCGACCTTGGGATGGACCTCATTCTTCCAAGTTTCGGAATGCACCAGGTTGGTGAAACGCTGGTTCGAGCCGCACAGATACGGCATGTTAATCAGGTCAACGGTGGACGCGAAAGGCGCAAAGTTCGACAGCGAATGTTGCGCGGCCTGAATGGTGCCACCTTGCACTTTCTGCACCAGCGAACCGCCTGCACCCAACTGACCACCCGGCGCCAGTTTCACATAAACTTTGCCGTTGGTAGCATTCTGGATGTTTTCCTTCAGATCCAGCTGCATGATCGGATAGCTGCGCGACGCACCCAGCACATAGGCCGTGGCGATCGTCATCACATGATCCGCAGCGTTTTCACGCTCTTTTTCCTCTTTTGCGGTTTGCGCTGCCGCTTCGGATGACCACAGCACGCCGCCTGCTCCGGCCACGAGTGCAGCAGTGAATGCACCGCTAGCGCTGAGCTTCAGGAAATTGCGGCGCTCTGCCGAGGCCAGTTCTTTTTTGTCGTTGTTCATTAATTGCCCTCCCAAGCAAAAAAGTCAGCCGTCGCTTTCTGCGTCGCGGTCAGCTTCCCTTTTCAGAATTGCGACAACGAACAGGATCGACGCCGCGAACAGGACCAACATCTCTCCTACGTCCCCAAGAAACGCGCTGCCCGCAAATGCCCCCATGGCAACGTTCGCAAAATAGATGACGAACACGATGATGGATGCGGTCAGAAACATTTCTCAGGACTCCCTTTGGAATCGGTCCGGCCTCATTTGTAAGCGCTTACATGAAAAATGCAAGCGCTTACATAACGGCTTTCCTTGCGACCCGGTTAAGTTTAGACTTATTGGCAAAAGTAAATGGCGGATTTGAAAATGTCGAAACTTGGATCGGCGCCAACATTGGATGATGTGGCCAAACTGGCTGGCGTTTCGACCGCAACCGTATCACGTTGCCTCAACAACCCAGATCAGGTGGTCAAGGCGACGCGCCAGCGCGTTCAGTCAGCTGTAGACGCGCTGGGTTACGTGCCAAACTTTGCTGCGCGCGTGATGGCAGCCAAGCGGTCCTCGACGATTGGTGCGATTATTCCGACGATGGAGAACGCCATCTTCGCCCGTGGCCTGCAGGCGTTTCAGGAAGAATTGCACCAGCACGGATATACGCTGCTGGTCTCAAGTTCGGCCTACAAACCGGAGATCGAGGAAGAGCAGATCCGAACGCTGGTCGCGCGTGGCGCGGACGGCTTGCTGTTGATCGGACATGATCGCAAACCGCAGATTTACGAAAACCTTGAGCGATGGAAAATTCCAACTTTGGTCGCTTGGTCATACCTGCCCGATGGGCAGCTTCCCTGTATCGGCTTTGACAACCGTGCGGCAATGGCCGAACTGGCAAACCGTGTGATCGGTTTGGGCCACAGAAGGATCGGCGTGATTTCAGGCATCAGCGCAGGCAATGATCGCGCCCGCCTGCGGATCGAAGGTGTACAGGATGCGGTCAGACAGAATGATCTGACATTGTCAGACCTGACTATCATCGAAACCCCTTATGAGATTGAAAACGGGGCCGCGGCCTTCTCGGGCTTGATGGCGCAGGATATGCCGCCCACCGCGATCCTGTGCGGCAACGATGTTTTAGCCGTGGGCGCCCTGCATCGGGCGCAGGAAATGGGATTGAGTGTGCCCGGGGATGTCTCCATCACCGGATTTGACGATATCGAGCTGGCCCGGATTGTCACGCCCCGCCTGACAACCGTACACGTCCCGCACCGGGAAATGGGCCGCAGGGCCGCATCAGAGCTGATCGGAATGCTTGAAAACCAGGCCGGTGGCAGCGGTAAGCGGCTAGACACACATATCGTAGAGGGCCAATCCCTCGGGCCGCCTGCTGACAGCTAGGCGGCTTCGGCCTCCATGGTGCGGAAATCATCTTTTAGCCAGGCATGACTCGCACTCATGGGGTCGGTGAAATGCTGCCGTATCAGCGTCGCCATTACCTTTTGGATCAGTTTCGAGGTTGTTTCGGGATACACCTCGGTTGTGAACAGCGACACGGTGCGCACAAAGTTCCGCCCCGGAAACGGGATCGCCCTAAGACTGTCGTGGAACCTCTGAGCGCGATGGAAACAGGCGGCGGTCGTAATTGCCCAGCCGCTACCCTCGGCAACCAGCCCGATGATCGAGTGATTGCATTCCAATTCGAACCGGTTGGGCAGGTTGTATTTGCTGCGGGTCAGCTGAATCTCGATCTGTTTGCCGATCATAAGGTCGCGTGAATAGCGCAGCAGAGGCAACTCTGCATCAGGCGTAAGCAGATCTTCGGGTGTACCCTGATATCCAATGGGCAGGATCACAATAAACGGATCGCGCATCAGCGGGTATTCGATCAGCCCTTCCGTCCGTTCCGAAGGCCGCGTCGCGACGCCAGCGTCCAGTTTATGCTCTTGCAGGTTGGCGATGATCTCGTGACTAGGGCGCGTATAATGGCGGAAACTGCATCGCGGCAGGGCCTGAGCCAGAAAGCGGAATAAATCAGGCGCGATCTGATTGTCGAAATCGTCGATCAGGGCCAGCCGCAGGTCTGTTGCATGCTGCCAGTTGCCGGATCGGATTTCAGCCTCGCCCCGTTTCAGCACAGTCAGCCCATCGCGAACATATCGCGCAAAAACCTCACCCGCAGGAGTCAGACCCATTGGGCGACGCCCGTGATCGACCAGATCGACGCCCAGCGCGCCCTCAAGGCTACGCAGGTGGTTCGAGACGGTGCTGATCGACAGCCCCGTCTCGGATGCGACCTGTTGGATCGACCCTGATTTGGCCACCAGCCGGAAGACTTCCAGCCAACGAAGGCTCAGAGATTTCGACACCGCAAACACCCATTGTTTCGATTTCTTCGAAACGAACCCAAGCAAAGTTTTGCGCTGGCGGCAATGGTGAAGTTGACTGACGTGCTGTAATTACTCTCGCATCCGCTCGAATCCCGGATCGTAGGGTGACGGCGGTATGACCGTAGCGCGCACGCGATGACCGCAGGAATCCAGCTCCATTTCAGCCCCGATATCGGCCAGTTCGGGATCGACAAACCCATGTGCCAGATTGAACCCGGTGCGGTGCCCCCAATCGCCCGAGGTAATTGTGCCCACAACACGCTCACCTTGCATCAATGACGCGCCGGGATGCGCAGGCTGTTGTGTTGCGTGGACCTGCAGAGCAACCAGTTTTTTGCGCGCGCCCTCTGCCTGCCGTTTCAGTAATGCGTCGCGCCCGATAAATTCACCCTTGTGCAGCTTCACAAAGCGATCCAGCCCCGTTTCAAACGGATCAAATTCGGTGATCAGATCGGCCTTCCAATGTAGAAAGCTCTTCTCCATGCGCATGGATTCCACTGCCCGCGCGCCGAACAGTTTCAACCCGTACGCGCCCCCAGCCTGACGCAATGCCAGATAGGCTGCATAAAGCGAGGCGTTGGGCACGTGAATTTCATAAGCCAGCTCACCCGAGAAACTGATACCCATAACCATTGCCGGGGCGATCCCGACAAAACATTCCCGCACGCTGAGCCACGGAAACGCCGAAGCGGACCAATCGCCACGTGCGCTGGCAGACAGTACATCGCGGGCTTTCGGGCCAGCTAGCACCAGAATGGTCTGATCGCTGGTCAGGCTGCGCAGCTGAACGTCCTCGCTAGCCCGAACATGCTGGGCCAGCCAATCCATGTCGTGAAATTCACTGGCGGCGGCCGAGCCATACCACAGACGGGCGGACCCCCGATCGCTGGTCGGCAGGTTGGCAACGGTCGCCTCGGCCTTGACCATGCCGTGATGGTTCAACAAATACCCCAGCCCCACCCGGCCCTCGCGCCGGGTGACGGTGCCGCAGAACATCCGGTCCAGAAAGGCGTGCCGATCCGCACCCGTGATTTCGATCCGGTTGAAACCATTCACCTCGGCCAGCCCGACGCCGGTTTGCACATTTGCCACCTCTGCCGCGACCAGATCAAAGGTTTCGTCAAAATCGAAACTAAGCGTCGGAGAAAAGCTGGGGGAAGGCTTGATGTACTCCACCCTTTCCCACCCGTTGACCACGGTGAATTCCGCCCCTTCTGCCGCCAACACCGGCGTTAACGGCGTCGTCTTGGCTGGTCGTCCGGCAGGGCGGTGTTCATGGGGGAAGTGAAACCGGAATTCGTTCTGATAGTCTTCAATTGCTTTCAGCGCCGTGAGTTCCACATTCGCATGACCCGTGAACCGGCGCGGGTCCAGACACCAAGTGTCATAACAGGCCTCTCCATGCACGATCTGCTGGGCCAGCAACCAGCCATGGCCACCGCCTTCGCCCAACCCCGCACGCAACCCGATGATACAGAACGCATTGCGTTTGCCGGGGATCGGCCCAACTAAAGGCGCGCCGTCAATGGTATAAGTGATCGGCCCGTTGACAATCGTGTGGACCCCGACCTCCATCAGTGCGGGCATTCGGGCAAACGCGCCTTCGAGCACGTCAGTCACCCGGTCCAGATCATCCGGGCACAAGGCGTTGACGAAGTTTGGGTCGATCCCGTCCATCCCCCAGGTCTTGCAACCCTGCTCATAAAACCCCAGCAGCAGTCCGTTTTTTTCCTGTCGGCAGTAATAGTCGCTGATCGGGCAGCGCAGCAGAGGCATACGGTGTCCTGCGTCCCGGATGGCGGGGATTTCTTCGGTCAGGAAATACTGATGCTCCATCGACGCGACCGGATGGTGAACCCCCATCATCGCGCCAACCTCGTTAACCCTGTAGCCGCAGGCATTCACCACAACATCGCAGTCGATGTCGCCATGTTCGGTATGCACGGTCCAAGTGTCGTCGCTGTGTTGTGTCAAGGCCGTAACGGGGGTGTTGCGATAGACCTCGGCCCCGGCTTTGCGCGCCCGGCGCGCCAGAGCCTGACACAGCTGGGCCGGGTCGATGTCTCCATCCATGGGATCCCACAGCCCGCCAATCAGGTTCTCGGTCGACATCAAAGGGTGACGGCGAGCGCATTCCTCGGCGTCGATCACTTCGAATTCCACATCCATCCCGCGTGCCATCGATGCGAAATGGCGATAGCCTTGCATCTGCGCCTGCGTATTGGCCAGACGGATACCACCATCGCCATGATGATAGTTGATCGGATAATCCGGGTCCTCGGCCAGTTCCTTGTACAACCGGATCGAATGAGATTTCAGAGCAACCATTGTCTGGTTCATGCCGAAATTCGTAACCTGTGCCGCCGAATGCCATGTCGTGCCCGAGGTCAGCTCGTTCCGCTCCACCAAAACCACATCCGTCCACCCTTCTTGCGTCAGGTGGTACAGCGTTGAACATCCGGCGATCCCGCCGCCGATGACAACGACCTTGGTGCGCGACTTCATGGCTCTGCTCCCTCTTGTCCCCGACAAGTCTTGCGGAAAAAAGGGCTGAGCCGACAACAGAGGCATCGACTGTATTGAAAAATCGAAACTGCGATTGAGGATTTTGAAATTCGCAAATCCCCTTTGCCGTAGACTGGATTTGCCGATTAGGGTTTCCGAAAGACGCGCGGGAAAGGAAAGGGATGTCCTCGGAAGGTGCCAAACGAAGCGGTCGGCGGGCCCGGCATGCGCAGCGCGCGGCCAAGCCTGTGATCGATCCCTGTCCGCCCGGTCAAAAAGGCGGCGCGTTCAAGCCATTGACGCAGCCCGAGATCACACAAATCTACGACACCGCCCTGCGCCTGCTGGAAACATTGGGCATGGGCGAGGTGCCGGATCGGCTGGCCACAGATCTGCGGGCGGCTGGCGCGCAGCCGGGTGAACAGGGTCGGTTGGTGTTTCCACATGAAATGGTAGAGCGCGTAATCCAGGGCGCCGCCAAGACATTCACCCTCCACGGTCGGGACGAAACCCGATCCATTCAGGTTGGCGGCGACCGCGTGTTCTTTGGCACCGGAGGGGCCGCCGTACAGACCCTGGACATGGATACCGGTCTGTACCGGCCTTCGACATTGGCTGATCTGCATGATTTCGCGCGGATGCAGGACACGTTGGCCAATGTCAGCTGGTTCACACGCTGTTGTGTGGCAACCGACCTGCCGGATGTGCGCGATCTGGACATCAACACAGTCTATGCACTGGTGCGCAACACGACCAAACCAGTGGCAACTTCATTCACGCTGGCCGAGAATGTCGCCCCGATTGTCGAGATACTGGATATCGTGGCCGGCGGGCCGGGTGAGTTCGCAAAACGCCCCTTTCTGAAGGCCCATATCAGCCCGGTAATATCTCCGCTGCGTTACGGTGAAGATGCTGTGGACGTGGTCTATGAATGTATCGCAAACAACATACCCATGTCCTGCATCACCGCAGCGCAAGCAGGTGCAACCGCCCCTGCAACACTCGCGGGGTTTCTGGCGCAATCGCTGGCCGAGACACTGGCCAGTTTGGTCATGGTCAACGCGATCCAGCCCGGCTTTCCGATGGTGTTTTCCAACTGGCCCTTCATCGTGGACCTGCGCACCGGCTCGTTTGCCGGGGGCAGCGGTGAAACCGCCATCCTGAACGCCGCCTCGGCGCAGATCACAAACTGGCTGGGTCTGCCCTCGGGTGTCGCGGCGTCGATGGCCGACGCAAAGGCCATCGACGCGCAATACGGCGCGGAAAAGGGGATGACATCGCTGGCTGCCGCACTGGCCGGGGGCAACCTGATCTATGAAAGCTCGGGCATGACTGCCTCGCTATTAGGTGTCAGTTTCGAGGCTTTTGTGTTGGATAACGAAATGCACTCGCACACCTACCGGGCGTTGCGTGGGATCGAAGTGACTGAGGAAAACCTGGGCTTCGACGCGATCTGCCATTCGGTTCTGGGAGACGGTCATTTTCTGGGCAGTTCGCATACGTACGCGGCGATGGAGCGGGATTACTTCTACCCGGATCTGGCCGATAGGAACGAGCCGCGCACGTGGCAGGAAGAAGGCGCACCAGACGCTTGGTCGGCGGCACGCGAAAAGGCCAAAGAGGTGTTGGCCACGCATCATCCGAAGTATCTGACCGACGCTCAGGATGCCGAAATCCGCAAACGCTTTCGCATTCTGATCTGAACGCGCCAGACCATTTTCAATCGACAATTCTGCCGCTAGGCTCACCCGCAACCGACAGAGAATGGGGACCTCATGACCAATTCGTTTTTTCAGCCGGTCTCGGCGATGGAGCTTGCCCGGTTCGCCGGCATTCCCACTTTCATGCGGCTGCCCAGCATGACACTGGATCACGACCGCATTGCCGAGGTTGAACTGGGTCTTGTTGGCATTCCTTGGGATGGCGGCACCACCAACCGCCCAGGCGCGCGGCATGGTCCGCGTCAGCTGCGGGATTTCTCGACAATGATCCGCGCGATGAACCCGGTGACCGGGGTCGCGCCATTCTCAATGGTCAATTGCGCCGATCTCGGCGACGTCGCGCCGAACCCGGTGGATATCGGGGATACGCTGGAGCGGGTGACCGCGTTCTACTCGGATTTGCAGGATCGCGGCATCACCCCCCTGACCGCTGGAGGGGATCACCTGACCACCCTGCCCGTCCTGCGCGCGATGGCCAAATCCGGCCCGCTTGGCCTGATCCAGTTTGACAGCCATACTGACCTGTTCGACACCTATTTCGGTGGTCATAAGTTCACCCACGGCACCCCGTTCCGCCGCGCTGTCGAAGAAGGACTGGTCGACCCAAAACGTTTTGTTCAGGTCGGCATTCGCGGTACCGCCTATAACACGGAAGACATCGAATGGGGCGAGGCGCAGGGCATCCGCATCATCCGAATCGAGGAACTGTTCGATCGCGGCATCGACGACGTCATGACCGAAGTGCGCAGTATTGTCGGAACGGCACCGACCTATTGCACCTATGACATCGACTTCGTCGACCCGACCTATGCGCCCGGCACCGGCACGCCCGAAATCGGCGGACCGAACAGTTTTCAGGCGCAGCAGGTCATTCGCAAGATGGCTGGCGTCAATCTGGTCGGGGCCGATCTGGTCGAGGTCGCGCCGCCCTTCGATCCCGAGGGCGGCACAGCCTGGCTTGGTATTTCGCTGATGTTCGAACTGCTCTGCGTGCTGGCGCAGGCAGTGGATGCGCGGCGGTCTTAGGCCGCGCTGACGTTCTCAGCGATCATCGAGATCATCTCGAACATCACCGCCGCTGCTGTCAGGGCGGTGATGTTGTTGGGGCTGTCCTTGGTGGGCATCATGCAGACGACGTCGCCGCCCACAATGTTCAACCCACGCGCGGCGTGCAGAATGCCGACGGCTTCGTCAATGTCGAACCCCTTTTCGCCGGGTTCCAGATTGGACACCGCAGGCGCAACTGTCGGGTCGAGGCAATCTAGATCGAAGGTGATATAGACCGGGCGATCACCCAGAACCTCTTTGGTCTGTGCCACCACATCTGCAAGCCCGCGCTGGCGGAATTCGCGCATGGTGACGATGTTATAGCCATAGTCGTATGAGGGTTGCAGCCAATCCAGACTGCGCGGATGGCCACGAAGACCGATCTGCATGGATCGTGTCGGGTCGACCTGCCCCTGATCGGCCAGATAAGCCCCCCAATGCGCCGCCGATTTCTTGGCACCCAGAAAGTGATCGACCTTGGTGAACACATCCGTGTGGGCGTCCAGATGCAGAAAGCTAATCGGCTCACCGCCCGCTAGCTTGCCCCGGCCCAGCGCTTGCACGATCCCGCCCGTAATGGAGTGATCGCCACCGACCGAAACAGGCCGCGCACCAGCTGCATCGATATCTTTGTAAAACTGCGTGATGCGCTCGATGCAGTCCTCGTTGTCATTGGCCCTGGGGAACGGCACGTCGCCCACATCGGCAATCCGCGCAGTGCTCCAGGGATCGATCCCAAACAGCGAATGAACACGGCGCTGCACGGCCGAGACATGGCGCAAGGCGCGCGGACCGAGATGCTGATCCCGCTCGGTCGTGCCATTGCCGGTGGAATGGGGCACGCCAGCCAGCGCGATATCCTGCCCTTCAGGCCCGACATTCGGGCAGCGGAACAGGGTGGGCACCCCCCACCAGTAAAGGTTTTCCATCATGGATTGTTCATAACGGTCTGTCATTGTTGTCCCCGGTAAAAGAAAAACGCCCCCGGCGGAAACCGGGGGCGAGTATGTTCAGAGTTTCTCGTCTTCTCGCCGGAAGGCCCCTTGCACGATCCGGTCCATGACCATGGCCAGGAACAGGATTGCAAAGCCGCCCAGCAGGCCCGGACCCTTGGCGGCGTATTGCAGCGCCTCAAGAATTTCCTTGCCCAAACCACCACCGCCGATCAGCGAGATGATCACCACCATCGACAGACACATCAGGATGGTCTGGTTCACCCCGGTCATGATGGACGGCAAGGCCAGCGGGATTTCCACATCTTTCAGCAACTGCCATTTAGACGCGCCAAAGGCGACGGCCGCTTCCTTGATGCTTTCCGGAACCCCGCGCATACCCAGCGCAGTCAGACGGATCACCGGTGGCATGCCAAAGATGATCGTGGCCAGAATGCCCGGCGGGTTACCCGTGCCAAAGAAGGCAATGATCGGGATCAGATAGACGAAGGCCGGAAGCGTCTGCATCAAGTCCAGCACAGGTTCCGCTGCGCGATAGGCGCGTTTGGACTTGCCAAACCAGATGCCCAGCGGGATGCCGAACACAACACACAGCAGCACCGCAGCCCCAACAAGGGCCACTGTCTCCATCGCCACATCCCAGTAGCCCAGCAAGGCGATATAAGCCAGCGAAGACGCGGTGAAGATCGCCACGCGCGGACCCGCCGCACGCCATGCGGTCACGCAGATGACCAGCATCACAACCGGCCACGGCGACCCGATCAACGCCACCGTCAACGCATCCAGAACCGAACGGACACCAGCGACAATCCCGTCAAAGACGTCTCCCCCAGCAGCGGCAGCAGCGTCAATCCTTGCCTCCATCCAACTGGCCAGGTTAGAAAACAGCGTTCCCTCGCCCGGGCCCAAAATGATCTCGGACACCTGTTCCTCGGGGAAGGCATCCAACAAAGGCAACGAAGCGTTCACCGTGAACTTATAGACGATCAATGGCGCAATCGCGGCCACCAGAATGGCACCCATCACTGTGTTGCGCGTGGAACGGCCGCTTTCCGTACTGGCCGGATCCGTCCGCCATTTGGAATACTGCTTTTCATAGACCCGATCTGCGTAAAATCCCTGCACCAGTTTGAACACCAGCAGCATCAGCAGGCCAGTGACCATAATACCCACAGCCTCGGACTGTGCAGCAGCAGCCTTTTCAAAACTGGAATCGGCGGCCTTTTGGATGTTTTCAGCCAGTTTGGTGAATCGGTCTATGTCGGCCTTTTCCGTGGCTTCCCCAGCCCGTTCCAGCAGCTCGTTCGCGCGGGCCTGCTGGCGCTCGGCCCGCTCGGCCAGGTCGGCCCCGGGATTGCCCCAGGCCCCACGTCCGATCTGAACCCACGCGATGATTTCCAGGATCAAGAAGGTCCAGAACATGCCCCAGATTGCGCGCGACGCCGACCAGAAAGGCCCAAGCACCGCTGCCCACAGGTTGAACGTGTTCGGAACCGGGCTGGTCGCATCATGGATTTTGTGGAACGCGTTGACATAGTAATCACCGCTCGGCCCGACGAAATCGTGAATGGACTGGTCCAGCGCCTCGCGGTCGACCTCGATATCTGAGGCGGCCGTTACTTTGACCTCTGTGGTTGCATCAGTCATTTTTGCCCCCCTGAATTCCGCGCAGCAGGCGTGGTTTGGTCACGACGCCCACATCGGCACCCGCGTCAGTGATGATCACTGGCATATCCGTATTGACGGCCAGGTCGATCAACTGATCCAGATCCGCCCCTTCGTCTGCACGTGGCGCGCCCTCGGTCGGGCCGGAATAGCTTTCCATGGGTTCCATGATCGAATGCGCCTTGACCAGTTTGAGCTTGGAGATGCCCTGCACAAACTCGCGCACATAGTCGTCCGCCGGGTTCATGACGATATCTTCCGGCGTGCCGATCTGAACGATCACGCCGTCTTTCATGATCGCAATCCGGTGACCGATGCGAATGGCCTCATCCAGATCGTGAGTGATAAACAATGTCGTCTTCTGCAACTGCGCCACCAACGCCTTGAACTGATCCTGCAATTGCAAGCGGATCAGCGGGTCAAGTGCCGAAAACGGTTCGTCCATCAGCAGAATTTCCGGGTCCGAAGCCAACGCGCGGGCAATCCCCACCCGCTGCTGCATACCGCCCGACAGTTCTTTGGGCAGGCGATCCTCATATCCAGTCAGGTCCACCAGACCCAGCGCGTGATCGGAAACCGCCCAGCGTTTCGATTTGGAAACCTTTCGAATTTCCAGCGGATAGGCCACGTTATCGCGCACCGAACGGTGCGGCATCAGCGCCATATGTTGGAACACCATCCCGATCTGCTGTGCCCGAATGCGCCGCAGTTCATTTTCGGAAATCTTGGACACGTCGTGCCCCAGAATTTCGATCTTGCCTGCGGTCGGCTCGATCAGGCGGTTCACGTGCCGCACCAGCGTCGACTTGCCCGAGCCCGACAGGCCCATGATGCAGAAAATCTCTCCCCGAGGCACTTCGAAGGTGGCACCCTGCACACCCACGACACAATTGAATCTTTCCAGAACTTCGGGCTTTCCTATACCCTCGTTCCGCACTGCGGTCATGGCTTCTTCGGCCCGTGCGCCAAAGATCTTCCAGACATCCGTCAGTTTTACGACTGTTTCTGTCATTTTTGTCCCTTCGATGCAGAACAGGCCGCCGGTCAACTCCGGCGGCCTGTCCGAGTTTCAGCCCTGATTGGCGTCACTCACTGTGACATCCAGTCCAAAACGGCATCTTCGTTGGCTGCCACCCACTCTTCCGCATAGGCAGCAGGCTCTTTGCCTTCGATCACCAGCGCATAGGTCATGGCGGAAACCGAATCGGTATCCAGCTTCATGTTGGCCAGCAATTGGGCAACCTCGGGATATTCATCCTCAAGCGCCTTTGCATAGTGCAGGTGCAGATAGGCCAGATCCCAGGCCACACCGGCCTCGGACTTTTCAAGCCAATCCGGATCGTCGGTGGGCTGAAGCACATTCCACTTGGATGCGTCATAGGCCGGCTCTTCCAGAATCTGCATATCGTGCAGGGCAAACACGTAGTGCGGCGTGTAGCAGAACCCGACCCATGGGTCGCCTGCCTTGATCGCATTGTCGAGGTTCGCATAGGCGACGGTCTCGTCAATCTCGGTCAGCTCCATAACCTGATCGTAGCCGTAGGACTTGGCCCGGATTTTTTCGACATTGGTCGAGGCCCAACCCGGTGCACCGATCCATACTTCACCCTGGCCGTCACCATTGCTGTCGAACAGCGCGGCAATGTCGGGGTTGGTCAGATCGTCGATCGAACGGATGTCGTTGGCATCCGCTGTCGCCTTGTCGACACACATGCCCTGGAACGCTTCAACACCATTGGGGTTGAACGCAACGGTGCCTTTGTCGGTCACATAGGTGTCGTGCAGATTCTGCTGGTTCGGCATCCAAACTTCGGGGTGAACATGCATCGCACCGGAATCCATCGCCTCGAAAACGATTGGGTTGGTACCGTTCTGCAGTTCGACCTCAAGCCCGAGGTTCTGTTCAATCGCTACCTTCAGGATATGCGCTGTCGCATTCACCGATGGCCAGTTCGGCACACCGATCACGATGTCCGCAGCCATAGCAGGCCCGGCGATCGCCATTGATGCGCCTCCCAGTAGCGTTGCAAATTTTTTCATCTGATATCTCCATGTTGGTCGTCTTTAGTGCTTATTGTTGTCCCCGGTCTGACCGAGACGCACCTTTCGAACAAATGCCGGAAAGCCGAATTACCTGTCTTCTTAGGTAAACGACTTGCTACTCCGGGATTGCCCGAAAATTCAAACATGCCAGCACGCCGCCCATCAAGAGCTTCGCGCGACAATTTCCTTAATACGACATTATCGTAGGTTAGTTTCGCTTTTTTGCAAATTGAATGGCTGTGACGCCTGAATTTTTCGCATGAAGGCTTCTGGCATAGCTTTGTCGATTTTGTTTCGGAAGAAAACCACCGTAATGATATCCACGAAAAAGTTGCGTTTCACACTGTTGATCCCTTCGCGCTATGCATCGCGACCGCTTGGGAAATGCGCATCACAGGAAAAATTCTGCCCGTTCCACGACCCAGACCATCGCGATCAAGCTGGCACAGACTGCGACTGCAGCGCGAGAACCTATCCAGACACGACCCGGCTGTTTGCGCAAAAACAGAACCAGCGGCCATACCAGCACAACAATCATCAACTGCCCAAGCTCGACACCGACATTGAAAGCCAGCAGGCTTTGCCACACGTTGGGTGCATCCACCCGCAAAATCTGGTGCAACATGAAGGAAAACCCGAACCCGTGCAGCAGGCCAATGCCCGAGGTGATCGCAAATGCCTTCAGGTCCCCGTGTTCTTGGTCAGGAGGTTGAACAGCCATCACAGCCGCGTAGATGATCGACACTGCAATCGCCAGCTCGACGGTCGGGATGAACCACGCGCCACTGGGGGCGATACCAAAAAAACCAAGGATCAGCGTTACTGTATGGCCAAGGGTGAAACCCGTGACACGCGCCAGGAGACTTTTCAGATTCAACGCACCGATGATCATGCACAGCACGAACAGCACATGATCGGGGCCTTCCAGAATATGCCGTATACCTTCGACCACAAAGGTCGAAGCCGCAGCGGTGGCCGACCCGGATATTGTGATCGGATCACGCATTAGGCCAGTTGCGCGGAAGGTTCGGGTTTGCCCGTTATTGTAGTCGAGGATCAGGTTCGCTGTTTCGTCTTGCCCCGGCAGACCAGGGTTTGATCTATGGGACATGCTGTAGGTGCCCACAGGCCCAGCGGCATAGCGTATATGCAGGTCCAGCATGACGTCGCCAACATAGGTCTCACCAACTGCTGTTGGATACACGTCCCCTGCGGTGGTCGCATCTTGCGCCTCTGAGAGGGTTGCAAAGCCCGGCTCAGACCCCAGCGGGTACAGGCGCATGGACATTACGGTTGCTGGTTGGAGCTGCCCGATGGCGGAAAGATCAACTGTGTCAGCCGCCAGAATGGCCAATCTATCAGGATCGCTCAGCAATGCGGCTTGATCCAGGTAATGCATCAGCGCGCCGTCTTCGATCTGATTGTAGGTATAGGGCGCGGGAACAGGCAGTCCGTCTTGCCCTTCGGGCCCTACTAGTTCCGACAACAGATAAGACAAGGGCATGCGCAGATAGACGTCCAAGCCCTCGTCGGAATGCGTCACGTGATGCACCCGCACGTTCTGATTCAGCTTGAAATGCGCAAGCACCGGATGACTAAGCAAACCGAAAAGAGCCGCTAGAAAAATGAAAACAGGCATCATGAGTTGCCTCCCGCCGATAAAGGTTGAGGGTCAATTCGAGCTTCAAGGATGGTCAGTCCTGACAAAAACCACGCGTCGGCATCATGTTCGACATCCATCAACGCGCGATACGACACGGTGCGGCGATGCATGTGCCCCCAATGCCCGCCAGTGACCAAAGCATCCCAACGGGCCAGAATTCGATTTCCGCCATCCACCAGGGGTTCGATGCGCTCCACGACCAGCCCGTCGATGGATTTTATCTGAGCCATCGCCCCCGACGGCAAAGTCACAGACAAGCCCCTACGGATTTCGGTTTCAACGTCTTTCAGCGCTTTTGCCATGACAAATTTGCGCAGTGCCTTCGACATCTGCGGGCCTTGCGTTTCCAATCGCGCAATGGCCAGATTTGAAACGATTACCTCGGTGACTTGCGCTGCCGCGGTTATATCCGAAAGAGTTTTGGTCGGAGTTGTCACCTCGACCGTCATTGTTTTCAGAGCGCCAGAAGCGAGACAGATTAACAGGGCGGCTGCCGCCCACCCCTGCCAGTGATGCGAACGGTTTCGCCAAGCAAACACCGCAAGAAATGCCGCGACAAAAACAAGACCGAATGACATAAGTGGCACTGAAATGGAACGCATTGCGGCGACTGTAACAGGCTGAGTTTTGGGGTCGCTCCACTTAAGGATATAGTTTTTCCAAGTGATGTTAGGTGCCTCGCGGGTCACTTGGCCGGGCACTGCCCCGGCGGGATCTGTGATTTGAACCGGAATTGTGTCTGTCTCTTCGGTGAACAAATCCCATTTCAGGGAAACATAATTGGGCAACGCATCGCCCGCGTATGACAGAACAATGCCCAGAATGGCGGTGGCCCGGTTTGTTTCCGACGGGTTTTCCAGAACTTTCAAACCTTCGACACCCACGGACAGTTGTTCAACTTTTGCCAAGCTTGGCAACACAACCGAACCGTCGATTGTCAGCGGATTGCTGTGCGAAAACAGGTCGATAGCCTGCCGCTTGATCTTCGCCATGGCGTTGGCATCAAGTAGCGTTTCGTCGCCGAGTTTTAGATCAAGCCAGCCCTCCAGATCGCGCAGGCGGAAGATCACTTCGTGTCGAACCTCGCGCGGCTCAACGGACACGAACGACATCAATGCAGATTTGTGGTGCCGGGTCAGATTCGGATTCTCGAACCTGCTGTACCACGGGTCGTTCCAGTTGGGGTAAAAGACTTCAGACCGGGACAGATAACGGTAATCGGTCACAGCTACGCCAAGGTGATCGAAAATTACACCGATGGCCGCAGTTGGAATTCCATCAGACGTAAGCGGTGGCTTAAAGGTTATTTCCGCTGGTTTGTGATCAAAAGGATAATCAAGAACAACGTACACGACTTGGGCGGAGCGCCCGTCCTGCCGGGTCAGGCCGTAGCTTGGCCTGAAAGCCGTCACTCGGGGTTTTCTTGGCCGAACCTCAAGTTGAACCGTCTGCGGAACAAGTTCTGCGCCGTCGGCAAGAACCTCGAAGGCTTTGCCCGTGCGTTCTGAAAAGTTGCTTGCTGGGCCTTCATCCTGCGGTGCTTTCGCCAAAAATCCGTGCACATCGCCCAAATCAAGTTCCAACGCGACCCGAACCCGATCTTTCAGCACCGAGATTTCCGCAAAATTTGCCGCGGTTTCTGCACCGTTCGCCGGCAACAGGTCGGCGCGTGTGATCAGCGGATGCGAGACCAGAAAAAATATTAGTATGATCAAACGCTTAAGGTTCGCCATCAGAGAGACCTCCTATGCTGGATCCACTCTGTGCTTCTTGCCCCAAACCCGAGGTTCAGCCTGAAGAAAAGAAGCACAGAGACCGGCGCCAGATGGCAACGCCTAAAAGCGCCGGTTGGTCTTGAGGGATTATTTGGGTTCGGATTTTTCCGGGTAAGGGAAATCCTGTCCCAATGCTTCGCTGGCCTCTTCGTAAATCGGCCGCAAAACATCTTCGACGTCCCAGACACCACCGGCGACAAAGTCGCTGAAATCCAGCGTCTCTACACCCAGTTTGTCAGCCATCGCCGTTTTGTCTTCCACATTTGGCGGCTCTGCTGGGGCGGCCAACGGGGGGGCCCATGTTCGTTCCTCAGTCGCGGCCATACGAACGACTATGTCGTCCTTGGTCACGTTCCAGACCATGAAGTCCTCTGACAGGCTAAGCGGGCCATCATAAGTGGACCGGATGCGTTCATACACACCGTTGACCGTGTCGAAGTCATTGAAGAAGTGATAGGCGACCGCCATGCGGGGTTTGATTTCGCTCATGACCTTGCCGAACGCCTCGGGGGCGGTGTGAACCTGCGTGCCAACCTGAAGGGCCGATTCCGGTGTGAACTTCATTTTGCTGACCAGTTCCGGCACAGCAATAAAGCACTCATGGATGACCAGATCAGCGTCTCTGGCATATTCAACGAACCATTTGTTGGGATACGTGTCCGAGCTAAAGACGAACTTCAGATCATTCCATTCCAAGGCGTAACTGACTGAACCGTCGATGGAATGGATTGCGGGAAATGTGCGGATGACAACGTCGTTTTCCTCGTAGATCGGTTCGTTCTCAAGTTTGTAGTCGAATTCGGTCACATCCATGACATAGCCACGGAAGTCCACGTTTCCGGCCCGACCTGCTAGGTCCCACGATAGCATTTCCTGCATACGATCTAACGCATAAGCCGTGCCAAGCTCCGGTACAGCGCCACTTGGCCCCCACACCCGAAGGGGAACATTGCGTCCCATCAAGGCACCACCGATGAACAGGTCATGCAGCGCGCCAAAATGGTCGGTATGCAGGTGACCGATGAACACTTTGTCGAGGTAGTTGTACGGGATTTGCAGCGACGAAATCCGCTCGGCTGAACCCGACCCGATATCGAACAGGAACTTGTCGCCATTCCCAAGCTCGACCAGGAAACAGGCTGCGGCTTGCGCGGCGCGGGTCGTTGGCATTCCGGTGCCACAGGCAATCACCCGCATTTCGTCCGGTTTCAGGTCCTCACTGTTTGGGTAATACGTATCTCTCTCCCTCGCCTTGACCGGCGACACCTCGGGTGTCTCCTGCGCCAAGGCCATGGAAGGGCCGAACGTGTCACCAAGGATTTTCAGCCCTCCGTTCGGGGCGGCCAGCCAGAATCCAAACGTCACCCCGGCGGCCAAATAGACCGAGTACTTCAATAGCCGTTTTCGTCTATTCATGATTTGCACTCCCTTGCTGAAATCGCCGACAGCTTCGGTGAAAAAGAAAAGTCGTCGTCGGCAGGGCATCGTGCGCGATGCAAGGTCAGTGTCCCGCAGGTTTTTCTTCGAGGTAACGGAATCACGGTGACACAGGGGTGACTCACGCTGATTTCAGGTGCATTATTATATTCGAATACGATCTGAAAACCTTGCGAACATAGGGGTTTAATGGCGTCAGATATTCGAAACACCGAAAAGACCAACGCAATGCTAGCGGTTTGCGACAGCGAACTATTCGCCCATCTTGACCGCCTGTGTGCCTTTTTGAAATACATCGTCACTGAGGAACTGGAAGGCCGCGGCGCGCTAATCATGGGCAAAACCATCGCCCAAGATGTATATGATCGGGACCCTGCCGAAGAAGGCGACATAAACAATGTCGTCAGGGTGGACGCGCGACGCCTGCGGCAAACCCTCGAACATTACTACGACACGGCAGGACGCTCTGATCCCGTCAGGATTTTCGTCGACACAGGAGGGTACAGGCCGCGGTTCGAACGGGTCGCGATTGCCTCGCGTGATATGGGTGAGAACCCTCATCGCACCTTCGGGTGGGCGGCGCTGTCCTTTGTTGTCGGAACCGGGATCGGTATAGGTATCGCAATCATCGGCCTGGGGGAAAATTCCGAAACACAGGTTCACCAGAGCACTCACATTCCAACGCAGGAGTCGTTGAGACGTCAGGCCGTGATCGAACAGTCGGCATCTTCTCTGCAAGCCATGAACCTGGCCGATCAAGCCAGAAGCATGATGTTTCCTATCTTTGACCGCCCGCGCCAACAATTGGTGACAGAGGTATTCCGCCGCGTTATCGAGTTGGGCCCTGATTATTTCGGGGGCTATGCGGGGGCAGCTCAGGCGCTTGCGACACTTGCCATAGTGACACCGCCAGGCCCTGAAAAATCGGAGTTGACCAGTGAAGCCATGACCATGGCTGACAACGCGTTGCGTCTGGCACCCGCTGACCCGTGGGCTCAGTCCGCCCAGGCATGGGCCAAATTTGCAAACAGAGAATATGACGAGGCCATGAGGATATCGAAAAGGGCCGTAGCACTAGCCCCTGACGATGAACATGTTCTGGACATTCACGGTTCGATCGCGCTGTTCTCCGGTCATTTTGCCGAGGCTGCAAGCCATGCGGAAAAAGCCATGAACGGCGGCCGAAGCAACCAGAGATTTGCGAACCGCAATATTTTTGGCGCCGCGAATTTCCATCTTGAAAACTACCAGACGTCTTTGGATGCCTTTTCGGCAGCAGCGAGTTACGGGGATCCGATCAGCGCGCCCTCTTTCGCCTATCAGACCGCCGCTCTTTACGAATTGGGTAAAACCAAAGAGGCCGCGCGCAAATATGCCGAGTTAAAGAGTTCATGGCCCGATGCGGATGTGGAAAAAATGCTGACTGGCATCTTCAAAGACCCGTCACACGCCAAAAAGGTTATCAAAAGCATGAAGGCATTGGAAAGCAATCCAAACTGACCCAATTGTCCAAAGGCAACCACCATTGGGCGAGGCATGTTTTGACAGCGGGCACTTTCAAATCTTTTCGAATAGAGCTGTCGCCTCTTTGCGGGTGGTCGATGGATGTCACTGGCGCATATTTTAGAGCAAACGGTTATTCTTCAGGAGCATACATGAACACCAAGTATTTCGCGCCGCACGGGGGCCATCCCGCGCAGGACCAACTGTTGACTGACCGCGCTGTTTTTACGGACGCTTATGCCGTCATTCCCAAAGGCACAATGCGGGACATCGTGACCAGCTTCTTGCCGTTTTGGGACGACACGCGCTTGTGGGTAATCTCGCGCCCGCTGAGCGGCTTTGCCGAAACATTCTCGCAATACATAATGGAGGTGCAGCCGGGCGGGGGTTCTGACCGGCCTGAGGTCGACCCCGAGGCCGAAGGCGTTTTGTTCGTTGTCGAAGGAACAGCGACGTTGAACGTCGAAGGCGAAACCTACGAATTGACCCCTGGTGGCTATGCCTATTTGCCTTGTGCAAGTGAATGGACGCTGCACAACCACGCTGAAGAAACGCTGCGGTTCCACTGGATCAGAAAAGCCTATGAGGCGGTCGAAGGGCTGGATAAGCCCGATGTTCTGATCCTCAACGAAAACGATATTGAGCCGACAACCATGCCCGGCACAGACGGCAAATGGGCCACAACACGGTTTGTCGACCCAAGTGACCTGCGTCACGACATGCATGTCACGATTGTCACGTTTGAGCCGGGTGCAGTCATCCCATTCCTCGAGACGCATGTGATGGAGCACGGGCTCTATGTCCTCGAAGGAAAAGCTGTTTACCGGTTGAATAATGACTGGGTCGAGGTTGAGGCTGGCGATTACATGTGGTTGCGCGCGTTTTGCCCCCAGGCCTGTTACGCTGGTGGTCCGGGCAAGTTCCGGTATCTTCTTTACAAGGATGTAAATCGACACATGGCACTGAGACCGGGATCGGTTGCCTACCCTCAGCAAAAGCGCCTCAGTACAGCGGCTGAATAGCAACTATATAGCCAGGAACATACGATGGGCCGCCTCGATTTCGGGGCGGCTTGATCGTTCGGTCTCTGGATCCTCAAATCTGATTCTGGCAGAGGGATTTCCGAACAAACAAAAGCGGCGCACCTCGGCACGCCGCTTTTTTACTGTGTCACGTGGAATGCCATTTCAGGCATCATTAGACGTGATCGTCATGTCCAATCGACCCCTGACCGTGACCCGCCATACCACCTGAAACCTCTTCGGTTGCCTCGTCCGAAAGTTCCTCGGGCAGAACCAGGTTCAAAACAATCGCGATGACGGCGGCGGGAAGGATACCCGAGGTGGCCAAAACCTTTAATGTGCCGGGCAGATACTGCAAAGCACCGGGCTCAAGCTGCAATCCAAGGCCAAGGCTCAGCGCAATCGCAAAGATCACCATGTTGCGACGGTTCCAGTTCACGTCCGACAACATCGAGACACCCGCCGCGACCACCATGCCGAACATAACGATTACGCCACCGCCAAGCACTTCGATCGGGATGGATGAGATAATCGCACCAATTTTCGGGATCAGACCACAAATGATCAAGAAAAGCGCACCGATGGTGACAACCATGCGGCTCATGACACCGGTCATGGCGATCAGACCGACGTTCTGGCTGAACGACGTATTTGGCAACGCGCCAAAAAGGCCCGAGATTGCGGTGCCGACACCATCGGCATAGGTCGCGCCCTGAATTTCCTTGTCGGTCGCTTCTCGTCCAGCGCCGCCCTTGGTGATACCGGACACGTCGCCCACCGTTTCGACCGCTGATACAAAGGACATCGCGCAGAAGCCAATGATCGCCGCGACCGAAAATTCAATGCCGAAATGCAGCGGGTTCGGCAGTGCGAAGGAAGCCGCGTTGCCAACATTACCCAGATTCACCTGACCAAGTGCAAATGCCACCGCGTACCCGACCAACAGGCCGATCAGCACCGCCGACACAGACAACATACCCCGCGCAAAGAACTTCAGACCAAGCGTGACCACGATCACGGTGCTGGCCATAAACCAGTTCAGGCCCGATCCGTATTCCTCGGTACCAATGGCGGGCACACCGCCAGCGGCGTATTGAACGCCGACCTTCACAAGCGCCAAACCAATCATGGTCACCACAAGACCTGTCACCAGTGGCGGCAGCGCAAATCGAAGACGTCCGATGAACAGCCCCAAGAACGCATGGAACAGCCCACCAACAACAACGCCGCCCATCAGGACAGCAATGGCATCAACGCCCTTTCCAACCACCAGCGGGATCATGATCGGGATGAAGGCGAATGATGTCCCCTGCACGATGGGCAAACGGGCTCCGACAGGACCCACACCAATGGACTGGAACAACGTGGCGACGCCCGCAAAGAACATCGACATCTGGATCATGTAGATCATCTGCGGAAAATCAGGACTGTTCGAGCCGAACCCAAATCCGGCCGCGCCGCAAACGATAATGGCTGGCGTAACGTTCGAAACGAACATCGCCAGCACGTGCTGAATGCCCAGTGGGACCGCTTTGATAAGTGGTGGTGAGTAATTCGGATCGCGGAGCTGCTCCGGCGTTCCGATGGTTGCATCTGACATTTTGTCTTTCCTCCCTTGAGAGACGTTAACCGGCTCCTCTTCCGGCTAGGTTTCTCATTCTGTGATTGTGAAGGGCTCCTCGAACCAATGCTCCTCAAGGTTGGGCCCGGTTCCAATTCGGTCGACCACTGCAAAAAGCCCGGGCGCGTGAAGAGGGGTCAAAACCCCATGCCACGTGTTGCGGTGGTAATTCACGCCCTGCCCCGGTGCTGTTTTGAATGCGATAGGCTGTCCGGGGACTCCATCTTCGTCGGGCGCCACGACCACAACAAAGGGTTTGTCCGACAAGGGCAGGAAGGCCTGACTTCCATCCGGGTGACGTTCGACCATGTCCAGTTTGATCGGCAGGCTGAACGCCTCGGACTGAAACACGCTGATCCCGGCGCGCCCGTCATGGAAATCCAGCGCGGCGCGGTCATGATACCGCGCGCACTTGCCCTGATTGATGTATTTGTCCACGTCACCAGCCACTTCGATGACATCGCCGAATGGCGCAAAGGCCTCGGACGTCAGGGGCAGAAGATTCAGGACAGTCGTCATCCCGCGAACTTCTCGATCAGGCGCAGTTCCGCGATCCGTTCTACCTGGCGGCAGGCTTCGGCAAATTCGGTGTCGCGGTCGCTATCGATACGGCGGTGGAAGGCGTCTAGAATGCTGGCTTTCGTGTTGTCCTTGACCGCAATGATGAAGGGAAAGCCGAACTTGGTTGTGTATGCCTCGTTCAGCGCTGTGAAATTCGCGCGTTCTTCGTCCGTCAGCATATCCAGACCGGCCCCGGCCTGTTCAGCCGTGCTTTCCTTGGTCAGACGACCTGCCGCGGCAAGCTTGCCCGCCAGATCCGGGTGGGCAGTCAGAACACCCAGACGTTTTTCGGCAGAGGCCGTACGGAACACCCGCGCCAGCGCGTTGTGAACTCCGGCAGCATTGTCATGGGTCGGCCCAAGCTCCAGATCATACGCACCTTCGGCAATCCACGGGCTGTGTTCGAATATGCCGCCGAATTCGGCAACAAAGGTGGGCTGGTCCATTTCGGACGGGGTGAGGCGTTGCATCGGGGGGTGTTCCTTTGCCCAGTGATCGGCAATCTGTTCGCGCGTCGCGAACCAGACACCGTCATGTTTCATGAAATGCTCCAACGCGCGTTTCAGCGCCATGGCGCGGCCCGGCCGACCAATCAACCGACAATGCAGACCAATTGAGAGCATCTTGGGCTCACCGGCTTCGCCTTCGGCATACAGCATGTCGAAACTGTCTTTCAGATAGCTTTCGAACTGGTCGCCAGTGGTGAACCCCGCCTGAATCGCAAAGCGCATGTCGTTGCAATCCAGCGTATAGGGCATGATCAACTGATCTTTGCCACTGGCCTTTGTCCAATAGGGCAAATCGTCGGCATAGCTGTCTGCGATATAGGCAAAGTCGCCTTCCTCGGCAGCCAGATCGACTGTATTCATCGAGCAACGGCCCGTGTACCAACCGCGCGGCGGCCGGCCCGTGACCTCGGTATGCAGACGGATCGCTTCGCGGATTTGCGCGCGTTCTTCGTCTGGGCTCATGTCTTTGTGTTCGATCCACTTCAAGCCATGGCTGGCGATTTCCCACCCTGCGTGCTGCATCGCCGCAACTTGTGCCGGTGCGCGGGCCAACGCAGTGGCCACGCCATAAACAGTTATGGGGAGGTCTTGCAGAAGCTGGTGAACGCGCCAGAATCCGGCACGGCTGCCGTATTCATAGATCGTCTCCATGTTCCAGTGTCTTTGGCCCGGCCAAGGGGCGGCACCGGTGACCTCGGACAAAAAAGCCTCGGACGCGGCATCACCATGTAAGATGTTGTTTTCACCGCCCTCTTCATAGTTCAGCACAATCTGAACCGCGATTTTGGCATCATTGGGCCAATTGGCTGTGGGCACTTGCCCACCATAGCCGGTCATATCTCGTGGATAACGCGTCACATCAATTTCCTTCTTCTTGAAATGATGAATACCCCAGATAATCGACGATGTTTTTCAAAAAATACAACAAAGAGTTTCGGCCAGTCAGCCTTTGCCTCTTGGGGAGTATTCGGATTAGTAATTTCCAAGTTTTATAGAGAGGCGCAAATGTCAGGTTACCTAACTACACATGTTCTGGACACGGCGCGGGGGTGCCCTGCCGAGGGTCTGAAAATCGAACTTTTTCGAATTGAGGGGACTGGCCGTACATTGCTGAAAACCCTGGTCACCAATGATGACGGCCGCACGGATGAACAAATCCTGCCCGAAGCCGAGTTTTCATTGGGCGAGTACGAATTGGTTTTCTACGCCGGGGAATACCTGGACGCATCTGGCACTCCGCCCGAGGATCCACGTTTTCTGAACGTAATCCCAATCCGCTTCGGGATGTCCGAACGCTCGCATTACCATGTGCCGCTGCTTCTTTCGCCCTTCGGGTACTCAACCTATCGCGGCAGCTGAGCCGCCTTTTAGGGCGTGTTTGTCTCAGCAATCGTTGAACCAATACGCTCGATTATGAACTCCATGAACAGGCGTGTCTTGGGGTCCTGCATACGACGGTGGGTAAACAAACACGCCATTTGAATTGGTTCCGGTGGTGTTTTAACCGCGACCGGAACCAAGGTACCGGCGTTGAGGTACTTTGAAATCTCAAATACCGGCTTCAACGCGATGCCGTGCCCGGCCAGGGCCCAATCCGTCAACACGTCGCCATCGTCTGACTCGTACCGCCCTGAAACACGGAATCGCTTTGGTCCGGTTTCGGTTCTCAAAAGCCACTGGAATTCAGTTGCACCGGGAAACCGCAGGCTGAGGCATTCATGCCCGTTGGCGACAATATCGTCGCCACTTTCTGGCATCCCATGTTTCTTGATGTATTTCGGGGAAGCACACAGAACCCGTTCCACGTCAGCAATCTTTCGAATGCGCAAATTGCTGTCTTCGGGCTGGCCAAGGAAGAAAGCCAAATCCAGGCCTTCGGTCGTGATATCCACATTTCGATCAGTCAGCCTTAGCCGAACATTCACCTCAGGGTATTCAGCCAGAAATTTTGGCACCTGCGGTGCTATCAGACGCCGACCAACCCCCAAGGGGGCGGCGATATACAGCGATCCCTTGAGGTTCTCGGTGATATTGACGATTTGCGCTTCGGCGTTCTGGACGGCTTCAAGAATTTCCGTCGCCCCCCGATAAAACGATTTTCCCTGTTCTGTCGGCGTCAGGCTGCGCGTTGTACGTTGAAACAGACGTACACCAAGATGTTCTTCAAGCTGGGAAATCCTAGCCGAGGTTACAGCCGGTGAAACCCGCAAATCGCGGCCCGCGGCAGACATGCTGCCCAATTCATAGACACGGACAAAAGTGCGGATGTTATCGAAGTAGGACATTTTTTTGCATTTTTTGATACTGCTTGGTCTTTCGTAGCAATACCAGAGGAAAACTCTATCGCATAGAGTGCCGAAGAACTTAGAATCTTAGGAGCAATGCCATGTACGACTTGGCCGTAATGTGGGAGTGGATCGCCTTTTCTGTCCGCTGGCTGCATGTGATCACCGCGATGGCGTGGATTGGCGCGTCATTCTATTTTATCGCGCTGGACCTCATGCTTAAGCCAAACCCTGCCCTACCGGACGGGGCTTACGGCGAGGAATGGGAAGTACATGGCGGCGGGTTCTATCACACCGTCAAGTACCTTGTGGCGCCTGCTCGGATGCCGGAACATCTGACCTGGCACAAATGGCAGAGCTATACGACCTGGCTATCTGGAGCGGCCCTTCTGATGATCATCTACTGGGTCGGCGGTGAGCTGTTCCTGCTTGATCCAACCAAGGTGGATTTGGCGCTGTGGCAAGGCATCCTGATCTCTGGCGGTTCGCTGACTATCGGATGGTTGCTGTACGATCAGATGTGCAAATCCAAGCTCAGCGACCACCCGACCGTGTTGATGCTGTTGCTGTTCGTGATCCTGGTGATCATGTCCTGGGGTTATAACCAGATCTTCACTGGCCGCGCTGCGCTCTTGCACCTTGGTGCGTTCACGGCAACGATCATGACGGCCAATGTGTTCTTTCAGATTATGCCCAACCAGCGGATCGTGGTCGAAGACCTTAAGGCTGGTCGGACGCCCGACGCCAAATATGGCAAGATCGCCAAGGTGCGTTCGACGCACAACAACTATCTGACCTTGCCGGTCGTGTTCTTGATGTTGTCAAACCACTATCCGCTGGCTTTCGGAACCGAGTATTCGTGGATCATTGCCAGCCTGATCTTCCTAACAGGCGTGACCATCCGGCATTACTTCAACACCATGCACTCGACCGGGGAAGGCCCGCACTGGACCTGGGCTGTCACGGTCATTCTCATGGTCATAATCGCTTGGCTGTCTTCGGTCAGGCCAACAGAAACATGGGAAGACGCCGAAGCCCGCGAGCTGACGCCATATGAACAGAAATATGCGTCAGCCGCCGGTTTTGAGGCCGCGTATGACACGGTGCTGGGCAATTGCTCCATGTGTCATGCGCGCGAGCCGGTCTACGGCACCATGAAATGGGCACCCAAGAAGGTTTACCTTGAAACACCCGGTGACGTGGCCCGGCAGGCCGACCAGATTTATCTGCAGGCTGGGATCAGCCACGCGATGCCGCCACCATCGGCGGTTCAGATGGATGAAGAAGCACGCCAGACCATTGTTGCGTGGATCAACGAAGTCAGAGATCAATAGCACCAACAGAGAAATTGGTGACAGGCAAACTGGGTTTTCATACCCAGTTTTTTGTTTTTCAGCCCGGCGCGAAAAAGCGTTTGCTGTGCTGCGCGATATGTTCGACGAAAAGGCGCACCTTGGGGTCCTGAAGCTTTTTATGCGGATAAAGGCACCCGAAAATCGTCGGCACTGGGGGTGTCTTCGGTAGGACCTCGACCAGTCGACCGTCCTCAAGATATTCCCGCACGTCAAAGCGTGGTTTGTTAACGATCCCTTTGCCCGCCAGCGCCCAGTCTGTCAGCACGTCCCCATCATCCGCATCGTATTTACCGTGAACTTCCAGCTTTCGCGGTCCCATGTCGGTGTTGAGGGTCCAGAAGTATTCGGGCGATCTGGGATACCGCAGCAAAAGGCAGTTATGGGGCGTATGCAGAAGGTCATCCGGCGTATTGGGCACGCCAAAGTTCGACAGATATTCCGGAGACGCGCACAGCACGCGATCGCAATCCGCAAACTTCCGCAGTTTCATGGTGGAATCGCCGGGCTCACCGATAAAGAACGCGATGTCCAAACCGTCGGCCATCATGTCCACCTTGCGGTCCGAAAGACGCATGCGAATCTCTGTTTCGGGGTAGAGATCCGAGAATTCCGGCACCAGAGGCGCGACGATTCTACGCCCGACACCCAGCGGCGCGGTGATGCGAATGGCCCCTCGCGGGGCATCGGAAAAGCTGGCAACGCGCGCTTCGGCGTGATCGATCGCCAGCAAAACGGCTTTGGCCTCTTCGTAGAAAACTGATCCGACTTCGGTCGGAGTCATCGACCGGGTCGTTCTGTTGAACAGCCGCACACCCAAATGGTTCTCAAGCTCTTTCAATCGTTTGCTGGCCACCGCCGGGGTTAACCGCAGGTCGCGCCCGCCGGATGTAATGCTGCCCAGCTCCATCACTCTGACAAAAACACGCAGGCTTTCGATGTACGACATTCGATCCTCTCTTTGCGGAAAGACTGCGCCATGGCGTTTTCTTTTTCAACGATCTGTTGAAAGTATTTGCCGTTTCCGGCGATTTTAAGACTCAATCGTTGCGCCTATGGTCCCCCCGATCACCCACCTGAAAGGCAGGGGCATAGGGAGAATACCATGACGCATCGCACCGACATCCAATTTGTCCTGAATGGCAAGGATGTGTCCGTTCCAAACGTATCAGCAGACCAGACGCTTCTGGATTTCCTGCGGTTGGAGCGTCGGCTGACAGGCACAAAAGAAGGCTGCGCCGAGGGCGACTGTGGCGCGTGCACCGTTCTTGTTGGACGGCTTGGCGGTGAAGGTCTGGCCTATGTTCCCGTGAATGCCTGCATCCGGTTTCTTGCCTCGGTCGATGGCTGCCATGTCGTGACGGTTGAACACCTGTCCGGCCCGGACGGTCGCCTGCACCCGGTACAACAGGCGATGATTGATCACCACGGCAGCCAGTGCGGGTTCTGCACGCCGGGCTTCGTCATGGCGCTGTATGCACTGTGGATGCAAACGCCCGAGCCGACCAAAGCGCAGGTTGAAACCGCGCTGCAGGGCAACCTGTGTCGCTGCACCGGGTATGAGCCAATCATCCGTGCCGCCGTTGCCGTCAGCCGCTATGGCACCCCGGCATCGGACCACCTGAATACCGAACGTAAAACCATGACCGCACGTCTGGCCGCGCTCAAGGACGATCGGCGCGTTGTATCCGGACCGGAAAACAACCTGAGCATTATCCCCTCCAGCGTTGATGACCTTGCCGATTGCCTGCAGACCTATCCCAAGGCCACGATCGTGGCCGGTGCCACGGATGTGGGTCTTTGGGTCACCAAATTCCTGCGTAACATCGGGCCTGCCATCTTCACCGGTCATCTCGAAGACCTGAAAACAGTCGAAAGACAGGGTTCCCTCCTCCTGATCGGTGCTGGCGCCAGCTACACCGATTGCCAGGAACTTCTGTCTGAACACCTGCCACACCTGTCCTCCTACTGGGATCGCATCGCAGGGTGGCAGGTGCGGAATATGGGAACCGTCGGCGGGAATATCGCCAATGGCTCGCCCATCGGGGATACGCCGCCGGTTCTTATCGCGCTTGGAGCGGAAATCACGCTGCGGCGCGGTTCCGAAAGCCGGACGCTGCCTCTCGCTGAATTCTTCATCGACTACGGAAAGCAAGACCGCCAACCCGATGAGTTCGTCGCAAGCATCCATGTGCCCCTGCCCGGACCGGACGATCTGAATGCGGCCTACAAGATTTCCAAACGTCGTGACGAGGACATCTCCTCGGTCGCTGCTGGCATTCACATGACGGTCACGGACGGCACCATTAGCAATGCGCGCATCGCATTCGGCGGTATGGCTGCCACTCCCAAGCGAGCCGCTGCTGCCGAGGCGGCGCTGAACGGTCAATCCTGGTCGCGGGAGAGCTTTGAGGCCGCCGCCGAGGCACTGGCACAAGATTTCTCTCCTCTGACCGATTGGCGGGCATCGTCCGACTACCGGATGCTGACCGCCCAGAACCTGCTGCGCCGCTTCTACCTTGAAAACGACGCCCAAACCGATGCCCCCGTTCAACTGGCTTGCGCCTAATCAGGAGACGACAAAATGAAAGACAACGTTTCCATCACTGGATCGGCCCACACCAATGTCAAACATGACAGCGCGATCAAGCATGTCACCGGACGGGCCGATTACACCGACGATATTGCCCAGCCCGAAGGCACGCTGCACGCGTATCTCGGCGTCTCCGACGTAGCGCACGCCAAGCTATTGGGCATCGACTTCACCGACGTTCTGGCCACGCCTGGCGTTGTCGGAGTGTTGACCGCGGATGATGTGCCGGGGGCCAATGATATCAGCCCGACACATCTGAACGATGAACCGGTTTTCCCGACCGATGCCATTCAGTTTCATGGGCAGCCTTTGTTTGCCGTTGTTGCCGAAACCCGCGACATCGCGCGCCGGGCCGCAGAACTGGCAAAAATCAACTACGAAACTCTGCCCCATGCGCTGGCCCCGATTGCCGCGCAGGAGGCCGGTTACCCGCATGTCACGGCACCGCTCAAGCTGGAGCGCGGAGATGTCGCCCCGGCGCAGGCTGCCGCCCCCAACCGGATCAAGGGCCGCATGAGTGTTGGCGGCCAGGATCACATGTACCTCGAGGGTCACATCGCCTTTGCCATTCCGGGCGAAGACGACGATGTGGTCGTGCATTGCTCAACCCAACACCCGTCCGAGGCGCAGCATATGGTGGCGCATGTCCTGGGCGTGCCATCCAACGCCGTTGTGGTCAACGTGCGCCGTATGGGCGGTGGCTTTGGCGGCAAGGAAAGCCAGATGAACCTGTTCTGCGCGGTTGCTGCCATGGCTGCCAAAAAGTGGAACCGCGCCGTGAAAATCCGCCCCGACCGGGATCAGGACATGACGGCGACCGGCAAACGCCATGACTTTGTGATCGATTATGACGTCGCCTTTGACGATGATGGCCGCATTCAGGCTGTCGAAGGCAGCTTTGCCGCGCGCTGCGGGTTTTCAGCAGACCTTTCGGGGCCCGTGACCGACCGGGCGCTATTCCACGCGGACAACGCCTATTTCTATCCGAACGTGCGCCTGAACAGCCATCCGATGAAAACCAACACGGTTTCGAATACCGCATTCCGTGGGTTTGGCGGCCCCCAAGGCGTGATCGCGGCAGAGCGGATGATCGAAGAGATTGCCTATGCCACCGGGCAGGACCCGCTGGATGTACGCAAGGCCAACTTCTACGGCACCACGGACCGCAACATCACCCCCTACCACCAAGAGGTCGAAGACAGCATTCTCGACCGGTTAATCGGAGAGCTGGAAGAGACATCGGAATATCGCAAGCGCCGTCAGGAGATCATCGAATTCAACAAGACGTCGCCGATCCTGAAAAAAGGCATCGCGCTGACACCGGTCAAATTCGGCATTTCCTTTACAGCGACTTGGTACAATCAGGCTGGCGCACTGGTGCATGTCTACAATGACGGTTCGATCCACCTAAACCACGGTGGCACCGAAATGGGGCAAGGCCTGAACACCAAGGTCGCGCAGGTCGTGGCCGAAGCCTTTCAGGTCGATTTCAGCCGGATCAAGATCACCAAAACGACCACCGAGAAGGTTCCCAACACCTCAGCCACGGCTGCCTCGAGCGGGACTGATCTGAACGGCATGGCTGCGTTGAACGCGGTCGAACAGATCAAAGCGCGTCTGGTGAAATTTGCCGCTGAGAACTGGGATGTTACACCCGAGAACGTGGCCTTCCACGCCAATCAGGTGCATATCGGCGACGAAGTTCTGCCTTTCGACACGTTCATCAAACAGGCCTATCTAGCACGTGTGCAACTTTCGGCGGCCGGGTTCTACAAGACGCCGAAAATCCACTGGGATCGGGCCAAAGGACAAGGCCGCCCGTTCTACTATTACTCCTATGGCGCGTCCTGTTCGGAAGTGACAATTGACACCCTGACCGGTGAGTACCGGGTAGAGCGTACTGATCTTTTGCACGACGTTGGACGCTCGTTGAACCCTGTGCTGGACAAGGGCCAGGTCGAAGGCGCGTTTATTCAGGGCATGGGGTGGCTGACCACCGAAGAGCTTTGGTGGGACGACGCGGGCCGTCTGCGCACCCATGCGCCGTCGACCTACAAAATTCCGCTCGCGTCCGACCGTCCGCGCATCTTCAATGTGAACCTCGCCGACTGGTCGGAAAACCGCGAGCTGACCATCAAACGCTCCAAAGCTGTCGGAGAACCGCCATTCATGCTGGGCATTTCGGTGTTCGAGGCGCTGTCGATGGCCGTGGCCTCTGTCGCTGATTACCGCGAATGCCCGCGCCTTGACGCGCCAGCCACCCCCGAACGTGTGCTGATGGCAGTTGCGCGGCTGCAAGCGGGGCCCTGAGCCATGACTGCCCCCGGTTCCCTCAGCGAATTCCTGTCCACGCAGCACAGTGTGATCTGCATTGCGCTGACACGCGTGCGCGGGTCGTCGCCGCGCAACGAAGGGACCGAGATGTTCGTGGCACCCGGGGCGCTGTGGGGAACCATCGGTGGTGGCCAATTGGAGTTCATGGCCATCAACGCCGCCCGCGACATGCTGCGCGACGGGGTGTTGCATCAGGATCTGGATGTGCCGCTTGGCCCGGAAATCGGCCAGTGCTGCGGTGGGCGGGTCGAGATGAAACTGACCCGCATGCGTGCGTCCGACAAATGGGCCGCCACAGAACGCGCGACCCAGCGCGACGAGGCTTTGCCACACGTCTATGTCATGGGCGCAGGTCACGTGGGGCGCGCTTTGGCCAATCAGTTTCAGCATCTGCCGGTGCGCTGCATCCTCGTCGACACTCGACCCGAAGAGGTCGAGCTTTGCTCAGCCAATGTCGAAACCCGCGTCAGCGCGATCCCCGAGACGGATATCTGGGGTGCGCCTGCGGGCAGCGCCTTTATCGTTCTGACTCACGATCATGGATTGGATTTCCTGCTGACATCCGCCGCGCTGGAACGTCAGGACGCCGCTTATGTGGGGATGATCGGGTCCGCCACCAAGCGGGTAAAGCTCAGGAACTGGGCGCACAAACACTGTGACGGACAGTCTATCGAACACTTGAAATGCCCTATCGGGGCAAGCGGTAGCCGCGACAAGCGGCCCAGCGTCATCGCCACCTTCGTGGTGGCCGAGGTGATGGCTGAATTGACCTCTGAAACTGCCGCGACCGCCCCGACCGGGGCAAACCAGGCGCCCCTGCGGGGCCACCATCACGACCGGAAAGGGAGATCGGCCTGACATCTGTCGGGCCATTCCGGTCACATCAGAGGAGGAGACCGTCATGGACGGGAGGACCTACGAATACAAGCTGTTTACCCGCAGCGACTTCAGCGCTTTCTGGGCGCTGTTTACTGACAACCTCGTGAATCTGCTGATCCTTTCCGGGGTCTGCCAGTTCGTGTTTCAGATGCCCGCCGAAATCGTGTTTGGCCGCATTGTTCCCGGTGCCGCCGTCGCGATTTTGGCCGGTGTTGCCGTTTATACGTACCTCGCCAAATGGGCCGCAAACAAACGGGGTGAAGACGTCACCGCCTTGCCCTACGGCATCTCGACGCCGGTTATGTTCGTCTACTTGTTCGGTGTGATCGGACCCATCTACTGGGCGACCAATGATCCCATGCTGGCATGGCAAGTGGGCATTGGCGCCGGGTTCATGGGCGGCATCGTTGCGGCCTTGGGTGCCATTGTCGGGCCTTATCTGAAGCGGATCACGCCGCGCGCCGGGATGCTGGGCACGCTGTGCGGTATTGCGCTGGTCTTTATCGGTTCCGTTCCGTTGGCCGAGGTGTTCGAAAACCCCATCATCGGCTTCACGTCGCTTCTGTTTATCCTGTGGGGTCTGATCGGGCGTTTTCGCCTGCCGGGCAATGTTCCGGCCGGTCTGGTCGCAATTGCTGCCGGTACGGTGATTGCTATCATCCTTGGTGAATCCAAAATCGACGTCAGCGGCATCGGCTTTTACCCACCGATCCCCTATTTCGGTGACCTCATCGCCGGAGTGCAATACCTGTTCGCCAACCCCGAGCTGTTCCTGGTGCTGATCCCGGTACAGATCTACAACTTCATCGAAACCATGAACAACGTGGAATCGGCCGAGGCTGCAGGCGACCACTACCCGGTTGGACTGTGCCAAGTAACGGACGGCGCAGGCACAATGTTGGGTGCGCTTTTTGGTTCGCCCTTCCCGACAACCGTTTACATCGGGCACCCTGCCTACAAGCGGCTTGATGCACATGCCGGTTACATCGTTGGTGTGGCTGTTGTGATCGCTGCCGCCGCTTTCCTGGGCTTCTTGTCCTTCCTTGCGGGCCTGATCCCGATTGCCGCCGCGGCTCCGGTCCTGGTCTTTGTTTCGGTCAGCCTGATCACCAACACGGCCTGGGCTGTAAAGCCGATGCACATGGCTGCCGTATCCTTTGCGATCCTGCCTCACATCTCGGCCTTCCTGATGGTTAAGTGGGGGTCTCTGATGAACGCTCTGCGCAGCACCGGTGTCGAGGGACTGCCCTCGCTGGGTGACGAAGGCCTGACCGCAGCACTACTGATGGAAGGTGCCCATTACGAAGGACACCTTGCCCTGAGCCAAGGCGCGATCATCACTGGTCTGGTCTGGGGTGCCATTGTGGCCGACGTAATCGACGGTCGGTTCCGGATGGCGGGCGCGTTTGCTGTCGCTGGTGGGCTGATGTCTTCTGTCGGGATCATCCATTCCTACACGTTGCAGGTGCCTCAGTTCGACGGGATCACCATTGGTTACTTGATCATCGGCGCGTTCCTTTACGTCTATCCGATGTTCGCACCCAAAGAGGATCTTGAGCATCGTGTGATCGTACCGGATGAGCCTGATCTGATCGACGACGACTCACCTGCACAACAGGCCTAATCCATAGCGGGGCAGTCGCAGGGCTGCCCCCTACTCTTTCCCTATCCTACAAACGAGACCTTTCATGACACAGAGATTGCTTCGCGGTCGTCTGCTGACCTTTCATCGCGAACCCCTAAGCGGCGAAGATTCCGGCGCGTATACCTATCTTGAGGACGGTGCCCTGCTGATCCAGGACGGCATCATTCAGGACACCGGACCCTTCGCCGAGATCAGCGCCAAAGCCGGGGATGTGCCTGTGACAGACCATCGCCCACACCTTATGATGGCCGGGTTTATCGACACGCATATTCACTTCCCCCAAGTGCAGGTGATCGCCTCATGGGGCGCACAGCTTTTGGACTGGCTCAACAATTACACCTTCCCGGAAGAAACCCGTTTTGCCTCGGATGCACACAGCGCGAACATGGCGCGGGCATTCTACGATCAGCTCATCACCCACGGCACCACGACCGCCGTGGCCTATTGCTCGGTCCACAAGACCTCAGCGGATGCATTCTTTACAGAAGCAACCAGACGAAACATGCGCATGCTTGGTGGTAAGGTCCTGATGGACCGCAATGCGCCAGAAGGTCTGCAGGACACGCCACAAACCGGGTACGATGACACCAAGGCGCTGATTGCGGACTGGCATGGCAAGGGCCGCAACGGCTATGTCATCACACCTCGGTTCGCGATCACATCGACGCCGGAACAGATGGCCATGGCGCAGGCCTTGGTGAAGGAACATCCGGATTGTCACATCCAGACGCATCTGTCGGAAAACAAAGATGAGATTGCCTTTACCAAGCAGCTTTATCCGCAGGCGCGCGATTATCTGGATGTCTACCAATCCTTTGGTCTGCTGGGGCAAAAGACTCTGTTGGGGCACTCGATCCATCTGGAGGCACGCGAGATCGACGCGCTTGCAGAAACCGGTGCACATCCCGTGTTTTGCCCAACCTCGAACCTGTTCCTGGGCAGCGGCCTCTTTGATCATGGCGGGCTGAGCGCGCGCGGTATCTCGAACGGGATCGCAACGGATGTCGGTGCTGGCACCAGCTACTCGATGCTGCAAACCTTGAACGAAGGGTACAAGATTCTGCAATTGCAAGGGCTGGCTCTGCATCCCCTGCAGGCCTTCCACTGGGCTACGCGCGGTAATGCCTGCGTTCTGGGTCTGGAAGACAAAATCGGAAACCTCGACCCCGGAACCGAGGCGGATGTCGTTGTTCTGAACGCCCGCAGCACCCCCGCCATGGCCCTGCGTATGGATCGCGTTGGCAGTCTTGCAGAAGAATTGTTCGTCCTGCAGATGATGGGAGACGATCGCGCTGTTGAAGAGGTCTATGTATCAGGTACGCCCAGCAAATCTGTGACCGGCCAAACCTCCGAAACCAACTTTGCGTTCGATCCCGCGTAAATGATAACTGACCTGTGTTTGGCCGTTCCGTGACCGGTTAACGGCCAAGCATTTCAACGAACTGCCGGTGCAGCCCGATGCGGCCCGGCGCAACTAACGATCCTTTCCGCTTTTCATCATTACTAACCGAGATCGGGTTTTCACCGCTCTCAGTTCGAAAAATAAATTGTCATGGTTGACAAAGTATATTTCTCGATTATTTGTCATTCGTGACAATAAACGGGATCCTGATGCCCAGACCTTCGCTAAAAGACCAAAGATCGCACGAAATACTCGACGCCTATCTAACCTGCGTGGCGCGGTTCGGGCTGGAAGGCGCGACCCAGGCGCGGATCGCCGATGAAGCCGGCGTCAAGCGACCGCTCTTACGCCATTACCTTGGAAACAAGGACGAAATGATAACCGCGCTGGCCGAATACGTGATTGCCGGATTTACCGCGTCATTGGACGGTTTGCGTCAGGCTTTGCCAGACACGGCGACACCTTCGGACCTGGTGGACACCTTGTTTTCCGAAGATAGCGGAACCGATCCACGGCTGATGCTGGCCTATCAGGCACTGGTCACCACAGTGCCCGATCGTCCCGATCTGCGCCAAGGTCTGATGGACAGCCTCACAGATTTCTTCGACGTGGTCGAAGCAATCCTGCGGCGCGCGGCACCAATGGCACCAGACGCAAGCATACGCGCAGCAACACAGGGCATTTCGGCAATCTTTGTCAGTATGGACGCCCTGTCCCCGCTGGACCCGCCCGAAGCATGGCGCGCCGAATTGAAACTGGCCGCCTCTCTACTGGCATCGACACTGGAGGCTAAAGTATGACCCCGACGCGAACGGTGAACTACATTGCTCTGCCCATCCTGCTGGTGGCCACTGTGCTTGGTCTCTACTGGGTTTGGGGGTTGCTCTTTGTCTGGTGGATCGTCCCAACCATCATGAACGGACAAGCCTTTCTGGTGTTCGAAATCAACCGCGACGATGACCCGGTTTTGTACTGGGCTATCGTCGGCCTCTGGGCTGTGCTGGGTCTGATGATGATCGCCGCCAGCCTGTTTCCCCAATATGCCCATCTTCTTGCCTGAGGTACTCTGATGACCAAAATGTATCACCATCTACCGGTTGAAGCTTACACCTCGCAGGACTGGTTCGACCGCGAACAGCGCCAGATCTTCTCGCGCACTTGGCGTTTTGCCGGGCTGGTCGAAGATATCGAAGGACCGGGCCATTACCTGTCGGTTCAGGCCGGGCTGAATAATCTGTTCATCGTCATGGGGCGCGATCACCGGCTGCGCGCCTTTCACAACATCTGCCGACATCGGGGTACCCAGTTGATCCGCGCGGTCGGCAAGACACAAAAAGCGCTGACCTGCCCTTATCACGACTGGACCTATGATCTTGAGGGCAACCTGATCTCGGTCCCGGATGAGGCCTCTGAATTTCCCGGCGGCGTCGACAAATCCTGCCTTGGCCTCAAACCGGCCAGCGTGGATGTCTGGCGCGGGATGCTGTTCGTGCATCCGGACCCTGACGCCCCCACCCTTGCCGAATGGTTCGGAAAGGTCGATCCCCTGTTGGGCCCGCACAAGCCCGAGGAACTGGTCGAATATACCGACGGGCGCAACACCTATGAAATCAAGGCCAACTGGAAGATCGTTGTCGAGAATTACATCGACGTCTACCACTTGAGCCATCTGCATTCGAATACGCTGCATATGTATGACCATGCCAAGGCGGAATACGGATGGAAGGGGCCGCATTACCACTTTTGGGAACCCCCGTCCGAGGCCTACGCGAAGGACCACGAAGCCAAACTTCCGATGCCGCGTGTGATCGCTGAACCTCATACCGGTGCGTGGGTTCCGATGCTGTTTCCCGGCATTGGTATCGGGGCCAGCGAAGAAAGCTGGAATCTGTTCATCATCACACCTTTGGCCCCCGATCTGACACGGATCGAGAACCGCACAAAGGTTGCCAACGCTTCGAACTGGGAGTTCCAGAAGCAACAGTGGAAAAGCGCGGGCTTTTGGAGAGATTTTGGCGGCCCGAAATATCAAGGCGACGATGCAGCAGGCGCAGATGATCCGATGGCATCGGGCGATTTCACGACCGAAGATATCTATGCCTGCGAACAGCAGCAGAAATCGCTGAAAAGTCCGTATCTGGAAATCGGCCCCGCTGGGATTGGCGAAAGCCCGATCACACAGCACCAGAAAGCGGTGCTGGATTTCATGCAAGACAGCTGAATGCCCCGGAGATTGATCATGAAACCAATCCAAGCCACCCTGATCGGAGTTGCGCTTGCATCGGCTCTGGTGCTGACGGCGCAAGCTGACGCACCGGAAGACATTGCCGCGCGTATCCTACAAGCGCAGGATGAACAAAGCCTGCTTGCCACCTGGAGCGATTGGCACCCCGATGCCACGCATCGGATCATCCTCAAATACGGGATGGGGCAGCCGGACGACGTGTTCTCGTACCGTGTCGGGGATGACACCGACGCGGAAGACCCCGAGATCGCGAAGGCGTTGGAAAGTTACTCAGAAACAGCCCGATCAGCGCCCGTGATTTCATCGCGCACCGAGGATGGCGTGTCGCACGTCACCGCCGTGACCGATGTCGATTATGATTGGCAGGGATACAGCGGCAGAATGCGTCAGACAGACAACTTTGTCTTTGCGCCTTATCTTGGCGGGACGGTGATCCAATCCTTGACCACGACCTATGATTACCGATGACGGGACCTTGTTATGCAACGTGACTTTCATACCCTGACCGTGTCCGACACTCGCCGAGAGATCGGCGGCGCGGCCACCAGTGTAACTTTCGACGTCCCGCCCGATCTGACCGATCTGTTTCAATGGACGGCCGGGCAACATCTGACGCTCAGGTTTCAGATGGCCGGTGCGGAGCAAAGGCGCAGCTATACCATCTCGAACCCGCCGGGATCGGCGCTGCGCATCACGGTCAAGCGCGTAAAGGATGGGATCGTTTCCAACCACATAGGCGACACCCTGTCGCCCGGTGCCACGGTCGAGGTCATGCCCCCATTCGGGCATTTCACCTTACAGCCCGGAGCCCTGAAACGCCGCACCCACTATTTCTTTGGAGCCGGCAGCGGCATCACGCCGCTTTACGCGATGATCAATTCCGTTCTGGCAGATGAACCCCATTCTTCGGCCCATCTGGTCTTTGGCAATGCCAATGCGAACAGCATCATTTTCCAGGATGAGCTTGAGCAGTTGCTGGAACAACATCCGAACCAGTTCACCCTGCGCCATGTCCTGTCGCACCCCTCCATGCTCAGCTGGTTTTCACCGTGGCGCACAGGGCGGTTGGACGCAGATGTCATTCAGGCGGCAATCACTGAAACGCCTCCGGTGGCGCAAGACACTCACTATTGGATCTGCGGCCCCGGCAGTATGAATACGGATATCCGGGCGGCGCTGCGGAATCTGGATGTGCCAGACGATCGCATCCACATGGAAAGCTTCGGCGGAGACGCCCAAGACGACCTGAGCGAACCCGGCATGGCCGCAACCGCCCGGATCAGGCTGGACGGCAAGGTCTCGGAGGTGCCTGTTGCTGCTGGGCAAACCCTCCTTGACGCGGCGATTGCAGCCGGTCTGAACCCACCGTTCAGCTGCCAATCCGGTGTGTGTGGTGCCTGCGTCGCCCAGCTTGAGGACGGCTCCGTTCATATGCGCAACCGGATGGCTCTTGAGGATCGTGACGTCGAGAAGGGGTCGATCCTGTGTTGTCAAAGCGTCGCAACACAAAAAGATCTATCTCTGCGGTTCGAAGATTAGGTTATGTCAGGGCGTTTTGACATAACCCACCTTACTTGAACGTCAGATCAGGTGCGCCGCGTGTGACGTTTTGCGTGCGACTTTTACCAGCTTGATCAACCCGCACGGCCAGCTTTTCGGCCGTCGGGAATCGTTCGAAATATGCAAAGTGGATGGCCTCAATCACGTCGATATTCTTGCACCTTATCAGGTATTCAGCTTGAAATTCGTTTGTGTCATCACCATCCGTCCGCGTGGTGTCTGTGTCTTGCCCCAAACCTATGGCCGAAAGTGTGACATTGGCCATCGCGGCAAAACACTCGGCCTCTTCGGGCACAACAAACAACTCCAGAGGCTTGGACAGGTCGGAAATGGCGACAGCAATAGAATCCCGCCCTTCATCGTTTTGTACAGGCTTCTCGGTACCAAGAATGCCGACGGCGGGGACTGCAAGCGACAAGGTGAACTCGGCCTCGGAAACCACAATGTCCAGATCACCCGCGGTATGATCCTGCGCGACAGCGGTATGCGCCTGCGACACAAAAACCGCAGAGATCAGGATCAGGGCGAAAGCTGCGCTTTTCATAAACAGGCACCACTAAACAAAGAATCACCCGGATTATTCTAATATGTTTCAAATCCCGTGCAATCTTGGCCCCACGCATCGCGCCCCACCAATATTGGGGAGTATCGGGGTGACCAATATTATCCGACTATAAAACTCAGGTTGACATAGGTGACTAATTCACTCAGTTAATACATCATACGCGCCACATAGCCGGCGTATGAAAACCTTTTTCTGACTGGAAAGTGTCACCCCCATGACCCGATTTTTCACCGCCACCAGCATCCTTACAATTGGTGCTGCCACCGCAGCTTTTGCAGCTGACGCACCCTCGAAAGCCGATGTTCTGAATACCTACGCAAACATCGCCGAAGCCAAATATGACGATAGCTTGATCGCTGCCAAAGCGCTGCAAGAGGCCGTAAACGCCCTGATCGCCGACCCATCCGATGCCACCCTGAACGCGGCCCGCGCCGCCTGGGTCGCCGCGCGCGTGCCCTATCAACAGACCGAGGTCTACCGCTTTGGAAACGCCATCGTTGATGACTGGGAAGGCAAAGTAAACGCCTGGCCGCTGGACGAAGGCCTGATCGATTATGTCGATGCCTCCTATGGCGGACCCACTGATGAAAACGAGTTTGCCGCGCTGAACGTGATTGCCAATCCAAGCTTTGAGTTGTCGGGCGACGCCATCGACGCCAGCGAAATCACCCCCGAACTGCTGGGCGAAACCCTGCACGAGGCTGACGGGATCGAGGCAAACGTCGCCACCGGCTACCACGCCATCGAATTCCTGCTATGGGGTCAGGACCTGAACGGTAACGGCGCAGGCGCGGGCAACCGCCCGTATACCGATTATGTTCAAGGTGACGCCTGCACCGGCGGCAACTGTGATCGCCGCGCCCAGTATCTGAGCGCCGCGACCGCCCTGCTGGTCAGCGACCTGGAATGGATGGCCGCACAATGGGCCGAAGGTGGTGAGGCGCGTGCTGCACTGAACGCGAATGAAACCGCTGGGGTCAGCGCGATCCTAACCGGCATGGGCTCGCTGTCCTATGGCGAGCAAGCAGGTGAACGTATGCGCCTTGGCTTGATGCTGAACGACCCCGAGGAAGAGCATGATTGCTTCTCGGACAACACCCACAACAGCCACTATTACGACGGCTTGGGCATTCAGAACGTGTATCTGGGCAGCTATACCCGCATCGACGGCACCCCGGTTTCGGGCGCTTCGCTATCGGATTTGGTGATCTCGTCCGATCCGTCGCTGGACGCCGAGATGAAGGTCAAGCTGGCCAATACCATGCAAGCCCTGGGCCGTCTGAAGTCGACCGCCGAGGCCGGTTTCGCCTATGACCAGATGCTGGAACGCGGCAATGAGGGCGGCGAGCAACTGATCATGGGCGGCGTCAACGGTCTGGTCGATCAAACCAAAACGATCGAGCGTATCGTGACCGCTCTGGAACTGGATCAGATCGAGTTCGAAGGCTCCGACAGCCTGGATAACCCTGACGCGGTTTTCCACTAAGCAAACCCCGGATCGGGGGCGTGCGCAAATTCACGCCCCCGGCTTTCCTGTCACGCAAAATTGTGACTTGCAGCTGGACCCGAAACAAATAACTTACTAATTAAGTAAGAAATCTATCGAGCACAGATTCGCTATGATCGTATGTCACTGCACAAATATAACTGACCATGATATCCGCGCCGCGATCGATTGGATGCGGACAGCAGATGCACACACGATCATCACCCCCGGCAAGGTCTACCACGCCCTTGGAAAATCGGCGGATTGTGGCGGCTGCATGCCGCTTTTTCTGGACACAATGCGATCGAACGATAATCTGGAAGTCCCCATGCAGCTCCGTGCCCTACGCACCAGAGCAACTCAGGAGAAAGCAGATGAAGGGCAACCCCAAGGTAATAGAATACCTCAACAAATCTCTGCGGCATGAGCTGACAGCCGTCAGCCAGTACTGGCTCCATTACCGCCTGCAGGAAGATTGGGGCCTTGGCCACATGGCCAAGAAAAGCCGTGAAGAATCCATCGAAGAGATGGGGCATGCCGACAAGCTGATCGAACGGATCATCTTTCTAGAAGGCCATCCCAACCTGCAGAAACTGGACCCGCTGAGAATTGGTCAGAACCCCAAGGAAACACTGGAATGCGACCTGGCAGCCGAGCAGGACGCGCGCGCGTTGTACGTAGAAGCGCGGGATTACTGTAGAGAAGCACAAGACTATACCTCTATGTCGCTGTTCGAAGAATTGATCCGCGATGAAGAAAGTCATATCGACTTTTTGGAAACGCAGCTCGACCTGTACGAAAGGATTGGCGACGCCAATTATGCGCAACTCAACGCATCGAAAATGGACGAAGGCGAGTAGCCTTTTCATCCTGTCGGTGGTCGCCCTTGCAGCCACCCAAACCCCAGCCGCCGAGCTGCGGGACTATCACCTGAATTTCGAACCCAGAACCGAGGATGAACGTGCGCGCATCGCCCGTGTCACCGCTGCGCCCACCGATTTCAGCACGCCCCAAAGGTTCGAGGACTTGCCCGCCGGTGCCGCCACCGTTCGCACCCGTGCCGACGCTGATGCATTTTCGCAGCCCTCGGGCAACCTGAGCTTTGAGCAAGAGCTTGACTTTAAGGTTGGAAACGGGCTGTTCAAGAAAATCTGGGTGTCTTCTCCGGCCTCAACTCTGGCCTCGGATGGGCTGGGACCGCTGTACAACGCCCGCTCGTGCCAGCGCTGCCATATCAAGGACGGGCGAGGGCACACGCCCAACGGTCCGGATGACAATGCAATTTCGATGGTCCTGCGGGTCTCGATCCCCGGTGGCGGCGGATATGACGAGATCGAGGATTACATCGCCACCCAGCCCGAACCAAATTACGGCGGTCAGATGCAGGATTTGGCACTGCCCGGTCATCCGGCTGAATATCGCCTGGATATCACTTACGAAGACGTCCCGGTCACTTTGTCAGATGGCGAAACCGTCACTTTACGCAAACCGACCTACGCGGCGGCTGACCTTGGATACGGGCCGCTGCATCCAGAGGCGATGCTCAGTCCACGTGTGGCGCCACAAATGATCGGCCTTGGATTGCTCGAAGCGATCCCGGTCGCGGATCTGCTGGCCAACGCTGATCCCGACGATGCCGATGGGGATGGGATTTCCGGGCGTCCCAATATCGTCTGGGCGATGGAATATAGCGCCCCGATGATGGGTCGGTTCGGGCACAAGGCCGGGATGCCCACGATCATGGAACAATCGGCGGCGGCCTTTGCCGGTGATATCGGCATATCAAGCCCACTTTACCCCGCCAGCCACGGCGATTGCACCGATGCTCAGATTGGTTGTGCGACCGCCCCACACGGGGACGGTGACGTGCGCGAGTTCGAGATCGACCAGATCGGAATGGACCTTGTTGCCTTTTACAGCCGCAACCTGGGCGTTCCCGCCCGGCGGGACATGGACGACCCTCAGGTGCTGCACGGTAAGCAGGTGTTTTACGACACTGGCTGCGTGTCCTGCCACACGCCTGCCTTTGTCACCCATCGCATGTCAGACCGGCCCGAACAGAGTTTTCAGCTAATCTGGCCTTACTCCGACCTGTTGCTGCACGATATGGGCGAAGAGCTGGCTGATAACCGCCCCGAGGGTCGCGCCACAGGGCGCGAATGGCGCACGCCACCGCTTTGGGGCGTTGGGCTGACTGAACAGGTTTCGGGCCACACCCAGTTCCTGCATGATGGTCGCGCGCAATCCTTGATGGAAGCCATCCTCTGGCATGGGGGTGAGGCACAGGCAGCCCGCGATACGGTCGTGGCCATGCCCAAACCCGACCGCGATGCCCTGATCCATTTTCTGGAAAGCCTCTGACACATGCGTATCCTTGTTGCTGCTGTTGCATTGACGCTGCCCCTATCTGCGCTGGCGCAGGACCGTGGGCCGATCTTGTCGGATGCGGTCGAAGGGCACATCCTTCCCGGCTTTGCCTCACTGGCTGAAACGACCGAGGTGTTGGCCCAAACAGCACAAACCGATTGCACCCAAACCTCGCCCGAATTGCGGGGCGCCTATCACGCGGCCTTTGACGACTGGATCTCGGTCAGCCATCTACGCTTTGGCCCGTCCGAGGTTAACGACCGCGCCTTTGCGCTGGCCTTCTGGCCCGACACCAAAGGGTTCACCCCCAAAGCCCTGTCCAGCCTGATCGCGACCGAGGATGCGGCTGTGGAAAGCCCCGAAAGATTCGCCGAGACATCCGTCGCCGGACGTGGCTTTTTTGCCTTAGAACAGATGCTTTATGAGCTCAATTTTGCCGATCAGGGCAGCGTCCCGTATCGCTGCGCGTTGGTACAGGCCATCACCACCGATATCGTCAGCAATGCCCGCGCGATAAACGCAGATTGGGGCGGCTATGCAACTGCCCTAACCCAACCGGGCGACGACAGCCCCTATCGGTCCGACGATGAGGCCATGCAAGAGCTTTACAAGGCGTTGGTGACCGGACTTGAATTCACTGGCGACACCCGCCTTGGTCGTCCGATGGGCACCTTCGACCGCCCGCGCCCCAACCGGGCCGAGGCACGCCGTTCGGAACGCGCGCTTCGTCATGTGGAACTGTCGCTGACCGCCCTGCGCGATCTGGCCGCGCGCCTGTCAGCGGACAACCCGAAGATTGCCGCCGATCTGGACAGCGCCTTTGACAAGGCCATCATCCGCGCGCAATCGCTCGACGACCCGGTGCTGGCCGGGGTCGCCACTCCGCAGGGCCGCCTTAGGGTCGAGGCGTTGCAGCAAGCCATCAACGATATCCGTGCGATTGCCTCGGCCGAGCTGGGTCCGACTCTAGGCATCAGCGCCGGGTTCAATTCACTGGACGGGGACTGACCTGTTGCCCAGCCGTCGTCATTTTCTGGCCGGTCTGGCCGCGACCAGCCTTTCGCCGTTGCAAGGCTGGGCCGCAGTTGGTTCGCCCGACTATCTCGCCGCTGCCCTGTTCCCGGATGGCAGCTATCGACTAGCCGGGCTGGATACGGGTGGAAACATCCTGTTTTCCATACCTCTACCTGCGCGCGGCCACGCGGCGGCAGCCCATCCGCACCGCGCACAGGCCGTGGCTTTTGCCCGTCGTCCCGGCACCTTTGCGGTGGTCATCGATTGCGCCACAGGCACCGAAGTCACCCGACTTAACGCCCCACACGGTCGCCATTTCTATGGCCATGGCGTCTTTTCCCCCGACGGCACTCGTCTGTTCACAACTGAAAACGACTATGATTCCGGAGACGGCGTGATCGGCGTCTGGAACACAGACAGCTACACCCGCATAGGCGAGTTCACTTCGGGCGGGATCGGTCCGCATGACATGCGATTGATGCCCGATGGTCAGACGCTGGTTATCGCCAATGGCGGCATCGAAACCCACCCCGAGACAGGGCGCACCAAGCTGAACCTGCCAACCATGCAGCCGCAGCTGACCTATCTGGATTTGTCCGGCACGGTTTTGGAACAGATGGAACTGCCACGCGCGCTGCATAAGAATTCGATCCGCCATTTGGCTGTACGGCACGACGGTTTGGTGGCATTTGCGATGCAGTGGCAGGGGGACAAGGTGCATCACCCCCCTCTGCTGGGCCTACATCGTCGGGGCGAAGCACCGCGTTTGCTTTCAGCGCCTGATGCCTCGCAAAGCACGTTGCAAGGCTACGCGGGCAGTGTCGCCTTTGCCGGGGATGAAACCACGGTTGCCATCACCTGCCCACGCGGCAACGCCTTGCACCGGTTCGACGTCGCGAATGGCCAACTGAACGGGGATTTCCCGTTGGAAGACGTCTGTGGCCTTGGCTCCGGCCCCAAAGGGTTCGTTTTCACCACCGGCACCGGGATAGTCGGAGAGCTGACATCCACCCCCCGCATTTCAGCCCGGCCAGACTGTCATTGGGACAATCACCTGATCCCAATTCGCAAGCCTGCATAAACTCGGCAAATCCCCCCACATAGATTACACTTGGAAGAATCAAAATGCTGCCGTATTGGCGGGCGCTAAACCGGCACTTTAACCGCAAGGACTGACCTGATTGAAACAGACGCCCGACGCACCGCATTCCATCTACGGGGTAGAGAAATGGGGCAAAGGCCTCATTGAGGTGACGGAGCAGGGCGAGATCGGTCTGCGCAATCCCCTGGTGCCCGAGGCGGCGGCAATCAGCCTGCCAGGTATCCTGCATGATCTGGACGAACGCGGTATTAAGGCACCGATGTTGCTGCGCATCAGTTCCTATCTGGAAAACGAAATCGCCCATATCAACGAGAGCTTTCGCGATGCGATTGCACGTGTCGGCTACAAAGGCAGCTATCGCGGCGTATTCCCGATCAAAGTGAACCAGCAGGCCCAAGTGGTCGACCGGATCGTCGAGTTCGGTAAAAAGTACAACTATGGGCTCGAGGCTGGCTCCAAGCCGGAACTGGTTGTCGCACTGGCGCACCGTCTGGCCCGCGAGGCGCTGATTGTCTGCAATGGCGTCAAGGATGCCGAGTTCATCCAACTGGCCATCCTCAGTCGTAAGATTGGCTTCAACACGGTCATCGTTCTGGAAAGCCCGAAAGAGGCGGACACGGTGATCGAGGTCTATAACGAACTGGGTATCGAACCCCTGATTGGTGTGCGGGTCAAACTGACCAATCAGATCAGCGGCAAGTGGGAAGAAAGCTCGGGCGACCGGTCTGCCTTTGGCATGAACACTGACCAACTGGTCGCCACGGTGGACAAGCTGAAAGCGGCAGGTTTGCTGCATTGTTTGAAGCTGCAACATTCACACCTAGGCTCTCAGGTGCAGGACGTCAACGACGTGCGCCGCGCCGTTGGCGAGGCCTGCCGGTACTACACCGAACTGACGCGCGAGGGCGTGCCGTTGACCCATCTGGACCTCGGTGGCGGCATGGGCGTGGATTATACCGGTGAGAAAAAGGCTGCCGAGAACTCGATCAACTACACGGTCGAAGAATACTGCGCCAACGTGGTTGAAACCGTGGCCTACGCGATGGACGAGGCCGAGGTCGAACATCCAACGCTGGTGACCGAGAGCGGGCGCGCCGTGGTGGCGACGTCGTCGATGCTGGTGTTCAATGTGCTGGAAAGCACCTTGTATGACGCACCGAACGGCCCCGAGGTCGAAGCGGACGATCACCATCTGGTCTCGGACCTTGCCGCGATCAACGGGTACCTCAGTACCGAGCGTTTGCAAGAATGCTGGAACGACGCAAATTTTTACCGCAACGAGCTGCGCGCGTTGTTCCGCCGCGGCTATGTCGACCTGCGCCAGATGGCCCGCGCCGAACGCATCTATTTATCGCTGATGGCCCGCCTCAAGGCGCTGGCAGCAAGCGATGATTTGGAAACGGATGTGGACGACCAACTGGAAAAAGTGGCCGATATCTACCACTGCAACTTCTCGCTGTTCCAGTCGCTGCCCGATGTCTGGGCCATTGACCAGCTGCACCCTATCGTCCCGCTGCAGGGGCTGAACCAGACACCCGACCGCCGCGCGGTCCTGTCCGACATCACCTGCGACAGCGACGGTAAGATCGACCGGTTCATTCTGGCCGACGGTGTCTCACCCAGCCTGCCGGTGCATTCCCTGCCCGAAGATCAGGAATACCTGATGGGCGTGTTCTTTGTCGGTGCTTATCAGGAAACACTGGGCGATCTGCACAACCTGTTCGGGGACACCAATGTCGTGACCATCGACCTGCGCGCTGACGGTGGCTTTGACCTGCTGCACGAACAAGAGGGCGACACGATCAGCCAGGTCCTGTCCTATGTCGAGTTTGATCCACAGGATTGCGTTGCCGCATTCCGCAAAATGGTGGACGAGGCGATCTCGACCGGTACTCTAATGGCCAAGGATCGCAAAACCCTGATGAGTGCCTATCGCGACTCGATCAACGGCTACACCTATTACGAATAACCCCAGAGAGGAGATGACCCCCATGGGTACTTTGAGTGGCAAAACACTGGTTGTCGGCGCGGGCGGCGTATCCCACGCCGCCGTGCACAAGATGGCAATGAATTCGGACATCTTCACCGAAATCACTCTGGCCAGCCGGACCAAATCGAAATGCGACGCCATCGCCAAAGCGGTGAAAGACCGCGTGGGTGTTGATATCGCCACGGCCGAGTTGGATGCCTACAAAGTCGAAGACACCGTCAAGCTGATCAAGGAAACCGGGGCCGAACTACTCGTGAACCTCGCCCTGCCCTATCAGGATCTGGTGCTGATGGACGCCTGCCTTGAGGCCGGGATCCACTACCTCGACACAGCGAACTATGAGCCCGAGGATGAGGCCAAGTTCGAATACCACTGGCAATGGGCCTATGAGGAGCGGTTCAAAGAGGCTGAGCTGACCGCCATTCTTGGATCGGGCTTCGATCCGGGCGTAACCAGCGTCTTTGCCAAATGGCTTAAGAAACACAAGCTGGACACCATCCGCCAGATCGACGTTCTGGACGCCAATGGCGGCTCGAACGATCAGGAGTTCGCCACCAACTTCAACCCCGAAATCAACCTGCGTGAAGTGCTGGCCGAAGTGCGCCACTGGGAAAACGGCGAATGGCACCATAGCCCGGCGCTGACCAACAAGGTTGAATACGACTTTCCTGCCATCGGGCGGAAAAACATGTACCAGATGTACCATGAGGAACTGGAATCGCTCTCGACCCATTTCCCCGAGATCGAGCGCGCCCGATTCTGGATGACGTTTGGCGACGCCTATATCAAACACGCGACCGTACTGCAGAACGTCGGCATGACACGCATCGATCCAGTCATGCATGATGGCAAGGAAATCATCCCGATCCAATTCCTGAAAACTCTGCTGCCCGATCCCGGCGATCTGGGTGCCGAAACCAAAGGCAAGGCCTGCATCGGCGACATCGCTACCGGTCAGGCCAAGGACGGCTCGGGTGAGAAGACCTATTACATCTACAACATCTGCGATCACGAGGAATGCTATGCCGAGGTCGGCAGCCAGGCCGTCAGCTACACCACCGGCGTCCCCGCCATGATCGGCGCTGCGCAGGTGATCAAAGGCAACTGGTCCGAGCCCGGCGTGTGGAACATGGAACAGCTTGACCCCGACAACTTCATGGACATGCTGAATGAGCATGGCCTGCCTTGGCAAGTCCACGAACTCGACGGCCCGGTCGAGTTCTAAGTCCACTCATTTCATCTTTTGCCAAATACTCCGGGGGTCCGGGGGCAGAGCCCCCGGCCTCTCCACCACAAGGAAACGCCGGACATGTCCGACATGATGACCACACAGGCTGGCGACGCCGGAGCCTTCCGCAATTTCGACCTGAACCGTGTGCCAACCCCCTGCTTTGTGGTCGATGAAAAAGCGGTCGAGCGAAACCTGACCATCCTCTCCGATATCGGCACCCTGTCCGGCGCGCATGTCCTTTCGGCGCTCAAAGCGTTTTCCATGTTTTCGTTGGCCCCACTGGTGCGCCAGCACCTCGGTGGCACCTGCGCCAGCGGCATTTACGAGGCGCGTCTGGGCCGTGAGGAATACGGCGGCGAGGTCGCAACCTTCTGCGCCGGGTACAAAGACGCCGACATGGATGAAATTCTGTCGCTGTCCGACCACATCATCTTTAATAGCTCGGCACAAAAGGACCGGTTTTTGGCCAAAGCACAGGCCGCAAACGTGCAGGTTGGGTTGCGCATCAACCCCGAGCATTCCGAAGGCGAGATTGCCAAATACGACCCCTGCGCGCCCTGTTCACGTCTGGGTACCCCGATTAGCCAGTTGACCGCCGAGGCCATGAACGGCGTCGATGGCCTACATATGCACACACTCTGCGAACAGGGGTTCGATCCCTTGCAGCGGACATGGGCCGCCGTAAAACCAAAAATTGCGCCCTATATCAATCAACTCAAATGGCTGAACTTTGGTGGTGGCCACCACATAACGCGCGACGACTATGACCGTGAGGGTCTGGTGGGCTTCATCAAGAGCATCCGCGAAACCTATGGCATCGACGTTTACCTCGAACCCGGCGAGGCTGTCGCGCTGGATGCAGGTATTCTGGTCGGCGAAATCCTCGACCTGCCCACCAACGGAATGAACCTTGCCATCACCGATATCTCGGCCACCTGTCACATGCCTGACGTGATCGAAGCCCCTTATCGCCCCGCGTTGATGGACGAGGCCGAGGCAGGTCACACCTACCGTCTGGGCGGCCCGTCCTGTTTGGCCGGTGACGTGATCGGAGACTACACATGGAACAAACCGCTGGAGATCGGCCAGCGTTTTGCCTTCCTTGATCAGGCGCATTACTCAATGGTGAAAACCAACACGTTCAACGGCGTCCCCCTGCCCACCATCGCCCTGTGGAACAGCGAAACGGACGAGTTGAAGATCATCAAACAGTTCGGCTATGACGACTTTAAGGACCGACTCTCATGAGCATTTTCCTCGACAGTGAACTGACCGCATCTGAGCGCACCGAAGATGCCCGGTTCCGCGTGATCCCGGTACCGCTGGAGCGCACGGTATCTTACGGTTCGGGAACGGCCAAAGGCCCCGAGGCCATCATCGAAGCCAGCAATGAGCTGGAACGTACCACCGGCCACGCCGAGCCCTGCGTCGAGGGGATTTTCACCGAAGAGCCCGTGGATTGCGATGCGTCCCTGTCCGAGATCATGGAGCGCCTTGCCCAGCGCACCGAGGCCGCCATCCGCGCGGGCAAGGTGCCGGTCACTTTGGGGGGCGAACATTCGCTGAGTTACGGCGCTGTGATGGGTGTGGCTCGCGCCTTGGGTCAACCCATAGGCATTGTCCAGATCGATGCCCATGCCGACCTGCGCAATGCCTATCAGGGGGAAAAACACTCCCACGCATCGGTCATGCATCTGCTCGCTGAAGAAGGTATCCGATTAGCCCAGTTTGGCGTGCGCGCCTTTTCGACCGAAGAAGCGCAAAGCCGCCTGAAAAATCACGTTTTCCACGTGGATGCTGAGGAATTGGTCACCGGTAATATCCACGCCGTCGACCTGCCCGAGGATTTTCCTGAGCTGGTCTATGTCAGTTTTGACGTGGACGGGCTGGATCCCGCCATCATGCCCGCCACCGGGACACCGGTGCCCGGTGGGCTGGGCTACTATCAAGCGCTGCGGTTGGTCGAACATACCCTGAAAGGCCGCAAATGCGTGGGCTTCGACGTGGTCGAACTAGCCCCCAATGGCAATGCCGCCTGGGACTTTACCGCAGCGCAGATCGTCTATCGCCTGATGTCTGCCTGTTAACCCTCGGCGGTCTCGTTCAACTCCATGTGCCCCTCGCCCTTGTTCAGGACACTGCGCAACATGGGTTCGAAGAACTCCAGCGGTTTGGTCGGGTAATCCGGGTCGAACGCCTTTTGGTCGTATTCATGGCAGAAATAGCGGCAGTCCTCCCAATAAGGGCTGTCGCGATACTTGTCGCGGGCGTTGCGGTCGCCGCCTAGATGATGGTTGTAGTAGTACCCCTGAAACACACAGTGATGTTTGAGAATCCAATAAGTCTTCTCACTGACATAGGGCTTCATCATCGCCGCTGACAGCTCACCATGGTTATAGGGTGACAGAATATCGCCGGTGTCGTGGATCAGTGCTGCGACCACGACTTCCTCGTCCGCGCCGTCTTCAAAGGCGCGCGTCGCGGCCTGCAGGCTGTGCTGATAGCGATTCACGGGATAGGGCGTCCAGTCTTCGTCCAGCGACCGGATCGCGTCCAGAATCCGGTCAGGCAAAGCGGCATTGTATGCCTCTTCATACTCCATGACGGCGTCCCAGTCGGCCTTGGTGGCCTCTTCGAAACTGGTCCAGGTGGGTTTGTGGCTTTTGTCCAGCATGGCGCGGTCCTTTGGCTGATCTGTTGGAATCAGAGTAACGCATCCCTCCTACTCAAAAAAATGAATTGATTTTATCAATCTGATGAAAAAATAGTATCGCCATGCAATTCAAAGCAATCGAGACCTTTTTATGCGTGGCCGAAACCGGGGGCTTCCATGCCGCCGCGCGCAAACTGAACGTGACACAAACCGCCGTCAGCGCCCGTATCCGGCTGATCGAAGAAGAAACCGGCAAGGCGTTGTTCACCCGCGGTGCAGGCGGCACCAGCCTGACTGAATTCGGGCAACAGTTCCGACCATATGCCGAACAGATGCTGTCGCTTTGGTCATTTGCATCGCGCGAGCTGCCAGCCCAAACGCAGAACCGGATCGCGCTGCGTCTTGGTGCGCAACTGAGCATCTGGGACCCGCTGCTAGTCGATCTGGCCGTTCAGTTCGAACAGCGCCTCGGGCAACTTTTGCTGACGTTGAACTATGACCACGATCTGAACATGGTCGACGCGGTCGCCACCCATGTTCTGGACGCCGCATTGACCCACGAAACACCCAACGATCCGCGCGTGCAATCGCACGAGTTAAACCCCGAACGCCTGTTGCTTGTCAAAACTCCGGAAACGGACGATCCAGTTTTCGTCAATCTGGAACTGGGAGAGGTCTATCAGGACCACGTCCGTTCGGCTGCGCGGCAGGCCACGGGGCAAACGGTGTTTCTGGGCAATTGCCTGATGGCCCTGCGTTATGTCCTGCGGCGGGGCGGAACCGGGTATTTCCCGGAATACGTCATCCGAGATCATCTGTCCGCGGGTCAACTGACACCCGTGGCCGGGGCCATTGACCTGCTGCTGCCGCTGCATCTGGTAACCCGCCGTGACAGCACAACCAGCGACGATGTTCTGACCTGCCTGACCGAGCTGCGCACAGCCTAGGCTTGAGAGATCGCGCTCGAGGCATCTCTGTGGCGCCTGCGCAGCAACGGCCGCCCGGCAACCAGCAAGAACAGACAGGCGACCGCGATGCCGATGACCGCCGGCAGATACAACAGTATCCACAATTTCGGTTCTTCGATTACAACGGGTGAAACAAAGCCCCGCACGCCTTCCAGCACGACCAGAATCGAAAACGCCCCCAGAATCTGCGGCCACAGACCAAATCGCGAAAAGCTACCCAACATCAACGTGGCATACCCGGCCATTGCCACGGCGATACAAATGGCAACCCACGAAAACCGCTGATGCAATTCGTCAACCAATTCCCCGACGGGAAAGCCTTCGGCCGTACTGATGGCGGCGCGGTCTCGCAAAAGTTCAACGGTGGGGATGGCTTCGAGACTGCGCTCGGCCATGACATTCGAATTCGTCAGTGCGGAAATGTCATATGAGGCGTCCTCGAACAGCGTCGAGGACAAGGTTCTGCCCTCCTGATCCAAACGCAACGCGATCCCGTCCAACATCACCAAGTGGATCCCAGATTCATTGTTGACCAAATAGGCCGTTTTTGAGGAATAGCTGACCGGGTTCAGCGCATCTCGCCGATCTGATACGAAGACCTCAGACAGCGTGCCGTCCAGGTCAATCTTGCCGATATAGACAGTAACGCCAAAGGCGGGATGCAGGAATTCGCCCTCGTTCAACAATTGCGCGGTGACGTCCCCTGCTACTTCAGCCTGGCGCTGTTCAAGCTGTTCGACCGATGCGGGGCGCAAAAAGACGCTGATGACTGCCATCATCAGCCCGGTCACCAACCCAAACAGGAATACCGCACGGGCCAGCCGCCATGGGCTGGAACCGGTGGCCAGCATCACCGTCATCTCGCTTTCGCGGCTCAGCCGGTTGGTGGCATAAACAGCGGCGGCAAACACCGCCATCGGCATCACCGTGCGGATCAGCGTTGGCAATGTCAGCGCCGAGAATTCCAGAAACACCATGGCCGATTGGCCACCGCTGATGACTCGGTCAAACAGGCTAACCGATCGGGTGATCCAGAACACACCGACCAGAACCAAGGTGAAAAAGCCGAACAGAATCAGCAATTGCCGCAGGAAATATCCATCAAAGCGCGACATGGGTCCTCTTACGTGTGTTCGTGGTGGTCGGACATTATGTCATTCCGTCGCTGTAGGAAACCGGGATTGGCCAATTGTCACCACCACAAAAAGCGCGGCAATGGCCTGGCTTGCTGAACCCAAGACTGTGGCGTGGTCGATTCAAGCGGACTATGCCTCTGTAAACTATTATTTTCGGATCAAGGTGTGTCCTCCTTACCCGCCCATCCCGCTGTATCTCGGCGCTGTGTATCTACCTCTTCGAATTCCTGCTAAACAAAAAAAACAAAAAAAAAAACATCCTTGAGCAGACGAGCAGATGAGAGGTCTAACCGCAGCGTTGGCAGTGCTCTTGACTATGAGCACGCCATTGGCATCGAAAGAAATACAGGTTGGCAATGATCCAGGCGGGCGGATTCTGGACCGCAAGGTTCAGATCGAAATCGCCAACAGGACCAACGCGCGCATACACATTGTCGGGGATTACTGTAACTCCAGCTGCACCATGCTGTTGGGGGCAGACGATGTGTGTGTATCCTCCGAAACGCTTTTCGGGTTTCACGGCCCGTACCGTGTAAACCGGACAAAGATGACCGAAAAGGAATTCGACCAGAAAAGCACTTCGCTTGCCACGTACTACCCGCGACCGATAAGAAACTGGTTCATGTCCAAGGCAAGGTTTGTGGGCCCGGATGAGTTTCTGTATGTGTCCGGTGAATATCTGATAAGCATCGGCGTGCAAGAGTGCGCGTAAGACTTCTGCAGGCTGTCACTTCTCACAACAACCCATATGCAGGTCGCACGACTCTTGCACATCCATTGAAACAGCGATTTGAGTGGAATGGCAGGGGCAGCAGGGTTCGAACCCGCGACCTACGGTTTTGGAGACCGTCGCTCTACCAACTGAGCTATACCCCTAAGGTGCGCCTCAGATATGCCAGCCGCGCGACGGACTCAAGAGGCTTTTTCAGATTCCGCGCGACAATTGCATTCGACAAACAAGTTGCGTGCGGCGTTGAGTTCTATAAGACACGGTTTGGTCAGTACGAGGGACCCCATCCGTGAGTATCCGCAAAAAGATCGCCGACAGCGAAGCCGTTCTGAACTGGGCTGCGCGCCGCATCGCAAGCTATATCCGGATGGTCAATCGCAACACCACATGGCAACGCATCGGGTACGACGAACTGGACCAGTTGGTCGAACAGGGTGAGCCGGTGATCGTGGTGCTGTGGCACCAAAGGCTGGCGCAATCCCCCTATTTCTTTCCTTTGGAAAAAGGGCCGATCTGTTCGATCACCTCATCCGCAAGAGCGGGTAGTATGGTGGGCCGAGTGCAGAAACTGTTCGGCATGGATACCATCGCCATGACCAGCAAAAACGCAAATAACATTGCGATATCGCGCCAAGTGATCGGCAAGATTAAGCAGGGCATTTCCATAGGCATCGCCGCGGACGGTCCGCGCGGTCCCGAACGGGTACTGTCCACTGTGCCTCTGGTCTGGGCGCGCACCTCGGGCAAGCGGGTGTTCGGCATCACCTTTTCGGTAGAACATGGCCGCGAGGCGGGGACATGGGATCGTCTTTTGATGCCACGCCCCTGGCGGAATAAGGGTGTCTTTCTGTGCCGGGAATGGACTGAAACCGTGCCGCGCAAAGCGTCGGAAGAACAGATCGAAACCCTGCGCCAAAGCCTTGAGCAGCACATGAACGACATCACCGCCGAAGCCGACCGCATGGTCGGGCGCGAACCGTGGTCGCCTAAGGGTTAACCGCCCCTCAGCCGTTGCATCAAATAGATTTCGCTGCCTTCGGGGATCGGTTCGGTTAACCCGCTGGCGATGACCCGCCCGTCGATGGCGATGGACACCCCCGCATCAATCGGGGCCTGCAATTGCGGATGAATCTTCACCAGTTCTCGCAGCATCTCACCTGTGGTCCTGGCCTCAACCTCCACCACCTGCTGGCCCCCGGTCAGTGACCGGAGGCTGGACCAGAGGTGAACCTCAACCATTGTCCTTAAGCGCCGCCAGAATGCGGGGCGGTGACATCGGCAGTTGCTTCATCCGAACGCCCGCCGCATGCGACACCGCATTTGCGATGGCGGCCAAAGGTGGCACGATGCCCGTCTCACCCACACCACGCACGCCAAATGGATGGCCGGGGTTGGGCACTTCGACAATCACCGTGTCGATCATCGGCAAGTCACTGGCGACAGGGATACGGTAATCCAGGAAGATCGAGTTCTGCAGGCGTCCATCCTCGCCATAGATATATTCCTCGTTCAGTGCCCAGCCGATGCCTTGCGCGGCACCGCCCTGATACTGGCCTTCCACATAGGTAGGATGGATCGCCTTACCGGCGTCCTGAATGACCGTATAGCGGGTAACTGCAGTCTTGCCTGTTTCCGGATCGACCTCAGCATCAACGATATGGGTGCCAAAGGATACGCCTGCGCCTTCTGGCGTGGCCTCGAAATGGCCCGAGATAGGCCCGCCGGTTTGACCCATGTGCGCGGTGATATCGGCCAGTGGGCGCGGGTCGAAATCACCCGCGTTTGGACCCGAAGGTACAGCGCAGCCGTTTTCCCATTTCACCGCATCCGCCGGAATTCCCCAGCTGGCGGCAGCTCGTTCGCACAGCTTTTTAACCGCGTGTTTTGCTGCCTTGATGGTTGCCAAGCCGCTTGCATAGGTCACGCGCGAACCATGTGAAACGTCGTTATACCCCAGCGTCGCAGTATCGGCGACGGTCACACGGATGTTCTCATACGGAATGCCCAGAACCTCGGCCGCCATCAGCGCCATTGACGCGCGTGAGCCACCGATATCGGGCGTGCCCACCATCAACTGTGCCGAGCCATCCTCGGACAGCGCCAGCGAAACCGACGTTTCACCCCCGTGGTTGAACCAGAACCCGCAGGAAATCCCACGACCCTGCCCCGGCTTCAGCGGGGCCGAGTAATGCGGGTGGGCCTTCGCGGCCTCAAGCGTTTCCACCAAACCGATCCGCTCATACGTCGGGCCATAGCTGGCTTTGGTGCCTTCATGGGCGGCGTTTTTTAGTCGAACTTCGATCGGATCGAGGCCCAGCTTCTTACACAGCTCGTCAATCACCGATTCAACCGCAAAAGCCCCCATCGGTGCACCCGGCGCGCGGTAAGCGGCCTGTTTCGGGCGGTTGGCCATCACGTCATACCCAATCTGGCTGACATTGGTCAGGTTATAGGGTGCAAAGGCACACATGGCGGTCATGTCACCCGGGGCGCCCGGAAACGCCCCGCCCTGCAGGCGGAACACGCCTTGGGCTGCCGAGATGGTGCCATCCTTCTTCATCCCGATCTTGATATCCATCGACGCCGAGGATGTCGGGCCAGTGGCCCGGAACACCTCGGACCGGGTCATCACCAGCTTAACCGGGCGGTTCGCCTTGCGGCTCAGTGCCAGCGCGACAGGTTCGATGAAGACTGTGGTTTTACCACCAAAACCACCACCAATCTCGGACGCAGTCACGCGCAGTTGCGAGGTTTCGATACCCAATAGCGCGGCACAGGTCTTTTGTGCGATCCAGTGGCCTTGAGTGGTACACCAAAGCTCACCCTTACCGTCGTTGCCCAACATGCCCAAACAGGCATGCGGCTCGATGTACCCCTGATGGGTTGCCTCGGTGACAAAGCTGTCTTCGATAATCAAGTCAGCTTCGGCAAAGCCAGCTTCTACATCGCCGTGCCCGCTTTCGTGGTACCGCACGACGTTCGGGTGCATCCCCTCGGGTACGGAATAATCCGCAGCACCTTCGCGTAAGACCGGCGCATCCGGCTCCATCGCTTTGTCTACGTCGGTGACGTGCGGCAGCACCTCGTATTCAACTTCGATCAGCTTGAGCGCATCGCGCGCCGCCAAGGCCGAGGTCGCCGCCACAGCCGCGACTGCGTGCCCGTCATAGAGCGCCTTTTCACCCGCCATGACATTTTCCAGAACATTCCAGAATTCACCCTCAAGGCCGGGTTTGAACGGCACTTCGGCAAAATCCGCGCGTGTGACGACGGCTTTGACATCCTTGTGCGCTTCGGCCTGCGAGGTGTCGATCTTCACAATCCGTGCGTGGGCGTGGGGCGAACGGAGGATCGCGCCGTGCAGCATGCCTGGCGCAGAAACATCCGCCCCGAACTTGGCGCGACCAGTGACCTTGTCCAGGCCATCGGGCCGATCCGGGCGCGTGCCGACGAAGGTGAATTGCGTTTTACGATCGTCGAGTGCCATTATGAAGCCTCCCGCAGTTCTTCGGCCGTTTCCATCACGGCGCGAATGATCTTGTCATACCCAGTGCAGCGGCACAGGTTGCCTGCCAGCCAGTACCGGGCCTCTTCTTCGGTCGGGTTGGGGTTCTTCTCCAGCAGCGATTTGGCCGCGACCAAAATGCCCGGCGTGCAGATACCGCATTGCAGGGCGGCATGCTCGATGAACTTTTTCTGCAGCGGATGCAGAACGTCACCCTCCGCGATGCCTTCGACGGTTTCGATCTGCTTGCCATCGGCCTCGACCCCTAACATCAGGCAGGAACAGACCAAACGGCCATCAACCGTGACCGAGCATGCGCCGCAATCGCCGGTGCCGCAGCCCTCTTTCGCACCAGTCAGGTTCAGCTTGTCGCGCAGACAATCCAGCAGGGTTTCGCGCGGATCGCAAAGGTAATCGACCGCGTCACCATTCACGGTGGTGGATACGTGGAACTTGCTCATGCTTCCTCTCCCTTGGCGCGGGCATAGGCGATTTTCGCGGCGCGCTTGGCCAGAACGCCGGCGACCTCGGTACGGAATTCGATAGTGCCGCGTTTGTCGTCAATCGGGTTGCAGGCCGCGGATGCCGCAGCGGCCAGTGCGTCCAATGAAGCGTCGTCCAGCGCGCTGCCGACGATGGCCTTGGCACAGTCCTCAACCAGCAGCACGGTTGGCGCGACAGCGCCCAATGATACGCGCGCCTCGGTGACGGTGTCCCCGTCCAGACGCAGGCTGACGCCAACGCCAACCACGGCAATGTCCATCTCAGTGCGCGGGATAAAGCGCAGGTATGCGTCGCCGCCATTGTCGCCCCGTGCGGGGATGTGGACGGCCGAGATCAACTCGCCCTTGGCCAGCGACGTTCTACCGGGTCCGGTTGGGATGTCTTCGACCGCTACCTCACGGTCGCCATCCGGGCCGGTCACCGTGACCGTGACACCCGCCGCAACCATGGCAGGCACCGAATCCGCCGCCGGAGAGCCGTTGCACAGGTTGCCGGTCAGCGTCGCGCGCCCCTGAACCTGGGTCGAGCCGATCAGATCCATCGCCTCGACCACGCCGGGCCAGTCGCGACCCAGTTCCAGATGTTCGCTCATCTCGGCGCCAGTGGCAGCGACGCCCAGCGTCCAACTGCCGTCGGCGTTGCTGTTGATATCGCGCACGCCGTCGATCTTCTTTATGTCGATCAGCGTATCGGGCGTCACAAGTTCTGATCGCAGTTGCACCAGAACATCGGTGCCGCCTGCCAGAAACCGTGTGATGCCCGTCGCGTTTGCGGCCAGTGCCGAAGCTTCGGCAAAGCTGGCGGGGCTGTGATAATCCATGAAATACCTCGCACCTGTTGATCAGGATTCACTGGGTTCAGAGGGGACGTTAGTGCAGCAGCATGGCCGCGTCCATGGCAGGAGCGACCAAATTTCATGTTACCCGATGTCGTTTCCAGACCTGAGGTCAGAGGTCGATCTCGATCACGCCGTCTGGCTGCGCCGCGCGACTTTGGCACAGGATCATCGCATCCGCGCGTTGCTGGTTCGACAGAACGAAATCGCGATGTTCAATGTCTCCCGAAATCACACCGCATTTGCAAACCCCACATATGCCGTCTGAGCATTTGACGTCCACGTGAATCCCCGCCTCGGTCAACACCTGTGCGGCGTCCTTTTCCACAGGTACGATCAATTCCCGACCCGATTTTGCCAGCCGTAAGGTGAACGGATGGTTTTCATATTCAGGCTGTTCAGGGACCGAGAAATACTCCAGATGCCGCGCGTCCTCGGGGAAGCCCTGCGCCTCGGCCGCTTGTATCACACTGTCCATGTAGCGGTCCGGCCCACAGGTATAAACGTGCCAACCCGGTTGGTAGCCCGAAAGAACCGCATCCAGATCGGCGCGGGTGCCTTCGTCCGAGAAATGAAAATGTACATGTTCCGCCCAGGGCATCGCCGCCAGATCGTCCAGATATCCGGCGCTGGCACGGGTGCTGGAGGAATAATGAAGCACAAACGGCTTGCCCAGCGCGTGCAAACGGTGGGCAAAGGCGATCATAGGGGTAATGCCAATCCCGCCGCCCATCAGAAAGGTCTTGGTGGCCGTCTCATCCAATTCGAAATGGTTGATCGGTTTTGAGATGAACACCTTGCGCCCTTCGTTAAAGATGCGGTGCAAAAGGGCTGAGCCGCCGCGCCCGTCATCCTCGCGCAGCACTCCGATTTGATAGGAGGACCGGTCAGACGGATCGCCAGACATAGAATACTGCCGCAGGAATTCCGGCGCGACCAGCACGTCCAAATGCGCCCCTGCGGTCCAGTCGGGCAAGGGCGCGCCGTCGATGGCCGCAAATTCGTACTTGGTCACATCCGCCGTCATCTTGTCGACTTTGGTCAGCTCAACCCGCATCACTGGCGCGTCGCCCGCAATAGTGTAGCGGTGGATTACCGACATATCGCCAGCAGCTTTGCGGGTCTTGTATTCCTCAGCCGTGACCATCGCCTGATAGGCAGCAATCCCGGCCTCGCGGTCCATCGCAAAGGGATAGGGCCACGGGTGCGGCGCCAGATAGGCGGGGTAGACGGCCAAAGTCTGATCTTCGTATTTCAGGTCAAGGTCTGTTTGCAGACCACGCCGGTTCAGCGGGTGAGTGGTGGGGCGATAGGCACCATCAGTCTGCAGTTCGATATCCCACCACCACTTCTTGACGTCGTTCAAACCGCCATTTCCGACCGCATCATCCAGCTTTGCCAATACAGGCGCAGCTTGCGGCAGGTTGATCGCGGCCCAGCGAAAGGGCCGCTCTTGAAATATACCTTCAAGGTTCCACGGGCAGGTTTTCATGCACCGCCCGCACATGGCCCCACCTGACGTGCCGATCCGGTACGTGGCACATTTCTGGCTGTCGGATTTCCAGATTTCATAGCCGTTGAACATCAGCTTCGGCCCGGCCGTGATCGCCCCCGAAGGACATTCACGCGCGCATTTGTTGCATGCCTCACAAAAGCTCTGCAGACCGAAATCGATGGGCTTGTCGTGGCCAACCGGCATATCCGTTGTCACCACACCGGACTTCAGGCGCGGCCCCAGATAGGGGTTCAGGATCACCTCTCCGATCCGACTGACCTCACCCAGACCAGACAGAAGCAACAGCGGCGGTTGCAGCACTTCGCCGTCCATGACGGTATGCGCTTTGGCCTTGTATCCGAGGTTACGGATTTGCTGCGCAATCACGCCGCCAAGAAGGGAAAACCGCAAGTAAGCCCGCATGGACTGGCTGACCGCGATCCAGTCGTCACCACTGGACCCTTCCATGGTTTCACGCCCCTGGTCGATGATCATACTGATCGCCTGATCATGCGGGGGGTTGATTTCCTCTCCAGCAGCGTCGTGGGAATACCAGCTCCATTCAGGGCACCGGCTGAGGCCAACGGCATCGGCACTTAGAAAATAGCTTGCGGCCTTAATATTCGCGGCATTGCGCGCGGCATCGGTAGGCTGCGACACCTCAGCACTTTCACCATCCTGCAAAAGCACGAAGGCCCCAAGCGCCCGGCGCTGCGCAAAGCTGGGGGCAGATTTGCGGACATAATGCCCACCCTTTGCCGCGTCCTGCAGCGGTTTGCCCATATCGCCAAACAACGCACGGGCGAACATGTCAGCACGCTTGGGGACGCGGGCGACATTTTCTTCGTCGATATAAGTGGTAGGGCTCTCAACGCGTTTAAGCTTTTCGAACGGATGTGCGCCGTCCACATAGCGCCGTTTGGCGTAAACGTCGCGGTTCAAGGCGTTCTTGGCAAACCCGGTGCCCAACCACCAGGCCGGACCCTGTGTGTGAAACCACGGCTGTTGCGCCATGGGCATCAGAGGCTGGTCATGCGTGATCTCTAACTCGGTCGTTACGGCGGCCAGACCGAACCGTTTGCCCAACCACGGGGCCACTATGTCGCCACCCTCAACCGTGGCTAGACCCGCCGCTACTGCCAGCCGGCCCAGATCAACCTCGGACGACATCGCGGTATGCGCCCGCGCGTCATAGCCCAGCAGGCGGATGTAATTGGCAATCACCACCGCATTCTCGGTCGCCAGCAGACAGGCGCGATGATCCTGCGCGTCGATGATCCACTCGGCCCCTGGCTCGGTCGGGTCTGGATCACGATTGTGTTCGTACAGAAAAACGATGGCGTGGCGATGCGTTTCCATCGGTTTGGGCGCGGCCTCCATGCTTTCCTTCAGGTCCGCCATGATCAGGTCGATTCCCGAAGCCAACGTCTTGGTCTGTCGCGTCTTCAGCGCATGGGACAACCGGTCGATATCGGGGTTGCGACGTGGCTCAGACAACAACGCCTCAGACGGCAACGGGCCGCAGCCCATCATCGAGGCATCATTGAAATAGCCAAATGCCTTAAGGTGGTTGGCGCGCTCGGACGGGTCCGCCGGAATCTCTGATCTCACCGGATTCACGAACCCGTCGCGGATGGCGTCCATCATCGCCTGAAACTCACCCATCGCGTTGACGATGCTTTCGGGCTGGTCCGGTTGGCGAAATCTCAGCTTTGGCATCGGGGGCACCACAGACAGATCCGGCATCTCGATCTGCCGCTCCAACCGCTCCAGCGGATACCGGCCCATATGGACAGGTCTGTTCTTATCCGAGAAAAAGCGGATTCCCATTACGCGCCTCCTGTTGCTGACTGTCACCTAATGCGCCGTAGACAGCAAATCCATTCATGAATAGTCATAGATGATATGAGCAAAACTGATTTCACCGATCTGGACGGCAAAGTCTTGCGCACCTTTCTGACGATCCTCGAGGAAAGCTCAGTCTCAAAGGCTGCCGACCGGTTGGGTGTGACGCAATCAGCGATCAGCCACACGCTGGCCAAACTGCGGCAGGTTCTGGGGGATCCGTTGTTCGTGCGCTCGGGTCAGGGCCTGACCCCGACCGAGCGCGCCTTATCGCTGAAAGAGCCGGTACAACAGGTGCTGGACGGCATGCGGGCGCTGACTGACGAGCGTCCGTTTGATCCGCTGGCCGATGAGATCAGCATCCAGATCGCCACCAACGACATGCCGCGCGACCTGATCTTTCCGCCATTGCTGCACGCGCTTCGGGCCGAAGGCGTGCGCCTGCGGCTGGGGTTCATCCCGTCCGGCGTCCCCGACCCCGAACTGCTGCGCAGCGACCGGTGTCAGTTGATGCTGACCCCGCTGCCGCCCGATGGGCCGGATATTTTTCAAAAACGTGTACTGATCAGCCCGCTAATGATTTTCTACGATGCCGATCAGCGCAACCCGCCAGACAGTTGGCAGGCCTATTGCCAGTCTGAGCATATCGAGGTGCGATTTATCGACGGACGCAGTTCCCGCGCTGTGATGCGTGGTGTGGACCAAAGCCAGATCCGGCCACCCACCGTCACCCTGCCGCATTTCCACGCGATTCCGTCCTTTGTGAAGGGCAGCGACCTGATATCGACGGACACTGTGCTGATGAAACACGGGCCGTTGGCGGCACTGGACTGCGCGCCATTGCCGTTCGAGTGCGAGCCGGTCTCGATCTACATGGTCTGGCATCAACGCTCGGCCAATGACCCGGCCCATCGCTGGTTGCGCGCACGGATCGAGACCATCGCCACCACGCTGCAGAATTGATCACCGGGGCGGTCGCGGATCAGAACCGTGCCTTGATCAGATGCATCAACGTCGCGCCGGTCTCGAAATAAGCACGTCGCAGGGCGGTCCAGCTTTCGCGGTATTCAGGAACCGCAGGCACAGGCAGCAGGCTCGGGTCGTCCTGCAGCAGGCTTTCTGCCATCAAGCGGCCAAAAACCGTACCCGGACCGATGCCCCGTCCAGAATATCCGTGTGCTGAAAGGGCATTGGGACCGATCTGCGTGATCTTGGGGATGTGGTCCGAGGTCATGGCGATGCGCCCATGCCACCCCTCGGTCAACGGCTGATCTGTAAGTTGAGGAAACAACTCGGCCAGTTTGCGCCTGCACCATGCCGCGTGAACCGCCCGGCCCACCTGGCCCAGATCACCCATGCCCCCGATGATCAGCCGCCCTTCGGCATCCATACGGAAAGAGGTCATGACCAACCCGGTGTCCCAGCACCCCTCCGCCCCCGACAGAATACTGGCCCGCAGATTGTCCGACAGCGGAGCCGTAAAGAACTGGAAGTAATAGACCGGAACATAGTCCGGGGCGGTATCTTGAAGACCCTGATGATAGGCATTGGTGGCCTGAATTACCGATTTCGCCCGCACCGAGCCATGCGGGGTTTTCAGCACCCATTGACCGTTGTCGTACTGCATCGACTGCACCGGGCATTGGGTGACAATCCGCGCCCCGGCCTCGGCAGCGGCACGGGCCAGACCACGCGCATAGCCCAATGGGTGAATCGTCCCCGCACGCGGATCAAACAGCGCGCCATGGAATGCCGCGCTGCCAGTCCGTTGGGTAGCCTGATCGGCGGGCAGCAATTTAACCGGGGCTCCCGTGGCGCTCAACTGGGCGTGACGCCTCTGCAAATCCTGAAGGCCCGAGGCGGAATGCGCGCAGTGTAACGTCCCATTGCGAACAGGATCACAGTCGATGCCATGCCGCTCGATCAGGTCAAACACATCCGCAGGTGCCGCGGCCAAAAGATCGATCAACCGATCCCCGGCCCGCTTGCCCAGATGCGCGCGGATATCCTCGGGCGGCAACCACAGCCCCGCATTCGCCAGACCGACGTTTCGGCCTGAACCGCCGTGGCCAATGCCTTGCGCCTCCAACAGGCAGACCGACGCCCCGGCCTGCGCTGCCGTCAATGCTGCAGAACAGCCAGTATAGCCGCCGCCGATTACGGCCAGATCAACCGTTAGATCAACGCTTAGGGGGCGGTCTTCCACATGCTCGCGGCAGGTTTTCAACCACAGGGATTGGTCGTGGTCACTCACGCTGGGCTCCAGAATTTTGCGCGGATCATTGCGGTGGACTCAGCCGGTTGCAAGTGCCCTTTGATCATCACGGCCCATTGCGATCAGAAACGGCTCGACCTGTTGCCGCGCCTGAAACGCCGCCTTGTCCGACATGCCCTTCCAATCGGCCAGAACCAGTGATTGCGCCACGGCACCCCCCAGGGTCGCGCCCGGGCCGGTGACGATGAACAGGTCAGGGGCGAACTCGCGCGCAGCGGTCTGGATGGCGCGGGTAAAGTCATAGGTCTCGGTCACCTGATGGCCCAGAGTGTAATCCCACAGCGCCTGCGTATCTGTCGCGCCCGGCCACCAGATTTTGCCGCGCCCATCGATCAAGGGGCGATCAGGCTGCGCAAACAGATCCGGTGCCAGTCGCGCGCGCCCTTCCGCAGCGACCGGAGTCTGCAAGGACGTATGAAACGCCGCGTGGTTCGCCAACCGCATCGGAAAGCGTTCCTGTACAACAGGCTGAGAAGCTTCGAACGCCTTCAACCCCGCTTCGTCCCCGGCCAGCACCAACATCCCACCCAGATCGATGGACAGCGCCAGATCACACCCGTCGGTTGCGTTGATCCGCGCCACATCCGCCAGCAACTCGGCCTTGCGCGCCGGAGCATCCCGCCAATCGTCGCCCGCGTATGGATAGACAAGCTGCCCGCCAATCAGCTGTTCCTGCATCAGCGTGCCCATCGTGTTCACCACCCGAAAACCATCCTGCGGCGACGGCGCACCACCAACGGCCAGGGCAATATACCAGCCCATCGAATTGCCGGTGACCGCGACAACCTCGATATCGTCCGCCAAAGCCTGCGCATCGGCAAACGAGGCCGCATAAATTAAGGGCGAGGCCACATCGCCCCGCGAATACTTGGACATCGTATACCGGCCTGCACCATCCAGGGCGGTCACGGCGTCCTGCCCCGTCTCGGCACGGATGGCGTCGAAGTTGTGGAACAGGTCCATCCACTGCGCGTGATGGCGGTGCAGAAAGCCCAGCTCGGGCTTGTTATAGGTGCCCCGACCGGGGCAGATGACGACGGCTGTGCGGGTCATTGGCGGCCTCCGGCCAGTTTCAGCGCGGCGGCAACGATACCGCCCTTGGATGGCAGTGGCGCGGCATAGGCCGGACCCGTGGCGATAAAGCAATCCTCGGCCACAACGCGTGCGGTTGGCGTTGCGGGATTTTCTTCGGCGAAGAACGTCATCAGCGCCTCGGACTGGCTGCCAGTGCGGCGGCATTCATCTACGACCAGAACATGTGCGCAGGGTTTGGTGGCCTCGCGCAGGGCCTCGACTGGCAAAGGCGCCAGCCAGCGCATGTCGATGATGCGCGTCTTTATCCCGGCTGCGTCGAGCTTGGGCAGCGCCTGTTGCGACAGATAATGCCCGTTGCCATAGGTCACGATGGCCAGATCGGTGCCATCCCCATGCACGCCAACCTCACCCAACGAAATACGTTGATCCGGCGAAGGGTAGGTGCTCATCCATCCGCCATCTTGCGCCCCGTGCAAATCACGCATCGGATAGAGCGCGATGGGCTCTAGAAACACCACCACCCTTTGCTCTTCCCGCGCCAACCGCACGCATTCACGCAGCATCTGTGCCGCATCTGCACCAGAGGACGGACAGGCAATGATCACGCCGGGAATGTCGCGCAGCACCGCCAGGGAATTGTCGTTGTGGAAATGCCCGCCGAACCCTTTCTGATACCCCAGCCCCGCAATCCGCAGCACCATCGGGTTCGTGAACTGCCCGTTCGAGAAGAACGGTAGTGTCGCGGCCTCGCCCCTGATCTGATCTTCGGCATTGTGCAGATAGGCCAGGAACTGAATTTCGGGGATCGGAATAAAGCCGTTGTGCCCCATTCCTATCGCCAGCCCAAGTATGGATTGCTCGTCCAACAGCGTGTCGATCACCCGATCCGGACCAAAGCGTTGTTGCAATTTCTGCGTCACACCATAGACGCCTCCCTTACGGCCCACGTCTTCACCCATACAGACGACTTCACCGTGTTCCAGCATCAGATCGGTCAGCGCCCAGTTGATCAGGCGGCTCATGGGCTGGGGGTCATTCATCGCCCGCAAATCGCCGCCAAAGGCTTTGGCGCGCGCCTCGGCATCCGTGCCGTTGGTGGGTTTGCAGATACGTTTCGGTGGAACCAGACTGGCCACCACCTCGGCGGCATCTGACAAGTGAGGGCGGGTGGCGGCCTCGGCGGCGATGCGATCCGTGCGGGCGCAGGTGTCATTGTAAATCTTCAACGCCTGATCCGGCTGCAACGCGCCCGCTTGATCCAACAAACGCACAGTATGCAGCAGCGGGTCGTTGGCCTCATCAGCTTCGACCTCGGCTTTAGGCAGGTAGGTGGTCGGCACATCCGCCCCGGCGTGACCGTAGAGGCGCACTGTTTTCAGGTGCAGAAAGGCGGGCTTTCGGCGGGTTCGCACGAAATCGGCGGCTTCCTTGGCCACGGCGTAGGTCTCGAATATGTCTAACCCATTGGCTTGGAAATACTTGACGCCCGGCCGATGCTCCATCGACGATTGAATCCAGCCCTTCGGTGTCTTTACCGAGATTCCGATCCCGTTATCCTCGCACACGAACAACAACGGTAACGGCGTCGATTGCACGCTGGTCCAACCGGCTGTGTTGAACGCCCCCTGCGCGGTCGAATGGTTGGCCGAAGCATCCCCAAAAGAACAAACAGCAATCCCGTCCAAGGGCAACTCGCGGTGTTCCGGATCATGCCGCCGCGCCGCGCCCAGGCTATAGGCCGCGCCCACCGCCTTGGGCAGGTGGCTGGCAATGGTCGAGGTCTGCGGCGGGATCGTCAGCGCCTTTGACCCCAGCACCTTGTGCCGCCCGCCCGAGGTCGGGTCATCCTTGGAACACGCAAAGCTAAGCAACATGTCCCAGGCGATCTGCTGGCCCGGCACCTGCTCGGCCCGGGCAATCTGAAATGCCGCATCGCGATAATGCAAAAAGGCAATGTCGGTCGGGCGCAGCGCGTGGGCGACGGCTGCCATCCCCTCGTGCCCCGAAGAGCCTATCGTATAGAAGCCCTGCCCCGCCTTTTGCATCGCACGGCTGGTGCGGTCCAGCGCACGGCTGAGGACTTGCGACCGAAACAATGACACCGCATCGGGGTTGCTCAGACCCGGTCTGGGGGCGGCCCCGTGGGGTAAATCGCGCTGTGCGACTCGGGTCAGGAAATTCTCGTGAACGATCTGAGCGCGATCCATGGCCAGTTCCCTGATCCTGTGTGACTTAATCCGGAGTGTTGCCGCAGCAGCACCCCCCTTTCTTGCAGGCATTCAAGGGCAGAGGCAAAAGAAAGTCGCAAGCACCCGGGAAATAAACCTCCGATCCGATGCACAGGCTTACACGCACATACCCTGAAGAAATACCTGCATTTGTATCGGGCTGGCGCGCGGCAAAAGCCAGTGATATTCCTTTCGAAAGGTATGAGGATTTGTCATATGATCGCCCCGCGCCGCTTTTTGCCCTCGATCCCCTCTTTGCTGGCGCTTGAGGCCGTTGATCGCCTTGGCAGCGCCTCTGCCGCCGCCGAAGAACTGTCACTGACGCAAAGCGCAATCAGCCGTCAGCTCAAGACGATGGAGGAACAGCTTGGCGTCGCCCTTATCCAGCGCAGCCAGATGAGGTTGCATCTGACGCCTGCGGCAAAGGAATATGTCCAGGTCGCCCGCAAAGCGCTGAACCAACTGGCGCAGGCGTCGCTGAAGCTCAAGGCCAACCCGACCGGAGGGTCGCTAAACCTGTCGATCCTGCCTGCATTCGGCATGCACTGGCTGGCGCCACGCCTGCAGGATTTCGCCCGCCGCCATCCAGAAGTCACCGTAAATCTGAATACGCGGCTGCGGCCCTTTGATTTCGACACGGAACAATTCGACGCCGCGATCCACTTTGGTCAACGCGACTGGGCCGGCGTGAATTACCTGCCCATTATGCGCGAAGATGTAGTGCCCGTTTGCGCACCCGATATGCTGCCCGACGACAGCGATGACATTGAGTGGTTGATCAAAGCGCCCCTGCTGCATTTGGAAACACGCCCCGAAGCCTGGGAGAAATGGTTCGCCGCACAAGGCCGCGAGGTTTCTGGGATACAGGGAATGCTATTCGATCAATTCTCGACCATGGGACAGGCCACTATCCACGGGCTGGGCGTGGCATTGCTCCCAAGTTACTTGATCGATGCTGATCTGGCAGCGGGGCGGCTTGTCCCAGCGTGGCACGGTCCGGGTGTCAGCCTTGGGAATTTCTATCTGGTCTGGCCACAATCGCGGGCGGAATCCGAACCACTCAGATCATTCCGAGCGTGGCTACAAGGTCAGATTGATCAGGCCCCCAACACGTAAGCCAGAGGTGCAATGCGGTTCTGCGCCGCCTTCGGCCTTGCGTCCTGCGGAAGTAGGAGGGGCCAGGCAGGCGCGCGCATAGCCCGCGCCTGCCTGGCCCAACGGGAGGAGATGTTTCGCCAGAAACATTGATGACGGGCGGGAGTAACCGGTCTGATTAAGTATCCAAAGATCGGGCAATGAGTTCCTTCATGATCTCATTGGTGCCGCCATATATCATCTGAACGCGGGCATCTGCGTAAAGGCGGGCAATCGGGTATTCCATCATGAACCCATACCCACCGAACAGCTGCAAGCATTCGTGCATGATTTCGTTTTGAACTTCCGACCCCCAGTATTTCACCATCGAAGCGGTCGCCGCATCCAGCGTGCCAGCTTCAAGCCGCGCGATGCAATCATTGACGAAGCTGCGCAAAACCTCGGCCTTGGTCTTGCACTCGGCCAGCTTAAAGCGGGTGTTCTGGAAATCCATCACCCGTTGACCAAATGCCTTGCGTTCTTGCGTGTACTTCACCGTCTCAGCGATGGCGAAATCAATTGCGCCCAGCGCACCGATGCCAATCGTCAGGCGTTCCCAGGGCAATTGGTTCATCATTTGGTAGAACCCCTGCCCCTCTTCCGCGCCCAGAAGGTTGGTCATAGGCACCTTAACGTCTTCAAAGAACAGCTCAGCCGTGTCATTGGCCTTCATCCCCAGCTTCTTGAGGTTACGCCCCTTGCGAAAGCCCTCGGCGCTCTCGGTCTCAACCCCAATCAGTGAAACCCCTTTTGAGCCCAGCGCCTTGTCCGTCTTGCACGCCACAAGGATCAAGTCTGCCGATTGCCCGTTGGTGATGAATATCTTGGATCCGTTCAAACGGTAGGAATTTCCATCCTTGTCGGCCGTCGTGCGAATGGCCTGCACATCCGAGCCGGTCCCGGGTTCGGTCATGGCAAGCGCGCCGACCATCTCGCCCGACGCCAGTTTCGGTAACCAGTTTTGCTTTTGATCCTCGCTGCCATAGGCGTTGATGTAGTGAATGACGATGGATTGGATCGCATAACCCCATCCGGAATCCCCGTGCGAGGATTGCGCGTACATCGTAACTGCATCAAATCCGATGCCACCACCTACACCGCCGTAAACCTCGGGGATCGCGCCCGCCATTAGCCCCATGTCGCCAGCCTTGCGCCACATGTCGCGATCCACGACACCATTTTCGATCCAGCGTTCGATATTGGGGATCAGCTCATCATCCATGAACCGATCCGCCATTTCGGCAAACATCCGGTGTTCTTCGGTTACCCAACTGGCGGTCGTGGTAAATAGCTGCATGCGGTATCCTCCCCAAATCTTCCGTTGATCAAGGTAGCTTTGGAGGCATTGCAATCCAATCCACCCAACGCGTTGGAACGTAACGTTCTTTTGAATGTTCGGGTCCGGTCAGGCCAGCGCCGCGTCCAGCAAGACCCGGGCAGCCGCCTTAGCATCCCCCGCCGGGTCACAGGTTTTCAAGAACACAGCCGTCACAATCGCGCCTTCCTGCAATAGAACAATCTGGCAGGCCAGATGTTCTGGATCACGGGCACCAGCCTTCCGCGCCAGATCGATAAAATGATCGAGCAATATGCGCTTGTGCTCGGCGGATTGCTTGTGGATCGGGTGGTCAATTTCCTGATACTCCGCCCCTGCTTTGATGAACATGCAGCCGCGGTACTCTTTCTCATCAAACCACTCGCCCAGCGCATCGAAACTGGCGAGCAACTGGCCGACAGGGGTATCTGCGAGCTCCTCGATCCGAGAAAAGAATTCTTTTCGGAAGTTCTCATCCCGCAACTGCAAGGCAGCCAGAATCAGCTCTTCCTTGGTGCGAAAGTGTTTGTACATCGAGGTTTTTGACACGCCCGTTTCCACCACCAGCTTGTCCATTCCGGTGGCGTGAAATCCGTCACGATAAAAGACCTGCAAAGACTTGCGGACCAGTTCATCGCGTTTGTTTGGGCGCATGTGTCACCTCCTACATGTACAGATCAGTACATAATACCGCACTGTCCTCACGGCAACCGTAGAGTGCGCTGCGGTGAAATTTCAAAATAAGACTTGCAAAAGTTTACAGATCGGTACACATTGCCAACAAGATGTACCGATCTGTAAACCATGGAGCGTTCAGATGAGACACCATGCCAGCCTTTTCCCACCCCAGTACGTCCCGGTTGTTTTAACCTTGGCGATGCTTGCAGCCATACTGACATGAAAGACCACGCAATGAACCGACCCCCGCTGCCCCCATTCAGTTTGGAAACCGCCAAACAAAAAGTCCGAATGGCGGAAAACGCTTGGAACAGCCGCGACCCGGATGTGGTCACTCCGGCCTATACTGATGACAGCCAGTGGCGAAACAGGGCAGAGTTCCTAAACGGTCACGCCGAAATCCACGCCTTTTTGACCCGAAAGTGGAGCAAGGAACTGGACTATCGTCTAATAAAGGAACTGTGGGCCTTTTCCGGCAACCGTATCGCCGTGCGCTATGCATACGAATGGCGGGACGACAGCGGACAGTGGTTTCGGTCCTATGGCAACGAGAACTGGGAATTTGCACAAGATGGGCGGATGGCCAAACGCTATACCTCATTAAACGACTTACCAATTTCCGAGGGCGATCGCCTGTTTCATTGGCCACAAGGGCCCCGTCCCGATGATCACGCCGGGCTGTCTGACCTGGGGTTGTAAAGGGGTAAAAACATGCCGCGTGCCTTTTCCGAACTGACATTTACACCAGCCGTCCGTGCGCATCAGGAAAGAATGGGCTCAGCCAAGACTTACGCCAAGTTTGTTGACGGCGGTCCGCAGCAAGGCCATCAGATCGGACCAGTTGAAAAGGCCTTTATCGAAGCGCGCGATGGATTCTATCAGTCCACCGTTTCCGAGACCGGCTGGCCTTACGTTCAATATCGCGGCGGACCGATTGGGTTTCTAAAGGTTCTGGACCCACAGACCATTGGATACGCCGATTTCACGGGCAATAAACAGTATATTTCGCGCGGGAACCTGGATGGAAACGACCGGATCGCCCTGATCCTGATGGATTATGCCAACTAGAGGCGCCTCAAGATTTTGGGTCGGGTGGAGTTTACTGAGGGCGCGGCCGCCGCCGCCGACCTTTATCCCGAAGGTGCAAAAGCCCCCGCCGAACGCGCCGTCCGAATTCGGGTCGAGGCGCTGGACTGGAACTGCCCCAGCAACATCACTCCCCGCTTTACCGAAGCCGAGTTGCGCCCGCATATTAACGCGCTAGGCCAGCAACTGGCTCAGTTACAGGCCGAGAACGAAAAACTAAGACAGCAACTAGCGCAACGGTCCTGACCCCGTTGCACCTAAAATTCGCAAACTAAATCAGATAATAGGGTCCACAACCATGCTACGCTTTGCCTTGAATGTTGTTCATCTCGGCCTGATTGGGGCACTGTTGCTGGCTATGGGCCTTGCGTTGGCGTTTTTTGCCTCGCCTGAATCCGTGCGTTCCCCTCTTCCCTTTTCGCACGATTCCCTTTTGCTTGATCAGCTATCGAACAATTGATCTGCGCTGCGGAATTCTACGGAAATCTGACATGACCCCTTGACCTTCCCGTGACTGGAACCCTCATCTGGAGGGTAAAAGTGACGATAGGATGAGTCGGATGGCTGCGCCGCAGACAACTCAGTTGAAAATCTCAGGCATGGGATGTGCCTCTTGCGTCGGTCGGGTGGAAAGCGCCTTGCTGGATGTGCCGGGTGTGTCTGACGCATCGGTCAACTTTGCGACGGAAACCGCGCAGGTTACCTATGACGGCCAGGTCAGCGGTTTGATCAACGCACTGTCGCATGCCGGATATCCCGCTGCGACCCGGCAAACGACCCTGAAGATCGCCGGTATGAGCTGCGCCTCGTGCGTCTCTAAAATCGAGCGCGCGCTGAAAACTGATCCGGCAGTGGTCGACGCTCAGGTCAATCTGGCCACGGAAAGCGCGCAAATCACCTATGTCGACGGCGTAACTGATCCACAGATGCTGGCGAAACGCTGCGAAGAGGCCGAGTATCCGGCGCGCGTGGCGGACGCTGCCGCCCCCCAGACCGATGGGCGCAAAACCGAAGAGGCCCATGCGCTGACCCGCGCCACCCTGTTTGCCGCCATCCTGGCCCTGCCCGTGTTCGTATTAGAGATGGGCGGGCATATGATCCCGGCTTTCCATCACTGGGTGCAGGCAAGCATCGGCACGCAAACCAGCCATCTGATCCAATTCGCGCTGACCTCAGTGATCTTGCTGGGGCCCGGGCGGGTTTTCTACGCAAAGGGCATCCCCTCGCTGCTGCGCGGATCTCCGGATATGAATGCGCTTGTGGCTTTGGGCACGGGCGCGGCGTACTTGTTCTCGGCCACGGCCACCTTTGCGCCGCAGATCCTACCGCAGGGCAGCGCAAACGTGTATTTCGAGGCCGCCTCGGTCATCGTCGTTTTGATCTTGCTGGGTCGCTTGATGGAAGCCCGCGCTAAGGGCCGCACCGGGGCCGCAATCCGCAAACTGGTAGGCTTGCAACCCAAAACCGCGCGGGTCGAAATGGACGGTCGCTTCATCGACCGTCCGATCGCCGAGATTACTGTTGGGGACATCCTGCAAATCCGCCCAGGAGAGCGGGTTCCTGTGGACGCAGAGGTGCTTGAGGGCACCTCCTACGTGGATGAAAGCATGATCACGGGCGAGCCCGTTCCTGTGGGCAAATCCCCAACCGATCAGGTTGTTGGCGGAACGGTCAACGGCACCGGCGCGCTGCGCCTGCGCGCCACGCGGGTCGGGGCTGATACGGTTCTGGCGCAGGTCATTCGGATGGTCGAACAGGCGCAAGGGGCCAAGCTGCCGATTCAGGGGCTGGTCGACCGGATCACGGCATGGTTCGTGCCGGTGGTCATCGCCGTCGCGCTGCTGACGATTGTCGTCTGGCTGATCTTTGGCCCTGCGCCTGCGCTGCCGATGGCACTGGTCACCGGGGTCTCGGTCTTGATCATTGCCTGCCCCTGCGCGATGGGTCTGGCGACGCCGACCTCGATCATGGTCGGCACCGGGCGCGCAGCTGAACTGGGGGTTTTGTTCCGCAAAGGCGATGCGCTGCAGCAATTGCAGCAGGCCAAGGTCATCGCGCTGGACAAGACCGGAACCCTGACGCTGGGGCGGCCCGAACTGGAAAGCGTCACCACCACGAACGGCTTTGATCGCGACACCGTTCTGCGGTTAGCCGCAGCGGTAGAGGCCCAGTCAGAACACCCCATTGCCACCGCAATCACCCGCGCGGGCCCGGACGATCTGCCCGCAATATCCGCATTTAACTCCCTAACCGGGCTAGGCGTTCAAGCGACGGTCGACGGACACGATCTGTTGATCGGGTCGCCGCGGCTGATGGCGCAGAACGGGGTGGACTTAACCACCCTGACTGCCGAGGCCGATCTGCGCTCCAGCGAAGGTGCCACACCTTTGTTCGTCGCCATCGACGGTCAGGCGGCGGCTCTATTGGCGGTCTCGGACCCGGTGAAACCCGGCACGCAGGACGCGTTAGAACGATTGCACGCGACGGGCCTGAAACTGGCGATGGTGACCGGCGACAATGTCCGCACTGCACAAGCGCTGGCCGACAGGCTGGGCATCGACCATGTCACGGCCGAGGTTTTGCCGGACGGTAAACTGGCCGCGATCACCGCGCTGCGTGAACAATTCGGCACATTGGCGTTTGTCGGCGACGGTATTAACGACGCCCCAGCGTTGGCGGCGGCGGATATCGGCGTGGCCATCGGAACCGGCACTGATGTGGCGATTGAAACGGCGGATGTGGTGTTGATGTCGGGTGATCTGCGCGGTGTGGCCAATGCGGTGGAGATCAGCCGCCGCACCATGCGCAACATTCGCCAGAACCTGGGCTGGGCCTTTGGTTACAACATCCTGCTGATCCCGGTGGCTGCTGGTGTGCTGTTCCCGTTCAGCGGGCATCTGTTGTCCCCTGGCCTCGCTGCCGGGGCAATGGCGTTGTCCAGCGTCTTCGTGGTCGCCAACGCGCTGCGCCTGCGCCGTGTCCGGGCTGCGCTGCCCGAAACATCCCAAGACCACACATCCCAAACGGTGACGCCATGAATATCGGAGACGTTGCAACCCAGACCGGCCTGCCCGCCAAGACGATCCGGTATTACGAGGATATCGGCCTGATCAAACCTATGCGGGACGACAACGGCTATCGTCGGTTCCGCGAACAGGACGTGCATAAGCTGAACTTTCTGGGCCGCGCCCGCGCGCTGGGGTTCACGATCGAGGATTGCCGCACTCTGATGGCCCTTTATGAGGATGAAACCCGCGCCAGTGCCGATGTCAAAAAGGTTGCCCGCGCGCATCTGGCGCAGATCGAAACCAAGATCGCCGACCTCAACGCGATGCGCGATACGCTGGGTCACCTGATCGACGCCTGTGCCGGAGATGACCGGCCTGATTGTCCGATCCTGCAGGATTTGGGTGGCAAACCCTGACACAGGGTTGCTCTTTGCGCGCGGCTTTGCTTTGACTCTGCCTGGCAATCCGGCCCGCCAAATGAAATGGCCCGGACAACAGAGAGGATCACAATATGGCAAAAGTTGCGTTTCTGGGTTTGGGCGTCATGGGCTATCCAATGGCCGGTCACCTGCAGGCGGCGGGCCATGAAGTAACCGTATACAATCGCACTGCCGCAAAGGCCGAAGCCTGGGTTGCCCAACATGGTGGCGCGATGGCAACCACCCCAAAAGAGGCCGCCCAGGGCGCGGAGTTCGTCATGGCCTGCGTCGGCAACGATGATGACCTGCGGATGGTCTGCACGGGTGAAAATGGTGCCTTTGACGGAATGTCCGACGGCACAACTTTCGTTGATCACACCACCGTTTCCGCCAAGGTGACCCGTGAGCTTTATGCGGCGGGCCAAAGCAAGGGTATCGCATTTGTGGACGCCCCGATCTCGGGCGGTCAGGCGGGAGCCGAGAATGGCGTCTTGTCGATCATGTGCGGTGGTGATCAGGCCGCCTATGATGCGGCTGAACCGATCATGCAGGTCTATTCCAAGATCTGCCGTCGGATCGGCGACAGCGGCGCAGGGCAGATGACCAAGATGAGCAACCAGATCGCCATTGCCGGTTTGGTTCAGGGTCTCAGCGAAGCGCTACATTTCGCTGAAAAAGCCGGATTGGACGGTCGATCTGTTGTTGAGGTGATCAGCCAGGGCGCTGCGGGCAGCTGGCAGATGGCGAACCGCTATGAAACCATGCTGGATGATCATTTCGAACACGGTTTTGCGGTTGACTGGATGCGCAAGGATCTGGGGATTTGCCTTGAGACGGCAAACGAAACCGGGGCGTCCCTGCCGGTTACGGCGTTGGTCGATCAATTCTACAAAGATGTGCAAAAGCTGGGCGGCGGACGGTGGGATACATCTTCGCTGTTCAAGCGGTTGCGCGCGTTGGACTGACGGCATTGGGGGGCTGTCTGCCCCCTTTTGGACCGTTCGGCCAATTCACCCCCGAGGATATTTTCGGCCAAATGAAGGGGAACCTCGTGAAAATTGGACAGGGAAGCGTATGAGCGACTTGACCGTATTCTGGGCGGATGCCCTGCGCGCCCATTGGGGGCTGGACGCCAAGCTGACGCGGCTGGATGGCGAATATGATCTGAACTTTATGGTGCGGGCTTCCAATGGTCAGGATTATGTACTGAAAGTCATGCGCCCCGGATGCGAAGCAGAGTTCGTTGATCTGCAGGTCAAGGCATTGGCCCATATCGCGGGTGAGGCGCCGGGGCTGCCATTCCCTCAGGTCTATCCCGCCCTTACCGGGGCGCAGCTGCCGCAAATTGCCGATCAGCAAGGGCAGATGCGGCTGGTCTGGTTGCTGGAATGCCTGCCGGGGCAATGTTACGCTAAGGCCGCGCCTAAATCCGAGGCGTTGATCTTAAAATTGGGGCGTGTTCTGGGTGCCACCGACAAAGCGTTGGAGCGGTTTACCCATGACGGGCTGCATCGTGCAGATTTCAAATGGGACCTTACGCAAGCCGGTTGGATCGCCGATCGGCTGGATGCGATCACTGATCCTGCTCGTCGGGTTTTGCTGTCCGAGATTTGTGACCAGTTCGCGGCGATCTCGGGTCCGTTGGCGGAACTGCCGAAACAGGCGATCCATAATGACGTCAACGACTACAACATTCTGGTTGAGGGCGAACTGGGTCAGCGGCAGAGTATCTCGGGCCTGATTGATCTGGGCGATATGTGTGCTGCGCCGCGTGTCTGTGATCTGGCGATTGCGGGGGCCTATATCGTTCTGGATCACCCTAAACCGGAACGCGCGCTTGCCGCTCTTGTGCAGGGCTATCATGCGGCTAATCGGCTGCGCCCCGATGAGATTGATTTGATCTGGCCCTTGCTACGGATGCGGCTGGCGGTGTCCGTTGTAAACTCGACCCATATGGCGATCGAGAACCCGGACGATCCTTATGTGACGATCAGTCAGGCCCCCGCATGGCGGTTCCTTGAGAATGCAGGCGTGAACGGTGACCTGATGGCGGCGCGGCTACGAACGGCCTGCGGTTTGCCCGTTACTGACGGGGCCGAACGCATCCACGCCTATCTGTCCGAACATCGCGGCCAGTTCGCCCTGATGTTCAATCAGGATCTAAGCGATGCGCCCATGGGCTCGCTGTCGGTTGAGAACTCGACCTGGCCGCAGAACCCGTTCCACATGCCACTGGAAGAGGCCGCGCGTGTGGGTGAGGAATTTGGCCAAGGCCTGTGGTTGGGTTATTACAACGAACCCCGCCTGATCTATGCCGAGCCCGGGTTCCGCAAGGGGCCCTGGAAGGCTTCGGACCGGCGCACCGTGCATTTGGCGGTGGATGTGTTTGCCCCGGCAGGCACCGTGCTGCACGCGCCGATGAGCGGCCGGATCGAAGCGGTCGAGAACCGCGACGCCCATTTGGACTATGGCGGCGTCGTGATCCTGCACCACGAAACGCCCGAGGGCGATCCCTTCTATACTCTTTATGGTCATCTGGACCCCGAAGTTTGTGACCGTCTGAAGCCGGGCGATCCGGTGGCGCAGGGTGCGGCCTTTGCCCGGCTAGGGGACGCCAGCCAGAACGGTGGCTGGGCCCCGCATGTGCATTTCCAGCTGGCCCTGACCACGGATGGAATGCAGACCGACTGGCCCGGTGTCGGCGATCCGGATGAGATAGAGCTGTGGCACGCCGTCTGCCCCAATCCCGCGGCATTGCTGAACCTGCCAGACGACAAGGTATTCTATCGGCCCACAGATAAACAGGTGATCCTGCAGGGGCGGCACGACCACTTCGGCAGCAACCTTAGCCTGACCTATGACGATCCAGTCATGCTGGTGCGCGGGTGGAAACATCATCTGTTTGACGAATGGGGACGGCCCTATCTGGACGCCTATAACAACGTCCCCCATGTGGGCCATGCGCATCCGCGAATTCAGGCGGTGGCGGCGGATCAGCTGAAGCGAATGAATTCAAATACGCGCTATCTGCACCCTGCCCAAACGACCTTTGCCGACAAGATTCTCTCGAAACTGCCGGATCATTTCGAGGTCTGCTTTTTTGTCAATTCAGGCACCGAGGCGAACGAGTTGGCCTTGCGACTGGCCCGCACCCATACCGGCGCCAAGGGCATTGTCACCCCGGATCACGGCTATCATGGCAACACCAACGCGGCTGTTGCGATCTCGGCCTATAAGTTCAACAAACCCGGCGGTGTCGGTCAGGCCGACTGGGTCGAGCTGGTTGAGGTTGCCGACGACTATCGCGGGTCATTCAAGCGTGACGACCCGGACCGCGCTACAAAATTCGCGAATTTTGTAGACCCTGCAATCGCTGCTCTGCAAGACAAGGGGCACGGGGTCGCAGGTTTCATTGCCGAGACCTTCCCCTCGGTCGGCGGCCAAATCATTCCGCCCAAAGGTTACCTGCCAGCGGTATATGAGAAAATCCGCGCTGCGGGCGGTGTGTGCATTGCCGATGAAGTACAAACCGGGCTTGGGCGACTGGGTGAGTACTATTTCGGCTTTGAACATCAAGGCGCGCTGCCGGACATCGTCGTCATGGGCAAACCTATCGGTAACGGCCATCCGCTGGGCGTACTGGTTACGACCAAAGAAATCGCCCAGAGCTTTGACAACGGGATCGAGTTCTTTTCAACCTTTGGCGGCTCGACCCTGTCATGCCGGATCGGCAAGGAGGTGCTGGACATCGTCGATGACGAAGGCCTGCAGGACAACGCCCGCGATATGGGCGCGCGCCTGATGGATGGTCTGCGTCAGATTGAATCCGATTTCGGATGCGTTGGCGATGTGCGAGGAATGGGCCTGTTCCTTGGGGTTGAGCTGATCAACCCGGATGGGTCCGAGGGCACCGAAATCTGCAAATACGTCAAAAACCGGATGCGCGATCATCGTATTCTGATCGGCAGCGAAGGGCCCAAGGACAACATCCTGAAAATCCGCCCACCGCTGACGATCGAGGCCGAGGACGTCGACATGATCCTCTGGGCTTTGCGGGACGTTTTGACCGGAGTGGGTGATTTCACCCCTGCCCCAGCCTGCGATCACGAGCATCACCATGCTGGGTGCGGGTGCTGCTGAGAAATAAACCCCGGCCTAGGGAGGGCCGGGGTTCTGCGCCACGCTGCTGCCTAATGCAGCAGGGCTGCGGGGGGTTGGTGCCCGGTTGTGGGCAGCGGAATCGACGCGGTCATGCGTCGCAGCGCCAGTCCAAGTTGTTCTGATAATGAGGCCAGAGCGGGGGCAAAATCCGGTCGCACAATCAGGGACGCCATCATCATCGCGTCTTCACGGGAGCCTTCAGAGGCCGCCGCGATCATCTGCGCAAAGCAATTTTCGTCAGCGCCAAGACAAGAACACCCCAATCCGTGACGGATCAACGGGCGGCGCCCGTGATGCGCGCACAGCGAACACAGGCGGTCAAGCGACATCATCGCAGCGCGCCCGCATTCTGCGCCCAACGCAATTTCAAAATCGCTGGCGGCATCTGCGCGGCCCTGGGCACCATCACCCCAAAGCCGCAAGTACATCACGGCTCCGGCTTCGACGGGGCCAAGGTCAGTTAAGCGGCCAACAGCCGCCCCACCCCGAGAGGAAGTCGCGCTCATTTCGTCAGGATCAATTTGCCTGCGCGGGTGATGCGCAGCGTATACAGCTGGTCGCCCAATTCGATATGGGCCAGGTTACCGCCATTGGTCAGTTCTTCGGCCTTATGCGATGGCAGCATGGATACAGCATAGGATTGGCTGGGATTCGGGGTCTGCATATTCATCAGGACAACTCCAGAGGGGGCTGGGGCGAAATGCCTTAATCTGTTCGCGTTTCACTTGATCTGGCTGACCCTGACAGGGGTTGGCTGTGGACTTGAATAGTAATCTGATTAAAATAGTCAGGTATGTCAAGGCCCGTTCTGGTGAATTCTCCAACCTCGCACGATTGCACCAAAAATTCAGGCAGGGTACCACTTTCTCAGAATATCAAACCAAGGGGGCAGCCAATGGCCGCGACTATCATGTTTGACCTGGATGGAACGCTCGTGGACAGTCTTCCTGATCTTGCCGCGGCCGCGAACAATATGTTGCGTGACGCCGGCGTAGCGCCCTTATCACAGGACCAGATCAAACAATTTGTTGGCAACGGGCTACCCAAACTGGTCGAGCGTGTGATTGAGCATTGCGACCTGCCGATGGCCCAGCACGGTGATCTGACCCGGTTGACGCTTGCCCATTACAACGCCGCCTCCAGCGATAAAACCGTGGTCTATCCCGGTGTGCTGCAGGCGCTGGAGCATTTGCGTGAAATGGGCTGCGTTCTGGGGGTTTGTACCAACAAACCCGAAGCCCCTGCCCGCCATGTGCTTGAGGCGATGGGGCTTGCACCCCATTTCGATGCCGTCCTTGGCGGTGACAGCCTGAACACCCGCAAACCCGACCCGGCCCATCTTGAGGCCAGCTTTGCCGCCGTTACCACAGCCGGTCCGCAGTTGTTTGTCGGAGATAGCGAGGTGGATGCCGAAACCGCTCAACGCGCACAAGTGCCGTTTTTGTTGTTCACCGAAGGTTATCGAAAATCACCGGTTGCCGACATTCCACATACAGCAAGCTACGACCGATCCTCTGAATTGCCCAAACTGGTTGCACAAGTACTGCTATCTCTGGAGCAAAGCGCCTGAGAGCCTATTTCTAGAGGGGGATCGAAACGGGTCGCGGCCAGTGACTGAGGGGCCGGCCGAGGGGGTAAGTAGCCAGCCCCTCACAGGGGAAAAGTGGTATCGTCCGATATGACCCGTTCGATAAAACACAGTTAACGAATCGGCCTGAATTTCGATATAGGGGGTTTCCCGTAGCCCCCCGGATAGTGTTGAAATCACAGTTAATTTTTTCGCCCATTTTAGCGCAAACAGGGGTTTTGCCCTGAAAACAGAAAAATAGGCGAACCCTTAACGCGCTTGTAAGGCAGGACCGTGCGGCTGCCTGTCCTACCGGGCAAATGACGTTGGACGGTACAGTCCACCACCCTGGCGTTGACCTGGAATATACGCTGGATTCACAGGCTTGTTTGTACCACACCGCGCGACTGTGGTCGAAAAATCCGCCGGTTCAGCGGCCATTCATCTTCCACTCTATACATCCGGTTCGTCTCTCGGTAAGGAGCGTGCTTCGACAATGATCCGTGTGTTGGACGCTCTGAGGGTGACCGCATCACCCAAGAGAGCCGAGCTATGAAACAGACAATCGCAGATGCGCTGAAGCGCAAAGGATATGACACCCTGACCCCGGTCCAAGAGGCCGTGTCCGCTCCAGAGTTGCAAGGAAAAGACCTGCTTGTGTCGGCCCAAACCGGATCGGGAAAAACCATTGGGTTCGGCCTGGCCATCGCGCCGACCATTTTGGGCGATGCGCAGGTTTTCGGCACGGCAGACGCGCCTTTGGCACTGGTGATTGCGCCAACGCGAGAGCTGGCAATGCAGGTCAAACGCGAATTGGGATGGCTTTACGCCGACGCGGGGGTGTTCATTGCCTCGTGCGTTGGCGGAATGGATATGCGCGACGAACGCCGGGCTCTGTCACGTGGGGCGCATATCGTGGTCGCGACCCCGGGGCGTTTGCGCGATCATATCATGCGCGGGTCGATTGATCTGACGGCCGTGCGCGCTGTGGTTTTGGATGAAGCCGACGAAATGCTTGACCTTGGGTTCCGCGAGGATCTGGAGTTCATTCTCGACGAAACGCCCACAGACCGCCAAACACTGTTGTTTTCCGCCACGGTTCCGCGCGCCATTGCCACCCTTGCCACCCGGTATCAACGGGATGCCGAGCGTGTAAGTACCGTCAGTGAACGGACGCAACACGCCGATATCGAATACCGTGCAATGAATGTGGCCCCGCGCGATGGTGAAAACGCGATCATCAACGTGCTGCGTTATTACGAGGCCCCGAACGCCATCGTCTTTTGCAACACACGTGCGATGGTTGCACGCCTGACTGCCCGCTTGTCGAACCGTGGGTTCTCGGTTGTGGCTTTGTCCGGTGAACTGACCCAAAGCGAACGCTCAAATGCCCTGCAGGCCATGCGCGACGGGCGTGCCCGCGTCTGTGTGGCGACCGACGTGGCCGCGCGCGGGATTGACCTGCCGAATCTGGATCTGGTGATCCATGCCGAACTGCCCAACAGTCACGAAACTCTTCTGCACCGTTCAGGTCGAACCGGGCGCGCGGGGCGCAAAGGGGTCAGCGCCCTGATCGTCGCACCGGCTTCGTTCAAAAAGGCTCAACGGCTGTTGAAATTCGCCAAACTGACTGCTGATTGGGGTCCGGCACCTTCCGCAGACGCAGTCAACGCACAGGATCTACAGCGGATGTTCGGCTCGGACGACTGGCAGGTGGATCTCGTCGAGAGCGAGCGCACATCGGTCGACGAACTGGTGGCCAGATTCTCGCCGGAACAACTCGCCGCGGCCTATGTCCGTCAATACAAACGTCAGCATTCTGCTCCGGAAGAGTTAAGCGACGTCAAAACCACAGGGACAAAGTCAGAGGCACCTTTTGGCCCGAGTGTGTGGTTTTCGCTGTCGGAAGGACGCAACGATAACGCGTCTCCGCGCTATGTTCTTCCCATGGTGTGCAAGGCCGGGAACCTCACCAAATCCGATATCGGCGCGATCCGCATCGCTGACGATGTGACCTTTATCGAAATTCGCGAGAGCAGCGTTTCCGGATTTTTGGACGCGATCGGACCTGAGATGAAGGTCGAGGGCACAAAAGACATCGTGCGGTTGGACACGGCCCCCGACTTTTCGAAACCGACAAAGACAGGCCCAAAACGAGGTGTGAAAGGCAAGAGAGACCCGCAAAAGTCTGAGCGCAGACCGCCTCGCCTTGTCGATCCACAGCCTGCGAAGGCGCGAAAAAAGACGGCATCAAAGCCGCCTGAGAAAACCAAAGTCGACACTAAGCCCAAGCGCGATGGCGATAGCCTAAGCAGCAAAGGCAAAAAACCAAACCGCGGCCCAAAGGGCCCGCCGCCGCCCAAGGGTAAGCCAAACAGCAAGAAAAACCGCGCACGCGCTGCCGCGGCAAAGGGCGGCAATTCTGTACCGAGACGTTCTAGGTAAGCTGAAACGTTCCCCCGACCCGAATTCGCCTGGGTTCGTTCTTGGGAGGCAAACAAGCCGCACTGAAAAAGCAGCTTTTCTCGCGCTGTCAGAAAAGGTTTAATCCACCCGTTCTAAGCTTTTGCTAAATGGGTAAGTGGCATGAATATTGCAGACATCGTCGACTTTGGGCGTTACCCTCTGGGAAATGAAGATTTCAGTACGAAGGCAAGATCGTCACTGAATGAAAACGGTGTCTTGGTCCTTGAGGAATTCATCCGCCCCGAGGCACTGGAAATGATGCAAGCCGAGGCTTTGACGGGACAAGACCAGGCATATTTCTGCACTCAAAGCCACTCGGTCTACCTAACGCCGCCAAATCCAGAGTTTGACGCATCACACCCGGCAAATCGCCAAGTGGAGTCGTCCAAAGGATGTATCTGCGACGACGTGGTGTCACCGACATCGCCCCTGCGCACCCTGTATAACGACCCATCATTCCACAGCTTCATCAAGCAGGTCACGGGCGAGACTGAACTGCACCCTTATGTCGATCCGCTTTCGTCAATTAACATTCACTACGCAACCCGAGGGCAAGAACTCGGTTGGCATTTCGACAATTCCTCGTTCGCAATCACATTGCTGATCCAGAAACCCGACGCCGGTAGCCGTTTCGAATATGTAAAGGACCTGCGGGACGCGAGCGCAGGGGACATGAACTATGAAGGTGTCAGGGCCGTTCTGGACAAAGAATTGAAGCCGCAAATCCTGAACATGGATCAAGGCACGCTGGTTCTGTTTCGCGGTAGAAACTCCATTCACCGGGTCTCACCGAATGAGAGTAACAAGACAAGAATGCTCGCCGTGTTGGCCTATAACTCGGAACCTGATGTGGAACTGTCAGAGAGTGCCCGCATGACCTTTTACGGTCGATTGAACTGACGTCGGCTTACTGCAATGCAGTACGAACATGCGCGAGATGGGACCTGGAAGGCCGCCAGTTTTTCCACTGAGTCAAATTCTGAGGCGGCTCGTAGAAGCGCCGCCTCGCAATTTAAGACATTGATTTAAAATCAAAATGACCTGGAAACATCGACTGCAAGACAAACAAGCAGATTTTCAAAGCCTCTCGGGGTTTGAAAATATCTGAGTGCAAATGGAAGTCGGTCCAGAGCCCTTCCAGCAAAGCAATCAATGCATCTGTTGCAAGTTTGGCGTCTACGCCTTTGTACCCACCTTCGCTTATGATTTGCTGCAACAGCTCAAGGATCACTGCCCGGAAACTTTTGTCCCGCGAGTCGATGAAAGGAAATATGTCGGGGTTCGAGAGCGCTTCGGCCCGAAATGAAAACCAGATCGCAACGTCCCGTGCGTTCAAGACCAAAGGGTCGAAATCCGCCTTGAGGATTGAGATCAACTTGTCCGCAGGGCCTAATTCCGGACTGTCCGCGATTGCTTTCCACTGCCCTGCATAGCGCGCCGACAACTCCTCGGCCACGGCAAGCAGCAGTTTCTCTTTGGAACCAAAGTGCAGGTTCACCATCCCCCTCGACAGTCCTGACAGCTCCTGGATTCTGGCCGAGGTCGTGCCGCGAATACCGTATTTATGGATGGCATCCGCAGCCGCCTGAATCAGCTGCTGTCGGTTCTGCAGCTTACTCAGATCGCGGGCATTGGTCGGAGTATCGGCCTCGAGAGTAATCTTGTTTTTCCTTCGCTGGGTTACTCGCCTTTGCTTTTTCGCATCTAGTGAAGCGGAAGTTCAAGGATTGACATTGAATGAATGTTTGTTCATTTTGTGATGTATGTTACATCAAGGTGCCCCATGACCCTGTTCAACTCCGACTTTCAGTCCGTACGTGACTGGGACAACGAACACTTCCTGCATCCGTGGGAAGGGATGTCATTCCTTGGCCAAAATGAACGAACCTTTGCCGAAAGTGGCCAAGGCGTTCACATCCTGACAGAGGACGGAAAACGCTTGATTGATGGGCCTGCGGGGATGTGGTGCGTTCAATTGGGCTATGGGAACGCTGAAATTGCAGATGCGATGGCCCAGCAAGCGAAAGAGATGGCGTATTTTTCGCCCTTCAACAACGCCAACTCGGCCCCAGCCCGGCTGGCACATGAGATCGCCAAAAGAACGCCGGGTGACCTGAACCATGTGTTCTTTACAACCGGCGGCTCAACAGCCGTTGATAGCGCCCTGCGGTTTGTGCAGTTCCGCAATAACCTGCTTGGCAAACCTGAAAAAAAGATCGTGATATCGCGGCAAAAGGCCTATCACGGTTCGACTTATTTGGCGGCCTCAGTATCTGGAAAAGAGCGCGACAAAGGGTGGTTGGACCAGGCCTCTCACCTGACGCGTTTCCTGCCGAATGTGAACCCGTACACGCGCCGCGCCGATCAAACGGTTGAAGATTTTCTAGACGAAAAAATCGCTGATCTAGAGAACATGATCCTGGAAACCGGCCCTGACAAGGTCGCGGCTTTCATCGCTGAACCGATCCTATGTTCTGGTGGGGTCATCGTGCCTCCGCAGGGGTATCATCAGCGCTGCTTGGACATCTGCCGGAAATACGATGTCCTGTATATTTCAGATGAGGTTGTGACTGGATTTGGGCGGCTTGGGCATTGGTTTGCATCCGAAGATGTCTTTGGTATTCAACCAGATATCATCACCTGTGCCAAAGGTATGACGTCTGGCTATGTCCCCATGGGGGCCTGCATCATCTCTGATCGACTGATCGAAGATGTGAGCGGTGAGAACGCACAGGAGGCTACGTTTTCAAACGGGTTCACCTATTCGGGCCACCCGGTAAGCGCGGCAGCTGGTTTGAAAACCATAGAAATCATGGAGCGCGACGGTATTCTGGAACATGTCCGCGCGCTTACGCCGCTGTTCGAAGAACGCCTTCGGGCTCTGGCGGCCTTGCCGCTTGTGGGTGACGCCCGAGGTATGGGGCTGGTTGGCTGCGTCGAATGCGTTGCCGATGCTAATGCTGATAATCTTTTGGACCTTGATAAGTCTGTTGGCGCATTGATTGACCTGCATTGCCAGGAAAACGGGCTGATCCTGCGACCGATCATCAACATGTGCGTGTTTTCCCCACCGCTGATCATCACGGAAGGCGAGTTGAACCAGATGTTCGATATCCTTGAGAAAGGTATTCGGTTGGCGACTGAAGACCTGACACAGCAGGGTGCGTTTAAGGCTTAGAAGCCGTCTTGATGCGGCATCACTATTTTACAAGTTTCAATGCCGCATCGCCTTCCGCTGTCCTCAACCCGCCTGCATCGCCTCAGGAGGTAATTTAATCGGAAACTTGGCCCGCACCTCTGCATCAGCCTTGCTGCCAAAGTAGTTCGGATAGTGATTGGATAGGATGTCGTTGACCACCGACCGACTCCGCTCAAACATGTCCTGTCGACCTGCCTTTTCCCAAGTATCGGTCAGTTCCCGATCCAGCAGGGTCGGGTAGACATATTCCGTCTCCATATATTGCAGGGTCTGCGCGTTACCAAGGAAATGACCCGGATCAATTGCGCATTCATGGATAACGTCGACCGAAAGCGTGTCGTCGCTCACCTCGATCCCGCGCAGCGTTCGCGAGATCATGCCCGCAGCCTCGTTGTCGATGACCATGGACTCAAAGCTGCAGCCCATCAGACTGCCAAGCATACCGCCAAATTCGCAGAGCCTGTTAGCACCGGCATGCGCCGCCAATGCAAAGGTCAGTGCCTTCTCCAAACCGTATTGCGCATCCGGGATTTTAGAATCCGTCATACCACACCCAACACTGGTCGGCAGGTTATAGAAATTGCCCATCTGGATGGCCGCAGCTGAAATTAACGCCTGTTCGCCACTGCCGCCAGTAAAGGACCCAGTACGCAAGTCGGTGATGAAAGGCCAAGCTGCAAAAACGACCGGAGTGCCCGGATTGATGAGGTTCGCAATAGCGACGCAAGACAAGGTCTCAGCAACCGCTTGCGCTAAGGTTCCTGCCAAAGGCGCCGGCGAAGTCGCCCCGGCCTGTGGGGGAACGGCAAGATCGCACACCAGCCCCATCTTCGCCGTATCGATCAAGATCTCCAGATTTTCGCGCCCGAACCTAAGCGGGGATACGATGGGACAGCCTCCAAAGATGACCGATGGCTTTTCAAGGAACTTGCCCTCGCCACCCGATGCCAGATCGAACAGATGGATCGCATCCTGAATGTGCTCGCGGGTTCTGAAGGTCAGGCAGGAAGGTTTTTCGCTACCTGCCAGAATGGCGTAGAGCATGCTCATGTCATGCTCATAATCCTGTGGCACATCCGTCGCCAAAACCGTGTCACCGGTCATGTGAATATTATCAAGCCGGTCGACCAAGCGGGTGAAGTCGTAAATATCCTTGAGCGTTGATGGCCTGTATCTGCGAGTCTCGGCATCAAAGGTTGTCACCGCCGTGCCGGAATTTGCGTAATACACCTTGTCCTTGGTGCAGTGCATGTCGTCCTTACCGGCCCGAGATCCGCGTGCATGGACATAGAATTCACTGGCGGCTTTGGCCAACAGATCTTCCATCAAGGCGCGAGGAAAGCACAACCTGCCGTGCGCGTTCAATATCGCCCCTTTTGGCACCACAAGATCGAGAACTTCCTGCGTTGGGTCCCCCACGCCCGTGCGTTCCAGAATGCTAAGCGCGGCCTCGTGAATGCGCGACATATCCGCGTCTGACAGGGGCTTGTATCGCCCACCGGGAATGCCCGGCCAGATTGCTTGCGAGGCTGCGTTGCTGGTTCGCACGGCTGCGCGTGCCTCACGCCCGCCCCCACGCCGTCTTGATCTGCGCTGCGTTAGCTCTGTCATGTTCTTTCTCCGAATTTTGCGCGTCTCAGATCATGCTGAAGTAGTTGCGATAGAAGCCCGAAATGCTCCATTCCATCTCGGACAATGGCCCGGGGACGAAATGGTGCGAGTTCACGCCTTCCTGATTGTGCCGGATGATCCGTTCGTCATCGAGCGACGTGACATGCCACAGCCATGTCAGGGTATCCTTGTCATAGTCGCGCCCCTCTTCGGCGTCGCCGCGCACGTACCAGACGATCTGAATATCGGTGTCTTGCAGAGCACGCGGCACGAACCGATACCCGACCACGTGATCGGCATAAACGAGGAAATAGTTTAGCGTACCGATCCCCAGATCGGTGGCCCCGCCGTCTTGGGATTTCAGCTCACCCAATGGCGGCGCCAAGGGCGCGCCATCCTTGCTGCCGGTCAAGTAGCCGGGGAACAGTGGGTACCGCCGCCAATAGACATCTGCGCCCGGTGCGACTGCGTTTTCTCCAGTCAGATCAAGCTCCTCGAGGGGAACCCCGGCTTCTTTCATCCGCTCGTGCAGTGCCCCGCTGAACTCAAGGACCTGGGCCGGATCTTTCAAGGAATGACTGCGCGAATAGTCCTGATGAGATGGCGCGCAGTGATAGCATTCCAAGTAATTCTCCAGAGCAAGCTTCCAGTTCGCCGGAACCGGGTATGAGGCCTCATGGGCAATCTTCAGATTCTCAAAACCGAACGGCTTTGACAGCGGGGCCAGCCTATCCAAAGCGGCGTCCAGCGGCGGCGCGTCTTCGGACGGGCAAACAAAAATCAGACCCTGAAATATCTTTACCTGAACCGGAAACAAACCGTACTGGCCCGGGTCAAAATCCGCCCCCATTGACCGCCCGTTTCTGAGCTTACCGTTCAGGTCAAAGGTCCACGCGTGATAGGGACAGATGAAGTTTCGCGCCTTGCCTTTCTGCTCAATGCAAACGCGCGATCCCCGATGGCGGCAAACATTTAGATGCGCGCGCACCTCACCCTCGCGATCCCGAACGATGATGATGGATTCAGGCCCGTAGTCGAACAGGAAATAGTCGCCCGGCTCGACAATCTGGCTGACATGTCCGACCCAGATCCAGTTGCGATTCCAGAACGTGCTGATATCGTTTTCGTATACTGCCTGAGACGTATAGAAATGGCGCGGCAAGGCGAACCCTTCCCGCTGCGCTTTCATTAAGTCGCGCATTACTTGCAAGTCATCTTTTGGCATAGCGCACCTCATGCAGATTCAAGGGAAACGATTTCCCGACGGAAAAATTCACGGTCGATGTCGCCCGCGTCGCGTTCAAAATTCCTGGCTGCCATGTGGCCCGAATATACAGCGTCAGCGATCAAACCGGGGTTTGCCGCATCACCGATCAGTTCCAGACTTGTCAGTGGCTTGTCGGGCAAATTTCGCAGTTCCTCATAAAGGGCAGTCTCTCGCGCACGCTGCGTGACCAAAACAACTGATGCGCACTCGACGCTTTGTTCGCGTCCGGTATAAGCGCATTGAACTTTCGCCAATCCGGGCGTGATTTCGACCAGGGTCTGGGACAACACCAGCCGAACACCTTTTTCCAACAAGCCGCGTTGCACTTTGACCTGTTCCAAGGTCAATTCAGTGAAAGGTGAAACCATCGAGGCCGGGGTTACAAAGACGACCTCTCGCCCGGCCTGCGCCAGATGATCCGCCAACACACCACCGAGATAGGCCTGATCATCATCGTAGACCATAATCGGGCCGTCCCCCGGCATTACTCCTGACATGATGTCGTCCGGAGTGAATACTTGAGAGCTTGCCTCTATCGATACGCCCCGGAACGCAGACTTCCCGCGACCGTCTCGCCGCCATGACGCGCCAGTTGCCAGAAAGACATTCGGAATGCCCAACTCGACAACCTCGCTTGCTGACAAGCGACTGTCGGTGAACAGTTGCACGTTCCCGCGTTGCTGCAAGTCATAGACCCTGTGATCTGTCACGCGCTTCCATGCGGATAGCCCGGCCAGACCAGATTCCTGCAACACGCGCCCCCCAAGCTCTTGCTTGGCTTCGGCCAGGGTTACGTCATAGCCCCGACGCGCCAATTGCATGGCGCATTCAAGCCCGGCGGGACCGCTGCCGACAACAAGCGCGGCTTCTTCTTTTCCTCGGCTCTCTATGATTTCAGGATGCCATTTCCGGCGCCACTCCTCCCCCATCGTCGGGTTTTGAGTACATCGGATAGGAACGCCCAGCGCGTCGGAGGACACACAGATATTGCAGCCAATACACTCGCGAATTTCCTCGATCCGACCTTCCTTTATTTTGTTGGGAAGAAACGGGTCGGCAATGGATGGTCGCGCTGCGCCGATAAAATCAAGGATACCTTTCCTGACAAGTGACACCATCAAGTCCGGAGACGTAAGGCGCCCGACGCCCACAACAGGCTTGGAAGTGACTTGTTTGACGAACTCAATATACGAGGTTTGGAAACCATCGCGGGGTTCAAAGCGGGTCGTCGCCGAGTCGTTGCTCCAATCCGCGACGTTTACATCCCAAAGGTCCGGCAGCTCGGCCAACAATTCGACAACCGAACAGCCTTCTTCCTGTGCCTGCATGCCGTCAGAGCCCAGCATTTCATCGACTGCAAACCGCAGAGCAACTGCGCAGTCATCCCCGACCTCTTCTTTGGTTTCTTCCAGAAGCTCTCGGGTGAGCCTCACCCGGTTCTCTAACGATCCGCCATATTCATCTGTCCTGTCATTGAACTGCGGCAGCAGAAAATGATGCGGCAGGGTCATGTGATGACCGGCATAAACATACACGATGTCAAAGCCCGCCTCGCGCGACCGCCGCGCCGCCGCGCGATGCCACTTGCGAAACTCGCGAATGTCCGACTTATCCATCGCCCGAGCCTGTTTGGGATACGCTGTTTGCAAGGCAAGTTCTGACGGGCCTAGCAAAGGCGCGCGGCTCAGGTGGTTCTGCGCATGGTGGCCGTTATGTGCCAATTCAATGGCCGCCAACGAACCCTTGGCATGAACTGCATCGGTCATCAAGCGCAGCGCTGGAATATCCCGTTCGTCCCATAGTCGGTTTTCCGCATATGGGGACAAATCTGAAGTGGGATGAATTTCCGTCTCCTGATTGGACACTACGGCCCAACCACCCTCGGCCTTCATTGCCCGCATGGCAGCTTCGGCCTGCGGTCGCAGATGTCCCATACCATTGCAGTGGGGCACCTGATAGAACCGGTTTCGGGCCGATACAGGCCCGATCTGAACCGGTTCAAAGAGAACAGAATATCCGTCAGCGCCTGACATTGTCGCGCTTCCTCCAGAAAATTTGGAAATGGTTCTGTGGGATCGGCGGGCTTTCTAAGGCACCGCCAATCCCAATTGTGTAGTTAGATGGTTCTAAAAGCCCGCTTTGATGCGCTCGAACTCCTTCAACATCTTCGCTTCAATCTCAGGATTGACCGCGTCGAAGAACAGGCTGCCCTCAAAGAAGCTGTCCACGTCCGAGAACCCGTAGGTCTCAATCAACTCTGGATCAGCTTGCGCAAATGCGTCTTCATTGGCATGGGCATAACCCCAGCTTTCGATGATATACTTACCGCTGGCGGCCGAGCTGAGCGCGTTGAGCATGTCGTAGACCTGTTCATCGGACTGTTTGGCAGACTTCAGATGCACGTAACCGCAGACCCAGGTGGCGATGCCTTTGTCCACATCACGCATCATGACTGCCGGGGTTTCGTTCCAAATCAGGTTCAACTCCGATTGGTTCCAGCCCCAACCCAGGGTCACCTCACCACTGGCAATGGCTTGATCCAGTTGACCTGCATCAGACCAGTAGAAACGTACATTGGGATGAATTGCCCGCAGGTAATCCGCCGCCTTCTGGAACTCCTCTTCGCTCATATCGGAATAGCTTGAGGCACCAGTTGCCAGTGCAGCCATGGCGAACGCGCTGGAGGCTGCATCCGGAACGGCAACCTTGCCCTGATAGGCCGGGTCTAACAACAATTGCAGCGAAACATCATCAGCCGAAATCATGTCGGTGCGGTAGATCAGGCCGGTGTTCCCCCATTCAAAGGGTACCATATAGGTCTGCCCGTCGATCGTGATACCATCGACCTCTTTGATCTTGGGCATCAGTTTGTCCCAGTTTTCCAGCTTGCTGGTGTCAATCGGCTTGATCATATCCGCTGCCACCCATTTTCTCAGGGCGTCCGTACACGGATGGGCCAGATCGGCCTCAAACCCGGATTGAAGCTTGGTGAAAGCCTCTTCCACGCTGCCGAAATAAGTGTAGCTGGGCGGCCCGCCGTATTTTTCGACGTAATCACCAAAGAATCCCTGATCCTCATATCCGGACCAGTCGAAAACGGTCAGATCAGCCGCGTCGGCCAATGCTTGGCTTGCCGTGAAGGTGGCAACCACTGCTGCCGTAAGTGATGCTGTTTTATTCATGTGTTTCCTCCCAAAGATTCACGTTTGCCCAAGTCGATCACCGAGGCGCTTTGAACTCCAAGCCAGACGGTATCGTCGCGGCTGTGATCAACTGTGTGAAAGTAGTTTGGCACTGCAACGGCGATGCTTTCCGGCAACCCGTCGACGCGCACATAATAGTGGACGCTTTCGCCATAGAAGGCGACGTCCGACACCTTGCCCTGAACATGCGCGTCGTACCCATCCGGTTTTTCCGCGCTGATCTCCAATTGCTCGGGGCGAACGCCGACCAATAGATCCATGTCATGTACCTGAACGTTGGGGTTCACCCCGATAGTCATCGAGCCAAACCCTTGAACATTCACGTCCAGCGTGTCGGCGTTCTCAGCAGTCACTTCGGCATTCAGAAAGTTCATCCCGCCGATGAAAGAGGCCACTTCTCGGTTGCAAGGTTGGGAATACAGAACCTCGGGCTTGTCGACTTGCTTGAGCTGCCCAGCAAACATGACCCCGATCCGGTCGGACATGGTCATCGCCTCATACTGGTCATGCGTGACCATGACGAAGGTGATGCCAAGCTTTTGCTGCAGGCGGCGCATTTCCAATTGCATTGCTTCGCGCAGGTTTTTGTCCAGCGCGGATAATGGTTCATCCAGCAGCAACACCTTGGGCCGCATGACCAATGCGCGGGCAAGCGCCACACGCTGCCGTTGCCCACCTGACAACTCATTGGCCTTGCGATCCTGCAAGCCGCCGAGTTCCACCATCTCAAGCGCCTCGGCAACGCGTTCCTTGATTTCATTTCGGGATAGCTTTGTCTTTCGCAAGCCGAACCCGACATTGTCACCCACATTCAGGTGCGGAAAGATCGCATAACTTTGGAACACCATGTTGGTGGGCCGCTTGTTGGCGGGCACCTCGCCCATCGTCCGTCCGTCAATCCGGATCTCGCCCTCTTCGTGATCCTGAAACCCCGCGATGATGCGCAAGGCCGTTGTCTTTCCACAGCCCGAAGGCCCAAGCAGCGAAAAGAACTCGCCCTCTTTCAAGGTCAGGTTCAGGTCGGACACGGCCACAAAGGAACCAAAGCGTTTTTCGACGCCCTGTATTTCGATGATGTTCTGTTCGCTCATCAGGTTGGTTTCCTTAGGTTTCAATCTGAGGATTGGATGGAACGGCGGCGGAAATATTCGGCAATCAACAGCAGCAGAACCGAGGACAGCAAAAGCAGCGACCCCAGCGCCAGTGTATTAGGCAGCTTTGCCGGAAAGCGGATCTGGCTCCAGATATAGACCGGCAATGTCGGGCTGTTGCCGGACAGGAAGAAGGCCAGAACAAACTCGTCGAATGACACGGTGAACGTGACCAAAAGACTGGCGATGATGCCCGGTGCAACGATTGGTAGGGTGACACGCCGAAAGGTTCCCAAAACGCTTTCGCCCAGATCAAACGCGGCCTCTTCCAACGACTGGTCGAAATCGTCAAAGGCCGATTTCATGATCGACACGGCAAAGGGCAAGGCCACAAAGACATGGCCAAGGATCACTGTCGTCAGCGATGGCTTTAGCCCGACGCTGATGAACAGCACCAGCATGGAACTGGCAACGATAATGCCGGGAACGACCAGCGGGAGCATGACCAGACCTTCGGAGAATTCCCGCCCTTTGAACCGGTACCGGACATAGGCGCGCGCAGCGAAAAGGCCCAGAGACGTCGCCATCAAGGCAGTCACGCTGCCAACGATCAGCGAGTTCACCATCGCTTGAAGCAGCGTGTCCTGCTGACCCAACTGCGCGTACCATTTCAGCGTAAAACCCTTTAACGGGAAGGCCACGATGGTTCCGTCATTGAACGAAAACAACGGCAAAAGCAGAACCGGCAGGTAGAGAAACACCAGGTAGGCGATCGCGTAAACAAGCAACCATGGGATACGAATGGCCTTGGTCATCTGATCCTCCGCCCCAGAGCGGTGACGACCACCACGAACAGGATTGCAACGCAGCCGACCGAAAGCATGGCAAGCAGAGACAGGGTTGCACCCAAGGGCCAATTATTGGCCGCGCCAAACTGCACCTGAATCAAATTAGCCACCATTTTCCCCTGCGAGCCACCGACCAGGGCCGGCGTGACGTAGTCGCCCACCGTGGGGATGAAGATGATCAAGCAGGCGGCGATGATCCCTGGCACAGTCAGAGGCAAAGTCACGCGCACAAACCGTTCCAGCTTGCTGCACCCAAGGTCGGTTGCGGCCTCTAACAAGCTGCGGTCGATCTTTTGCAGCGACACGTAAATCGGCAGGATCGCAAACGGCGCCCATGCATGTGCAAGTGTAAGGACAACGGCGAATTCATTGTAGAGCAGGAAGGTCAGTGGTTCCTGAATCAGCCCCAGCGAAATAAGGGCCGAATTCATCACCCCATTAAAGCCTAGGATCAGTTTCCAACTGAACACCCGCAGCAGGTAGCTGCTCCAAAAAGGAATGGTGATCAGCAATAGCCAGAGGGTCTTTTTCTGCGTCCGAAATGCGATGAAGTAGGCAATCGGATAGGCCAGACCGACTGTTGCCAGCGTCACCGCCCCCGCAATCGCAACCGATCGGATCATAAGATGCCGGACCAGCGGATCGGTGAACGCCTCTTGGTAATTCGCCCATGTCAGCGTGCGATCAATCTCGACATAGGTCTGGGTCCAAAAGCTGTAGGCGACAAGAATGCACAGGGGCACGGCCACAAGCAGACCGACATAGAGCGTCGCAGGCGCGCTCAGTGCCAGGCCCTTGCCCGTTTCACTTCGTATGACTCCAGCCATGCTTCCCTGCTGAACTTTGCTTTCGGTGGCGCGACAATATCGATCACAAAATGGACAATCGTCCATTTAAATCTGGAATTTTAGGGCTAGCTGTGTCAACTGATATTTTCACAACCGGGGCTGGCCAATTTCCCAAAGGCGATTAGAAGGACCCGCAAGAGACTGAAAACAAACAAAACCACCTGATCAGATGACTGGAAGACGACAAGAAATTCGAGAACGAAACCGCCTATCACTGATCGAGGCGGTACTCGACTCGGTCGCAGAAAAGGGGATTTCCGAGACGTCGGTCAGCGAAATCATACAACGCGCCGATTTATCCCGCGGCATGATTCACCTTCATTTCGGGGGTAAGGACAACCTTGTCGACGAAGCTGCGCGCTATTCGTCCGAGCAATATTACAATGGCATTTATGCCATGCTGGAGACGACCGGACAAACAGGCCAGGAACATATTGAGATGATCGTTCGGGGTGACTTGAGCGAAGCCATTCTCAATAAGAAAAACGTCGCAATTTGGTACGCGTTTCGAGGTGAGGCCAGGAACAGAGCGGCAATCGCTGCGTTTTCAGATACCCGCGATGCAAAGCTTCGGAAACTGATCTTCAACGCGTTCGCCCGCATAGCGAAAGAGACTGAAATCGAACACCCAAATCAAGTTGCGCGCGACGCCACTCACGGCACGCTCGCCATGTTGGAAGGCATGTGGACTGACTACCTGCTTCACCCGGATTCCTTTGATCGCGACGAAGCAATGCGAATTGTCTTTCGGTTCCTGAGGGCAATGTTCCCCAAACATTTCGACCTTAGTGGCGCCCGGTTATATCAATGAAGCCTGCGACACAGTGCCTGTCTGGCCACTTTAGCTTGGGATACCCGACAAGGTTTGCGCTTTCCTTCTTGTGTTGCAGTCACAAGACTGACTGAACGCGCCAGGTTTCCATACATAAGATTGCCTACAGCAATAGGCGTCCTTCGGTGGTTCGTCCCTGCCCTCATCAGGATTCAGCCGGCGCATAGCTTCCGTCTTTGCGATGCACTTCGCGCCCGCTGAGTGGCGGATTGAAGACGCAGACAAGCCGCAAATCAGCGTCTGTTGCGCGAACGAGGTGCCGGTCATGTTGATCCAATGCATAAAGAGTAAATGGCTCAAGCGAATGCCAGGTTTCATCGCCTGAGGTCTTTATCTGCCCTTTGCCTTCGATACAGTAACACGCCTCTAGATGATGGGTGTATTCAAGCTCAAGCATTTCACCCTTTTTGATGATCGTATCCGTAAGCGAAAAACCCATGCCATCAGATGCCAACAACAATCGTCTGCTGTTCCAACCCGGACCGGAAACATCCCGATCTGTACCTAGGATTTCATTGAGTGCCCTAACAATCATATTTCTGCCTCGTTGCTACCGAACCGCGCGGTTCATCCCGCCGTCGGACAATATACTCTGACCGTTAATATACCGGGCTCCCTCGCTGGCAAGAAAGACACAAGCCTGTCCAATCTCTTCAAAAGTTGCTGACCGCTGAGCGGGAATTTCACGGCGGGCCCGTTCGGACAGGTTTACGTTCTCGCAGAAGCCGGGCAGCAGGTTATTCATTCGAATATTGTGACGTGCATAGCGATCCCCATAGAGCTTTGAGAAACTGTGCAAAGCGCCGCGCAGCATGCTCATGGGATAGGGCGCACGTGGTTCGATTGTGTTCATGGACGAAATATTTACGAAAGCGCCCCCGCCTTGTTCAATCAAGATAGGCGTGACGATACGAGCAATCTTGACGACGTTCAGCACATACATGTCCAGACTTTCGTGCCACAACTCATCGCTCAGCTCCAAAAGCGGTCCGTCAAAGTCGGGGTCGAATCCCACCGTTTTGATGGCTTCGGGCACCGTTCCGCCGTGGCCCATGTTGCTGACGATTGCATCAATCCGCCCATATTCGCTCATGGTGTCGTCGATCATTGCTTGCAGATCATCGACATCCAGCACAGAACCGCGGCGGCCGATGCCCCCAAGCTCCTCGGCCAGTTCGACCGAGCGGTTCGACGGGGACATCAGCGAAACCTTGTAGCCTGCTTTTGCCATTTCGACCGCACAGCCCCGGCCAATGCCTTGGCCTGTACCTGTCATCAGCGCGACTTTGGATTCGGGCATGGGAATTCCCTTCTTTAGGCAAGCAAAGTGTGAGATTTTTTGTGTTTAGATCAGTCTAACTTCTTATATTTAGGAGCAGCTATCGAATTTTTGGCACGTTACTGTTAGATTTTCTCACATGATGGAAAATCTCAGACACCTTCGTGCCCTTCAGGCGTTTGACGAAACTGCAACCCATTCCAGCCTGACCAAGGCAGCGGGTGTGCTGAACGTCACCCACGGAGCGATCAGCCGACAATTAAAGTTGCTGGAACTGCACCTTGGGGTGACACTCTTTCATCGCCGCCCCAACGGCGTTGAATTGACCAAAGCCGGCGAACGCCTGCACCAATCAACACGCGGGGCGTTTTCTGCATTGCAGTTGGGCGTGATGGAGGTGAAGCGATTACATCACCGCCAGTCGATTACAGTGTCTTTATCCACATCATTGGCGCTCAAATGGCTTGTGCCGTTACTAAGTTCGTTTCAACAAGAACATCCGGGTATCGCGCTATTGCTGGACACAAATGATGCCTTTGCCGATTTCGATACGTCCGAGGTTGATGTAGCCCTGCGATTTGGAGAACCGGGTTGGGACGGGCTTTATCACGAGCAAATAAGACAAGAGGAGCTGGTCGTCGTAGCCGCGCCATCGCTTGTCGAGAATACACAGCTGCCAATGCGTGCCACTGACATCACCGATCTTCCACTGTTGCACGATGCCTTCAACATCGGCTGGGAAAGCTGGGCCGCGCAAGTTGGTCTGAACGCGGATCAGATCAACTCGCAGAGCATCAAATACGTGGATAGTGCTGTGCTTTTGGAGGCCGCGATTGACGGACAGGGCGTGGCATTGGCAAGACACCTATTGGCGGCGAGAGACTTGGAAATTGGTCGTCTGATCCGTCTGGACGAAAGCCATGTTCCGCTGGATCGCGGGCTCTACTTTGTCTGTCGACCCAGCGATCAGGATCGAGTCTCGGTGAGAATTTTCAAGAAATGGCTTTTGTCGATTTGACCTACGGGTTTCATCAAATTCCCCCTAGACGGATACGGCCTGCAACACCTGATCACGCGTAAGGTTATCTCTTGTGCCTTTGATCATGACTTCGCCACGCCGTAACACGACAAGCCGGTCAGCAAGGTCATAGGCAAAGTCGAAATACTGCTCGACCAGAACAATTGCCATTCTACTTGTCGATCTGAGGTGCCGGATCACTTCGCCAATCTGTTGGATGATGTTCGGTTGAATGCCTTCGGTTGGCTCGTCAAGCAGCAACAGGTTCGGCTTTGTGATCAGCGCCCGCGCGATGGCCAGCTGTTGCTGCTGGCCGCCGGAAAGGTCACCGCCGCGCCGGTTCTGCATCTGTTTGAGGACCGGGAAAAGGTCGAATATCTCATCCGGGACGAAATGCTCACTGACAGGCAGGCAAGAGAACCCCGTTTCCAGATTCCCGCGAACTGTCAGCAAAGGGAATATCTCGCGCCCTTGCGGGACATAGGCCACACCTTTCCAGGCCATCCGATGCGCAGGTAAGACACCCAATTGTTCCCCGTTAAGCTCCAGATTTCCACCGGAACGCGGATGCGTGCCCGAGATTGCCTTCATCAGGCTGGTTTTCCCGACACCGTTGGTCCCCATGACGCAGGTCACTTCACCTTGCCTGGCTTCCATGGAAATCCCGTTAAGAATTTGCGAGTGCCCATAGTGCAAAGTCAGATCGGTCAGCTTCAGCATTGTTTAGCGCCCCAGGTAGACATCGATGACGTCCTGATTAGATGTCACGTGATCAAGACCGCCCTCGGCCAAAACAGATCCTTCGTGCAAAACCGTGACCTTGCAGTTCAGACGCCGCACAAACTCCATGTCATGCTCAACCACCACAACAGCGCGGGTTTTTGCAGCCTGAACAAGCAAGTCTGTAGTGTGTTCACGCTCTTGCGGTGTCATGCCCGCGGCGGGTTCGTCAACCAATAGCAGACGTGGATCTTGTGCAAGCAGCATACCAATTTCCAACCACTGTTTCTGCCCATGGCTCAGTTCACCGGATTTGCGGCTTAGTTCCTGATGCAAACCAATTTCGGCGGCCAGATCTTTAACTTTCTGCAGATCATTTACCGAAGGGCGATAAAGTAACACACCCAGCCAACCACGTTTGTTTTTAAGTGCCATCAGCAGGTTTTCCTGTACGGTCTGATCTTCGAAGACGGTTGGTTTCTGAAACTTCCGCCCGATCCCTGCCTGCGCGATTTTTGCCTCGGTCATGTCCAACAAAGAAATGGACTTCTTTCCCCAGATAACCCGCCCCTCATCAGGTCGTGTCTTACCTGTGATGATGTCCATGAACGTGGTCTTGCCTGCACCGTTAGGGCCGATTACAGCGCGCAATTCGGCATCACCAATTTGGAACGACAAGTTATTGATCGCGCGGAAACCGTCAAAAGTGACCGAGACGCCGCTCACCTCTAGCAGAGTACTCATTCAATGGCCTCCTTTTCACGCAACGCACCGTCATCGGGGCCCAGGTTGGCACCGTGGCGATCCGGGTGTCGCCGGTCGCTCCATAAGTCGAATAACCCGCCTATCCCTTGCGGAGCGAACAGAGTGACCAGCACGAACGAGACGCCCAGCAGCACCTGCCACCAGTCGACCCATTTGATGGTGTAGAAACCCAACGGAATGTTGGGCGCTTGCCCGCCGGTGAACCAGGTGCTGAGCAGGCTTACAAACGCCGCACCGATCACGGCACCATAGAGACGCCCGCGCCCACCGATGGCGACCCAGACGGCCAGATAGATAGACGCGATGGGGGCCATCTCCTCGGGGTTGATGATGCCTGCCTGCGGGTAATAAAGCGCACCCGCGATGGCGGCTGTGCAGGCGGTCAGGGTGAAGACGGTCAGCTTGTAAACCTCGACCGAATATCCAAGAAACCGCACCCGCGCCTCGTTATCGCGGATGCCGCGGATGACCGAGCCAAACTTACCCGAAACGATCCACGCCGCCAGCATGTAACCCAGTCCCAGCGCCAATGCCGAAGCCCAGAGGAACCAGATCGACACCACGTCCTGCGAGGCGGTCACGCCGGGCAAGTTCTGCAAGCCCGACAGCCCGTTGTTGCCACGCAAACCGCTGTCGTTTTGGAACAGATACAGCGCCAAGGCCAATGTCATCGCCTGAGTCAGGATCGACAGGTACACACCGGTAACGCGACTGCGGAAAGCCAACCAGCCAAAAATCAGCGCAAGAAGACCGGGCACCAGCACGATCATCGCCAACTGCAGAACCAAACTGTGGGAAAATGCCCAGATCAGCGGGAATTCCGATGATCCGACGACGCCGAAAATCTGCGTCCCGATGGCGTCCACGACCTCGGACGGTGTTGGCGGGATGTCGGCCTGCGACAACGACTCGACCACGATCAGGCGGGTGCGTTCGTACATCAGCCACATGCCGATCATGTAGCCGCCCAGCCCGAAGAAGGCGAAGTGGCCCAGCGACAGGATACCGGTGAAACCCCAGACCAGATCCATCGCCACTGCGATCAGGCACAAGCATAGGGTCTTGCCCAATGTCTTGACGAAACTGGTTGAGATTACGCCGATCCCGAACCCTTCGGACAGGATGGTCACGCCCAATGTGAACAATGACAGGATGGCCAGAAAGACCAGCACGGAAGGGTTCTTGGCGACGAAGCTGCGTTCCATGTCTCAATCCCCCGCCGCGCGACCTTTGAGGGCGATGATGCCCCTTGGTCGGAACTGGATGAAAACAATGATGAAGACGATCATGTAGGTTTGTGCCGCAAGGGTGTTCGAGGGGTTCATCCACTCGATCCCTTTTTGCAGGAAGCCGATCATCCCCGCCCCGGCCAGTGCCCCCCAGATGTTGCCAACGCCGCCTACGACCACGGTCATGAAGCTTTGAACAATATAGTCGCTGCCCAGATCCGACGTGACCTTGGCAAAAAGGCCAATGGCGACCCCTGCAATCCCGGCGATGCCGGAACCCAAGCCAAAGGTCAGCATATTCACCCGCCCGGGATTGATCCCCATTGATCCAGCCATGCGTGGGTTCTGCGTAACCGCGCGCATCTCAAGACCCAGCCGTGTGCGTTTCATGATGTACAGGAACAGCCCCAGAAAGATCAGAGCCAGCACGAAGATCGCGATGCGGATATAGCTGATCGAAACCACATCATTCAGCACCCACGCCCCATCCAGCCAACCCGGCGCTGTCAGTGGACGGGCCTGCGTGCCAAAAATGTTCTTGGCCAGTTGTTGCAGGGCAATTGAGATGCCGAATGTCGCAAGAAGCGTCTCGAGCGGGCGGGCATAGAGCCAGCGGATCACCAACCGCTCCATCGCGACACCCATGGCGAAGGTGACGGCAAAGGCCATCGGGATCGCGACGATAATCGACAGCGTGTGGTCGGGGATGAATTGCTGAACGACATAGCCCGTATAGGCACCCATCATGATGAATTCGCCATGGGCCATATTGATCACGCCCATCACCCCAAAAGTGATGGCCAAGCCGATGGCCGCCAGAAAATAGATTGATGCCAGTGAGATCGCGTCCAGCAACAGGTCGAGTGTCTGGTTCAACCCGACCTTGAATTCAATATGATCCAAAGCCTTCTCGGCAGCGGCAGTTACCGTAGGCGAGGCCTCGCGATAGGTTTCAAAGAAGACATGTTTGCCCAGCGCGTCATCGATATCCGCCTCTGTTACCAACGCGGAAACCGCCCCCGTTTCAGCCAAGGCGGCATATGCTTGCGTGCGAGCGGTTTCGTTGTTCAATTGTGCAACCGGGACGCCACCGACGCGGCCTCGGTCGATATTCGCTGACAAAGCCGTGCGGATGTCGTCCTGAGACACACGCGGAGCCGCAAGGTTGCTGGCGACCAGCAAGTCATATGCTTCGTCCCGCGACAAGGCCTCTGATCCGGGTTCCAGAACGATAGCGATATTCTCATCCGTCGGCAGATTCGGCGCGACCATTCGTGTGGTCACCACCAAAGGGTTCAGCGCCGCGCGCACGTCGACACCCAAGTCGTTTGACATTTCCTCAACCGCAGCCACGCGAGCCGCGGTGTCTGCGTCGTACCCAATGGTCAGCAATCGTTCGAGCCGCTGTTTCTGCGCCTTCAAATCTGCATCCGTTTCATCCTCGATCGAGGCGCGCAAAGGTTCAAGCAGAGCGCCTTCGGGGTCACGTTGAATAGATTGCAGAGCGGCCAGGCGCCTTTTTCGATCCTGATCGGTCAGTTGGTACTGCACCAAAGCGGTCCCGATCATGGCGCGGACGCCGCTGTTGGGTTTCAATTGTTTCAGATCGGATTTCTCGTAAGTGCCGATTACCTCGCCTGTGTCGAAATCGGTCAGCTCGTATGACCGCCCTTCAACCCTTTTTCCCGCAAAGAACAAACTATCGGATTTGCGCATCCACATGTCCTTGGCGGCCCATGTTTCAAGCATCACCTGCGCTTGTGGTAACCCACTGGCCGTAATCGCATCAATCGCCGGTTTGATCGTCTTGCGCGAGCTCTTGGCGATGATCTCCTGATGGCTTTGCAAGATCGGCTCCAGGCCAGCCTCTTGCGCGTTGGCGGGCAGGCAGGCAAACAGAATTGCGAGGCTCGCAAGGAATAGTCGAAACATGTGGTGAAACCCGTGTGTCTTGGCGGCAAGGCGGGCGATTACACCCGCCTTGCTTGCAGATTAGTAGTTCGACAGGGTCTGAACGCACGTCTTGGTTTCGGTGTTGTACATACCGCAACCAAGATCCTTCCAATCCGATTTCAGGACCGCCGATTCCGGCAGGTAATCGGTCCAGGCGTCGCCTGGCACAACATCTGTCTCGCTAATGATGTCGAACTGGCCGTCTTCCTGAATCTCGCCAATCAGAACCGGCTTGGCGAGGTGGTGGTTCGGCAGCATGACAGCAGTACCACCGGTCAAGTTCGGGAATTCCTGCCCGTACATCGCGGCGCGCACAGCGTCGACTTCGGTTGAACCGGCTGCGGTCGCGGCGTTCACCCACATGTTAAAGCCGATGTAATGCGCCTCCATCGGATCGTTCGTCACGCGCCCGTCGCCCATGGTGGCTTTCCAGGTGTCAACGAATTCGGCGTTCTCATCGGTGTCGGCCGACTGAAAGTAGTTCCAAGCCGCTAGATGGCCGACAAGGTTGGCGGTATCGAGACCCGACAACTCCTCTTCCCCGACCGAGAAGGCCACAACCGGGATGTCATCCGCCGATACGCCGGACGCGGCCAGTTCCTTGTAAAAGCCGATATTTGCATCACCATTGATGGTCGAGATCACGCCAACCTTCTTGCCATCTGCGCCCAGCGCAACCACGTCAGCCACGATCTTGGACCAGTCGGAATGGCCGAAGGGCGTGTAGTTGACGAAGATATCGTCATCCGCGATGCCCTTCTGCTTCAGATAGCTTTCCAAAATATTGTTCGTGGTTCTGGGATAGACATAGTCGGTGCCAAGCAACGCAAATTTCTCGACTCCCAGTTCATCCAGGAAATAGTCGGTCGCAGGGATTGCCTGTTGGTTTGGCGCGGCACCGGTGTAGAACACGTTTTTCGAGCTTTCTTCGCCCTCGTACTGAACCGGGTAAAACAAGAGACCGTTGAGTTCTTCGATCACCGGCAGAACCGACTTGCGACTGACCGATGTCCAGTTGCCAAAGATCACATCCACCTCGTGAACAGTCAGCAACTCACGCGCTTTTTCCGCGAACAAGGGCCAGTCCGATGCGGGGTCCACGACGACCGCTTCAAGCTGTTTACCCAACAGACCGCCTTTGGCGTTTTGCTGATCGATCAGCATGAGCATGGTGTCTTTCAGCGTCGTTTCCGAGATTGCCATCGTGCCCGAAAGCGAATGCAGCACTCCGACCTTGATCGTATCTTCGGCCGACAATGCAGCAGTAGCTATGGCCGCAAAGACAACCGATCCGGCGAGCGTGGATTTGAGCGGTTTCATGTAATCCTCCTGGCGGGGCCGGGAGAGAGGGCTTGCGCAAAGGCACGTTTCTCTTCTACCTGATCCCCGCAACTGTTGTTGCGTTTACGTGTGGCGGTTGTGTTCGAGGTCCAATTCGCGCAGCCGTCACACACCCCCGGGTCATCTCCGCGGTGGCACCTATACGGTTTCTGCATTGCAGCAAGATTGGCAACTTGCCTCTAACTCAATTTGCGGAATCAGCCAGAAGCGCCCAATTTTTCATCCAAGACTAAGGTCACTGTCTAAAAATTAGACGCACGATGTGGAAATAAGCAGTTTCCGACACTGCAAGTTAGTGTTCTGACCCTTCAACAGTGAAACAAGAGGCACCAAACCACGCGCTAAAGGTGCCTTATTACCCAAGTTTCAGCCATATTACCCACGCACAGTGCGGTGCCGCCGCGTGCTGCTGGCACCGTCAGTTTGAGCACCAAGAAATTGGGCGACAGAACGGTTCTGGACAAGTTTCGCCAGTCGGGGTCCTTTAAGTGCCTGTTTCCCAGAACCACGACGCCTGATCTTGATGCCGTTCTATTGAACACAGCAGGTGGCGTGACCGGAGGCGACACATTCCGGTTTTCCGGCAAGGCAGCGGAAGGCACGGCGCTGACATTGACAACACAAGCCTGCGAACGCGCTTACAAGGCTCAGCCCGAAGAATGCGGCCAGATCACCAACCATCTGACAGTCGAGACAGGCGCCCGGCTGAACTGGTTGCCGCAAGAAACCATTCTGTTCAATGGCTGCACTTTGGACCGACGCCTCAGGATCGACCTGTGCCCGGATGCCCAGACGCTGATGGTAGAGCCGCTGGTCTTTGGGCGCGCGGCCATGGGCGAAACATTGACCGATATCCGCCTAAACGATCGGATCGAGATACGGCGCGAAGGGGTGCCGGTGTTTCTGGATGCAATCCGGTTCTCTGGCGATTGGCACGCGCATATGTCCAAGCCGCATACCGCAAATGGCGCAGGGGCGATGGCGCTGATCGTCTTTGCCTCAAGGTCCGCCGCAGGTCAGTTGGACCCTGTTCGCGAAATGCTGCCCGAAACCGCCGGTGCAACCCTTATCCGGGACGACCTGCTGGTTATCCGTGTTCTGGCCAAAAGCAGCTTTGCCCTTCGGAGCGCGTTGATGCCGCTTTTGCGCAGACTGAACAAAGACACGTTACCCCGATGCTGGATGCTCTGACATGAACCTGACCCCTCGTGAAAAAGACAAACTGCTGGTCGCCATGGCAGCCGAGGTCGCCCGAAAACGGTTGGCCCGCGGCGTCAAGCTGAACCACCCCGAGGCTATCGCCCTGATCACCGATGCCGTGGTCGAGGGCGCGCGCGATGGTCGTTCGGTCGCCGATATGATGCAAGCCGGGGCCGAAGTGATCACCCGAGGCCAATGCATGGAAGGCGTGCCCGAGATGATCCACGAGGTACAGGTCGAAGCCACCTTCCCGGATGGCACCAAGCTTGTAACAGTCCACAACCCCATTCGCTAATTACCAAAGGAGATACAAATGAACCGCATGCTCTTTCCCGCTCTTATTCTGGCTGGTCCGGCCATGGCCCACACGGACACTCATGTTCATGCACACGGCAGCGATTACGCCGCGTTGGCAGCTGGGTTGGCCTTGATCGCCGTCATCGCCATCACCGTGATCTTGAAGCTGCCGAAATGATCCCAGGTGAGATCATACCTGCCGACGGGTCACTGACGCTCAACGCCGGTCGCAGCAGCCGTCTTGTTGTTGTCGCCAATACTGGTGATCGGCCAGTTCAGGTCGGTAGCCACTACCACTTTGCCGAAGCAAACTCTGCCTTGGATTTCGACCGCTACGCGGCCTTGGGGATGCGGTTGGACATCCCAGCAGGCACCGCTGTGCGATTTGAACCGGGTCAAATTCGCGAAGTTATGTTGGTGCCATTTGAGGGGCGCCGGCACATCTACGGATTCAATATGCACATCATGGGGGCTTTGAAAGATGCCGGGCAAGATCAGTCGGGGTGATTATGCCTCTATGTTCGGCCCAACGGTCGGCGACAAAGTACGATTGGCGGATACCGATCTGATCATAGAGGTTGAAAAAGATCTGATCGTGGAACGCGCAACCGCTGCACGGTTCAGCGAAACCGGGCACCGTGAAGATGTGTATGGAGAAGAGGTCAAGTTCGGCGGTGGCAAAGTCATTCGCGACGGGATGGGCCAATCTCAGACCACACGCGCCGAGGGGGCCGTTGACACGGTCATCACGAACGCACTGATTGTAGATCATTCCGGAATTTACAAAGCGGATGTGGGGCTGAAGGACGGGCGTATCGCCAAGATCGGCAAAGCCGGAAACCCGGATACGCAGCCTGGCGTGGACATTATCATTGGCCCAGGAACCGAGGCAATTGCAGGCGAGGGCCGCATCCTGACGGCGGGCGGGTTCGACAGCCATATCCACTTTATCTGCCCACAACAGATCGAAGACGCCTTGCATTCCGGCCTGACGACAATGCTTGGCGGTGGTACCGGCCCGGCACATGGTACTTTGGCGACCACTTGCACCCCCGGCCCTTGGCATATCGGTCGGATGTTGCAAGCTGCGGATGCCTTTCCGATGAACCTTGCCTTTGCGGGCAAGGGCAATGCCTCACTACCCTCGGCGCTGGAGGAACAGGTCAAGGCCGGGGCCTGCGCGCTGAAACTGCACGAGGATTGGGGAACGACCCCTGCCGCCATCGACTGCTGCCTGTCAGTGGCCGATGCGATGGATGTTCAGGTGATGATCCACACCGATACGCTGAACGAATCCGGATTTGTCGAGAATACCGTGGCTGCCATGAAAGGTCGCACCATCCACGCCTTCCACACCGAAGGCGCAGGTGGTGGTCACGCCCCAGATATCATCAAAATCTGCGGTGAGAACCATGTTCTGCCGTCCTCGACCAACCCGACGCGACCGTTCACCGTGAATACGGTCGAAGAGCATCTGGATATGCTGATGGTCTGCCATCATCTCGACAAATCGATCCCCGAGGACGTGGCCTTTGCCGAAAGCCGCATCCGGCGCGAGACCATTGCCGCCGAAGATATCCTGCACGACATGGGCGCGTTCAGCATCATCGCCTCCGACAGTCAGGCCATGGGCCGTGTGGGCGAGGTGCTGATCCGTACATGGCAAACGGCTGATAAGATGAAGAAACAACGGGGCCGGCTGCCCGAGGAAACCGGGGACAACGACAACCTGCGCGTCCGCCGGTACATCGCGAAATACACCATCAACCCGGCTATCGCCCATGGGCTCAGCCATCAGATCGGCAGTATCGAAGAAGGCAAACGCGCTGACCTGGTGCTGTGGAACCCGGTGTTTTTCGGCGTGAAACCCGAAATGGTTCTGCTGGGCGGCACGATTGCCTGCGCGCAGATGGGCGATCCCAATGCCTCAATCCCGACACCGCAGCCTGTCTATAGCCGTCCGATGTTCGGGGCCTATGGCCGCTCGGTCGAGCATTCGGCGATCACATTTGTCTCTGAGGCCGCACAGACCGACGGGATTGGTGATTCACTGGGCTTGGCGAAGCAAACTGTCGCCGTGCACAACACGCGGAATATCGGCAAACGCGATCTGTTGCTGAACAATGCAACACCCCAGATCGATGTCGACCCGGAAACCTACGAGGTCCGCGCGGATGGTGAATTGCTAACCTGTCAGCCAGCCGAAGTTCTACCGATGGCACAGCGATACTTCATGTTCTGATTAAAAACTTCGCTGCATTGCAGCAAGCGCATCCCGGGCATGACCAATTGCCCACTACTAAGCGAGTGCAATATGACAGATACTATCACGCAAGGGAGGACCAACGTCTCGCAAGCATACGAGGGTCCCAATGGCACACACAGAAAATCAACCGCATTCCGGTTTTTCCGTATTCGGTCTGTTCTCGACGATTGGTTCGTCGATCTATTCGGCTCTTGCTCGATTGGCCGAAGCACGATCGCGCACCGATCAAATCCAGTTCCTGCAATCGCTGAGCGACGAAGAACTGCGCAAACGCGGCCTGTCCCGCGACCGTATCGTACAACACGTTTTCGCGGGTTCTATCTGGTAACAGCTGCCCGTTCCACAGAGGGGGCGTTGGCATGACTATCCTCCTTTGTACAGCACGGCAATATTCTGATCATTTACACGGCGAGCCTGCGGACGCCCTGTCACTGACCTATGATGACCGTTTTTTGCGCCGCAAGGTTCTGACCTGCGAAAGTGGCGAACAGATTCTTGTCGATCTGGCGCAAACGACGTCGTTGAACCACGGCGGCGCTTTGGTTCTGGATGACGGCCGCGAAGTAGAAATACAAGCTGCACCCGAAGCGTTGCTGGAAATAACAGCCCCGGATCTGACGCGCGTCGCTTGGCATATCGGCAACCGCCACACGCCTTGTCAGATCGAAAAGGATCATCTGCTGATCCAAGTCGATCACGTCATCCAAGACATGCTTTTGAAAATCGGGGCTTCGGTGCGGGAAGTGCATGAACCGTTCACCCCCGAAGGCGGGGCCTATGGCCATGGCAGGACTCATGGCCACGCCCACTGACGCCGACATCCTGACGCTGACGCAATGGTTGTCGCCCGCTTACCCTGTAGGGGGCTTTGCCTATTCTCACGGGCTAGAGACCGCAATTGACGAAGGGACCGTCACCGATTCACGAGGCACCCAAGCCTGGATTTCAGATGTGCTGGAACATGGTTCTGGTTGGAACGACGCTCTGTTCGTTGTTTCGGCATACAACGCGCAGGATAAAGATGAACTTATCGGCGTCGACGTTACTGCACGGGCCTTTTGCGCGTCGTCCGAAAGAAAAATGGAAACCGAGTTCCTAGGACAGGCATTCGGGACGGTGACTGGAAATGTCTGGGATTTAGACCTTCGAAAGTACTCCTATCCCGTCTCACTAGGCCACGCCGCGCGTTTGCAAGGCCTTCCCCTTTTGCTGACGACAAAGATGTTTCTGCAAGCCTTTGCAAGCAACCTGGCCTCTTGCGCAACACGCCTTGTGCCGTTGGGCCAGACCGCGTCTCAGAAAGTGATCCGAGAATTGACACCGCTATGCGCCCGTATTGCCGAAACGGCGCAAAAGGCCAGCCTGGATGATTTGAACTCGACAGCGTTCCTGACAGACATCGCGTCGATGAAACACGAAACACAGTATTCAAGGATGTTCCGAACATGAGCAGTATGAACGGCCCCCTGCGCGTTGGCATCGGTGGTCCGGTGGGCGCCGGAAAGACCACTTTGACCGCAGCGTTATCCGAAGCCCTGCGCGATGTCTGCTCAGTGGGCGTTATCACCAATGACATTTACACGCAGGAGGATGCCGAAGCGCTGATGCGCATGCAGATCCTGCCGCAAGACAGGATCATTGGCGTGGAAACCGGTGGGTGCCCACACACAGCGATCCGCGAAGACGCCTCGATTAATTTGGCTGCGGTCGCCGAAATGCAAGACCGCCATCCCGATCTTGATGTGGTTCTGATCGAAAGCGGCGGGGACAATTTATCGGCTACGTTCAGTCCGGAACTCGCAGACCTTACAATCTATGTGATTGACGTCGCCGCCGGAGAGGAAATTCCACGCAAAGGCGGGCCGGCGATTACGAAATCGGACATTCTGGTCATCAACAAAACCGACTTGGCGCCGCATGTTGGTGCTTCGTTAGAAGTTATGGAACGTGATGCGCAAAGAATGCGCAAAGGACGGCCGTTTTTGTTCTCGTCCCTTCGTCGCAGAAAAGGGGTCGACGCAATTGTGGACCTCCTTGTGAAAGGCGGAGGTCTAAGGATTTCGCAAGCGCGTTAGATCGCCAGCAAAGATGGTAAGTTGTCGGCACACAAAGCCGATGTTGGACATCGATTGAAGGGGTCAAAAGGACAATCGTGTTTTTCACGCTTGTCCGGAAGCTACCTAAGATTGGTGCGCACGATCATCCTGTGCGCACCAAACTCAACAGGTGCGGATTACAACTCTACAACCACTTTCCCGACCGCAGCTCCGCTCGTCAGGTGCGCATAGGCTGCGCCGACATCGGCCCACCCAAACTTGTGTTCGTCAACAATAGGTTTGAGCCCCCCTGCATCCGCCAGATTCGCCAATGTCTTGAGGATGTCACCATGGGTTTGCCGCCCGACATCATGCATCATCGGGATCAGCATGAAGACGACGTGCAGGGACAGACCTTTGAAATGCGCGGGCGTCAAATCAATCTCGACCATCGCAACGGTTGAGGCGACATGGCCGTTGAGCTTGGCCGCTGCGAATGAGTTTGTCATGTTCGGCCCACCAACGCTGTCGAACACCACATCAAAGCCCACGCCATCAGTGTGCGCAGCCACGTAGTCTTCAACCTTTTGCGTTGTGAAATCCAAAGGACGCGCACTCAACCCCTCAATCAGAGCCATCTGATCCGCGCCGCGACCTGTTGCGGACACTGTTGCACCAAGGTGACGGGCAATTTGCACTGCGACATGGCCAACGCCTCCGGCGCCGCCCTGTACCAGCACGGTCTGCCCATCGCCTACACCAGCACGGGTCAACCCTTCGTAGGCGGTGATACCGACGAGGGGCAGCGCTGCGGCCTCCCGCATACTCAGCGATTTGGGTTTGTGTGCAATCAGGCGGGCGTCTGCGTTCATGTACTCGACCAGAGTGCCAGGAAGGTCCATCAGACCACCGGCGCAGCCGTACACCTCATCACCTAGGGCAAAGTTTGTCACTCCGTCGCCCAATGCAACGACTGTGCCTGCAAAATCCATGCCAAGTACGGCAGGCAGCGCAGGGGACAGGGGCAGTTCTGCCCCCATGCTTCGGATCATCGTGTCGACTGTGTTGACGCTGGTGGCCGCCACCTGGACCACCACATGTCCGGGTGCCGCAACCGGGTCTGGCATTTCTGCGGGCTCAAACTGTGCGTCGGGTCCATAGGCATTCAGAACCATTGCTTTCATTGGGAAATTCCTTGTCTAGCACCACGCTGGGGCGCGCATCGAGATATCGGGCGCCTGGACGTAGTTATTTTGATGGGGGTTCAGTTGATATCTTGCACCTGCATAACCAGGTCGCCCCACTTACGCTGATTTTCGATGTCGTGTTCCAAACCTTGTTCATCCGCGATGGCAAACCGTTTGACAGCCGGGGTTTTGCTGGTGGCCTGATAAAGCCAATAGGCTTCGGCCTTCAGTGCCTCATGAATGGGTTTGTCGATGGATTCATAAACCATCTGCTTGCAGGCGTTGATCGACTCTGCCGGAAACTGCGCGATCCGTTCGGCCAGCGCGGTCACATATGGGCCAATCTCATCCGGCTCCAAAGCCTTGTTGATCGTTCCCAGACGCTCTGCATCATCCGCGTCATAATCCTGCGCGCTCAGGATGATCTCAAGCGCTTTGCCAAGGCCGGTTTGGCGTGCCATCCGCGACGCGCCACCGCCGCAGGGCAGGATGCCCATACCGACCTCCATCTGCATGAACTTGTACTTTCCCCGCGCGGCAAAACGCATGTCGAGCGCCAGTGCCAATTCGTGCCCGCCACCGCGTGCGAACCCTTCCAGCTTGGCAATAGTGGCCTGCGGCACCTTGCTGATCCGTTCGCAAACCGATTGCAGGTCCAACAGCTGTGCATCCTCGCGGGATACCGCCTCGGTCGACATGTCTTTGAGAAGATCGGTGTCGTAGTGGCAAACCCAGATTTCTGGGTTGGCGGATTGGAAGATCACTACTTTGGTGTCGCGGTCGCGCTCTAGCCGCATGGCCAGGCTGTTGAGGTCGGCCAACATTTCCTGGCCTTGCACGTTCACGGAACCGAAATTGAATGTCACCGTGGCGATACCTTTTTCAACGGCAACTTCAAAAGTTTGGAAGTTTTCGTATTTCATCAGGCAGTCCTTTCTTGGGCCTCGACGCGGCGCGCGTGAGGGGTGATAGGAGGTAAAGGTGGATGTGTGTTTGGGGCGGCCGCGCCGCCCAGATCAGCCTGTCTGGCTAATCAAGCCCTTGATTGTGTTCATGACGTCGGCCGCGTGATCTTTGTCGAGCGCTGCGGCATGTGGATCAGCGAAGGCCCCACTGTCATTGTCAAAATAGGCACCTGACGCGTCAGCAAACCGCCCACCCAGGGCCGCATCCATCAGTATATCAGCGCCAATGCTCATATCGTTCCCAGAAACACCAAAGCCCTCTTTCACCATCTTCGAGGCCAAAAGCGATCCGGGATTCACCGCGACCATCACCGGCCCATCGGGTTGTAATTTAGCCCATTCCCTTGTCCAGATCGTGATAGCCAGCTTGCTTTGGGCATAGGCCTCCATGTCTGTCAGCGGCACATTGCCCTGCATGGCCTTGACGTTTACCGGGGCCTGCGCCGCCGATGACAGGTTCACAACGCGCCCGTCTGCGGGAATGATCGGCCATAACAATTCGGTCAGCAGATAGGGGGCAAGCGTATTCACGACAAAGCGGATGTCCTGTCCATTCTCAAGCACCGTTTGCGGGGCTTTCAACACACCCGCGTTATTGATCAACATATCCAGTTGGTCATGTTTGGCGCGTATGGTTTCGGCCAGTTTTCGAACCGCGAACAGATCGCTTAGATCAGCGGTATAGGTTTCGACATTGCTACCGACTTCGGCGGCGGCGCTCTCCAATTTGGGTGCGCTGCGCCCGTGCAAAAGCACTTGGTGCCCGTCAGCGGCCAGTTTCTTTGCTGTCAGCAAGCCAATGCCGTCAGTTGAACCGGTGATAAGAACAGTCTTGGTCATCAGTTTTATCCTTTAGGAAAAGCCTGGCAGCACAACGTCTGCCAGACGTTCAAGTGTTGTGTCGATGGGTGCTTGATTGAACCTGAGGTTGAGCGCCACGTGATTGACCCCAAGGGTTTCAATCTCGCGAAGATAGTTGCACAGGAAATCAGTTCCGGACTGAAACCCAAGGTGGATCGGGCGCGGAGGTGCAGCGGGATCGGCAACGACATCGACATAAAGCGATTGCATAACCGGCTTGTCCGGTTGCCCTGCCGCCTTCGTGCGCGTTCGGTATTCCGCGATGACCCGCCCTTGGGCTGCGGCGTTGCGTGGATAGGTCATCCAACCGTCCCCGTTCTGTGCCACCCAATCGGAGGTTTGCTGGCTGCCACCAGTGATAAGCAACGGCAAACGCGTGCCATGCGGCTTTGGCAACAGATCAATGTCGCCAGACAGTGTGCCCTGCCCGCTTTCATGCGTGGGATAGCCCAATCCGACCGCGCGGATGTACTCAACACTATCGCGGAATCGTGCCCCCCGATCGTCAAAGCCCTTGCTCATCGCCGGGTACTCCTCGGGCCGGTCACCAGAAGCAACACCCAAGAGCAACCGACCACCCGATAGCACGTCCGCGGTTGCCGCCGCCTTGGCCACATGGGCTGGGTGACGCAGAGGCAGGATCACACTCGACGTTCCTAGCGCAATCCGGTCTGTCACCGTTGCCAGCGCACCCAAATAGACAAATGGATCGAAAACCTGTCCGGCATCACCAAAACTTGGAACATTGAAAGGCACGTCGCGCAACCAAAGTGCTGCAAACCCAAGGTCCTCTGCCCTCCGCGCGGCCTCTAAGTGGCCCTGCATCGTCGGCTCTGCGCCGACCGCATAGGGTTCAAGCGGCAACACAAGGCCGACACTCAGCCGGCCCTGACGAAACACCCGGTTGTAGGCAACATTGATCTGGGCAAACTCGGTAGGCTGGATTCTATTCAACATATCTGGCCCCCCATTAGTACCGCACCAAAGTGCGGCTCTCGATGCTCTTGCGAATGGTGGTGACGTTTGGATTCTCGATCATATCAAGCGCGCTATGCGCCACCGACGGTAGCCCTTGACTGTCGTAGATGTTGAAAAACGCAGCCTCGTCCGGCGTCATCTTGGAAAGATAGACCCATTCATGGTCAGGGTTTCCCACCAGCCCCATGATTTGCCCTTTGCGGTCGGGATAGATCAGGTCCAGCAGAATCCAGTCAGACGGGTCAACTGAAGACGGGCGAACAAAGCCCAGCGGGGCGGAATTGATCGGATGTTCCACAGGACGCCACACATTGACAAAGGCAAAGTGACCTTGCGCCCATTCAGCTGCGGTCTCGGCCCCCAGCAGATCGACAAGGCGCTGCTCAGCCCCGTCCTTGCTGTAGTCACTGTGGACGTTGCGCGCGGGCTTGCGCGTGGCACCGGGATCGTCGACCCGAACGGTGTGATCAAAAATCACAACCTCTTGCGCACTCAGCCTATCCAGAAGCATCCCGGTCAGTTCCGCATCATATGTCTGTTTCCAGGAGTCCCCGGTAAAATCCCGGACCTGCGATTTCAGCAATGTGAATTCTACGGCATCAGATGCAAATTTGACTGACGTTGCCTTCGTGCGGGTATCCGCCAGCGCAACAGTCGTTGGAGCCAGTTCTGGGGAAATCAGGTTGCCCGCAACCCCACCTGAATCAAGTTCAAAAGCTTGCCGATAGGGCTTGTGAACATGGTAGTTGACTGTGGCTGTCCGTGTCATCTGCGCCTCCTGCCTAGGCCCTTTTGCGTCTACGAAAGGGATTTAATGTCGATCAAATTGCAGATAAACCGCCAATATCAGGATTTATAATTCGGGTTTTGGATATAATGAGCCTTGATACAGATGCGCTCCGACTGTTTGTAAGGGCGGCAGAAATGCTCAACATCAGTGCTGCGGGGCGCACGTTGGGCATGGCCCCAGCTGTCTCCAGCGCAAAGCTTGCCAAGTTGGAACAGAGCCTGCGCTCTGAACTATTGCACCGAACGACCCGCAAAGTGTCGCTGTCTGTCGAAGGGGCCGATTTCCTGCCTTTCGCCCGCGAGATCATCGCGCAGGAAGAAGCCGCGCTTGCGGCCCTGGGCAAGCAGACGACAACGATCCGGGGCACATTGCGCTTTGCTGCGCCAAGCAGCTTTGCCCAACTCTACATCGCGCCGATCCTACCGACGTTTCTTCAACAGCACCCTGACCTCACATTGGACTTGCGCCTTTCTGATGTTCAGTTCGACCTGATCGAAGGCAGCTTTGACCTTGCACTTAGGAACGCGCCGCTTGTGGACACCAGCTTGAAAGGCCGCAAATTGGCCGATGACCGGCGCATCCTGTGCGCCGCGCCGCACTATCTTGAAACGCACGGAACCCCCAATACGCCCGCCGAACTGGCAAACCACCATCTGATCGCCTTCCAAAACCGTCAACCGCGCCCGCTGACAGGACCGGCAGGCGAACGTGCTGTATTCGACCCCGCATCTGCCAAAGGTCAATTGATTATCGACGACGGCCAAAGCCAGGTCTGCGCCACGCTGGCTGGGGCCGGTATTTCATTGAACGCATTATGGAGTGTGCATGAGCAACTGAAGTCAGGCCGGCTGACACAGGTTCTGCCGAACTTTGAAGCCGCAGAGGACAATGTCTTGTGGTTGATCTATCCCAAGTCCAACGTGCTATCCCCCAAAGTGCGGGTGTTCATGGACTTTCTGATCGCAGAGATTGGCGCAGCGCCACCATGGGAAGTATGAACCGGAAAAGATCTGTCGCCGTCGTGTGGGCACAGATCGGGTTCTATGGCATCAAGCGATGTTGATTTTGCCAAGGCCGCCAATCTAAGTCGATCGTTGCCGTACACGGCTTAACGTCCAATGCGCCAATGAAATCCTTGACCTACTTTGAAACAGAGTCCTTCATTGAGTGGAACATGATCAGAAAACACCGTTTGCACGACGGGTCAATCCAACAAGGGAAAGCATGCTGGTAGGGCGCAGGCGATAGTTCTGCTGAAACGGCAAGCAAAAATGTAGATGTCCGATATAGCGTCTTGGCTAAAAAAACATGGTTTGTCCAAGTATGCTGCTGCCTTTGCAGAACACGAAATCGAACATGGTGATCTTTCTGAGCTAACAGACGATGACCTTGTGACAATCGGCCTCCCCCTCGGACCAAGGCGGCGTTTCATGAAGGCTGTTCGCTTCGATGCAAAGGCAGACCTTGACCCACACAACACCGGTACCGGCCCCGAGATCATCGCGGAACGGCGACAGCTTACCGTCATGTTCATCGATTTGGTCGGATCAACGGAAATTTCACAACGCGTCGATCCGGAAGATCTGGCCGATGTTCTTCGACTTTTCAAAGAAACATGTGCTGCGTCGGTTGCTGCGTTTGATGGCCATATTGCCAGCTATTACGGCGATGGGATTATGGTCTTTTTTGGATTTCCCCACGCGCATGAAGATGATCCAGAGCGGGCAATTCGGGCGGGCCTGCAAATTATGAATGAAATGCCGAAAATTCGCACCCACGCGAAACTTAACGTCCGTATCGGAGTTGCGACCGGATTGGTTGTCGTCGGTGATCTACGTGGCGAAAACATGTTTGAGGACGGGACGGCGATGGGTGAGACACCGAACCTGGCCGCGCGCCTTCAGGCAATGGCGGATCCAGGAACGATGATCGTCGCCCCCAGCACGCATCAGTTGGCCGGTGATAGCTTCGAATACGTTCTGCGAGGCGCGTTCAAGCTCAAGGGTTTTGCTAAAGAGGTCGAAGCTTGGCAGGTGACGGGTGAGCGGCAAACCGTAAGCCGTTTTTTGGCAATAGATGATGTGTTGCTTAAGCCGTTGGTGGGTCGCTCCGCAGAATTAGAGACTCTCAATGACAAATGGACGCTTGCCAGCGGTGGTCAGGGACAGGTTGTGTTGGTGTCGGGCGAGCCTGGAATTGGCAAGTCGCGGCTGGTGGAAGAATTCAGGCAAAAATCTTCGGACTTGCCCGGCACGCAGATGCGATATCAGTGTTCTCCCTACCATTTTGCGACTGCGTTCTATCCTGTCATTCGACAACTTGAGAATGTCGCCAAGCTCCGTTCCGAAGACTCGAACGAGGCAAAGCTTGAAAAAATCCGTGCTGTTCTGGGCGATCAATCCAACGATGCATTGCAGCTGGCCGCGTCCCTTCTGTCCATCCCATTCGAGGATCAATTGGGGCCCCTGAATCTGACGCCTCAGCAACTCATGGATCAGTCATTAGACCTGCTGCTAGGCAATCTCACGTCGGAAGCAAAGGAGCAGCCGGTTCTATTCTTGTTTGAAGATGCGCATTGGATTGATCCAACGACCAAGCTGCTTTTGGACCGAATAGTGGAGCGAATTCGCGACCTTCCGGTTCTGGTCGTCATGACATTCAGGCCCGAGTACGACCCTGGCTGGACGCTGCAATCGAACCTCACGAAAGTTGTTTTGAAGCAGTTGGATTTTCAAGAGGTGAAGAGCATTGTGGACGAAGTCGCAAAAGGTGAGGTGATCTCGGACGAGATGTACGACGCGGTCGCGGCAAGATCTGACGGAGTGCCGTTATACATAGAGGAAGTGACCAAAGATCTCCTTGAATCGGGCATTCTGACCAAGGGCCGAGACACTTATACGATGGGTGGGGCCTCTCCGGCCAACTCGGTCCCCAGCACGTTACATGATGCACTTATGGCGCGCCTTGATCGTTTGAGCTCTGCCAAAGAGGTGGCCCAGATAGGGGCCGTAATCGGGCCTCAATTCACCTATCCTTTGATCTCTAAAGTGGCCGATATTGGCGATAAAGCGCTGCGTGCGAACCTGGAACTATTGGTAGAAGCAGGCATTGTTACCGTTTCTCGCGCCGAAGATTTTGAAACCTTCAGTTACTGTCATGCCCTCATTCGTGACACTGCCTACAACAGCCTATTAAAGCGGGAACGTCGCGTTCTGCACTCTCGCGTAGCGCAACAACTTGATGACACTTCGACGCACACGGGTGATGCCAGCCCAGAAGTGCTGGCCCATCATTACACTATGGCTGGCATGCGTAAGGAGGCCGTCAATTACCGGTATCTTGCCGGTCAGCGTGCTGTCCAACGATCCGCGAATACAGAGGCGAACACGCAGCTTTCCTTGGCGATCGAACAGTTGAGTGAACTGGAACAAAGCACTGAGCGAGACCGCAAAGAAATTGAGATTCAGGTTCTGAAAGCAGGCGTTCTACGATCAACCGCGGGGATTGCAGCGGATGAGACCGGCTCGGTCTACGCAAGGATCCGCGACCTGTGCGAACGCGTTGAAGAAACTGATCATCTGTTCCCGGTTCTGAACGGTTTGTATTCCTTTCATTTGGTGCGCGCCGAGTATGATTTGGCCAAGAACGTTGCCACGCAATTGCTGGAATTGGCGACTACAACACGCGAGACGCAGCACCAAATGGTGGCACATCGCGCCATGGGCGCCGTGTTGTTTCATATCGGGGAATTAGGTTCAGCATACGAGCATTTGAACAAGGCGTTAGAACTCTACAGCCGGAAACGTGATGGCCACCTCGCGTACATTTACGGGTCGGACCATGCGGCCATCACTTCGTGCTTTTTAAGTTTGGCCATGTGGATGCGCGGGGATCCAGACAACGCTCTTGAAGTTCAGACGCAAGCGGTGGCGGGCGCAGAAGAACTTGAGCATGCCCACAGCATTGCGCAGTCGCTGACCTATCTGTGCATGCTTTACCTAATGAGACGTGAACCTGAAAACGTACTCGGGGCTGTTGAAAAGCTTGAGGCGCTTTCAATCAAACACTCATTCACGTTCATGTCCTTGACTGCGACCCTCTGGCGAAGCTGGGTGAATGCGTATCTTTCGCCAAACCAGGAAACGATCCTTGCGTTACTGAAAGCTTCAGAAGCTTGGAGGGTAAGCGGGGCGGGAAACTATAAGCCGTTCTTTCTTACTCTGATTGCCGAACTCACACTTAAAACCGGTGATCGGGAAGGTGCCTTGAGCTTTTTGGCTCAGGCACGTGAATTCCAAAATCAAACCAATGAAGGATGGGCCCAATCTGAGACGGATCGGGTCTATGCGCTTGCGCTGTGCGAGAATGAAGTGGCCGAACAAGAGTTTCGTGAGGCTTTGAAATCTGCGAGGCGGCAGAAGGCAGGAATGCTCGAGCTACGCGTCTCGGTAGATTACATCAAGCAATGCAATCGTTTTGAACAAGCGCAAAGTGCCGACTTTGATCTAAGTGCCGTTTTAGAGAGGATCACAGGAGGTGAGCATACGACCGATGTGAGTGATGCATTGAAGCTAATTGCTGAAAAATCCGTCAGTTGAATCTCAGATATCCGCATGAAACGGCCGAAGCTGAAGCTTTTTGTTTTCGTTAGGTATTTGTGCAGATTTTGTAACGGCAATCGCGCAGTTTGTGTCCGTGCAGCCTTTTTTACGCACGCGGCGAATAGCTAGTTTTACCGTCCGCAACCCAGCAAAAAATAACCGGCTACAAACGGCTAGAATGGGTCGCAATCTCCTTCCATTGATGGCCTATCAGGAATTGGGCCCTTGTTCAGAAGATCCTACGGGCTCATCCAGATCCAACACTGCGGGGTCGATCATGCGTTTGTTTGCGCTCATCTTGACAGAATTCCGCATTGCCTCACTGCGCCGGAGCAATCGCCGGAAACGCGCTTCGTCGAGCATTAGCAGTGTCGAGGGGGCCAATGCCCGCACGTTTACGCGACGGGGCCGTTTCAACAGCATGGCCAATTGCCCGAACATTTCACCACGACCTAACCGCGTAGTATGTCTGCCGAGTTCCACTTCGACTGCCCCAGAAGCGATAAAGAATACACTCCCCGCGAATTCGTCTTTGGAAATGATCGTGTCACCCGCGTTGGCATATCGGGTTCGCAATGCTCTGCTGAGTTTCCTCAGTGACGCTTTGTCGAGATCAGAAAATAGTGGAAACTGCCGGACCAGATCCCGTCCTTTAAGGGCGATGTCCAGTACCGGACGCCCTTCAGACAAAGCACGTCGCGCCGCCACTTCCTGCATCAACACCGAATAGAGCTCTTCACCCACAAGGCCGTCCTCGCGCATGACCGCGTATTCACGCTCTTCCAGCCGCAGCGCCGTTCGCCGGATGAACCGCCGCTCCAGCTTTTCGGCGTAGCCTGGATATTGGAGCCGCAGTCCGTCAAGCGCTGCCTCAACCGCCTCGGATCGACGCGCCAACAGGTCGTCAAGCAATTCCGCAACCCGGCGGCCGTGGATTCGACGTATGCGCCCACGGACGAACCCATCAAGGTCCCGCAGGATCAGGCGCTGCATGAGCAGTCTTTCAAACCGATCCGTTGTAATACGCGTGAGTGGAAACGAGATTCGAAGCCGGTTGTGCAAAAAAACGGCGATCCGGAAAGACCTGCCGTAAACGACGGAGCGGTTTGACGCGCGCTGATAGCCGAGCCGCCCTCCGGTCCGTGCGCCTTCAATGAGGCGATCCGCGTCTGACAGAATCTTTTCACTCAGCACAGATGACATGGTGCGCTCTCGCATTCGGGCCAATACGGAATCCCGCTCTGCCCCAGCCAGCGCAATAAGGCCAAGTGTGATCCGATCACGATCAAGGATCTGCGCGCTGTCTTCAGCCGCGTTTACGGCCTCGTCGAGGCGTTCACTGAACTGTTTGGCTTCGTTTCTGACGATATCGTGGGTCAAGTCGTAGTTTTCTGCAATGCGGGACACGTCCTCGCGCACCGATTGCAAGGCGACGGCGACCACTTGGCGTGACAGTGCCGTATCAAGCGGAGAGAGCCTATCGAGCCCCAGTTTCGTGATCACTGCGCGCAAGGTTGTTCCCTGCACAATCAGTGTAAACAGCGTAAAGCCAGTGGCCAGGATGCCGACCAGTCGCTTGGTCTCCAGCGGGATATGCGTGCTTTCGGTGACTGCCAGCGCCAGCGCCAGTGTCACGGCACCCCGCAGTCCACCCCACAGCATCGCGGTGCGATAGGGGCGTTCAACAGCTGGCGACAGACCGATTGTCGTGAGTAATGGCAACAAGCCGAACAGAACCGCCGCCCGTGCAAACGCTGCAGCAAGAACCACCACAGCCAACAGGCCGAAGTCAGACGGCTGCACCCCTTCCAACAGTCTCGGAATCAGCAATGCCGCAAGAATAAAGATAAGCGCGCCCGCCCAATGTGCCAGCAGGTCCCATACTTCTTGAAGATTTGTCCAACCGGCCGGTGACAAACGACCGGGGCCCGTGAGGTTAAGCGTAAGACCTGCGGCCACCACGGCGATAACACCAGAAGCCCCGATGCTTTGTTCTGCAACGATATACGCGAGATAAGGCAGTGCAACGGAAATAGAAATTTGTGCCATATCCCAGCGGTCGACGAACGCCATCACCCAAACAGCCATGCGCGCCATGAGCCAACCGGTGAAAGCACCTCCTGCGATTAGCAGCGGAAATTGCCCCACAGCTTCACTTAGCAATGGGTCGGGCCTTCCGAGCATGACAAAGCTCATGAATAGTCCGAAAAGAGCAATGGCAGCGGCATCGTTAAGGAGGCTTTCGCCTTCGATAATTCGCGACAGCCTGCGCGGCGCGGAGATTGATCGAAAAATGCTGACAACCGCCGAAGGGTCAGTTGTCGACACAATTGCACCGATCAACAGACAGGCGGCCAGTGGCAGCGTACTTACCCAACTCAGCGCATAGCCAATGGAAAGTGTCGCCACGATCACCGCGACAACCGCCATCATCAGGATGGGCATCCAATCGTCCAGCATCCTGCGCAGGTTCATGCCAAGCGTCGCCTGAAAGAGCAATGTTGGCAGGAAAACATAGAGAAAGACGTTAGACCGGATCGGCAGGTCAATAATCGCTTGCGCGCCCGGGTTCAGCGCATCCGTCAGGTCGGTGTTAAGAAAGAATGCCGCGCCAAGCCCAATCACTATCCCAAGAACAGCGAGGATAACGCTGTAGGGCAAGCGCAATCGCGCGGCCAGTGGTTCCGCCACCCCGATTACAACAAAAAGAGAAGTGATGATGGTCGTAATGACGACGATATCCATCCATACGTATTACCTGAGAACTCGAACTAATGGAATCCACCCTTCAAGCGTTTCGACCACATCAGATCAAAGTGTTAATAAACACTCGCCAGGCTGTGCAGTTGCAGCCGATGCCAGCAGTGACGGGGCAAACTACGGCACCAGATCCACGATTTGACGGATTGAATAAGCCAACCGATTAGGCCGCTCGCAGGCGTTAGATTCCGATGACTTCAATGGGCACCAAACAACTTTAAGATCACTGGCCACATTCGGAGCAGTGCTATCCATCAAGCTGTGACCATGAAGAAGTTGCTCGGCGCGTAAGCTGCTAGCTTTCTTGTGGTACCCTCTGCCATATCAGCGGCAGAGGGCCTATTGCGTCACAGGTCCTTTCGGAAGATAATCTTGTCATCGTCCTCCGCCCAGAAATCGCGGATGCGCGCTTCTTCCTCATAGCCATTCTGAGCATAGAACTTGCGCGCGAGTGCAAAGTTATCAGTGCCAGATGTGTCTACGATTAAGATACGTTGCCCTTTGTCTTTCAAATACTGTTCCGCGGCCTTGACCAAGGCCGCGCCCAGACGTTTGCCTTGCAAGTCTGGGCGCACCGCGAGCGCGAGCATATTCCAGGTTCCGTCAGCAAGGTCTTCTGGAACGATGTAGCACAAGCCGACGGCTTCGTCGTCTGAGTGGCACGTAAGCCAGAGAGCTTCTGTTTCCCCTGACAACGTAGGTGCCAGCATATCCGGAAGCATCTCGCTTGGGAAAAGTCCTGTATTGTCCAGCACGGCTTTGAGACCCGGAATGTCGTCAGAAGACGTTGGCTTGATTATTGGATTTGTCATTTTCTAATTTACCTTAAGGCACGATGCGGGCAGCAATACGGAGCGGCTTTTTTCGACACTCCGACGCAATGTTTCAGCGCACCAAAAAGCACTGCAAGGCCAGTACCAGACTTTCTGTGTCTTTTCGTCAGTTACAAGCTGATTGACCTGCATACATTCCAAGTCCAGCACCAGCTGCCGTTGCAAGGGTCTGGCCCGTGCCTGAACCAACCTGATTGCCTAAGACGCCACCCAAGGCTGCACCCCCCAAAATCCCAGCGGCACATCGGGCGTCGTTTTGTGCTTGAGCCTGAGTTGGTGTTGTCGGGGCTCCACATGCTGCCAAGAGCAACGTGCCACCTAGCAGGCATACTACTGCTGTCTTCTTCATGTCGGTTTCCTTACGTTCACGCGTATGTCTTAGATGCTTGTTTCTGGACATGTAGGGTCTGCTCAACTGCTCTCCAACCCGTGGTCGATTTAGACGCGAAAACCCGCCTAGTGGCGCGGTGTTTCGCCAATTGAGCATTCTCGTCGCGCAGCTTTGGGGTGAACCACGCAGTTAATCAAGGCTTCCGGAGTTGCTCCACTTTAGTCGACGTGTGCCTTTGTGAAGCACATCGGCAATCTGTCACTGACCTGCGCCGTGTGGGTGCAGGGTTGAGGAGACGTACTTAACCACATCCACAAACTCCTCTACCATTTTCGAGTTCGCCGTCGCCCGTCGCGCGACGTAGAGTTCGATGCGTTGGCTGTCTGTCTGATACGGGATGCAGCTCAAACCCGCAGGTGCCAGGGTGCGGATCCAGGCTGGTGCCAGCCCGATGCCAACCCCGTGCGCCACCAGCTGCAACATGGTGGATTTGTCAATGACTTCGCAGGCGATGTCCGGTTGCCATCCTTGGGCACGAAAGCTGTTCCACAGCAGGTCATGCAGGATCGGGCGCGCGTGTTTTGGAAATCCGATAATCGGCTGATCGCGGATATCCGCCGCTGACAGCAATGCTCGGCCCGCTAGCTCGGATGCGGAGGGCAGCACCACAACGGCACCCTGCTGGTACAAAAGATCTGCGTGCAGAAATTCTTCCGTTGGGTGTTTGCGGACAAAAGCAATGTCGGTCCGATGGTTCGCAAGCTCTCTCGTATGGTAGTCCGAAGACGAAATCTCAAGAATGTCCACGTGCACCGAAGGTTGCCGTTTGCGGAATTCCATCAGCGCCGGCGGCAACAGCATCGAGATTGCTTCGTCCACGCCGCTGACCCGCAGCGTTTTCAGCCCGCTGTCGGCCGTGTGTCGGGCTTTGGAAACGGATTTATCGATATCCGCCAGTATCCGTTTGGTGTCGCGCAGGAATTCGGACCCCGCTTGCGTCAGGCTGACTTGCCGGGTTGTTCGAAAAAACAGAGCAAAGCCCAGCTCGTGCTCTAAGGAAGAAATTCGGTCAGACAAGGCCGGCTGACTAAGGCCGAGGCGTTCGCCCGCCTTTCGAAAATGCAATTCTTCGGCGACGGCCACAAAGCACTGAAGTTGGCGAAGTTCCAAGTCACACTACCCCGGCTAATGTATGACGCGCACCCGTTGCCGTTCTCCCAGTCCGCTTTCATATTTGCGGATCGCGTCGGCGAAATCCAGCGAGTTCAGGGTGTCGTCGCGGCCCTCAAGATGGGCGATTTGCGTCGCGTCGTCCATTTCAAACGGCAGCTCTGCCTCTCCGTGTCTGATGACCCGATTTTCGATATCAATCGTATAGCTGGCACCATCCTCATGGGACGCCGCTTGCATCAACTGATCCCGAACCTCAGGACTGACGATGGGCAAGGCAAGGCCATTCTTGCGCGCGTTGTCGTAGAAAATGCCCGCAAAGCTGGTGCCGATGATGCCCTGAATACCCAGTTGAACCAGCCCCCAGACCGCATGTTCCCGGCTGGACCCACAACCAAAATTGTCGCCGACGATCAGTATCCTAGCCTCGTGCCAGGGATGTGTGTTCAGCACAAAATCCGTGCGCGGCGTATCGTCGTCGTGAAAGCGCAGGTCGGCGAATGTGCCATCCGCCAGCCCTTCGCGCGTGATCGTGATCAGAAAGCGTTTGGGCATGATCACATCGGTGTCGACATTGGCAAGCGGCAAGGCGGCGGCCAGCCCGTGAACAGTTTTTGGCATCTAGTCCACTCCTTCACTCAGGAATTCGCGTACATCCGCGATCCGACCATGGATGGCTGCGGCCGCCACCATTTCCGGGCTCATCAAATGGGTGCGTGCCCCGCGGCCTTGCCGACCTTCAAAATTGCGGTTGGTCGAGGACGCAATTCGTTCGCCATCCATGGCGATATCGTCATTCATCGCAAGGCACATCGAACACCCGCTTTCCGGGCGCCAGTCAAAGCCCGCTTCTTTGAACACCCGGTCGATCCCCTCAGCCTCGGCCTGCAGGCGGGTAAAGGTCGAACCCGGAACGACGATGGCGTTCACCGACGCGGCAACCTTTTTGCCATTCAGGATTTTGGCTGCGGCGCGCAGATCCTCGATACGGCTGTTGGTGCATGAGCCGATAAAGGCGCTGTCGATTTCAATGTCGGTCATCGCCTGCCCCGCTTTCAGGTCCATATAGCCCAGCGCCCGGTTCAGCGCCTCGCGTGCCTTGGGCGTCATCCCTTCGGTCTCGGCAGGGACTGAGCCGTCAACTGGCACCGACTGATCCGGGCTGGTACCCCAGCTGACAAGCGGGGCAATGTCGGCGGCGTCAATCTCAAACACCGTGTCATATTCCGCGCCGGGGTCAGCGTTCCAGTCCAGACCGCCAAAATCCAGCGTATCGCTATGCGAGCGGCCCTTGATTCTCTCAAGCGCCTTTTTGTCGGCACCGATCAGGGCGGCCCGTCCGCCCAGCTCGACCGCCATGTTGCAGATCGTCATCCGCCCAGACATTTCCTGTGCACGGATGGCCGAGCCTGAAAACTCGACAGCATAGCCATTGGCGCCGCCTGCACCGACCACCTGAACCACCTTCATGATGACGTCCTTGGCGGTCACACCGGGGGCGAGATCGCCATCGATATTGATCAACATGGTTTTCAGCCGCTTATAGCGCAGGGTCTGCGTCGCCAGCACATGTTCAACCTCAGACGTGCCAATGCCAAAACTCAACGCACCAAAGGCCCCATAGGTTGTGGTGTGGCTGTCGCCGCAGGCAATCAGCATCCCTGGCGCGACAAGCCCCTGTTCGGGGACAACAACATGCTCGATCCCCTGACGGCAGTCACCCAGACCATAAAAGGCGATGTTGTGCTTTTTGCAATTGGCTTCCAGATTGTCGATCAGCAGCTTGGACGCCGCATCATGCGGATCGCGCTGCCGTGTAGCGTTCACGTGATCAACGACCGACAAATGGGCCTCGGGCCGCCAGACAGAGAGCCCTTTCTGATCCAGCCCGGAAAAGGCCTGCGGGCTGGTGTATTCATTCATGATATGGAAATCGACATAGATCAGCATGTCGCCGTCCGGCAGGTCGCAGACCTTATGTGCGTCCACCAGTTTATCGTAAAGCGTCCTGCTCATTCGGCGGCATCCTTCTGATCGATTTGCCGCAGGAAAAATGCGCGCATTCGGCTTGCTATTTCGTCTGGGATCTCTTCGGCCATGTAATGCGTGGCATCAACGGCCTCTCCCTCGACCCAGTGCGCCCGCGCTTGCCACAGCGCCATCGCGTCAAAACAGGTCTCGATCACCCCGCGCTTGGCCCACAGGACCATAAGCGGTTGTTGTACCTTCCGCCCGTCGTCCCGATCGTCATGTTCGATGTCGATGGTCGCAGCGGCACGGTAATCTTCGCAAGTGGCATGGATGGCCTCGGGTGTGCTAAAGGCCGCGATGTATTCGTCAAGCGCCTCGGCGGTAAAGGGACTTTCACCTTTAGCCTGATTGAAGCATTTGAGTTTCCAGAACTGTGCGGGGTCATTGCCGATGATCTGTTCCGGGATGGGGTGTTTCTGAATCAGAAAGAACCAGTGCCAATAGGCGGTGGCAAACTCCTTCGAGGTGTCGCGATACATTTCACGCGTCGGAGCGATATCCAGTAGGACCATCGCCTGGACATTCTGTGGATGATCCAGAGCCATTCGATGCGTGACGCGCGCACCTCTATCATGGGCACCAACCAGAAAAGTCTCATGTCCCATCTGAGACATGACCGAGACCATGTCCTTTGCCATTTCGCGCTTCGAATAAGGCGTATGCTGATCATCCGAGGCGGGTTTGGACGATCGACCATATCCGCGCAGGTCGGGACAGATGACATGGAACTGATCTGTGAACTGCGGGGCAACGGCATGCCACATGGCCGATGTCTGCGGATAGCCGTGCAACAACAAAAGGCCCGGATTGCCGGGGTCGCCCCCGTGACGAACAAAAATCTTCTGCTCGCCGACATTCAGAGTCAGTTCCTCGAAATCCAGAAACATACCGGAACGCTCCGCGAAAATGGGTTGTTATTCACGATACCCGACTTTTACACCGATATTGATCGAATATACTGATCAATTCTTCTGAAAGATCATCGCCGCCCAAGCATGTACTCTCGCTCAGCATCTTTGATCGGGTCAGACCGACCTGAAAAAAAGGGCAAAGGCAACAAAGTTCTGAATCTTCGATCTGCCGTTCCCGTTAAAAACGAGGCAGTCAATGCGTTCCAGACCTCGGATGACTCGCCTTTGGATAGTCCACCACACCTAGGTCAAAAAAAGGAATTTTGCCCTTACAGCTTCCTAGTCTATAAAAGGTCGCGCGGTGTTTTGCCGGCGAAGAAAGCGTCTAAATTGTCCAAAGCGCGAAAGCCCATGGCGTCCCGGGTTTTAGTCGTGGCGCTACCTATATGCGGCAACATGAAGATGTTTTCGTGCGCTGCGAACTTTGGATTTCCGCCCGGTTCTGTCTTAAAGCAATCAAGCCCTGCGGCAGCCAGCTTTCCACTTTCAATGGCTTGCAGCAGCGCGTCTTCATCAACAAGAGCGCCACGAGCTGAGTTGACGAGTATTGCATCGTCAGGCAGCGCAGCCAACCGTTCGGCATTCATAAGGTCCAGAGTTTCGGGCGTCGCAGGACAGTGAAGCGATAAAAAGTCGGCCACTGGCAAAAGAGTATCGACGCTTTCGTGATAAATTGCCCCCTGTTCCTTATCCGGTGACAGGCGGGTGCGGTTGAAATAGTGAACTTCCATATCAAACCCGCGTGCTTTTGTTGCAAATGCCCGACCCACGCGCCCCATCCCGACGATGCCCAAGCGCGCACCCGTGAGTTGCTTGCCGACCATGAAAGATGGGCTCCAACTGTCCCAAGTACCTGTACGCATAAGGCGATCGCCTCGGACAGCGTGTCGCGCCGCACCAAGCATGAGCAACATTGCAAGTTCCGCCGTAGCGTCAGAAAGGACATCTGGTGTATTTGTCACCACGATCCCCCTTGCTGCCAAGGCCGGCAAGTCGCAATGGTCCACACCAACAGAATGGTTCGCGACAATTTTTAAACGCGGGTCAAGCTTTGACACGACCTCTGCTGAGAAGTGTTCCGAATGGCAGGGCATTATTGCGTCTACCTTGGAACTCATCTCAATGATCTCTTCTGACGTGCCCGGAGTATCGGCTTCGTTCAGGATCACGTCATAATCCTTTCGCGCACGGGCAATGGTTGCGTCGGACACGCGGCGCGGCAGCCATAGGACTGGTCTGTCACTCATGCGTTCAGTCCTTTTTGACGGCGTCTTCCCAGAAATTATAAAGCGCCAAGGCAATCACAAAGACCGCAATACACAGGAAAGGCAAACCTCCCCAAAACCCGGCAAAACCAGTTGAAATGCTGTGTGCAAGGCCAAGAACAAAAACCATCATCAGACCGGTGCCGATAATGCCCATAAGAATGTTTGTAAGTCGCGACATCGTTTTATTTCCTTACTGTTCTTGTTCGGCGAGGGTGCGTTGTACCCATGATGCAGTGCGCAGAAGCCGGTCATCTTCCTCGACTGCGCCAATCAATTGCACGCCGATTGGCAGGTCATTCTGTCCAACCAGCAAAGGCAAGGTGAGGCACGGTAACCCCGCCAGCGTCCAAGTCAGGCAAAAGACTGAATCGCCAGTATGCCCTGCTGTCAGTGGCACGGCCTCTCCTGTAGCAGCAGGGGCAAGGATTGCATCGAATTCGGTGAAGTATTCTGCGAAAAAGCTTTGAGCAGAGATCATGACAGCCAAGGCATCTTCATACTGCGCCAAGCTTATTTCTGTTCCTCGGGTTATTGCAGACTGCATCTCAAGGCTGAGTTCCGGCCAATGAGCTTCGGAAATCTCAACCATGTTCTCGCGAATTTCGTAATCGTAGATCGTTTTGTGAACATTAATGAGGTCAGCTAATTGACGGGATGCCGAAAATCGCTCGACCCGACCGCCCAAGCCTTCGATAACGGCATTAAGGCCTTCGACGGTATCCACATCCAAACGATCATTGAAGGGAAAATCCAGCCAGGCGATGTTCGGTTCGACAGGCACCTCTGCCCGCACGCCTTTCAGCATGTTAGCCCGCGGTCTGGCAAAGCTGGCGGGATCGGCTTGGTCATAGCTAGACAGGACGTCTGTCAACAAAGCTATGTCTTCCAGAGAATTTGCAAATCCGCCGACATGATCCAGCGACACAGATGTGCGAAAGACACCGCTACGCGAGATTGTTCCGCGGGAGGGTTTGAAACCGTATACGCCACAATACGAGGCGGGGCGGATCACCGAACCACCGGTCTGGGTTCCAATCGCCAATGGAACGTGCCTGGCCGTAACTGCAGCGGCAGATCCGCTGGAGGACCCGCCCGGAGTTCGGCTGTGATCCAAAGGGTTGGTGGTGTCGGCCGGATTCATGAAGGCAAATTCAGTGGTCTTGGTCTTGCCCATGATCACCGCTCCGGCTTCACGAAGATGCTCGACCAGCCGAGCGTCCGTCTCAGGTTGGCGGCCTGAAAAAATTGCTGATCCGCGTTGCGTGGGCATGTCTTTTGTATCGACAATGTCTTTCAGTCCGACGGGTAAACCATGTAGCGCACCTATCGCCCGCCCTGCCTTGCGAATACGATCCAGCTCACGCGCCTGATCGAGTGCCACGCCGGTGTCCAGGTATGCCCATGCCCGAACCTTGTCATCCGTTTCCTCAATTCGCGCTAAGCAGGCCTCAACCAATGCTTCGGATGAAATGCGTCCGGTTCGGATAGCTTCGGCGGATTGAACCGCCGAGAACAGTGACAGATCATGCTTGGTCATGGCACCCAAACCCCAAACAGATAATCAGGAAGCCACAGGGCGATCCCCGGGAACTGATACATCAGCACCATGCACAGGATCACGATAGCCAGATAGGGCATCAGACCTTTGAAGATCTCCATCAACTGGATCTGGTTCTTCAGAACCCCTTTCAGATAATAGGCTGACATGGCCATGGGAGGCGTCAGGAATGAGGTCTGTAAATTCAGTGCAACCAGCATCGCGAAGAAATACGGATTGACCCCAAACGTATCCAGCATCGGCAGAAAGATCGGCACAAAGATGATCAAGATCTCGGACCATTCAAGCGGCCATCCGAGCAGGAAGATAATCAGCTGAGCAAGGACCAAGAACTGCCAGGGTTGAAGGTTCATACCGACGACCCAATGCTCGATCACATCGTGTCCACCAAGATAGGAAAAGATCGAGGCGAAGGTCCAAGAGCCGACAAACAACCAGCACACCATGGCCGTTGCCTTAGCTGTGAGAAAGACACTCTGTTTGACTTTGTCCCAAGTGAGCGATCGATACAGCATCGCCAGAACCAAACCGCCCAATGCGCCCATTGCCGCCGCTTCAGCCGGGGTCGCCAGACCACCAAGGATAGAGCCAAGCACCAGCATGATCAAAACGGTCAAAGGCACAAACGAAACAAGCAAGTCCATATAAATTTGCCGTTTCGGAGGAATGTCTTCCTCTTGTGGTTTTGGTGCCAGCGACGGGTTTATCCAGACGCGCACCATCACATAGACGATGTATAACCCCGCCAACAAAAGACCTGGGAAAACTGCCGCAGCATACAGGCGCAATGGTGATAGCTCTGCAATGGCGGCATAGACGATCAGCATAATCGACGGTGGGATCAGAATGCCCAAAGTTCCACCCGCACAGATAACGCCAGAGGCGAAGCTGCGCTGATACCCGGCATTCGCCATCGCAGGATAGGCAAGCAGACCCATCAGAGTAACAACTGCACCAACAATCCCAGACGCGGTCGAGAAAACTGCGCAGGTCAGCAGCGCCGCAATGGCCAACGAGCCCGGTAGATTTCGCGCCGCCATGTAGAGCGAGAAGAACAGGCGATCGACGATGTTCGCCCTCTCGACGACGTATCCCATAAATAGGAATAATGGGATGGCAACTAACGTATCATTCTCCATCACCGAATAGGTGTTTTGGTTCAGGAGGTAGAAGATGTTGTTGTTGAAGATGTCCGCAATGGTCTCGGGCGCGGACTGGTAGTAGGCGTAGTACCCAAAACCGACACCCATGGCGAGCAACGTGAACGCAATGGGAAAACCCAGCAGCACCAAAACAATGAAGAGGCTGAGCATCAGGATGGCGACTTGTGGATCAGTCATCGCTGCGACCTCCTTCTTGAGTGCCAGTTGTTCGAATTTTGTCGATTGTATTTTCCATCAACATGTCTTCGGTTTCCCGCACGTCATCGAGCCGCTCGAGCCAGACGCCATTTCGCATCGCCAGCCAGCACCGGGCCATTTCGGCAAGGCCTTGAAGCATAAGAAGGAAACCAGCGACCGGGATCAGGGTTTTGAAAAAGTAAATCTGGATGCGCGCAGGGCTGTTCCAGCTGACCTCTTCATAGCGCCAACTGTCTTTCGCGATCTCCCACCCGTACCAGAACAAAGCGAACATGCCGGGAAAAAAGAACAGAATGTATAGAACAAAATCGACCCGAGCCTGCCAGCGGACAGAGAACAGCCGGTACAGAACGTCGCCGCGGACGTGCGCGTCTTGCGCCAGCGCATAGGCCCCTGCCATCAGAAACAACGCGCCATACATCTGGACCATCATGTCGAACGCCCAGACGGTTGGCTTGTTCAGCACATACCGGACGAACACTTCGTAAGACACGGAAAGTGTCAGAATTAGGATGCACCATCCAAAGGCTTTGCCGACCCATTGGCTTAGCCCTTCGATGGCGTGGATTGTCTTGATCAAGGTCAGTTCCTCGCCTGTTCTGCCCGGAGTTCAGGAGGCCGCGCCACAACGCGACCTCCTCATTTCAAAGGTATTCAGGCCTCAACCGAAGTAGTGCTTGTACGCAAGCTTGTAGTCCGGTTGGTTCAGGTTGAGATAATTCATCACGGTCTTCGCATAGGCCTTCTGGCTTTCAATTACCTTTGCGAAGAACGGATCCTCGTTGGCAATCCGTTCAACGACCACATCCCATGCATTTAGCTGTGCCTGCATCACACTGTCGGGGGTGCGATAGACGTTAACGCCCTGCTCCTCTGCCAGTGTGACCAGATCCTCGGAATAGCGCTTGGTGTTGTTCCAGTAGAAGTTGGAGTTTTCGGCTTCTGACGCATACTTCAAAATGGCTTGAAGCTCAGGCGCAAGGGCGTTGTATTTGTCCTTGTTGAACGTGACCTCGAAGAATTCCTGACTCTGGTGGAACGACGCAAGGTGATAATGCTTGGACACATCCTGCATCCCAAAGTCACGGTCCGACGTTGGATTGTTGAATTCCGCCGCGTCGATCAGACCTGACTTCATTGCTGGCTGAATTTCACCTCCCGGCAGCTGTACGACCGACATTCCCATCTCAAGCAAGACATCTGCCGCAAGACCAACGGTGCGGTACTTCAGACCATTCATTTGATCTGCGCTTGTGATTTCTTCTTTGAACCAGCCAAGCGGCTGAGCCGGCATGGGTGAGTTGAAGAATGATACGACGTTGAGGCCCAGAATGCCCATCAATTCGTCGAATAGTTCCTGACCACCACCATAGTTCACCCAACCCAGAACTTCCTGGCTGGACCAGCCAAAGCAGGGGCCAGTTCCAAAGAGCGACGCTGTCTTTGACTTAGAGTACCAATAGGCCGGCACGTAGTGCGCTGCATCCAGAACGCCGCGGTGAACAGCATCCTGCATCTGGCTTGTTTTTACGACGGAATTCACGGGCAACAGTTCGATCGTGAGTTTCCCGCCGGACATTTCGTTCACGCGGTTAACGTAAGACTGCGCGTTTTCCAGAAAAATACCGCCTCCCCAGGCGGCCTGCATCTTAAGGTTAGTTCCTTCCTGAGCATGGACAGCCGGAGCTGCAAGCGCACCGGCGCCCACAACGGCAGAGCCACGCAGAAAATTTCTGCGGTTCAAAGATTTTGTCATGTTTCCTCCCTTAACTGGGCCTTGACCGATTTTGCCTCGGCATTGGCACCAATCCGCTCTCCAGCGGATAAGAGTAACGATAAGACAGATTCCAAATATTTCAAAATAATTTGGAAAACTCTTGAAATTTGGACAATAAATCCAATCAACTTATTGATTATTTTATATTTTTATTTTTCATTTTTTTACCCCGCTGAACGAGCTAGAATCTTTCAGCAAGAAACTGAGCATTGGTTGCCCTGAGTATGAATGAACAAAAAAACTCGCTTCGCCGAGGACGCCCGCGCCTAAAAGCGAATGAGGAGAAAGCCGAAACATCGCCCGTTGTTGCGCTGGATCGCGGCATTCGCGTGCTGATCGCTCTCTCAGATACGCGCTGCGCGACACTTGCGGAACTGGCCAGAGTCACGGCAATCCCAGTCGCGACGGTACACAGGCTTCTGACCACGTTGCAGCAGCGAGGCATGGTTGTTCATTATGCCGAGCAAGGCAAATGGCGAATTGGACCGCAGGCCTATCGGATCGGCAGTACGTTTGAAGATGGATCAAATTTGCTGGAAGTCGCACCGTCAGTGATGCGCACACTGTCAGAAGACACCGGTGAGACAGCAAATCTGGCAATCGAAGAATGTGGGCAGCTATTGTTTCTCATTCAGGTCGAATCCGATAACCCAATTAGGGCTTCTTTCAAAAACGGAACTGCGGCGTACTTTCACACATCCGGTGTGGGAAAAGCTATGATGGCATTTATGGACGAGGCCGCGGTTGAGACCCTTTTGGCCCCACAAACACTAGTCCGCCAGACGCCCAATTCCATTACAGACCTGCAAGAGCTGAAGTCAGTACTCCGCAAGTCCAGACAGCGTGGATGGGCCTTGGACGATGAAGAACGGTTTTTGGGTATGCGTTGTATTGCTGCGCCTATCTTCGACTCGCTGGGCAAAGTTGTTGCGGGCGTTTCGGTTTCCGGTCCAGTTACAAGATTTCCCGAAAACAAGCTTGAAGGTCTGGCGGCATCGGTTGTCCAAGCTGCCAAAACCATTTCAGAAAGGCTCCAAAATTCCCCAATTGGAAGCTGATTGCATAAACGCCGCAGGTTTTTGAAACTTGTTGCGACTTTTGAAATTTCGGTGAAACGCCGCGGCACTGGATGGGTTTTTTTAGGGGCAGTGCCGCAAAAAACGCTGTGGAATGCGCTAATTCTCGGCTTGGGACAACGATTGACATTGTGACCCTCATCCAATGGCTCTGGCCATCACACTGTCAATACGAAAGATAAATTCTCTGTGATGTGATACAATAAGCCCGAAAAACCTGAGGGGGGCAACGTGGATCAACGATTGCGTGCCTGGCTGAGTCGCCTGGGATTGGAGAGCTATGCTTCGTTGTTGGAAGAAAACGACGTCGACATTGAGACTCTGCGCCATCTGAATGACGAGGACTTGAAAGACCTTGGCTTCAGCCTTGGGCACCGTCGTCGCCTGCTTGCGGCCATTTCGCCAGCGGCACAAGCCGTAAAGAAAGACACGATTGAAAACGCAGCACCCGAGCGGCGGCTGCTTACTGTTTTGTTCGTTGATATTGTGGATTCCGTTGTCCTCTCAAGACAGCTGGACCCCGAAGAGATGCGGAATCTGGTCACAAAGTACCAGTCGGCAGTTGTATCAGCTGTCCTTCGGTATCAAGGCTATGTCGCCAAGTTTCTCGGAGATGGCGTTTTGGCCTATTTTGGGTGGCCCGAAGCCCATGAAGATGAAGCTGAACGAGCAGTAAAGGCAGCAAAAGATGCCTTTGCAGCAATCCAGGAAATTCACTCACAAGACGGACGGCAACTCCAAGCGCGTGCAGGTGCAGCTAGCGGAGAAGTTGTTATTGGAACAATAGTTGGCGATGTCATGAATGATGACGCCGCCGTCATCGGGGCAACACCTGGCTTGGCTGACCGGCTTCAACGCCTGGCGCGGCCATACGAAATTGTTGTTGGCCCATTAACCCGTCAACTCTTGGGCCGCCGTTTTGAAGTGGAAGACACTGGCCAACATGAATTGAAAGGGTTTGACGAGCCTGTACAAGCCTGGCGCGTCGGCACGGAAACAACTGTCGAAACACGTTTTGAAGCATCCCGGTTCCAAGGTTCAACGCCATTGGTTGGACGAGCTTCGGACCTTCACTTAATTCGTGATGCATGGCAGCAAGCAAAGGCAGGATCGGGTCAAGTGATTTCATTGACCGGAGATCCGGGCATCGGCAAATCGCGATTGGTAGAAGAAATGCGGCACGAAATCTCTGGAGACAGGCGTTTCGGCTATCGTTACCAATGCTCTCCTCATCACACCAACGATGCCTTTTTTCCATTGATCACCGGGATGCGGAGAGCAGCCGGGATTGCAGAACAGGACTCGGTAGCGGCGCAACTTGAAAAACTAGAGAACATACTTGGGCTGACGGATATCCCGTTGACCGAAAGCGTGCCTCTGATCGCGTCGCTGTTAAGGGTAGAAACTGAAGGGCGCTACGATGCCCCGGATTTCCCTCCGGTGCAATTGCGCCGCGCGATAATTCGCTGCCTGATAGATCAAGTGCTGCGTATGAGCGCGCAGCACCCGATCATCATAGTTATTGAAGACATCCATTGGGCCGATCCGTCGACGCTGGAGCTGCTGCAAAACATGATTTCTGAGGCCGCCGAAGCGCCAATCATGTTATTGCTAACGTACCGACCGGAATTTCAGCCTGATTGGAACGACTGCGGCTATTGGCGTGAGATTGTCCTTAGTCGGGTCGGTCGGCGGCAATCTTTGCGGATATTAAACTCCGTTTCTGGGGGAGACGTGAGCGAGGAAGCCGCCGCGCAAATTGTTAAACGTGCCGATGGCGTGCCGCTCTACATTGAGGAACTGACCAAGGCATTTCAAGAGGCGGGGTTGAGCAGTGGGGATGTTGTTCCCGCCACGCTTCACACATCGCTTTCAGCACGCCTGGATCGGCTTGGGTCGGCAAAAGCGATTGCTCAGATTGGATCCGTCATTGGGCGTGAATTCGATCACAAAGACATTGTGGACTTGTCGGCAGAGGTCGGCATGGACTGCCTGCAAGCGCTTGAAAAACTTGTTGAATCTGGATTGATACTCCGCATGGGCGTTCCGCCAATGGCAAGCTACATGTTCAAGCATGCTCTCGTCCAAGATGCTGCCTACTCCACTTTATTAAAGAGCCGACGCCACGAGTTGCACTCAGCATTTGCCGATCTGCTTGAAAGAAAAAGTTCTGATAACAATGGCGAGACCGCAGGAATTGTGGCCCATCACGCCTTTCTTGGCGAGGATTGGCCGCGTGCTTTCCGAGAGTTTCGCAGAGCAGGCGAAGACGCGGTTGAACGCTCGGCGCTGCGCGAAGCAGCAGGCCAGTTCCGCAGGGCGCTCGAGGCTCGCAAAAAATTTGAAATGGATGCCGAAACTGCAACCGCAGCAATTGATACGAAATTTGCGCTACGGAACGTTCTTTGGGCACTGGGGCAGTTCGCCGCTATTCTAGATCCACTTGACGAAGCCGAGAAGTTGTCGCTCACGTTGGAAGACGATGTGCGCCTTGGTTGGGTTTCCGTTTATCGTGGCGCAAGTTTGTGGCAAGTCGGACGCTCGGCTGACTCCAAGGCGGCCGCCCAACGCGGGCGCGATATTGCTCGGAATTCCGGTGATCGGTCGCTGGAAGTTGCGGCTGATTTTTACCTTGGCTGTACATTCGTAACCTCTGGTGAACTGCGCACAGCCGAGAAATACTTCGAACGCGTTGTTTCAAATCTGCCTGGCGATGCTGCGCTCGAAAAGTGTGGGCTGCCTTTTGCACCTGCGATTATCGCCCGGTCCTGGCTGGTCTGGTCTTACGCCGAGCGTGGCGAATTCGAACGTTCTTTACATCATGCAGAACAAGCCGTCGCGCTTGCGAATCTTCAAGACAATCCTTTCAACCGCGCTCATATCGGTTACGATATTGGCTATTATCAGATTGTACGTGGTGACATCGCGGCTGCGCGTGCGACTCTTGGCAACGCGAGTTCGATCATCGACGTTTGGGGCCTCACCTATCTATCCCCCTTCACGAACGGTTTTCTTGGGTTTGCTGAAATCCTGGCAGGAGAGGTTGAGACGGGCCTGGCGAGGCTTGAACAGTCTTGTCAGTTGTATGATGACATTGGGCTTGGTTTGTTCAAGTCCCTGGTTTTTACCCAGCTGGCCTTCGGATATCTCAAAGCCGGTCGCATTGAAGACGCATCCAAACGTCTCGGTCGCGCACTCGAAATAGCGCGCAGTCGTGGTGAACGCGGTCACGAAGCATTTGGTTTGTTTGTGATGGGCGAAGTCTTAAGCAATGCAGGCGCAGGTGAGGAATACGACGCGATGAAATGCTATGAGCGTGCCTTGGAGATTTCAACTGAGCTGGAAATGCGCCCATTAGCGGCACAGTGCGAACGCGGGCTGAGCCGAATTAAATCCACGGTGGGGCATACCAATGCCCAAGATCCTATGAGCCGGGAAAACAAGTTCTTTGATGGACTTGGTCATCCCAGGGACAAACGAACCTAGGCGCATGTTGAACAACGGTGTGAAGCTGGAAGAAGCCTCTCGAGCAGAGGTTAGGGGCTTCTTGGGACAAAGCGAAAAAACAGATGAAATTTTTTTGAAGGATAGGCATTTGTTTGATGCTTGTTGCGCGAGACTTACGATGTGCGACAAGACTGATCGCTAGATCTTTACGTTCACAGAACGATTGCGAACCTGCGATGAGAGCCCACTACTGCCGTTAATCATACTGCAGCCATTTGCTCTCGCGCGCGTTCAAGCGTGATGAGTTTGGATGCTGAGATTCCCGTACCCAGAACTTTCACACCGGTCTGCAGCGGATAGTTTTCACGCACAAAATCCCCTGAGGACTGCTGTCGCCGGGTCCTCTTCAGCGTCTTTAAGCCAGGTGTAGAATTCGCCCATACGTGTCTGACGTCAGCAGCAATTGGACAATTCAGGGTTTTCGCATAGAGGAGGGTTTCCGGCTCATCGTAGGCTTCAAGGATCGAAGATCAGACGGGAACCATCGCTACCAATGCCGGTTAATGCAACAGCGCCAAGGGAACCGTTCAAATTGAGCTGGCTGTTAACTGCGCGTCACGCACCAGTCAAGAAGTGATACGGCGTCATCCGGCAGCGATATGGCAAGGCCGTCAGCGAAGGCCTGAAACTGTGGGATGGATGCAGGCCCTACGCCAACCAGCACCGGAACACCGTGTTCCAAGGCCTTGCCCATCACCGAGCGGAATCCACGGCCAGCGCATTCCTCGGGGCCGAACTTATTCAGTATGAACAGATCGGCGTTCTCGAAACTGCTTTGCTCCACTTGCGCCACGGCTTCGGCAAGCGCACTGGGATCCAATCTACACGCCTCCGAGCCGACACCGAGGTTCTGCGTAATCTGGATGACCGCTCCATCTGGCAGTACTCGCACGCTCATATCGCACCCATCCTGATAAATCGGCGAATGGCTCGCCTCCTTCACGATTCCGCGCAGTTCAAACCCGTTGTTGTTCAGCTCATCGGCCAGTTCCGATAACAACCTGTCAGCTTCGCCCCGTTTCTGCGAAGAGACGTATGCAATTTTCATCCCTCTGTCCTTTCATTGTATGCCGCACTCACTTTCGTCTGATGCCTGCGGCCGCTCAAAACTGGGCGCCGTGGTGTTCCTCTGAGAGCAGGCATAAATCCGATCAGAAAAGCAGTCCAGCCAAGGCACCACAGCACAGCTACGCAGAGTACGAGAGGAAGATCCGGAAAAACCGGTGCCGCAATGCGAATGCAGGTTGCAATCCAGATCGCCCAAACTCCAATGGTAAACCCCCAATTGGCCCTCAAGCCACCTTCGGTGGTATGCGCTGCTGCCCGGCCTGCGATCGCCATAATCATTCCGGCCATTCCGCCGATTGTGATGGCATGCAAGGCGTCCGCCCTAGGATAGAACGACGGTGCAAACCCCGATAAACCCACGGCGATCAAACCAAAGGGTACCCAAAAAAAGGCCAGGTGCAGTGCCACAAGCAATGGGTTCCCGATGATCGCCAGCGTCCGCCATTTGAGCATTGACCACAAAACTGCCAATGCCGCACAAATCATCGCGAAATATGCCAAGTCTGATGCGCCAATCAGTCTGGCCGCAATGGCCAAACCTAACAGCACCTGCGGTATGACCAAAGACTGAGTGCTCGGGACCAAAGGCCCGACGCGGTCGTGGAGAGTAAGCCAATTACCTGTGAAAGCAGGAATTGCGCGCAATCCGATGTTGATCATCAGCAATGCAAGACCAAGCAGAAATACATCAACCATTTTCAGGCTTCTGGACGGGGACCCCATCAGCGTCGCGGTCAAAAACAAGAATTCACCGATACCAAGCCCCACTATCGCACACACAAAGCCAAGCTTTTGATAGATGCCCGCCAACAGAAGTTGAGTTCCGATTACAACCGCCAGTAAGAGAAAATACCCGGCATTGAAGACGACAAGCAGCCCGGAAGGCACGAAATCCGCCAGCGCCATAGCAACACGCGCAAGGGCCCACAACGCCAACAATGTGATCAAAACTCCACCCTGAACCGGCGGTCGGCCTGTCCAGCTTGGCAATGCCGTCAGCAGATACCCACCAATCGCCGCGCCAACAAAGCCAAAAATCAGCTCGTGAACGTGCCAGATAATTGCAGGCTCAAACGCTGGACCAAAACCATCAGTCCATGCGCTTAGGGGCCAGAGGGCAATCGTGAACAACGCGCAAAGAAATGCCGCGGGAAACAGGACACGGTATGGGACGATCTTGCGCGAAGTCATAGTGTTGCGCTGGTCAACCCTGATCACTCCGCGCCACGCACGCCAATCAGGAACCCGTCGTTCAGCTGGAAATCAGGAGCGCCGGGCAGAAAGTCATCCGCCATAGCTCCTCGCCCAACATTTCGGTCGAGACGCTGGCGACACGGTTCACGTTTTTGCGCAATAAAGGTCAAAGAACGCGACAGGGGCGTAAGCAGGACAACCCGCAGCGCGCCCGTCACGCGGCAGAGCATATCAGAATAGGGTTTTGAGGGTTCGACAAACAGACCTCCTGCTGTTTTAGCAAGGTTTACCACACGGGTTTTGCTAAGCTTCCTTTGGCGCGAAGGAATTGATCGTTGTCAATCTGCCACCGCATTTGCGTTGTTGCCGGGGAAAAAAACTGAGCGCGGTTTGCAGGATGGTTGATCTGAGCCGAAAGAACTGTGTCATAGAACGCCGACTTCTTGCAATCTCGCTACTACAAGATTGGTCATGTTGGCGCATCGTTTGCCGCCAAATGGGAAAATTGCTTCGAAGCCGCCCCGTACCCGGTTTTCAATTGTAGTTTGCAACCTGCGGCGGGCGCGATAAAGGCGTGTTTTTACCGTTATCGGGTTGACCTGAAGCTCGGTGGCGATGGCAAGAATACTCATTTCCTCTGCTTCGCGCAGCAGAAACGGCAGCCGCAGATGGGGCGGCAGGTCGGAAACGGCAGATTCAAGCAAATCTCTCAATTGCGCGCGCCCAAGCGTTGCGTCGGGGAGTTCAGAATTTTGTCCGGGGAACATAATCACACTCGGTGCACTGGTTTCGTCCACGGTGTTGTACTCTTCAGCAGTACGCTCTCGTCTGCGCTGCATACGCGACGTGTTGATCACGATCCGGGTGATCCAGGTGGAAAAGCTGGCATGCTCACGAAAACCCTGCAGTTTGCTGAACGCCGACAGATAAGCCTCCTGCAGCGCTTCTTCTGCCTCGGCGTCGCTGTCAACGATACCTCTGGCAACGCGAAACAGGCGGGGGTTCAAGCGACGGATAAGTTCCCGGACCGCCAGCTCGCTTCCGTCACGCGCGGCATTTACAAGCTCAGCTTCTGATTTGGCCGCATCGCTGGTTGCTTGTTGAGTGAGGTTTGTTTGGACCTTCATGATCAGTCCTCCCTGCGAACGGTAACTTCCGAAAGGATCCTCTCTACCAAAGGCAAAGCTGTCAGAATATCTTCCGAAACATCGCTCTTGTCGTGTGAACTTCCCTCCCAGTCGGCGTCGCTGGGGGTTCCAACTACTATGCGACCAACCATCGCCGCCATTTCGTGTGGCAGGCAATAGTAGTCATATACACCTGGCGTAATCAGGGTGACTTCAAAATACTCATCCGGAAGCAAAAAGTCACTGTCCCACGGGTCGGCCGCAGCGGGAATGCGTCGCCTTCGATCATAGTTCGCCGGATGATAGGCGGTTGCTGTATGACTGTTGCCGGGATCACGATTGGTGAACCGGACGGTGGTGCCTGAAGACACAGCAAGTCCAACAGGATCATACCAGATACGTTCGCCGCGCGGGCTGCCGCGCATCTCAACCGTGGCGATCGGTTGCGCAAGCGCGATCCGCGAACTGGCGACGGAAGCAACGGCCAGTCCCCCAAGCCATACAGCATGACGGCGCGTACAGATCATTCGGCCAGACGCTCTTTTGCGTTTTCGTCGTGAAACAGCACGACATGCGCGTGCGGCTTGTCCACGCCGGGATGCCCGGCATTGAAATAGATATCTGTCGAGCTGACGGTGTGTGAACCGATGTTCAATCCGTCAAATGATGCACCGTTTTGCAGATCGTCGAGTGGTGTCATGTAGACCGTGGCTGACAATCGACCGTCGCGATCATATGCGAGGAACGGACCTGCGGGCAGAGTGGTTGGGTCGACGAAGAGCGTTCCCAGACCAGGGATGAACTCGGGCAATGGCAATACGTCGCTCACTTTCACATAAGGATCACCGGCTGGGGCATTGGCGAGAGCTTGTTCATCGTGAGCCTTAGCAGTTGGGGCGGCAGCGACAATTAATCCAAAAGCAACTACGGTTTTTCTGAACATGGTTTGGTCCTTTCCAAGGGTTTCACCGGGTTCGCTTTAGTGCGTTCCTGGTTCTTTAGATGCAGGAAACACGGAAAGGTTCCCGAAATTCGACGAAATCGCGCAAGCTGATCGTGAATGCGCTGCAGGGTGGCATTGTAAGCTATGTATGAATTCAACTACTTCCGGAATTTGTGCTCTCAGCGCATGTCTCCTTCGACGGGGCGCACCGCAGCATCCTGAAGGTAGGGTGGATGTCAGGATTGGACCGCTGTGGACTTAGTGCTGAGGTGCCCGGTTGGCGGCACCGGGTGGAATATGCCTTTCGCGCGCTGCAAAAGATCAAATCCGCCCTCGCATTTATGTCAGGCTCGAGGAATTGGGAGAGGTTGAAGTCAAAAACAGCGCTTGCCCGCTGCGATGTTTTGCAATGCCGTTCGACAATCTGATCGGCGATCCGGAACAGGACTACTTCGCCGCAGTGCAACTCGTCTAAGCTGCCGCTCGCTGCGAGCGCAAATTCTTGGCTACATGTCCCTGGAAAGCAATTGAAACACCGGCATGAGTTTCCCGAATAGCGCAGACGTTCGTTCTATGAGGTTCGGTTCAATAACAAACGCAGGAGCCCCGACGTCCGTCCAAACGGCAAAGCCCTTGCGGCGCAATGCCTCTGCGTGGGGATGATCTTTGTCAAAGCCAGTCGGAACGCGTTTCAATTCTGGGTCCTCGATCCGGAAACCATCCTGTCGCATATCTTCAGTGAGCTGGATCAACTCTGCCCCTTTTGGACCAGCCATTGCCGTGCGGAACGCGTCCAGTGCATTTTTGTCATACTGAAATACCCCACAGCCAAGGGACAGTTTTTCGGGCGATAGCCCAAAGAACCACATCGGTGGTTGAACAGCGTTGCCCTGCGGAATGAACGCAATATGCAGGTATGCGTTGTAGGGCGTCTTGTCCTTGGAGAACCGGACATCACGGTAGATGCGAAAGATCTTACTGCGGTGGCCCTGCCCAGTCAGGTCTTGCAATGCGCCAGCCATGCCGTCGGCAAAATGCTTGCTGGGGCCCTTCAACTGGGTTTCGTAGGTTGTCTTGTGCGCTGCGAACCAATCCTTCGTGTTGTTGGCCTTAAGACCCTCAAGAAAACCAAGTGCCTCAGACGAGAAACTCTCAAATGTAGCCATCACATCCTCCATTCAGTCTTTAGCCGGGAGGGCTGCGGCGTGTTCGAGGCAAAGTTCTACCCAGCGTCGCAATGCTGGGTCATCGCAGTCGCCCTCTTCAACATGTACAAAGCCCCCCAGTTTACGGGTTCCATGGATCACTTCCTTAGCCATTGGATCCTTCAGCGCCATGCTCTCGTTCGCCTTACCCACCCGGAACATGAACCGACCGACCCCATCTTTGTGACGGCGCGCGCCGCAGAGCATGTTGCCGTTTAAAAAGAAACACTGGCCGCCCATCATCCGTTTTTCGGAGATGCCCGCATGCGCGGCCAAAGCATCGCGCACACGAGTGTTAAGGTTTTCATCTACCGGCATCAGGCGGCTGTGCCGAGTTGCCAGAGGATGGCGAAAGCCAGCACCATCATAGTCAAGGTCGTCAGGGCCGCCCCAATTGCGCGTCCTTTGCTTTCTGCTGATGCGCGCAAACCGAAGTAGTGGATGAGGCGGGCTAGCAGCAGAACCCCACCACAGACAGCTATGAGCCAGGGTGCCGTTCCCGCAATCTCGGCACCCGCGAGGGCAAGCAGGGCAAGCGGGACATATTCGATGAAGTTCCCGTGTGCCCGCATCAGGCGTAGCAGTCCCTCATCCTCACCATGGAGCAAAAGTATCCCGGTCCTGGCACGACGCACGCCAACGGCGATTGCCATGGGAATGCTCATCAAGACAAACACCGCTGTCACGATCAGCGCAATTTGGGGCAGTTGTTCCATCTGATCCCTCCTTTCGAGCGACGTTTAGGACGCCATGCTTTCATAGGTAATCAGCGCGAACCGCGCGCCCTGCGGGTCGGTTAGCGTCGCCATGCGCCCGACCCCCGGCATATCCATCGCAGGCTGAATGACCGCAGCACCCTTGGCTTGCGCCTTTGCAACACTTGCATCCACGTCGTCCACGGTAAAAAAGATCGTCCAGCTTCCATTGTCCTCAGGCATCGGTGAAAAGCCACCAATGGGCGTCTCGCCTACCACTGCGGCCGAATAACTCGACCCGTCCTGCATCGGCATGTCGTTTATCGCCCAGCCCAACACATCCTGATAAAAGGCTTTGGCTTTGCCCTGATCCGGTCCGGAATGCCCGATCCATCCGGAATTGCCGACAGTTGTCATCTCTAGAATACTCATGGGTGTCTCCCTTGGTTGTGCCCGCCACATACGGGTCTGATTCAAGGACGCGCGAGGTGCCGGCTTTCCTACACGCCGCGCAATTCTTTTTGGCTGATCGCGATTTTATCCGCGATCACAACGCGTTCAGGGCCCGTTGGAGCGAGTGTCATCACGGTTTCAAAGGCGGCGATGGCGGCTATGTGGTCGCCAGTTTCCTGCAACAGACTGCCCCGCATCGCGTGATACCAGCGATAGGTGGTCAGATCATCTGCAACTACCTCCATCGCCTTCAACGCATATTGCGGGCCGTGCAACTTGGCCTGTGCAGCGATCTGATTGAGTTTAACCACAGGGGTCGGCTGCAGCGCATGAAGGGCGGCGTAGTGGCTCTCTATCAAGGCCCAGTCGGCGTCTTCAGATGAGGCCGCGTGGGCGTGGGCCGCAGCGATTGCGGCCTGGATGATATAGACCCCGCGATGACCAATACGTTGGGCTTTTTGCAAAAGGCCCGTTGCCTCGGCGATGTCCGAACGGTCCCAAAGGTCGCGATCCTGATCGTCCAACGCGACAAGCTTTCCATCCGCATCGATACGTGCCCGCCGACGGGCGTGCTGGAGCAACAGCAACGCCAACAAGGCGGACTGCTCACCCATGGCCGGGAACAACGCCACAAGCAGGCGGGCGAGGCGGATGGCCTCTTCACACAATGTAAGCTTCATCTGTTTGGGACCGGCCGAAGTCGACCACCCTTCGTTGAACATCAGGTAGACCATCAGGGAAACTTCACCCAGCCGCGCTCCCCTCTCTGCCGGGCTGGGCGTTTCAAAAGCGACCGAGTTGCTCGCAATCTTCTTTTTGGCACGGGTGATCCGCTGTTCCATTGTCTTTGGTTTAACCAGGAATCCGCTGGCAATCTCGTCGACGCTCAACCCTGCGACCACGCGTAGAGCGATGGCAATCTGATCCCGTTGATCCAATTCCGGATGGCAACATACGAACAACAGTCGCAAGACATCGTCGCGCATCTCATCAGGGTCAGGTGTTTCGGTGGGTGCTGGTTGAAACTCCTCTGTGTGGCGCGATAGAATTGCCGCGCGGCGTTGGGATTTGCGGACATGGTCAAGACCCGCATTGCGGGCGGTCGTCAGCAGCCACGCCAACGGATCACGGGGCGCGCCATCCTTGGGCCAAACCGTCAGCGCCTTAAGGCACGCATCGGCAAAGGCTTCTTCGGCCGTATCGATATCGCGAAACACCCGCGTCAGGGCCGCAATGGCACGTGGGCGCTGTTGGGCGAATGTGGCCTCCAGCCAGTCCGACATGAGCTACTCCGATGAAATGACACCCCCGGCCCAGGCCACAGGCCGTACTTCGAGCCGCGCAACGGGCGAGGAAATCATCTTTGCGTATTCCAAAGCCTCATCAAGATCTTTGAAATCGGCGGCGTAGAACCCAAGGAAGTTCTCCTTCGTCTCGGCAAACGGACCGTCGGTAATCAGCGGCGCGGTGCCCTCGCTGGTGGCCGGTTCGACCATCACTGCAGAGGTCGGCGGCATCAGCTTTATCGAAACAAACTCTCCCCGATCCTTTAACGCCGTTTGCAGCGCGCCGTGGCCTGACATTACCTCATCCTGGCGGTCTTTGGGCAGCGCCTCAAACACACCTGCCTCCCCATAGATCGTGATTGCATAGATCATTATTACCTCCGTCCTTTTGATACATGCTGCAAGGACGCGCGAGTACATGCAAATCCGACAGCCAACCAATTTGGATGTTTGGAGCGATACGGTGGTTCTGCAATTGCAACACGCATTGCGCCCGGAGGACCGATATCTTCCTGTCGATCATCTGAAGAAATCCAGTCATTGTGCAGCACAGAAACTCGCGGCGCTTTATTACGCCGACAGGATCGGGATAATTAAACCAGTGGGCCCTGAAATTAAGCAGGTTCCCAAAGCTCAATCGGATTGCCTTCAGGGTCATTGAGCCACGCAAACTTGCCATTCGGATAAGGAGAATCTGGATCGCGACGCACTTCGACACCTTTGGATTCCAACTGCGCAATCATTTTTTCAATGTCGCGAACACGAAAATTCAACATGAATTCCTTTTCCTGATTTCCGAAATACTCGGTCACCTTCTCGAACGGGGCAAAGACAGTTTCGCCCGCTTCCTGTGTCCAACAGGGCGTTTCATAATCATTGGGAACAAGATCAATTCCCAGATGATCGCGGTACCATTCTGCCAACGCGGGAGGATCCTCAGATCTGAAGAAAAACCCGCCAAGTCCCAGCACTTTTTCCATCTTAAAAACAAGACCTGCTGTTAACCAGAATACGTTACTTCAATTTACGTCATTTGATAAGCTCAGCCCACAGGAGACATCCATGGAACACACTGGCCCTGCTGCGCAACTTTGACAAAGCCGCCTATCGCATTAAGGTCCCGACGCCGATTTGGTAACGTGTTCACGCGCAATGCGTGAAGTTAACCTCCGTGTTCAGAAAGTACGGATCGAAGGTAGTTTGTAGAGTGCCATGTCTGGGTTGCACAGATGATGCCGGCGCAGCCCTTGAGGATAAGCCGATGTTGGCTCGGTTGTCTGATTGTGCCTCGATATGTCCGCCCGGATTCTGGGTCCCGCAGCATTCCCTCCCAGGCAGTACCGTTGAACACAAGACCCGTCAGGATCAAATCGCCTATCTTCGCATGGGGTGTCTGCCCCTCCCAACTCCAGAGCAACCGACCGCATCTGGTGGCACTATCCCCGCCACAATCCTCGAATTCAACTATGATACCAAGCCCGGGCGACGCGTAGCGACCGCTGAGCTCGAAGGCATCGCCGCGACTGGCTGCCAGCCCCCCAACAATCGCTACAAACAGAAGTGCTGCTTTCAGACCAACAGGCCGGATGCGCGGCGCAACGCGGGCAAACTCGGTGAGGTACTTGGGATGTTCCGTCTTCATCAGCCGATCCCACCACGAAAAATACAGGCCGAGGTTGTAACCGGCATGGGCGTGATGCAGATCGTGATGGGTGACGCTTGTTAGCCAGCCGAAGACAGGGCGGCCTTTGTGATCGGCTGGAAAGATCTCGATCCCGCAGTGACCCACTGCATTGCGCAGCATCATATGGGTTACAAAAACGAACAGCGCCAATGGATGCGCCGGGAGGAGAACCAATACCAAAGGCAGGTAGACCGCGTTTACCACAGCCTCACCGACATCGAAGCTATAGGAGGTGAAGGGCGTAGGTTGGTGTGATTTATGGTGCAACCGGTGGAACCGCCGAAACAGCGGCGGGTAGTGCAGCGCGCGGTGTGTCCAATAAAACCACGCATCGTGGAGGACGATCAGCGCCACGATGCTGAACGCGAAATAGGCCCAGCCAAATGTCGCGACCTGTTGGTATATCGTGATGACCCCTGCCCTGGCGCCCAGCACGATTGATGTACCAGCAGCAGTAAAGATCAGAACGGTCCGCAGGCTTACCAGGATCTCGCGACGGATCTGGCCCTTGGGTGGATCCGACAGGCGGACTTTTTGCGCGGCAAGCCGACGTGCCAGAAGGACATTGATCAATAGATACGTACCGCCTGCGCCCAAAACATAGCGCAAGAAGTCTCCGCCAAAGACATTTGCATAGACGGAAAGCAGTGTAGTGAGATGTGTCATTGGCTTCTCCAAGTGCGAAAGGACATGCAAAACGACCTGACGCAGGCGGGTTTCCGGTGCTCTCTGATTTCGAAAAACGATGGACATATTGAGTTTTCGGCGAGGATTTTTCAGTTTCGACATGGTCCAGCCATTGACCGGCAAGCCAATTCGCACTTCGCTTATGCGCGTGATGTCTGATTTAGCGGTCTTCGATATTTTCCTGCGTGGCAGCGCCGTTGGCGTTCTCTTTCTCTGTGCTGTGATCTTTCTGGCAAGCGGACCCCGAACCCGGAAAAGTCTGGCCGTCGTGCTGCTGTGCCTGAGCCTAGGCCCTTATGTGATCGTGTCCTCTCCGGGTATCGATCTGAGCGAGGGGCCAATCCGGTTTGTACTTGTGATGATCGCGGGCGTGATCCCGGTTCTGATCTATTGGGCCGCGATTGAGCTGTTTCAGGATGACGTTGTCATTCGACCCTGGCAGATCACCGTCGCGGTTCTTATCGTTGGGACAAGCTGGTTGACCCAGCTGCAGTTTCCACTCGGTGTGGTTCGTGGCGCATGCGTGCTGATCTTCTTTTTGCACATGCTGAAAATTGTTGTGTCAGGCGAGGTCGAAGATTTGATTGCCGAACGCCGCCGGTTTCGCCGTTGGTTTCTGGTCTGGCTATTGACCCTTGGCATAATCATCACGGTGATTGAAATCACCCATTTGGATCAGGTGCTTCCGTATTGGGTATTCCCCCTACAGGCATCAGCAATTTGCCTGTCTGCAGCGGCGTTCCTGGTTTGGTCGGTGCGTGTTGCACCCGACATTTGGATCGAACACTCTGCTGCCTCGCAGCGCGACATAAACCCGAACGCTGCGCAAGCGGCATTGATCAAGCGTATTGATACTGCGATGGCTGCAGGTCTTTGGAGAGAGGAAGGGCTGACCGTAGCACAAATGGCGGCCAAACTCGGGACGCAAGAGCATCGGCTACGGTCTGCGATCAATCAGGGAATGGGACACCGCAACTTCACCAGCTTCGTGAACGCATTTCGCGTTCACGAGGCGCAAGCGATGCTGGAAAAGCCGGAAATGGCCGAGCGTACAGTGCTCAGCATTGCTTTTGACGTTGGCTTCTCTTCGCTTGGGCCATTCAATCGGGCCTTTCGCTCGCAAACAGGCAAAACCCCTACAGAATACCGAAATGAAGCGTTGTTACGAGAGGAATGATCGCAGCCAGCCGCCCTTTGCTGACCTTGATCAAAGTGTCCAGTGCAGCGTTTCTGCTTATTCACAAGCGAACATTGATGCGCAGCGCCTCAGACTATTCTTCTTTCTCCTGCAAATACGCAACAATTGACGTACGAAGCCCTCACTTCCTGGTGGCTAGCTTGTCCACATTTGCCGCTGCCCAATCATGCATAACTTGTAACACTGGTATCAGGCTTAGGCCCAAAGGTGTGAGGCTATACTCCACATGCGGTGGGATCGTTTTGAAATCTTTGCGCGACACAAACCCGGCGTCTTGCAACTCGCTAAGCTGGCGGGTCAGCGTCCGGTGCGTGATGCTGCCAAGATTTCGTTGCAGTTGATTAAACCGCGAGGTTTCCTGCGCCAGCCAATAGATGACCAAGAGCTTCCACTTACCCGATATCGCCTCAATCAAAGGTTCAATGAGGCAATTTTCATCCGGTTCAACAGGCGCCATAACAGTATCCCAAATGACCGTACTTGTCGTTGTGATCTTGTGTTTCTAATTACGGCTCAGACGAATGGAAAGCAATGAGGAACAGAATGGACAAGCAGAAAGTCGTGATAGTTGGCGGTGGGTACGTCGGCTTTGAAGTCGCAAAAGAGTTGGATGAATATGCTGATGTCACTCTGATCGAGCAGCGAGAGGCTTTCATGCAGCCGCCAGCGGCCATTCGTGCGCTACTAGAGCCCGATCTGCTGGATCAGATCATTTTGCCTTACGACCGCTTGCTGAAGAATGGACGGGTCATCCGCGGCCGTGCCGCTACTGTGACTCAATCCGAGGTAACGCTGGAAGACGGCTCTGCTTACCCTGCGGATTACATCGTCCTGGCAACTGGTTCGTCTTATGCAGCCCCTTTCAAACCGGCGGGCGAAAGTATGGATGACTTTCGCAAGGCCAGTGCCGATGTCAGCGCTCGGCTGGCGTCTGCGAAATCGGTCGTCATCGTTGGGGCCGGCCCCGTCGGTACCGAGTTGGCCGGAGAGATTGCAGCGGCACAGCCCAGTAAGGGCATCACTTTGGTTTCGTCTGACAACAGCTTGTTTCCAACGTATCCCGTCAAGCTGGGGGCAGAGCTCAAACGCAAGCTGGAACGCGCCGGCGTGAACGTCGTGGTAGGTCAAAGGGCAGAGAATCTGCAGCACGCGGACAAACCTTATGCCGGATCAGTAAAACTGTCAGATGGCCGCGTTATCGAAGCTGATCTGGTCTTCCCCGTGATCGGGTCCAAACCAAATACTGCATTGGCGCAAACGCTGCCCGCGGTGACCGTGACGCCCTCTGGCCGGATTAAGACGGATAGCTGGTTGCGCCCGTCCGAGTACCCAAATGTCTTCATCGCCGGGGACATAGCCGACGTCGCTGACAGTATGACGATTGTTGCGATCTCTCGTCAGAACCCTTGGCTGATCAAGACCCTGAAACAGGTCCTCAGCGGGCAACCGGTAGAGAAACAAAAGCCCTACGCGCCTTGGAAAATGGCACCGATCCTCGTTCCGCTTGGCCCCAAAATCGGAAACAGTTGGCTCTTTGCGACTGTCGGCGACTGGGTCACACGGAAGATGAAAGGAAAAGAACTCTTTATCCAGAAGTACCGCAAGGCATTTGGACGGTGACGGTCTGCCCTGCCCCAGCCATCATTTTTCTGGCATCAAGACGCTCTAGGAATTCGCCCAATGCTCCGTGTTGACCTCCCCAAATTTCCGACCCGCCATGGTTATATGAGCGAGAGAATCCAGCAGGCCTATATTAAGTCGGCAATCGATAAGGGGCTGCTACCACCGGAAGCACTCCGGATGGCAGAGGTTGTCTCGCTGACGGCCCCCGGTGACCTGAGCAAGCCCATTCAGTTTTGGCAACTCTATTCCGTCCTCGGGCAAGAGCCCATCGTCGGCATCGTGCATAGGTTCTATGAACGTGTGTTTGCCGATGAGCCTTGGTTCACGTCCGTGTTTGAACGGGTCGGTGGGCTGAGCCACCATGTCACAACCCAGGCGTCAATGTGGATCGATGTCATGGGCGGCGGCCCGTACTATCACGGCGCAGAGTTCCGGCTGAGCTTCCATCACACCCACAACGCGATGGCCCTGATGAACGACAAAGGGGCCAAGCGTTGGGTAACCCTGATGCGAGAAACGCTTGATGCATCCTCGGATTTGATGGCGGATGATCCCCGTGTTCGAACCAGCCTAAACACCTTCCTAACCTACTTCATGACCAAATACGCGGATGAGTTCGCGTTTGAGGATCGACACGTTTTTGGTGACACAAACGGCCTGCCCAAGCGCCGGATCAATTTCATGAAGATGACGACCGAAGCGATCGAAGCCTTGAGCGAGGAAGAACTTAGCGAAGCACTGATGGAGCGCGGTGTTGATGTTTCGCAATATCCAAACAAGCAAGCATTGGTAGGAAAGGCACTGATGATGTAACCCATCCGGCTCATAGCGGACTTAGGCAAGGCCGTTATGAGCCGTGGTGAGGCTTCACCTGACCGGCCATTTGCGGCGACCGAAAACTGAGGCGGGTACGAACTCACCTGCTGCGCAAACAAACGAGCCGTCATTGCCGGGCTGTACGGAATAGCCAGTCTCTTGATTATGGCGTGAACATGTATGCCGGTCCCCAACAGTGTTTACAAGTCGGAACAGGAAAGAAATGCCGGCACGCAATCCAAGCATGATCAGTAAAGGGTGCCTCACAACGGGATTCCAGAAGATTCCATGGCTTCAAGCCACCGGTCCAAAGCATCCAGACGGGACATGCCTTGCCCATCAATAACTCAACTTGCCGCAACTTTGATACAATCTCTTCCGGCTTCGGTCGCTTGTTCGCCATGTGGTTCCTTCATTTTCTTAACCATAACGGCGGACCACTTCAGAGGGGGAGGATCAGCAACCCTGCCCGTCCACTTTGCATTGCCGTAGTGACTTCAAAGGCCGCTTCGATCCGAAAACAAGAATTCTGGCTCCTCCACAATCGCCCCGCAATACGCGGATTACCTTTCTCGGCAACGTCACTCGGCGGGGGTCGGCGCATTGCGGGCGCGCCAGGCTCGGCTGCTAATTGCCAACCCCAGGGCAATCAGGGTCAAACATGCAGTGGCCGTGAAAGTCATCGAAAAAGCATAGGCAACATCTGCGGCCGGAGCATTAGTGGTATCTCCCTTCCCGACTATGTTGACGAATAGCGCGGGTATTGCAGAGGCACCCGTCATCAGACCCAGGTTCCGCGAGAGCCCGAGAAGGCCAGAGAGCCGGCCACGTTGTTCTTTGGCGGCGTGGATCAGAACCGCCGTGTTGTTAGCGGCAAGAAAAAGTTGGAAGCCGGGCGTCAACATGATGAGTCCGGCCAGATAGCCGCCGACACCGAAGTATCCCGGCAGGTACGCCAGGCACAGCAGACCAACAGTAGTCTGCACAAGGCCGATGGTCATCGCGCGATGCGCACCAAGCCTGTCCGTCACCCATCCGGCCGGAACGCCGAAGAGCGCAGCGACCAGCGGCCCAACTGCCATAACCAAACCGATGATCGCTTCGTTCAATTCCAGAGAAAATGCCAGAAAGAACGGACCAACGACCAAAGTGGACATCATGATTGCGCTGACCAGAAGGTTCGAAAAAAGCCCGATACTTGTCCTCTGGTCGCGGAGCAATTTCATCGGCACCAGCGGTGAAGCTACACGGGTTTCGACAAGCCCAAAAAAGACGATTGCGATCAGAGCAGCAGAAAACAATGCAACCGGTGGCACGGGGATACGTGAGGCTCCGCCACTGGTTGCCAGAGCGTAGGCTGCCAGTGCAATAACCAACACTATGGTTCCCGGAAAATCCAATTCTCGGCAGGATACTGTCGGACGTTCAGAATCGCGCGTGATTGCGGTGACAGACAGTATAAGCGTGACACCAGCAAAGCCGGCAAGAAACCAGAATGCCATGCGCCAGTTGCCCATCGCCAACAACACACCGCCCAGTGAGGGGCCCAGGGCAGTCCCCGCAGCAGAAGTCGTGCCAAGCAATCCCATTGCCGTACCCAACCGCTCAGTCGGGACAAAATCACGTGCGATAGACATTGGAAGCGCGATCAGGATCGCTCCGCCAAGCCCCTGCAACGCGCGCCCAGTAATCAGCAAGCCCAGGCTCGGGGCCATAGCGCACAGAACCGACGCTGCAATAAAGACGATGAGACCAGCAATCAGCAAGCGACCGTGGCCGAATAGATCGCCAAGCCGCCCGGCGGATACGATCGTGATGGTCACGGATGTCAGGTAAGCCAGTACGACCCACTGCACCTCTGAAACTGTCGCAGCGAAGCTACGCGTCAGCGTCGGAAGCATTACCGCGGCAATACTGATACCCAATGAGGCGGTCAATGTCGCTGCAGCGAGAGTGATCAGGATGGGAATGGAAGATTGCGCCTGCACTGTATCAGTCATCGTAAACTCTCTTGTCTCATGTGCCAGTGAGGAGCTATCCTGCCATTTCAAGTCGACTTGAGGTCAACTATGAAACTTCTTGATATTGGCGTCCTGTCCAAAAGGAGCGGCGTCCCCCCCTCAACACTGCGCTATTATGAGGAGATCGGGCTGATCCAGTCCGCCGCTAGGAATGGGCTTCGACGGCAATTCGAGATACGCGTCGCGACGCAGCTTGCTTTGATCTCTTTAGGAAAAATGGCGGGATTCTCACTTGCTGAGATCAAGGACATGTTCGCCAATGATGGCACTCCGCAATTGCCACGCCCTGAATTGCACCTGCGCGCAGATACTCTTGATGAACAAATCCGTGGTCTCACCCGGCTACGCGATGCGTTGCGTCACGTGGCGGATTGTCCGGCAGAGACCCATATGGATTGCCCAAAGTTCAGGCGCCTCATGGAGTTTGCATCGCGTTCCGTCGCCACTCAAAAGCGATGAAAGCGTCTGCGTAGCCTGACAGCAGGCAGGTCTTTTAATGCAATTCGACGAATTGAAAATACGGGCTCGGAGTAATCATGTGCACAATTTCGATCTCGTCCAAGCTTGCCTCGGCTGATGCGAAGGCCTTAACTCCAAGCATCGGTCTTGTTCGCCTCTTAATGAACAGGTGGTCCTGTTCGACGATATTGTTCAGGTACTTCCGCCTGACCATCTCTATTGGTATCGGGCAACCAAAACCCTTGAGCATTCTGTTGATTGCTTTGATACCCGCAGTGTTTGTGCTGCTTTTGCCGATGACAATCTTTCGTGGGAGGCCGTTGACCTCCAGCATCTTGGCGAAGAACTTTGTGGCGACCTGTTTGCTGCGACGTTCTGAAAGCTTGAATTCGAGCGTTTTGGCCTGCTTGGGCTTCCACATATTGCGTGATAGCTAGTAAATGCTCGGCCATAGGTGCAAATCTGTTAATCTGAGGCAGCGCCAGAAGAATAGTAGAATGCAATCGCTTGCGCCCTGTTTTTAACCGAGAGCTTTTCATAGATGTTGCTCAGGTGAAATTTGACTGTATTTGTCGAGATTTGCAGGTCCTTCGAAAGTTCACGATTGGATAGGCCCTTGGCCAACGCTTCAAGGATGACGCGCTCTTTACGAGACAGGCTGTGAATTGGATCCTGCTGCATTTTCCGAACATCGATGAACGGAAAAACCATTTTGCCTCGGGCAACATCCGAACAAGTTTCCAGCAAAACATCGACCTCACCTGACCGGGATGCGAACCCCGCAGCTCCTGCCTGCATAGCAAGGCGCGGCACGTCTCCGGCATCGTCTCCATATACGACGAAACGGGGCGCGTTCTCCTGTTCACGCAGAACCTCGATCAATTTGGCGGCGCCCAAGACCGGCAAATTCCAGGCGATCACGCAGACCTTGACCGGAACTCTCATAACCGCGCCCAAGAAGCCTTCGGCGGTTGCTGATGTTGCCACCAGAGAGAATCGTGGATCACGCTCGAAAATCTCGGACATGGCCGACAATACCAGTGGATTGTTGTCGGCAAGCATAACGTTAATCGGTTGCTGTGAAGGCTCTGCCATTGATTTTACACCCAAAAACCCAAAAAACTACCCGTAAGTATAGGAAATAATTTGGTATACTGCGGTATTTCTGCCAAAACGGGTAGTTTTTTTCTAATCCTATTAGAAGTCCCAAAGCAGTAGTAAGTTACGTTGCGCAATGATGCAAGCAAGGCTTTTCTGATCCACAACGCGATATTTGGGCGTGATTGATCACGCCGACGATCAAGGAGGATCGAATGACTTTTCAGATTTATCCCACGCTTGAGATCCCCGAGACACTGGCTGCTGGTCCGGGGCCTGGCAATACCGATGCTCGTGTTTTGCAGG